>NZ_BBWK01000006.1 GCF_001463765.1 Aureimonas sp. AU4 | reverse complement strand
GTGGAGCCCGCTCGCGGGCGGGCTCCTGTCGGGCAAGCACCGCCGCAACCAGACCGCCGAGGGCTCGCGCCAGCTCGCCGGCTGGACCGAGCCGCCGATCCGCGACGAGGATCGGCTCTGGCGCATCGTGGACGAACTGGTGCGGATCGGCGAGGCGCGCGGCGTTTCGGCGGCGCAGGTGGCGCTGGCCTGGCTCCTCGGCCGCCCGGCCGTCGCGACGCTCGTGATCGGCGGCCGTACCGAGGCGCAGTTCCGCGACAACCTCGCGGCAGCCAGCCTGACGTTGACCGACGAGGAGCGCTCCGCGCTTGACGCCGTCAGCCGCCCGCCCGTGATCTATCCCTACTGGCACCAGGGCAACACGGCGAGCGGCCGCTTCGGCCCGGCGGACCTGATCCTCGATCGCACGAAGACCTGAGGCGGGTCTTCAACCCCACCGTCGCGATCACCATCTACGAGGCAGGGCGGCCCTGGAGCCGCCCGTTTCGATGGAGACCGCGACCATGGTTGCAGCCGCCTTTGCCAACGGCTTCGATGCCCCCTTCTTCGACGAGGCGACGCGCCTTCGCCGCATCAGCCGGCTCAACACGCTCGCCCGTCTGATGGACACGGCGCTGCGGGTGCCGGGCACCAACATCCGCTTCGGCGCGGACGCGGTGATCGGCCTCGTGCCGGGCGTCGGCGATGCAGGCGCGGCGCTGGTCGGGCTCTACATCGTCAACGAGGCGCGCCGCCTCGGCCTCCCCAAGCGCAAGCTGGCGCGCATGATCGCCAATCTCGGGCTTGATGCCGCCGTCGGCGCCGTGCCGGTCGCGGGCGACCTGTTCGACGTCTACTTCAAGTCGCACAAGCGCAACATCCAGATCATCCTCGACCACTTCGATCTGGCGCGCGGCGACCTCAAGGACGTGACCCCGCGCCGCTGAGCGCGCTTGGGGATCGATTCACGAAGGCCCGGCGTCGAAAGACGCCGGGCCTTTTCGCGTCAATCGGCCATGGTCTCGAGGCTGGCATACCCTTCCGCCGCCTCGCCGAAGTCGAAGGGGGTCGTCACCTCCACGAACGTGTCGGGATAGAAACCGTTGAAGCGGGTGCGAAGCGAAAGCGAGTAGGCGCCGATATGGCCGATCTCGATCCAGTCGCCCGTGTCCACGGTCTCCGGCAGCCAGAAGGGCCGCGACAGGATGTCGACAGAGTCGCAGGTCGCGCCGCAGACGCGGAACGCCTGGATCGACGACGGGTCGCCGTGGCGGCTCTGGCGCGCGGGGTCGGGGATGAAGCGCGCGGGCAGCGTGATCTTGCCGGTCCACGAGTCCGAGAGCGACGCCCAGATGCCGTCGTTGATGTAGAGCCGGCGTCCCTTGCGCAGGAGAACGCGCACGATCAGCGAAAACGCCCGCGCCACCACGACGCGGCCCGGCTCGGCCACCAGCGGCATCTCGTCGAAGCCGTACTCGGCAACGTCCTGCCGAAGCTTCGCCATGAGGTCTTCGAGGCTCGGCATGACGGGCTTGCGCTTGCGCGGGTCGTGCCCGTACTCGGCCGGAAAGCCGCCGCCGACATCGAGCCCCGCCAGCGGCACGTCGGCCCGGTTGCGCACCCAGTCGGCGGAGGCGAGCGCGCGCTCGTAGGTCTCGTTGTCCTCGATCTGCGAGCCGACATGGAAGCAGATGCCGACCTTGAAGCCGATGCGGTGGCAGCGCTGCAGGAGTTCCACCGCGTGGGCGGGCGCGGCGCCGAACTTCTTGGACAGCTCGTAGGCGGCATGCCCCTTGGTCTGGAGGCGCACGAAGATCGTGATCGAGCCCGGATCGAGGTCGAGGGCGCGCACGATGCGCAGCACCTTCGCCACCTCGTCCTCATGGTCGAGCGAGAGGGTGCGGATGCCGTAGGTCTCGAGCGCGAGGCGGATGTCGGACTGCGCCTTGATCGGATGCATGTAGAGCATCTCGGCCTTGGGCGCGACGCGGCGCACCGCCTCGAACTCGGCCGGCGAGGCGACGTCGAAGGCGTCGACGCCGGCCTTCGCCAGCGCCTCCAGAACCTGCGGCTCGCCGTTGGTCTTGACGGCATAGGCCGTGGTGCCGGGAAAGGCTTGGCGGAAGCGGTCCAGATCCTCGCGCAGGACCTGCGGGCGGAAGCAGTAGACCGGAACGTCCGGGCGGAGCGCGAGCGCGGCCTCGCGCGCGGTGGAGAAGGTCTGCAACGGCATGTCCTATGGGAGACCGAGCCCGGTCCGGGCTGCGGCGAATCGGATGCGACCTCGCATCTAGGGCCGTCAGGCGCAATCGATATGACGGTTCGGCGCGAGCTCGCGGTTTTTCCTGCGGCGGTGCAAGGCGGCCAAGCCACGGGTGCGGCTCACGATTCATGAAAAAGGCGCGGCGCGGCGCCGCGCCGCCGCAACGAATGCGGCTTTACGAAGTTTTAAGGTCGGTTAAACTTCGAAACATCTCGTGAGCGGGAGGCTGAAATGCATCTGATGCGTTCGATGAATTTCGTGATGGCCTGCGCCGCGTTCGCCTTTGTGGGCGCCATGGTGGTGGGTGTCGTACCCTAAAGGGGCCGATAGCCGCGACCTCGACGCGGAAGACGCGACTGGAAGGGCCGGGGTGCGGAACCCCGGCCCTTCTTCGTGTCAGGCGGCGGCCGCCGTCGCGGCCTCGCGCAGCCCGAGGATGTGGCAGATCGAGTAGACGAGGTCGGCCCGGTTCATCGTGTAGAAGTGGAAGTCCCCCACCCCGCGGTCGGCAAGGTCGAGCACCTGCTCGGCGCAGACCGCCGCCGCCACGTGTGAGCGGGTCTGCGCGTCGTTCTCCAGCCCCTCGAAGCGGCGCGCGAGCCAGGTCGGGATCGAGGCGCCGGTCTGGGCCGAGAAGCGGCTGATCTTGGTGAAGTCGTGGATCGGTACGATGCCGGGCACGATCGGCACGAAGATGCCGGCCGCGCGAACGCGCTCGACGTAGCGCTCGTACTGGTCGTTGTCGAAGAAGAACTGGGTGATGGCGCGCGTGGCACCCGCGTCGACCTTGCGGCGGAGCATCTCGATGTCGGTCGCCACGTCCGGGCTTTCGGGATGCTTCTCGGGATAGGCCGAGACGGACACCTCGATCGTCGGGTCGATGCGCTTGATCCCGGCGGTCAGCTCGGCGCCGTTGCGGTAGCCGTCGGGATGGGGCCGGTAGGCCGAGCCCGCCCCACCCTGCCCGTCTCCGCGCAGCGCCACGAAGTGGCGCACGCCCGTGTCGCGATACTGGCGCACGACCTCGTCCACCTCGTCGCGCGAGGCATCGACGCAGGTCAGGTGCGCGGCGGGCTTGAGGTCGGTCTCGCGCAGGAGGCGCGCGACGGTCTGGTGCGTGCGCTCGCGCGTCGAGCCACCCGCCCCGTAGGTCACCGACACGAAGTCGGGCTTGAGCGGGGCGAGGCGCGTGATGGCATTCCACAGCCCCTCCTCCATCGCCGGCGTCTTGGGCGGAAAGAACTCGAACGAGACGCGGATGGCCTCGCGGGCGGTCTTGGACTGAGGCATCCGGGTCAAGGCTCCTGTGCGGCTGCAAGCATGCTGGGATTGGACGATGGCGCGGCGCCTTCCCGCTCGCGCTCCGCCAGAACCAGAAGAACGGTGAGGTGGTCGGCGCGTCCGTTGGCGGGCGGCAGCTCGCGAAGGCGGATCTGCCGGAAGCCCGCGGCGCGAAGGAAGCCGGCCAGCGTCTCGGGCGAGAAGCCGAGGCGCTGGTGCGCGTGGTCGCGCAGGAACTCCTGCTCGTGCGGCGCGAAGTCGACGATCAGCAGCCGCCCGCCGGGTCTCAGAACGCCCGCCGCCTCGCGCACGGCCGCGCCCGGGTCGTCGAGATAGTGAAGCACCTGATGGATCGTCACGAGATCAAAGCTGCCGCGTGCCACGGGCAGGCGGTAGGCGTCGCCCTGCCGCACGCTCGCCTGCGCCAGCCCGGCGACGTCGAGCTTGGCGCGCGCGATCTGCAGCATCTCGCGCGAGGCGTCGATGCCCACGGCCCGCTCGGCGCGCGGCGCCAGAAGCTCGAGCAGCCGCCCGGTTCCGGTTCCGACGTCGAGAACGGCGCCGAGCGGCTCCTCGCCGAGAAGGGCGGAGAGCTCGCGTTCGACCACGGCGTCGGGCACGTAGAAGGAGCGGATGCGGTCCCACTGGGCGGCGTTTTCGGCGAAGTAGGCGGCGGCCCGCTCGGCCCGGCGATGGCGTACCTCGCCCAGTCGCTCCGTATCGCCGGCCAGCAACCCTTCCGGATCGTCCAGCCCCCGGCCGAGCGTCAGGAGAAGATCGTGGACCGGCGCCTCGTCGCCGAGGCGAAAGAAGGCGAAGGCGCCCTCCTGATGGCGATGTACGAGCCCCGCCTCGGTCAGGAGCTTCAGGTGGCGCGAGACGCGCGGCTGCGACTGGCCCAGGATCGTGGTGAGGTCGGAGACCGTCAGTTCCTGCCGCGCGAGCAGAAGCAGGAGGCGCAGGCGCGTCGGCTCGGCGACGGCCTTGAGGATGTCGACGGTTCGGGCGAAGGTGGCCGCCACGTGGTGCGCCTCCCTGTTCGCGCCAGCATCATATAAAGATATGTTTATGTGTTCGTCCCGCGTTGAGCAAGAGCTTCCCGGCATGCGCGAGGGCGAGCTTCGCTTCACGGTCGATCCTGCGTTGCGCGACGACGCGCGGCTCGCCTTCATCGGCCGGCTCGAAAGTCCCTGGCGGGAGCGCGGCAGCTGCCCGCGCAACATGCGAGAAGCGCGCGAGCGGGCCGGAGCCCATACTTTCCGCGCCCTGATCGACCTGCCGTTCCGCACGGCGCTCCAGGACCTTCGTGCGGGCGACCACGTGTTCCTGCTGACCTGGCTCGGCAAGGCCCGGCGCGATCTCGCCCTCCAGATGCCACGTCATGCCACGGCCCCGCGCGGCACCTTCTCGCTACGCTCGCCGGTCCGCCCGAATCCGATCGGGCTGCATCTGGTCAAGCTCGTCTCGATCGACGGGCCGGGCGGATCGCTGGAATTCGACGCGCTCGACGTCCTGGACGGAACGCCGCTCCTCGACATCAAGCCCTACCTGCCAAGCGTCGACCACGCGCCGAGGGACGCGTCGTGACGACGCGGCGCCAGCGTCTCGTGGCGGAAAACCTGACGCTTCTCCTGCCGCGCGTGCCCTATATCGACGCCGAAGCCATTCGCGAAGCGGCCAACGCGCGCCACATGCGCGACCTTTCGCCGGCCAGCGCCGTCTGGCTTGCGACCCTCGCCTACGTGCGCCACCAGCATACGGACTACGACGAGCTGCGCGACGAGGGTTACGGCCGCGACGAGGCGCGCTTCTTCGTGGTGGACGCGGTGAACGAGACGCTGGACCGCTGGGGTGCGACGCGGCGTCTCGTGTCGACGGAGGACGAGACCGCCGACGAGGCCGATCAGCCCTCGTAGATCCACTGCTCCGGCAGGCGGATCTCGACGCGCTCGCCGAGCCGGAGGGCGCCCGGCTTCTCGACCCAGGCCACCAGCCCGCGCCGGCGGCGCGCCGCCTTGACGAAGCCCGTCTCGATGTCGTCGCGCCCGGGAAAGCGCGCCGCGATCGCCCGGCCGGACTGGCGGCAGGGCGCGTTGTCGCCCTCGACCTTCAGCGAGGCGCCGTTCTCGAACATCATGAGGGTTCGCGCCGGAAGCCACGAGAGGTCCGGCACGCCCGTCAGAAGCAGGTTGCCGCCGATCCATTCGGGCCGGATCTCGGGCAGTCGCATGGCATCGGCGACGCCGGCGAGCTCGTCCGGACACAGGATCGACACCTGCCGCTCGTTGCGGATCTCGGTGCCGCGGGGATACCAGGGCTCGCGTCCTCCGGTGCGCCGCGTCGACCCGCCATGGCGGTCGCCCGAGATCCCCTCGAAGCCGAGGTTCAGCGACTCGATGCTGACCGTCTCGAAGCCGTTGGCCTCGGTGCGGAAGAGGCCCGCGACGCGCGCCTCGATGCGTCGGGCCGCCACGCGGCGGATCGCGGCCTCAGGCACGCCGGTCGCCCATCTCGTCGGACTGCAGGTCGATCGGCCGGCTGCGCGGGCGCGGCTTGAAGGTGACGACGCGGTAGAGATAGAGGGCCACCACCGCCACGATCACGATGTTGGAGACCGGCCCGACATAGTCGTTCACGCGTTCGTACTGCGAGGCCAGGAGATAGCCGGCCATGGTGAGCCCCGTGGTCCAGATCAGCGTTCCGAGCGCGGAGAAGATGAGAAAGGTCGGTAGCGGCATGCGCGAGAGGCCTGCCGGAACCGAGATCAGGGTGCGGACGGTCGGAACGAGGCGGCCCAGGAAGACGGCCCAGATGCCGTAGCGGCGGAACCAGCGGTCGGCCGCCTCGACGTCCTCGGCGGTCATGGTCATCCAGCGTCCGAAGCGGTCGGCGAGCGCCACGATGCGCTTCTCGCCGAAGACGCGGCCGAGATAGTACCAGGGCAGGATACCGACCAGCGCGCCCGCCGTGCCCGCCAAGATCACCGCCACCAGCGAGTGCTCGCCCGACGCCGCCTGATAGCCGGCCAGCGGCATGATCAGCTCGGACGGGATGGGCGGAAAGATGTTTTCCAGAAACATGAGGAGCGCGATGCCGAACACGCCGAAGTTCTGCATCAGGCTCTGAACGAAGGTATCCATGCGGTTCGTCGGCTCCGTGGCGGATCGCTGGGGTTGCGGCTTGTTAGCACGGGGTCAGCGGACGCGCCCACCCGCGGGCCGGTCAACCTTGCACGTTCACCCGGACGTGAACGGGGACAGCCCCCAGCGCGCGCATGAGGGCGTCGGCGATCTGGGCCTCGGTATAGGGCTTCTGGATGACCTCGCAGTCCTGCCATTCCGGCTGGAGGCCGCCGCGCCCGTAGCCGGTGGCGAAGACGATCGGCACGCCGCGCGCGCGAAGACGCTCGGCGACCGGATAGATCTTCTCGCCCGCGATGTTGACGTCGAGAACCGCCGCGTCGATCTCGGGCTCCTCGGCCAGACGGTCGAGGGCCTTGCGAAGTCGCATGGCGAGTTCCACGAGATCGCAGCCGAGATCGGCCAGGATGTCCTCCAGCTGCATCGCGACGATACTCTCGTCCTCCACCGCGAAGACGCGCAGTCCGACGAGGCGGGATCGGTCAGTGCTGTCTGAGTTGCGTCCCAAGGTCCTCGATCTCATGGCGTGGCACGACCATTGTCCAAGCTAGGCCGCGCGGCGGGAAGTCAACCGACAGCCGTCCTTCCAGCTCGCCCGTGACGATGCGTTCCAGCATGCGCGTGCCGAATCCCGGCACGATCGAGCCGATCGGCGACGAGAGATCGTCCTCGCGCCATTCCAGGCGGACCGCGTCCCCCTCTCGCCGCCAGCTGACGGCGACCCGCCCGTCCTGCCCCGCGAGCGCGCCGTATTTCAGCGCGTTGGACGCCAGCTCGTGGAAGACCATGGCGAGCGCGATGGTCGCCTTGGGATTCAGCCGGACCGCCTCCCCGTCGGCTCTCACGCGCTCGCTGCCGAAGGCCTCGATCTCGAGCTGGAGGATGGTCGACAGATCGGCCGATTCCCAATGGTGCTCGCTGAGAAGGTTGTGTGCGTTCGACAGCGCGAGGATCCGCGCCTCGAAGACGCGCCTTGCCGCCTGTGGATCGCCCGCGGTCGAGAACGAGCGCCGGGCGAGCGACTGGACCGTGGACAGCGTGTTCTTGACGCGATGGTTCAGCTCGTCGAGCAGGAGGCGCTGGCGCTGGTTGGCGCGCACGCTGTCCGACCGGTCGTAGCCCTGGACGAGGATGCCCGTGATCTCGCCCGCCGGATCGCGGACCGCCGTGTAGGAGAAGTCGAGATAGGTCTCGTTCGTCGCGCCGCTTGCGGGATCGGCGATGAGCACGCGCGCGCCGAAGCCCAGCATCGGCTCCCCGGTGGCGAAGACATGGTCGAGAAGGTCGGCAAACCCCTGGTCGACCACCTCGGGAAGCGCGTCACGCACGGGGCGGCCGACGAGATGGCGGTCGCCGACGAAACGGCGATAGGCCTGGTTCGCGAAGGTGAACGTGTGATCGGGCCCCTGCAAGAGCGCGATGATGCCGGGCGCCTCGTCGAAGAGGCGGCGAAAGGTGTCGAGCGGATCGCGCCGGCTGCGGATCTCCTCCTCGGCTTCCCGCGCGCGCTGGACGAGCTCGACCGCCGCACCGAACGAGTTGCCGAACGGATCGGAGGCGGCCGCGCGCAGGCGCACCAGTTCGGTGATGTCGACCGTGTTTTGAAGAATGAAGCGAACGTCGCCCTGCGCGTCGCGCAGGGGCGTGTGGACGGCCGTCCAGTAGCGGCGCTCCATGCCGCCGCCCAAGTGCTCGGGTCGCGGGATGTCGTAGGGAATATAGGCGATCGTGTCGGCGTCGCCCGTTTCGAGAACGTGGCTCAGCGAGCGTAGCAGAACGTCCCGCCCCTCGCCCTCGTTCGGAAAGACGTCGAAGACGTAGCGTCCGTCGAGTTCCTCGAAGCGGCGGTTGGTGGATTTCAGATAGGCCGGGTTCGCGGCCGTGAAACAAAGGTTCCGGTCCAACACCATGTGAGGACTGGGAAGAGCCGAGAACAGCTGCTCGAAGCCGATCCGTTCCATATGCCTGCCATCGAATTGCGTCGTACCCGAACGTGGGACCGCAGGGTTCGATCCCATTGAAGGGACGGCATTATCTCCAGGCAACGCCGCCCCGCGCCAGGATGATAGGCGCGGGGCATGTTTCGGAAAGGTGACGTCAGCGCGTCAGGCGCTTGTAGGTCGGGCGCTTCGGGTTCACGCTTTCGGGACCCAGACGCCGGATCTTGTCCTGCTCGTAGTCCTCGAAGTTGCCCTCGAACCACTCGACATGGCTGTCGCCCTCGAAGGCGAGGATGTGCGTGGCCAGCCGGTCGAGGAACATGCGGTCGTGGCTGATCACCACGGCGCAGCCCGCGTATTCCTCCAGCGCGTCCTCCAGGGCCGCCAGCGTTTCGGTGTCGAGATCGTTGGTCGGCTCGTCGAGCAGGATGACGTTCGAGCCCGTCTTCAGCATCTTGGCGAGGTGGACGCGGTTGCGCTGGCCGCCCGAGAGCGTGCCGACCTTCTGCTGCTGGTCCGGCCCCTTGAAGTTGAAGTTGCCGACATAGGCGCGGCTGTTCATCTCGTACTTGCCGAGCTTCATGATGTCGACGGCGCCCGTCACCTCCTCCCAGACGTTCTTGTTGGGATCGAGGTGGTCGCGGCTCTGGTCGACATAGCCGAGATCGACGGTCTCGCCGATCGTGATGTCTCCGGCATCCGGCTTTTCCTGGCCCGTCAGCATCTTGAAGAGCGTCGACTTGCCCGCGCCGTTCGGCCCGATGACGCCCACGATGCCGCCCGGCGGCAGCTTGAAGGACAGGCCGTCGATCAGGACGCGGTCGCCGTAGCTCTTCGAGATATTCTCGACCTCGATCACCTTCTGGCCCAGGCGCTCGCCGGTCGGGATGACGATCTTGCCGTCGGCCGGCTTGCGGTTCTCGGCCAGCTCCACGAGCTCGTTATAGGCCTTGATGCGCGCCTTGGACTTGGTCTGGCGAGCCTTGGCGCCCTGCAGCATCCACTCGCGCTCGCGAGAAAGGGCGCGCATGCGGGAATCCTCCTCGCGGCCCTCCTGCTGCATGCGCTTGGCCTTCTTCTCGAGATAGGTCGAGTAGTTGCCCTCGTAGGGCACGCCCCGGCCGCGATCGAGCTCGAGGATCCAGCCCGTCACGTTGTCCAGGAAGTAGCGATCGTGGGTGATCATCAGCACCGCGCCCTCGTATTCGCGCAGGTGCTTCTCGAGCCACGAGATGGTCTCGGCGTCGAGGTGGTTGGTGGGCTCGTCGAGGAGCAGGATGTCGGGCTTGGACAGGAGCAGCTTGCAGAGCGCCACGCGGCGCTTCTCGCCGCCCGAGAGCGGGCCGACCTCGGCGTCGCCGGGCGGGCAGCGCAGGGCGTCCATCGCCATCTCGACCTGGCTCTCCAGGTCCCAGAGGTTCTGCGAATCGATGACGTCCTGGAGCTTGGCGCCCTCCTCGGCGGTCTCGTCCGAGTAGTTCATCATGAGCTCGTTGTAGCGGTCGAGGATCGCCTGCTTGTCGGCGACCCCTTCCATCACGTTCTCGAACACGGTCTTGGACTCGTCGAGCTTGGGCTCCTGGGGCAGGTAGCCCACCGTCGCGCCCTCGGCCGCCCAGGCCTCGCCGGTGAACTCCTTGTCGGTGCCGGCCATGATCTTGAGCAGCGTCGACTTACCGGCGCCGTTGGGTCCGAGGATGCCGATCTTGGCGCTCGGGTAGAAGGACAGGTGGATGTTCTCGAGCACCTTCTTGGTGCCGTAGGCCTTGGTGAGGCCGGCCATATGGTAGATGAACTGGCGTGCCATCGAGCGCGCGTCTCCAAACTTGCGGACGAAAAGGAAAGATGGCGCACAGGTAAGCCATGGGAGCGCCGGGAGCAACGCCCCCGGAGCGTGCGGCAGCCGACGGTTCGCCCCGCCTTCAGCCGAAGCCGGGCGGATCGACGATCCCCTCGCGGCAGCCGCGAGGCTGCGTCGGAGCGCCGGCGATGAGTTCGGCCAGCGTGGCGTCGCCGGATAGGTCGCCGCGCAACGCGACGCGGATTTCCTGGATGCGCGCATCCTGCCCGCGCCGGCCCGAACAGTCCACGAGCACGCGGTCGCCCGCGCCCGGACCGAAGGCGCGATCGAACGCGGCGCGGATCTCGTTGGCGCTGAGCGTCCCCCCCACGCGCGACACGACGAGGTCGCGCACCGGCGAGGCGTTGAGCGCCTCGACGAGAGCGGCGGCGCGCGCGAAGAAGCGGTCCGGCGGACCGCCCCAGCAGGAGCCGTGCTTGGCCCACTGGTAGCGGTCGAGCCCGGAGGCGACGCCGGGCATGACGGCGGCGAGCTCGGCTCGCGTCCCGCCGGTGAGCGGCAGCTCCGGCAGGTCCAGCCAGCGGCGACTTTCCGCCAAGCCCTTCTCGCTCGCCGGGACGCCGCAATAGCTGAGGTCGCGGGGCTGCGGCCAGACGCCGTGCAGCGTGAACCCGTCGGCGCCGGCCGCGCCGTCGCGACACTCGCGCACGCGGCGGCGCGTCTCGCAGAAGGCGGGCTGCCAGCTGGCCGCGAGCACGAAGTCGCGCGCAGGGGCACCGGACCGACGGGGAGCGGCGGGCTCCGGCGCCGTTGCGGGCGCGGCAGGCCGCCCGGCACTCTGTGACGCCTCGCCCACGCGGCCGCAGCCGAAGGCCACCCATCGCCGCTCGGGCTCGGCGCCCGGCACGCGGATCAGGTAGTGGCTGCCCGGATCGTTGTTGCGGCCCAGAAGCTGATAGCTGGTGCCGGGAGTCGTGACGACGCGGCCGGGATTGTCGTCGGACCGGATCGAAGGGGTCGCGAAGCACGAGGCTTCCGCCGTGAAGCTGCCGCTCATCGGCACCTGTGCCCGTGCCGGACCGAAACCGATCATTCCGAGCCCGGTCGCCAGAATCAGGCCTATCGTTCGCGCGTGCCGCATGCTCACCTCTCCCCTAGATTGCCCTATGAACTAGCCCCGCCACCAACGACCCGCCAGCCTTGCCCGACGCATCCGTCCTCGACAGCCTCACCGGCGCCGCGCTGCGCCTCTACCAGACACGCCCGCCGGGCCGTCCGCGCGCGGTGCTCTTGCTGCTGCACGGTCTGGCCGAGCACGCGGGCCGGTATGCCCGCGTCATGGAGGCGCTGGCGGCCGAGGGCTTCGCCGCCTATGCGCACGACCATCGCGGACACGGCTCGACCACCGCGCAGGACGCGCCGCTTCGCCGCTTCGCCTCGCGCCACGGCGCGTCCAAGGTCGTGCGCGACACGCAGGCCGTGCGCCTGCGGGCGGAGGCCGACCATCCCGGCGTCCCGGTCGTCGTGCTCGGGCATTCGATGGGCGGGCTCGTCGCGCTCAACTTCGCCCGCACCTTCGGCTCGGGCCTTGCCGGGCTCCTGGTCTGGAACAGCAACTTCGACACCGGCCCATCGCTCGCCGCCGGGCGGCTGGCGCTGCGCACCGAGCGCGCGCTGAAGGGATCGGACGTCGCCAGCGCGGTGTTTGCGCGCGCGACCTTCGAGAGCTGGGCGAAGAGCGTGCGCGGCGCGCGCACGCTGGCCGACTGGCTCACCCACGACGAGGCGGCGGTCGACCGCTACATCGCCGATCCGCTCTGCGGCTGGACGCCGACGGTCTCCATGGCCGAGGACGTGATCGAGCTGATCCGCGCCGCCGCGCGAGAGACCAACCTCGCGGACCTGCCGCGCGAGTTGCCGATCCACTGCCTCGGCGGCTCGCAGGATCCGGCGACGCGCAACGGCGCGGCGATCGAGCGTCTGGCGGAGCGGCTGCGGCATGCGGGCTCGCGCCGCGTCGAGACCTTGATCGTGAAGGGCGCGCGGCACGAGACGATGAACGAGATTGAGCCGATGCGCGGCCGGGCGATGACGGCGCTCATCGCCTTTCTCGACTCCGTTTCGCGCGGCTAGCGACGGCTCAACCCGCCTTCGCGCCGTGCCGGGGTTGGTCCGAGACCAGCCTGAACGCGCGCAGCTCCTCCGGCGTCAGGACGTAGAGTTCGGCGGCCGGCGTCTCCATCGCATGGATCCAGAGACGGGGATCGACGCCCATGTCGACCAGGAGTTGCTGGCAACGCGCGGTGGTCGTCTGGATGTCGCCGATCGAGCGGTCGACGTCGCGCAGGGCCGTGGACGGGTCCGCCGCGTAGACCTGATGGACGCCGATCCAGGCGCCCTCGCCGGCCATGCGCGCGGTTCCGCCGGCAAAGACCAGCGGACAGGCCGAGGCGCAGTAGCCGTCGGCCGGGACGCGCGTCTCGATGCCCCGCTCGCGCACGAGGCGGCCCATCGCGAGCGCATCCTCGACCGAGCCGCCCGGCGAATGCAGGACGAGGCGCGTGACGCCCTCGCCGCCCGCACCGTCCAGCGCGGCGCGCAGGCGCTCCGCCGTGCCCGGATCGATGCGCCCGACCGCCGCGAGCTCCCCGCCCTCGACGCGCTGGAAGCGCATCGGCGCGGCGAGCGCGCCGCCATCCAGCGGCTCGTCGAAGCCGGGAATGCGGGGCACGCCGCGGTCGGGCGCGACCGGCAGCGCGCGCGGCAGGTAGGGGCGAAGCTGGTCGCCGGGCCGCGCGGGTGCGAGCGGCAGGGGCTGCGTGCGCTCCGTGCGCTCGGCGTCGCGCGCGGCGTCCAGCCCCGCCTGGAAGTCCTGCCAGAGGATCGAGGCGCCCAGCGCGAGAAGCCCGAAGAAGATCGCGCGAAGCACCGCCCCATCGGGGATGGCGAGTAGCCAGCGTTCGATCCGCCCCGGAGAGGCGTGGATGTCGCTCACCGCCCGGCGCCTAGCGTGTCTGGCGCACGGGCGCGAAGGGCGGCTCGTTCTGCTGGACGACGTCGTCGTCCGGCACGAGCGCCGGTGCGTCGCGGACCACGCCTGCCGGTGTCCCGGTCTCGACAGCGGCGAGGCGCTGCTGCAGGCGCAGCGCGCGCATCATGTCGAGCGCGCTCATGTCGCCGAACTCGGCCTCGTCCTCGCCCTCCTCGCGCCGGATCTGGTCCTGCACGATACACAGGATGAAGACGAGGACGGCCGGCATGAGGTCGATCGAGATGGCGCCCGCCCAGGACGGCAGGAAGTCGCGCGCGTACATCACCACGGCCTCCGGCGCCGAGAGCGGCTTGAAGCGCACCGGCTCGACATAGGGTCGGTCGAGGATCGCGTCGGCGGCCTGGGCGAGCGCTTGGCTCTGCTGGCGCACGGCCGCGCCGACCTGTTCCACCACAGCCGTCTGCCGGCCCTGAAGCGCGGCGTCGGAGCCATCGGCGGCGGGCGCGATGAAGGTGCGGCCGAGGTCTTCCGCGGCGCGGCGCACGGACGGGGCGACCGAGGTCTGCTGCAGCGAGCCGATGATGCCGGCGAGCTCCGTCGCTTGGCTCGCATATTCCGTCCCGCGCGTCTTCACGCTTCCGTCGGTCGCCACTATGCGGCGCATCTCGGCGAGGCGCTTGCCGCCATCTTCGAAGAGATCGCGCACGGCATCGCGCGATCCCTCGATCTCGCTCTGGAGACTGCCGAGCTGGCTCGACATCTGCTGCAGGAGCTGGACCACGGTGCCTGAACCGGAGGTTCCGGTGAGCGCGCCCGAGGAGCGCTCCTCGTCGGCGAGGCGGGCGAAGCGCTGCGAGGCGAGCTGGATGTCGGGAAGCAGGCTCTGGGCGGCGAGCGCGTTCTCGTGCGCCTGGTTGAGCTTGCCCTGGTACTCCTCGGTCGTGACCGACATGTGCTGCTCGAGCGCCGCCGCGCCCGCCAGCGCCGCCGCGTTCAGCCAGGCGCTCATCGCCATGATCATGGCCGCGCCCAGCGCCATGGCGAGGTAGAGCATCCGCCGCCCCGCCGGACGGCGTACATGCGGCATGATCCGCATGAGGTAGCTCCAGAAGGCGTAGATGCCGACGGAGACGGACACCGAGTAGATGATCGCGCCGAAGAGGACGGTGGAGGCGTCGCCGTCGAGCAGCTCGCGCACGCCGAGATAGGTAAAGACGCCGCTCGCCGTCGCGAGGATGGCGAGCGTCATGCGGGTGGTCAGCTCCAGCCGCGCGACCTGACCGCGCAGCGTGTAGGAATGCGATGCGGCCATGGCGCGTGGGATCCTCGGGGGCGGCGAATCGGAACGAGGGTCGCCCGAACCCGAGGGTTAAGCAAACATTAAGGCCGCGCGAGGACGCGGCTCAGGCCGAGGCGTAGAACAGGTCCGAGCCGAGGTGGACGCGCGCGAAGCGCAACTCCAGCGGCCGGTCCTGATAGGAACAGATGAGACGACGCAGCTTGAGGATGGCTGTATCCTCCTTCAGCTTGAAGTTGCGCTTGTCGGCGGCGGTCGCGCTTTCCGCGCTCACGCTCTCGCGCTTGTGGGTGGCGAGGTCGTGGCCGCTCCAGCGGGCGAAGGCGAGCTGCTCGAGCTCGCCCTGCGACAGGTCGCGCGCGCCCGCGTCGACGCGCAGGAACACCTCCTCGGTCATGAACGGACGACCGAAATGGGTGCGCCGACGTTCGAACTGCAGAACCGGCGTGCGGGCATTGACCTGCAGGAGGTCGGCGGCGTCGGCCGGTGCCACGCCGAGTTGCACGCCCCCGATCTCGACCTCGCCCGACACGCGCTCACCGCTGCGGTCCACGATGTTGGAGAAGCGCGAGCGCATCTTGCCGGTGGTGAAGTCGGTGACCACCGTGCCCTTGCCCTGCTGGCGCTCCAGGAGCTTGTGCTCGGTGAGGATGTCGAAGGCCTTGCGCGCCGTGCCGAGGCTGATGCCGAGCGAGCGGGCGATCTCGGCCTCGTTCTCGATCGACTGCCCGGGCGCCCAGGCGCGCGACACGATGCGCGCGATGAACTCGTCGGCGACCTGCTGGTAGAGCGGGCGGGTGTTGAACGGCTTGGCGAGCGACATGACACATCCTTTGAAAGACGCCCCACCATACCCATGGTTGTACTACCAATGCAACCCATGGGTGTTATGTCATTTCGTATTCTCCTTAAGGATGCAGGCGCTTCCGGTCCGTAGCGGCGATCCACTCGCGCGTGCGCGCCTCCGGACTGCGGTTTCGCGTGACGTCGGTAACCACGGCCGCGCTGTCGGCCCCGTTGAGGAACACGGCATCCAGACGCTCGCCTGGGTTGAGCCCGCCGATCGCGACGAGCGGCAGCGCGCCGATCCGCTCGCGCCAGACGCGCAGCTTCTCGGGCGTCTGCGGCGCCCACGGCATCTGCTTCAGGATCGTCGGCCAGACGGGCCCGAGCGCGACGTAGTCCGGCGCCGCCCGCAAGGCGGTCTCGAGCTCGGCCTCGTCGTGCGTCGAAAGGCCGAGGCGTACGCCCGCAGCCCGGATCGCGGCGAGATCACCTTCCGCCAGATCCTCCTGCCCGAGATGCACGAAGTCGGCACCCTCCTCGATCGCCAGACGCCAGTGGTCGTTGACGACGAGCGTGCAGCCGTGGGCGCGGCAGACCGCGAGCGCGCGCCGGATCTCGCCGCGCAGCCGCGCCTCGTCCATGCCCTTGACCCGCAGCTGCACCAGCCGCACGCCGAGCGGCACCAGCCGCTCGATCCAGTCCGCGTCGTCGAGGATGAGGTAGAAGGGGTCGAGCCGGAGCGGATGGGTCACGCGAGCGCCGCCCGGCCGAGAAGCGGGCTGGAGGGAGCCGCCATGTCGCGCGGCTCCATGCCGCCCGCCTCGAAGGCCATGCGGCCCGCCTCGACGGCCAGCTTGAAGGCGCGCGCCATCGCCACCGGATCGCCGGCGCTCGCCACCGCCGTGTTGAGGAGGACACCGTCGAAGCCGAGTTCCATCGCGTCCGCGGCATGGCTCGGGCGGCCGAGGCCCGCATCCACGATCATCGGCACGTCGGGCAGGCGCTCGCGCAGCGAGCGGAGGCCGTAGCGGTTGTTGAGGCCCAGCCCCGAGCCGATCGGCGCGCCCCAGGGCATGAGGACCCGGCAGCCCGCTTCCAGCAGCCGTTCGGCCGTGCCGAGGTCCTCGGTCGTGTAGGGCAGGACGTCGAAGCCGTCGTCGGTCAGCGTGCGTGCCGCCTCGACGAGGCCGAAGACGTCGGGCGCCAGCGTGTCGTCGTCACCGATGACCTCAAGCTTCACGAGGTTCGTGCCGAGCAGCTCGCGGGCCATGCGCGCCGTCGTCACCGCCTCGCGCGCCGTGTGGCAACCGGCCGTGTTGGGCAGGAAGTCGACGCCGAGGTCGCGGATCTCCGACCAGAACCCCGGCGCTCCCGCACCACCGCCAACGCCCTGCTCGCGCCGCAGCGACACCGTGACCAGCGCCGAGCCCGAGGCGCGCACCGCCTCGCGCATGACGGCGGGTGATGGATAGAGTGCGGTGCCGAGCATCAGGCGCGACGCGTAGGTCTTGTCGTAAAGGCGCATGACGTCAGCCACCCTGCATGGGCGAGAGGATTTCCACCGCATCGTTCTCGCGCAGCCGCGCGGTCTCGCGCTCGCCGCGCGGCACGAACTCCCGGTTGAGCGCCGTCGCAACGGCCTCGGGCTCGAGGTCCAGTTCCAGGACCAGCGCGTCGAGGTCGGCGGCCGCGACCTCGCGCGGTTCTCCGTTGACGAGAAGGATCATGCGAACTCCGGCACTTCGAGGGCGAGCCGCGCGGCCTCGGCCGAGACGTGCGGCGACAGGAGAAAGCCGTGGCGGTAGAGCCCGGCAAACGTGACGACCGGGCCGTGGCGGGTCGCGGTCGGCAGGTTGTCGGGCAGCGCCGGGCGGCGAGCCGCGCCCGTTTCCAGGATTTCGCCTTCCGCGAAGGCGGGGTGCAGCATCGTGACGGCGGACAGCAGTTCCAACGTCGAGCGCACCGTCACCGGCCCCTCGTTCTCGCTCTCCACCATCGTCGCGCCCACCATGTAGATCCCCTTCCCGCGCGGCACGACATAGATCGGCCAGCGCGGGTGGAGGAGGCGAACGGGCCGCGTCAGCGCGACGTCCGGGCAGCGCAGAAGCAGCATCTCGCCGCGCACGCCGCGCAGGCGCTCGGCACGCGCCGCCCGCCCCCGGCAATCCACGACGACCTCGCCGCGAAAGGCGGCCGGCTCGGCGTCGGAGCCGTAGAGGATGGTGCCGTTCAGCTCTTCCAGGCGCCGTGCGAGGTCGGCCAGCGCCCTTCGCGGATCGAGATGGGCCTCGTCGCGAAAGAACAGCGCGCGCGAGAAGCGGCCGGAAAGGTCGGGCTCGAGTTCGGCGATCGCCTCGGCGTCCAGCGCGTCGTGGCCATGGGTTCGGCTGGCGAAGCGGCGCAGGTCCGCGGCGTCGCGGGGCGCGGCCAGAACCAAGGTGCCGAGCCGGTCGACCGCCGTCCGCCGCTGCCACCAGCCGATGCCCTCGAGGCCCGGTGCGACGATCGTCGCGCCCGCGACCTCCGCCTCGCAGTAGGGCGCGAGCATGCCGCCCGCGAGCCACGATGCGGCGCGCAGGCCGAGCCGGGGCGTCGCCTCGTGGATCACGACCTCGCGCCCCGCCTCCGCCAGGCGCACGGCCGTGGTGAGGCCCGCAACGCCCGCGCCGAGGATCGCGACGGGCATCACGTCGCGCACCATGCGGGGGGCAGAAAACGGAAGGGGATCGGATCATCGGTCACGCAGCGCCATCCCTACGCCAGTCTCGAGCTGGATCAGGTTCGAAGGGTCGCCGCGCTCGTGAAGCGGCCTCTCAGCTCCTTGCCGGAACTCCCCTTGGGTGCTTGCGAGGGTAAGCCATGGCGCGCCGGTGTCAACCGGCGCGCCGGGTCGCGTTAGCCTTCCAGGACGTCCTTGGAGGCGACCGTGGAATCGGCGTTCAGCCGGTAGACGATGGGCACGCCGGTCGCGAGCTCGCGGCTGACGATCTCCTCGCCGGTCAGGCCGTCGAGCGCCATGATCAGCGCGCGCAGCGAATTGCCGTGGGCCGCGACGATCACGGTTTCGCCGCGCAGGACGCGGGGCTGGACGGTGTGGATGTAGTAGGGCCACACCCGCGCGCCGGTGTCGCGCAGCGACTCGCCGCCCGGAGGGGGCACGTCGTAGGACCGGCGCCAGATATGGACCTGCTCCTCGCCCCACTTGGCGCGCGCGTCGTCCTTGTTGAGACCCGACAGGTCGCCGTAGTCGCGCTCGTTCAGCGCCTGGTCGCGGATCGTCTCGAGGCCGGTCTGCCCGGTGCGCTCCAGGATCAGGTCGAGCGTGCGCTGGGCACGGCTGAGGACGCTGGTGAAGGCGACGTCTAAGCGGATCCCGGCTGCCTTCAGGCGGTCGCCCGCCGCGTTCGCCTCGGCGACGCCCTGCTCCGTGAGGCCCGGATCGCGCCAGCCGGTGAAGAGGTTCTTGAGGTTCCACTCGCTCTGGCCGTGGCGCACGAGAACGAGGGTTCGGGTCAAGGTCGAGGACATGAGGGTCTGGCTTCCTCCGTTGGAATGGTCAGGCGGGGCGCGCGAGGCCGAGGACGTCGCGCATGGAGTAGAGGCCGGGCGGCTGCGAAGCGGCCCAGAGCACGGCGCGCAGGGCGCCGCGCGCGAAGATCGCACGGTCCTCGGCGCGGTGCGTCAGCTCGATGCGCTCGCCCTCGCCCGCCAGGATCGCGGCGTGCTCGCCGACCACGGAGCCGCCGCGCAGGGTCGCGAAGCCGATCGCCCCTTGCGGCCGCGCGCCGGTGTGCCCGTCGCGCACCCGCACGCTCGCCTCGTCCAGTTCGACGCCGCGCCCCTGCGCGGCGGCCTGCCCGAGGAGGAGCGCCGTGCCGGACGGCGCGTCGACCTTGTGCCGGTGGTGCATCTCCAGGATCTCGATGTCGAAAAATTCGGCCGGCAGGGATTTCGCCGCCTGTTCCAGAAGCACCGCCAGGAGATTCACGCCAAGGCTCATGTTGCCGGACTTCACGATGCGCGCGCCCGCAGCGGCCTCGGCGATGCGCGCATCGTCCTCGGGGGTGCAGCCGGTCGTGCCGATCACGTGAACGAGGCCGCGCTCGGCGGCCAGCCTCGCCATCGCGACGCTGGCGGCGGGCGCGGTGAAGTCGATCACGGCATCCACGCGACCGAGCGCGGCGGCGATGTCGGTCTCGACGCGCACGCCCGGCGGGCCGCCCAGCGCTGCGGCGTCCGTGCCGGCGAGTTCCGAGCCCTCGCGCTCCAGAGCGGCCGCGACACGCAGGCCCGGCGTCTCGCCGGCCAGCCGCAGGAGCGTGCGCCCCATGCGCCCGCCAGCCCCCAGGATCGCCAGCCTCAGGTCTTCGCTCATGATGCCTCCGCCCTTTCCAGACGCGCCTCGCCGTCGGCTTCCATGTCGTGCGTCATCGCGTTGAGCCGCGCATAGAGCCCGCCGGCACGTGCCATCAGCTCGTCGTGCGAGCCGCTTTCGGCGATGCGCCCGCGATCCACCACGAGAATTTGCGCGGCATGGCGAACGGTCGACAGGCGGTGCGCCACGACGATCACGGTGCGCTCGCGCATCGCCTCGTCCAGCGCGCGCTGCACCAGGGCCTCGGAGCGAGAATCGAGCGCCGAGGTCGCCTCGTCGAGCACCAGGATCGGGGCGTCTCGCAGGAGCGCGCGGGCGATCGACAGGCGCTGGCGCTGGCCGCCCGACAAGGTCAGGCCATTCTCGCCGACCGGCGTGTCGTAGCCCATGGGTGCCGCCAGGATGAACTCCTCCGCCTGGGCACGGCGCGCGGCGTCCTCGACCTCGGCGTCGCTCGCCTCCGGCCGGCCGAAGCGGATGTTGTCGCGGATCGTGCCCTCGAACAGCGTCGGGTGCTGCGGCACGTAGGAGATCTGCCGGCGAAGCGAGCCCTGCGTCACGCCCGCGATGTCCTGCCCGTCGATCAGGATACGCCCGGCCTCGGGGTCATAGAAGCGTTCGAGAAGGGCTAGAACGGTGGTCTTGCCGCCTCCCGACGCGCCGACCAGCGCCGTGGTGCGCCCGGCGGGCGCGGTGAAGGCGAGGCCGCGCAGAACGGGCTCGCCCGCATGGTAGCCGAAGCGCACGTCCTCGAAGCGGACTTCGCCGCTCGTCACCCGCAGGGGCACGGCGCCCGGCCGGTCGGCCTGCTCGGGCGTCTCGTCGAGGATCTCGTAGATCATCTGCGCGTTCACCAGCGCCCGCTCCAGCTGGACCTGGAGCCGCGCAAGGCGGCGCGCGGGGTCGTAGGCGAGGAGCAGCGCCGTGATGAAGGCGAACATGGCGCCGGGCGATGTGCCGTAGACGATCGCGCGGTAGCCCGACCAGGCGATCACGGCGGCGACAGCCAAGCCCGCGACGGTCTCGGTGACGGGCCCGGAGCGCTCGGTGATCGCCGCGATGCGGTTGGAACGCTCCTCGGCGGCCCGGATCAGCGTCTCGGTGCGCCCCTGAAGATCCTCCTCCATCGTGAAGGCCTTCACGACGTGGATGCCCTGCACCGTCTCCTGCATGGCGCCGAGCACACGCGCGTTCAGGTCGACCGACTGGCGCGTCGCCTTGCGCAGCTTGCGCGACAGGCGGGCGATCATGATGCCGATCGGCGGCCCGGCGGTGAGCGCGATCAGCGACAGGACCCAGTCCTGCCAGATCATGGCGAACACCAGGAAGATCAGCGTCAGGAGATCGCGCGCGATCGACGTGACGGTGAGGTTCAGCGTGTCGCGCACGCCCGAGACGTTCTGGTTGATGCGGGCGGCGAGCTGCGCGGAACGGGTGCGGTTGAAGTAGCCGACCGAGAGGCTGGTCAGGTGCGCGTAGAGCCGGCGCTGGTAGCCTGCGACGACGTCGTTGCCGATGCGCGCGAGGATGACGCCCTGCCCGTAGGTCGCAAAGCCGCGCACGAGGAACGACAGGAACACCGCGACCGGCAGCGAGAACAGGACGGCCCTATTGCCGGACACGAAAATCTCGTCGATCACGTCGCGCATGATCCAGGCGAGGAAGGCGGTCGAGAGCGCGACGAGGACAAGGCACACGACCGCCACCGCGTAGCCGCGAAGATGCGCGCGGGCGTTCTCGGCGATGACGCGGCGCAGGACGCGCCAGGCCTGGCCCCGTTCCTCCGGGGCGGAGAGCGACAGGGTCTTCTTCAAGCCGGTCCGTTCAGATGATGTCAGCCGTCAGACAAACGCGGCTTGCGGCGGCTCTATAGCCGCAAAGCCGGTTTCTGCCTACCACGGGTCGAAAGGTCAGACGCGCGTCCAGCGCCGGCCGGTGGTCTCCAGGCCGTAGAAGCGCGGCGAGCGGGCGAAGGTGGCGAGGCCCGCGAGCGCGGCGAGCGGCTGCGTGATCGCGAAAAGCGGGATGTCGCGCAGGAGTTCGGTATGGGGCGCCTTGTCCTCGAACGCGGCACGGATCTCGGCCGGCCGCAGCATCGGCACGAGGCGTCCGAAGATGCCGCCCGCGATGTAGACGCCGCCGCGCGCCATGAAGATCAGCGCGAGGTCGCCCGCCACGCGGCCGAGATAGGTCGCGAACAGATGCACCGCCTCGACTGCCTGCTCGTCCTGCCCGTGCAGGGCGGCATCGCTCACCTCGGCCGGGGTCATGTGGGGAGCTTGCGCCCCGTCGGTGCGGCAGATGGCGCGGTAGAGGTTGACGAGGCCGCGTCCGCACAGGACCTGCTCGGCCGAGACGCGGCCCTCGATCGTGTCGAGATGGGGCCAGAGCGCGCGATCGCGCTCGGTGCGCGGGCCGAGATCGACGTGCCCGCCCTCGCCCGCCACGGGAATCCACATCTTGCGGGCGCGCACGAGGCCCGCGACCCCGAGGCCCGTGCCCGGTCCGACGACGACGCGGCTCGCGCCCTCGCGCACCGTGCCGCCGCCGATCTGCGCGCGCCCGGTCTCCGGCAGGGCCGAGACGGCCAGCGCCTGCGCCTCGAAGTCGTTGAGGACGATGACCTCCTCGAAGCCGAGGTCGCGGATCAGGTTGCGCGGGCGCACCACCCAGGGACAGTTGGTGAGGTCGATCTCGTCGCCGTCGATCGGCCCCGCCACGGCAAGCACGGCCGAGCGCGGCTGGAGCGAGGTCTTGTCGAGGACGCTGTCCTGGATCGCCTGGTCGATGTTGGCGAAGTCGGCGGTTTGGACGACCGGAAAGGTCTTGGGCTCGGCGAAGGCGTCCACCAGGATCGCGAAACGGGCGTTGGTGCCGCCGATGTCACCGATCAAGATCGGAAACTTCAAGGCGTCGGCGCTCTCGTGCGTGGCGGTCATGCGTCACCCGTTTCAATCGTTTGAAGCCGTCTGCGCCCTCCCCTAGCACCCGGAGGCCGGCGGCAAAAGCCGCCCTCAGCCGCCCGAGCGAAAACGGGGCATCGGCATGCCGCCGGACGGGGCGGCCGGTGCGGGAGCCGGGGCAACGGCGGTCGGCTCGGGCGCGGCGTAGGCGGCGGCCGGCGGCGTCGCGGCACGCGTCGCAGAGGCGATGGCGGGCGCCTGCGCGTCCGGCTCCGCCAGAACCGCCGCGCAGGCCTTCGGCAGCGCCGTCATGAAGAGCGGCGGCGGCTTCTTGTAGGGCTTGGCGTTCGGCGGGGGCGGCTTCAGCGCCACGTCGAACCACCAGTCCAGCTTGTCACAACCGTCGCCCTTGCCGGTGGATTCCTGCGGCTCGCAGGTCTTGGAGCCGGGCAGGCACTTCATGCGGACGTGGAAGTGGTAGTCGTGGCCGAACATCGGCCGCACCTTGTTGAGCCAGGCGCGGTCGCGGCCCGCCACCTTGCACAGCTTCTCCTTGATGCCGGGGTGAACGAAGAGGCGCTCCACCTCCGGCTCGTTGGCGGCGGTCTTGATGAGGGCCGCGATCTCGGGACGCCAACGGCGCTCGTTGAGATGCGTGGTCTTCGGGTCGATCAGCGAGGGCAGCGGCATCGAATCGCGCTCGGCGTTCGACAGGCGCCGGTTCGGCATCTCGGTCAGGTAGATGTCGGCGTCGAGGCCGATCTGATGCGAGGCGTGCCCGTCGCGCATCGGCCCGCCTCGCGGCTGGGCCATGTCGCCGAAGAGGAGGCCGCGCCAGTTCGCCTGCCGTGCCGCGTCGCGCGAGATGCGCTGAAGCAGCGAGATCATGGCGGGATGAGCGAAGGCGCGGTTGCGCGAGGGCTTCATCACCTGCCAGGTCGGGCCGTCGGCCGGCATCTGCATGGCGCCCTGAAGGCAGCCGTGCGAGTAGAAGCCGATCGCGGCCGGCGCTCCGTCGGAGGGGCGCGTCTTGGCGCCGAAGAGTTCCTTGGCGGGGGTCTGGGCGAGCGTCGCGCCGGTACCGACCAGAAGCAGCGCCGCCGCCAGCGCGGCCATCCGCCCACGTCCCGCTGTCTGCCCCATGACCTGTCCACTCCCCACGCGTCGGCGAGCGCCACCTCTCGGCGGCGCCCCGGGCGAAACTAAGGCGGGCGGATGGCTCGGAGCTTGCGCCGGCCTCAGACCGGCGCGTCGGCCTTGTCGCGGTCGGAGGCGTAGAGGGCGTCGATCACGCGCTGGTTGAGCACCGACTCCTCCAGGCTGAACAACGGCTCGCCGGAGCCGGCGACCGCGCGTGCGAAGGCTTCCGTCTGCAGCCGGTACTGGTCGGCCGCGCCGAAGCGCCAGGTCTCGGCATGGCCATG
Source organism: Aureimonas sp. AU4 (assembly GCF_001463765.1). GTDB lineage: Bacteria > Pseudomonadota > Alphaproteobacteria > Rhizobiales > Rhizobiaceae > Aureimonas. The sequence continues at coordinate 180,857 of NZ_BBWK01000006.1, read as the reverse complement.
GTTCTGATCGTGCCAATGGACGGCGGCCTGTGCGTAGAGGCCGGCGTTGAAGGCGCCGTCCACCTCGATGAAGCCTTCCGTGCCGTGGAACACCATGGTCTGGCGCGCGGCGAGCTGGGTGGACAGGTAGAAGCTCAGACGGAACGCGCCGAAGTCGACCTCGCATTCCGAGAAGATGTCGGTGCCGAACTTGGGGTCGCGCTCGATGCGAGCGCGGGCACGGGTCGGCTCGAGGCCCGTGGAAAGCCGCGTGGTCACGACCGGATACACGCCGATGTCCGGCAGCGCGCCGCCGCCGAGCTCGACCTGGTTGCGCATGTTGGCCGGGTCGACGTTGTGGTAGCTGAACGCCCCCTGCACGTGGCGAAGGCGACCGATGCGCCCCTCCTCAATCAGGCGGCGCACGAGAAGCCACTGCGGGTGGTATCGCACCATGAAGGCTTCGGCGACCTGGACGCCGTGCCGGTCGCGCGCCTCGATCAGCGGCTGGATCTGGTCGGCGTGAAGCGCCAGCGGCTTCTCGACCAGCACGTGCTTGCCGGCCTCGATCGCCTTGAGCGTCCACTCCACGTGCTGCGAGGTCGGCAGCGGAATGTAGACCGCGTCCACCTCCGGGCTTTCCAGCATCGCCTCATAGGAGCCGAAGGCATGCGGCGCGCCGAAGTGGAGCGCCAGCGTCTCGGCGCGCGAGCGGTCGCGGCTCGCGATCGCTTCCAGCCGGCAACCTTCCGCCTTCAGGATGGCGGGAATGACCTGCTCGCGGGCGATCTTCGCCCCACTCACGATACCCCAGCGCAGCATGGCCTTCCCTCCCCTTCATCTTATCAAACCTCAGGCGCGCAGCGTCGCGCCGGTCGCCTTGGCGACGGCGGCGACGATCTTGCCCGACACCGCTTCCAGATCCTCGTCGGTGAGCGTGCGGTCCTGCGGCAGGAGCGTGACCTCGATCGCGACCGACTTCGCCCCATCGCCCAGCGCGCCGCCCTCGAACACGTCGAAGACGCGGACCTCGCCGATCAGCTTGCGGTCCGCCCCTTCCGCCGCGCGCACGAGACGGATCGCCTCGACGTCGCGAGGCACCGCGAAGGCGAAGTCGCGGCGCACCGGCTGGAAGGGCGAGAGCTGCAGGACGGGCTTGGTGCGCGTCGCCTTGCGCTTGGCCTCGGGCGCCTCGTCGAGGAAGACCTCGAAGGCGGCGAACGTGCCGGTCGCGCCCATGCGCTTGAGGACAGTCGGATGGAGCTCGCCGAACTCGGCCAGAACGGTCTTGGGCCCGAGCTTCACGCGGGCCGAGCGGCCGGGATGATACCAGGGACTCGCGGGCGTCTCGAACTGGAGGCGCTCCACCGGCACGCCGGCCGCCTCGAGCGCGGCGAGCGCGTCGCTCTTGGCGTCGAACACGTCGACGCTCGGCGCCGCGCCGCTCCAGTCGCGTCCGCCGCCCGTCAGCTTCGCGGTGCCGCGGCGCACGCCGCCGGCCACGCGCCGCTGCCCCTCCGGGCTGTCGGACCGGTAGACGGCCGCGACCTCGAAGAGCGCCGTGTCGGGGTAGCCGGCCCGCGCGTTGCGCGAGGCGGCCGCCACGAGGTTGGGCAGGAGCGAGGGACGCATGTCCGACAGGTCGGCCGCGATCGGGTTGTCGAGGCGCAGGCTGGCCTCGCCGCCGCCGAAGGCCTCTGCCGCCTCGCGCGACACGAAGCTGTAGGTCACCGCCTCCAGCATGCCGCGCGTGGCGAGCGCCCGGCGCACGGTGCGGTCGCGCACCTGCGCATGGGTCAAAACCCGCTGGTTCACACCCGACAGGCGCGGCAGCGGCTGCGGCTCGATCCGGTCGACGCCGACCAGGCGCATGACCTCCTCCACAAGGTCGGCCTTGCCGTCGATGTCGGGGCGCCAGCTCGGCGCCACGACCTCGGCGGAGGCCTCGTCGCGCCCGGCACGCACCTCGAAGCCGAGCCGCGTCAGGATCTCCCGCTGGCGCTCGAAGGGCACGGCGAGCCCGGTCAGCCGCTCGACCTCGGTCTGCGGCAGGCGGATCGGCTCGCGCGCGGCGGCCTCCCCGCCTTCCACGAGTGCCCGGGTCGGCTGGCCGCCACAGAGCTCGATCACCATGCGGGTCGCCAGATCGAGGCCAGGCTCGTTGAAGGCGGGATCGACGCCGCGCTCGAAGCGGTAGCGCGCGTCGGTCGAGATGCCGAGCGTGCGGCCCGTGCGGGCGATGGCGAGCGGCTCCCAGAGCGCCGCCTCTATCAGGACGTCGTTGGTCGTCTCGTCGCAGCCCGAATGCTCGCCGCCCATGATGCCGGCGATCGATTCGGCGCCGTTCGCATCGGCGATCACGCAGGCGCCCTCGGGCAAAGCGTAGGTTCGCCCGTCGAGAGCCAGGATCTCCTCGCCGGTCCGAGCGCCCCGCACGTGCAGGGTGTCGCCCGCGACCTTGGCGGCGTCGAAGACGTGGAGCGGGCGGCCCCGGTCGAAGGTCAGGTAGTTGGTGATGTCGACCAGCGCGTTGATCGGGCGAAGGCCGATGGCGCGCAGGCGCTGCTGCATCCAGTCCGGCGAGGGGCCGTTCCGCACGCCGCGCACAAGGCGCAGGGCGAAGCGTCGGCAGACCGGGCTTTCCAGCGACACGCGCACCGGGCACTCGCCCTCGCCTGCAATCGGCTCGACCGCAGCGGTCTTGAGCGTGCCGAGGCCGGAGGCCGCAAGGTCGCGCGCGATGCCATGGATACCGGTCGCATCCGGCCGGTTCGGGGTCAGGCCGATCTCGATCACGGGATCGACGAGCCCGCGCCACGTGGCGAAGCTCTCCCCGACCGGCGCGTCGGGGGCGAGGTCGATGATGCCGTTATGCTCGTCGGAGAGTTCGAGCTCGCGCTCGGAGCACATCATGCCGAAGCTCTCGACGCCCCGGATCTTGCCGACGCCGAGCGTCGTGTCGATGCCCGGAACGTAGGTGCCCGGCAGGCCGAGGACGCCGACGAGCCCGGCCCGCGCATTGGGCGCGCCGCAGACGATCTGGAGCGGCTTGCCCTGGTTGACGGCGGGCCCCGCGTCGACGGTCAGCACCTGGAGGCGTTCGGCGTCGGGATGGCGCCTGGCGTCGAGAACACGGGCGATCACAAAGGGCGCGAGCTTCGCCTGCCGGTCGATCGCCTCGACCTCGAGCCCGAGCGAAGTCAGCCGCTCGGCGATCTCGTCGAGCGAGGCGTCGGTCTCGAGGTGATCCTTCAGCCAGGACAGCGTGAACTTCATGGGATGCCTAAACTTGCAAAAGGGACGCGCGGGCGGCGCTGGGATCAGGGACGGTTCGGCTGCGTGCCCGTCAGCCCGCCGGCATGGACGAAGCGGTAGACCGAGAGCGCGACCAGCGCGAACACGAGGTGGAGAAGGAGCAGCGTACCGAGCGGCTGGGGCGCGTCGAACGAGAAGCGCACGATCAGCGTCGGCAGGAGGATGCCGACGGCGAGCGAGGCGAGCGTCGCGGGCGTGCCCGGCAGATAGGCGTAAAGGCCCGAGAAGATCGCGACCGTGACCAGCGCCAGCACGTAGTAGCCCGCCGATGCCGCCACCGTGCCGAAGCCGATCGAGACGAAGAGCCAGCCGAACAGTGCCGTCGCGAGAAGCCCGATGATGGCGCCCGCCACGACCGCGATGAACTCCACCACGGTGAAGCGGGCGATGCCGGCGGCGCCAGGAGCCATGGGATCTCTTTCTCGCGAAGGCTTGGATGGTGCCCGGTCATGCCCGCCTTTCGGGGGCGGGTCAAACCGGCACGGGCGTCAGGCCGACAGGCCGCCGAACAGTGTCGGCATGTCGAGCGGGCGGAAGCCGTAATGCTCGATCCAGCGCGCGTCGGCGTCGAAGAAGGCGCGCAGGTCCGGCATGCCGTATTTCAGCATCGCGATGCGGTCGATGCCCATGCCCCAGGCGAAGCCCTGATACTCGTCGGGATCGAGCCCGCCGGCCCGCAGGACGTTGGGATGCACCATGCCGCAGCCCAGGATTTCCATCCAGTCGCTCCCCTCTCCGAAACGCACCTCGCCGGGACGCGAACGGTCGCACTGGATGTCGACCTCCATCGAGGGCTCGGTAAAGGGGAAGAACGAGGGGCGGAAGCGCATGTTCACCTTCGGCACCTCGAAGAAGGCCTCGCAGAAGGTCTGGAGCACCCACTTCATGTTGGCGACGTTGGCCGTGCGGTCGATCACTAGCCCCTCGACCTGATGGAACATCGGCGAGTGGGTGGCGTCGGAATCCTGCCGGTAGGTCTTGCCGGGGATGACGATGCGGATCGGGGGCTTCTGCGCCTCCATCGTGCGGATCTGCACGGGCGAGGTGTGGGTGCGCAGCACCTTGCGCTCGCCGTCCGCGCCCGCCGGTAGAAAGAACGTGTCGTGCATCTCGCGCGCGGGATGGCCGACCGGGAAGTTCAGCGCCGTGAAGTTGTAGTAGTCAGACTCGATGTCCGGCCCATCGGCGACCGAGAAGCCGAGGTCGGAGAAGATCGCGGTGATCTCGTCGATCACCTGGCTGATCGGGTGCAGCCGCCCGCGCGACAGCGGCGAGGCGCGCACGGGCAGCGTCACGTCGAGGCGCTCGGCGGCAAGCCGCGCCTCGATCGCGGCGCCGGCCAGCGTCTCGCGGCGCTCGGCAAGCGCCGACTGCAGGCGGTCGCGCAAGCCGTTGATCGCGGGGCCCGCCTCGCGGCGCTCCTCCGGGCTCATGCGGCCGAGGCCCTTGAGGAGTTCGGACACCTCGCCCTTCTTGCCGAGCGCCTCTAGGCGCACCGCCTCCAGCGCCGCCTCGTCGCCGGCCTCGGCCACGGCTGTGAGGTAGCGGGTTTCAAGCGCGGAAAGGTCGGTCACGGGGCAGTCCTCGAATTCGGGCATCCTGGCGGGCGCAAGCGAACCCGCGCGGCAGCGGTCTTCCTAGAGGCTCAAGCCGCAGAAGGGCAAGCCTTTGCCGCGACGGCCCGGCCGGAACGCGAAAGGGGCCGCGACCCCTCCGGATCGCAGCCCCTTTTTCTAAGCTTCGCGCAACGCCCCGTCAGGGGCGTCGCGGCCTATCAGGCGGCGCGCTTCTCGCCGACCGCACGGGCGTGCTCGGTCTGGCTGGTCTCGCCGATGTAGCCCAGCGCCGAACGCGACTGCTCGACCAGCGCGGCGAACGCCTCGGGCTCGTGGATCGCGATGTCGGAGAGGACCTTGCGGTCGACCTCGATGCCGGCCTTGTTCAAGCCGTCGATGAAGCGCGCGTAGGTCAGGCCGTGCTCGCGCACGCCGGCGTTGATGCGCTGGATCCAGAGAGCGCGGAAGTTGCGCTTCTTGGCGCGGCGATCGCGCGTGGCGTACTGCTTGGAGCGATCCACCGCGGCCTTGGCGGCGCGGATCGTGTTCTTGCGACGGCCGTAGAAGCCCTTGGCGGCCTTCAGGACCTTCTTGTGCTTGGCGTGGGACGTAACGCCCCGCTTGACGCGTGCCATGATCTTATCTCCTTGAAATCTCTAGTGGCCCGGCCGCGTTCAGCGGTTGTAGGGCATGTAGATCTTGACGATCTTCGCGTCGGCCTCGTGCAGGATCATCGATCCGCGGGCGTTGCGAATAAAGTCGTTGGAGCGCTTGATCATGCCGTGGCGCTTGCCGGCGGCACCGGCCTTCACCTTGCCGCTGGCGGTCATGCGAAAGCGCTTCTTGGCGCTCGCCTTCGTCTTCATCTTGGGCATTTGGCTCTCCTAGGGTCAGGATCGCGAACGCGGCGCAAGCGGCCCCTGCCAGCCCTGCGGCCAGATGGGTCCGGCTGGCACCGATCGAGCAAAAGTCGAAGGTCGCGACAGCTTTCGGAGCCGACATGGCATGCCCTGCCAGGCGGCTCGTCGTTGAACGGGCGGCTTATAGCGATCCGTCACAAAAAACGCAATCGCGCGTCGCGAAACGAAAAGGGCGAGCCGCAGGCGGCCCGCCCCTCGCATCGATCCGGCACCAACGCGCCTTGGAACTCAGCCCTTGGGGGCGAGCACCATCATCATCTGGCGGCCTTCGAGCTTGGGTTCGGCCTCGACCTTCGAGATCTCGGCCGTTTCCTCGCGCACGCGGCTCAGGAGCTTCATGCCGAGCTCCTGGTGCGCCATCTCGCGACCACGGAAGCGCAGCGTGACCTTGACCTTGTCGCCCTCCTCGAAGAAGCGGCGCACCGCCTTCATCTTGGTGTCGTAGTCGTGGTCGTCGATGTTGGGCCTCATCTTGATCTCCTTGACCTCGATGATCTTCTGGCGCTTGCGCGCCTCGGCGGCCTTCTTCTGCCCCTCGTATTTCAAGCGACCGAGATCGACGATCTTGCAGACCGGCGGCAAGGCATTGGGCACGATCTCGACGAGGTCGAGACCCGCTTCCTCGGCCATGGCCAACGCGTCCGCGGTCGCCGTCACACCGCGATTCTGGCCGTCGGCATCGATCAGCTGAATCTGCGGGACGCGAATGTCGCGGTTGGAACGAGGGCCTTCCTTCTGAGTGGGCGGGGCGCGAAAGGGTCTGCGAATGGTCGTTGACTCCGGTTGACGACGATAATGGCGTTTGCGACATCTCGGCCGCCGCAGGGCGCGGGCCGGATCACCAGGGGCGCCGCCCGCCGAGCGCGGCTCGGTCGGATTTCCATCTCGATATAACACGTCCCGGCGCGCTTTTCACGTGCCACGAGGCCAAAAAATGCCAAGGCCGGCGAACGGTTCCGGTCCGACGAGACCAGCGGAGCGCGCCCAACCCATGTCCGAGACCTCCCGATCCGCCGGCCGCCTGCGCCGCAACAACGAGCCGGCGCTTGCCTGGGCGGCCGTTTCCGGGCGCCTGCCGACCGTCGTCTGGCTGGGGGGCCTTCGCTCCGACATGACCGGCACCAAGGCCGAGGCGCTCGACGCGCTGGCGGCACTGGCGGGCTTCGGCTTCCTGCGCTTCGATTATCGCGGCCACGGAGCCTCCGAGGGCCGGTTCGAGGACGGCACGATCGGGCTCTGGACCGAGGACGCGCGGGCCGCCGTCGAGGCGCTTGCGCCGGAGGGTCCGGTCGTGCTCGCCGGCTCCAGCATGGGCGCCTGGGTCGCGCTGCGCCTCGTCGAGCGTCTGCGCGAGAATGGACGAAACCCGGTCGCGGGCCTCCTTCTCCTTGCCCCCGCCCCGGACTTCACGACCCGCCTCGTGGAGCCGCGCCTGAGCGAGGATCAGCGCCGCGAACTGGAGGAGACCGGGCGCTTCATGGAACCCTCCCCCTATGGCGAGGGGATGGTGTACTCGCGCCGCCTGATGGAGGACGGGCGCGCGTCCACGGTGATGGATCGCCCGATCGACCTCGGCGGGCTTCCCGTGCGAATCATCCAGGGAATGGAGGACCGCGAGGTGCCCTACCAGCACGCGCTCGACCTCGCCGCCCTCCTGCCCAGCGAGAACGTCACGATGACGCTCGTGCGCCAGGGGGACCATCGCCTGTCCCAGCCGGCGGATCTGCGGCGCATGGAACGGGCCGTGCTGGAGCTTCTCGAGGAGATCGCATCCACCGAGTGACGGTGAGGCGACGGTTTCGTGACGGATCGGCAACAGCGCGCGCGCGACGTCACACGACGAAACGCGAAGAAAGCCGCGCAAACTCCTTGCCTTTCAACGCATCTCTTCCATCTTGCGCGCCGCCGCGCGATTTTCGCGACAGCTTCACGCTTTCCCCCCAATTGACAGGTTTTTGCGTCGCACTCACGATGATGTTCGAGCGGGACACGGGCCGCTCGACCGACGGAGATCGCGATGGTTTTTCGGCGCGTGTTCGGCGCAGCGCTCCTGCTTTGCCTTTTTTCCGGCTCGGCCTCGCAGGCCGCGACGAGCATCATGCCCGTCGGCGGCTTCACCAAGCAGCCCTTCGGCCACTTCGACTACTGCCGGGAGCAACCCGGGGACTGCGCGCCGCTCAAGGGCGCCGACCTCGGCGCGCCGGCCGACCTGACGGCGAAGCTGGCGAAGGTCGTCGCCGACGTGAACACCGCCGTGAACACGCAGATCAAGCCCGCCTCGGACCAGGAACTCTACGGGCGCGAGGAGCGGTGGACGATTCCCGACAAGGCGGGAGACTGCGAGGACTACGCGCTTCTGAAGCGCGCGCGCCTGCACGCGGCCGGACTCCCCATGTCGGATCTCCTGATGACGGTGGTTCGCAAGCGCGACGGCACGGGTCACGCGGTGCTGACGCTGCGCACGAAGCAGGGCGACTTCGTGCTCGACAACCTCGACTGGCGGGTCCTGCCCTGGCGCGAGGCGCCGTACAGCTTCCTGAAGCGGCAATCGACCGACAATCCCGGCCTGTGGGTCGCGATCGAGTCGGATTCGGATCCCGTGGTCAGCGCCGTCACGCCCTGAAGCGTGCCCGACAGAACCCGCGGGCCGAGGGCTGACGACGCATCTGCGGGCGAGACGAGGAGCCGGGCGCCACCCCGTGCGGCGCATGGACGGGCGTCGCCACGAAGCATCGGCGACGAAGACCCGACAGTCCGGACTTGCGAGGTTCCGTCAGCCGCCCTGACGGCTCAGTCGCGCGAGCGGTCCTCGTCGTCGGCGATGGGAGCGCCCTCCTCGCCGAGCGAGGGACCGGGAATGACGTAGGCGCCCGACAGCCACCGGTTCAGGTCCACCGCCTTGCAGCGCGGCGAGCAGAAGGGAAAGGTTTCGCGCTCGGAAGGACGCCCGCATTCCGGGCACTTGCGGCGCGGACGAAGCGGCGTGACGTTCTCGCTCAAGCGGCGGGCTCCGCGACCACGACGGGCGCGACGGCGCCGGGCGCCGGCACCTTGAAGCCCTCGCCCTCCAGGAGCGACAGCGTCTCGTAGAGCGGCAGGCCGACGACGTTCGTGTAGGAGCCGATCATGCGCACGACGAAGGCGCCCGCGCGGCCTTGGACGGCATAGCCGCCCGCCTTGCCGCGCCACTCGTCGGAGGCGACGTAGCGTTCGATGTCCTCGCGCGACAGGCGCTTGAAGCGCAGGCGCGTCTCCACCAAGCGGATGCGCTCGCGCCCGCGCGGCGTGAGGAGGCAGACGCCCGTGAAGACCCGGTGGGTTCGGCCCGACAGGAGGCGCAGGTTGTCGACCGCCTCGTCCTCGATCTCGGCCTTCGGCACGACCTGACGGCCGACGGCGACCACCGTGTCGGCGCCAAGGACATAACGTCCGGTCTCGCCGCGCGCCTTGAGGGCCTCGAAGGCCGCGCGCGCCTTGTCGCGCGCGAGGCGCTTGGCCAACTGGCGCGGGTGTTCGGAGCGCTCGGGCGTCTCGTCGATGTCGGCGGGCAGAAGACGCTCGGGCTCGATGCCGACCTGCTGGAGAAGTTCCAGGCGACGCGGCGAGCCGGACGCCAGAACCAGTGCGCTGCCGCCCATCTGAAACGACCCTTCGGGCTACTTGAAGCGGTAGGTGATGCGGCCCTTGGTCAGGTCGTAGGGCGTCATTTCCACCAGGACCTTGTCGCCCGTCAGCACGCGGATGCGGTTCTTGCGCATCCGGCCGGCCGTGTGAGCGATGATCTCGTGTTCGTTCTCGAGCTTGATGCGGAAGGTCGCGTTGGGCAGGAGTTCGGTGACGACCCCCGGAAACTCGAGAACTTCTTCTTTCGCCATGCGTGTTCTAAACCTTCAGGGCGGGTCGGCTGGCCCGAAGGTCGGCGCGATCCAGAGCGGCCGCCCGCACAGCGGGACGGTCAACATATCGGGAATGTCGGCCCTAGATCGTTGTTCGCGGCGCAAAAAGCAAGCGCCGCGCACGAAATCGCAGGGGACGGACCCCTCTCAGCCGCTGATGCGCTCGATCTCGGCCCCGCAGGCGCCGAGCTTCTCCTCAAGCCGCTCGAAGCCGCGATCGAGGTGGTAGACACGGTTCACCACCGTCTCGCCTTCCGCGACAAGGCCCGCGATCACGAGGCTGACCGAGGCGCGCAGATCGGTCGCCATGACCGGTGCGCCGACGAGGCGCGGCACGCCCTCGACGCGCGCCATCTGACCCGACAGCGAGATCTTCGCGCCCAGGCGGGCCAGTTCCTGCACGTGCATGAACCGGTTCTCGAAGATGGTCTCGGTGATGTGCGCGACACCGTCGGCGCGCGTCATGAGGGCCATGAACTGCGCCTGGAGGTCGGTCGGAAAGCCGGGGAACGGGTCGGTCACGACGTCGACGGGGCGGATGCCGTTGCCGTTGCGATAGACGCGCATGCCGTTGGGCGTGTCGGTGATCTCGGCGCCCGCGTCGCCGAGCGCGGTCAGCGCGGTCTGGAGAAGGTCGGTGCGCGTTCCCTCGAGCGTCACGTCGCCGCCCGTCATGGCGACCGCCATGGCGTAGGTGCCGGTCTCGATCCGGTCCGGCAGAACGCGGTGGCGCGCGCCCGACAGGGCCTCGACGCCCTGGATCGTGATGGTCGAGGTGCCCGCGCCCTCGATCCGGGCGCCCATGGCGTTGAGGCAGCGCGCGAGATCGACGATCTCGGGCTCGCGAGCCGCGTTCTCGATCACGGTCTCGCCCCTGGCGAGCGAGGCGGCCATGAGCATGACGTGGGTCGCGCCGACCGAGACCTTCGGGAAGGTGTAGCGATTGCCGACGAGTCCGCCCTTGGCCTCGGCCACGATGTAGCCCGCGTCGATGTCGATCTCTGCGCCCAGCGCGCGCAGGCCGTCGATGAAAAGATCGACCGGCCGCGTACCGATCGCGCAGCCGCCCGGCAGCGACACGCGCGCCTTGTGGCAACGGGCGAGAAGCGGCCCGATCACCCAGAAGCTCGCGCGCATCTTGGAGACGAGCTCGTAGGGCGCCGTGGTGTCGACGATGGTGCGGGCGGTGAAATGGATCGTGCGGCCCGAGGCCGGCTGGGTCGCCAGACGCTTGCCCGACACGGTGTAGTCAACGCCGTGATTACCCAGAATGCGAATCAGCTGCTCGACGTCGGCCAGGTGGGGCACGTTCTCGAGCGTCAGCGTGTCGTCGGTCAGAAGCGAGGCGATCATCAGCGGCAGGGCCGCGTTCTTGGCGCCGGAGATCGGGATCGTCCCGTTGAGGGCGTTGCCGCCGCGAATGCGAATCCGGTCCATGAAGTCCCCTGTGGCGCGCCCCGGGTCGCAAGCTCGTAAGCCTGCGAAAGTTTGCGTTCCTACACGAGCCACGGCAGTGCGGCAAATGCGGGGCTTGCGCCGGGGGGATCAGTGCGGACGCAGGAGAACGTCCAGCCCGAACACCACCATTCCCACGATCGCGAGGCGCCAGAAGTCGCCGCGCCGCCGCAGGCCCGGCCAGCCGAGCGGGCGCCAGAGGTGGAACAGCATCAGCGCGATCAGGAGGATGGAGAAGAGCTTGTTCATGCGCGCCACCCATAGCGGCGCGACCGCCTTTTCCACAAGCGAAAGGCCCGGCTCGGGAGGTTGAGCCGGGCCTTGGAACGGGGCCGAACGCGAGGGACGGGACGCGGCCCCGCCGGTGTGGCGCCTCAGCCCATCTTGGGCATCAGCACCGAGCCGATGACGTGGACGACGCCGTTGGCCTGCTTGACGTCAGGGGTCTGGATCGTCGCGCCGTGGCCGGCCTGGTCGATCACCACGAGGCGCTTGCCCTCCATCTTCACGGTGAGAGGCGCGCCCTCGACGGTCTTGAGGTGGACCTCGCCGCCGTTGCGGCGCGCCTCGCGCATGAGGCGGGCGGCGGAGTAGTCGCCGGCGACCACATGGTAGGTCAGGATGCTGGTGAGGGTCTTCTTGTTCTCGGGCTTCACCAGCGTCTCGACCGTGCCCTTGGGGAGCTTCTCGAAGGCGCGGTTGGTGGGCGCGAAGACCGTGAACGGGCCCTTGGAGGCGAGCGTGTCGACGAGGCCCGCCGCCTTCACCGCCGCGACCAGCGTCGTCAGGTTCGGCGCCTCGGGCGCGTTCTGGGCGATGGTCTTGTTGGCGTACATCGGCGCGCCGCCCACCATGACGGGCCCTTGCGCGAGCGCGGCGCCGGTGAGGCCGAGGCTCAGGATGGCGGTCGCGAGAATCGGGCGCAGCTTCAGCATGATCGTCTCGTCCTTCCCTTGGTCGGGCCCGCCCTCCCGGCGGCCCGTTGCGTGGGAAGCTACGAGGCGGCGCCGCCGAGCGGATGCAGCGGGCGCGAAATTTTTTCGCAGGACCGACCGATCAGATCGCGCCGAGCGCTCCCTGCCCTATCACCGGGCCGGTGGGTGCGCCGGTGGGCGAGCCACCATCGGGCTCCATCGACACGGCCAGCGCGCCGCCGGGCGTCTCCATCTGGCTCATGCGGCGCGAGACGAGATTGATCCGCAGCGGCCGGTCGCCTTCCAGAACGCCCAGCGACACGGGCGCGCCCCCTGCCGGCACGAACCAGAGCTCGGGCACGCGTCCGGGCTCGGCATGCATGGCGAGCGGCACCAGCATCGCCTGGCCGGTGGCGGGATCGAGAACCGCCGCCAGCAGCGGCACGCCGTCGGCGCCGCTGACGCGGGCCGCGAGCGTTTGTCCGGGACTGACCGGCGAGGAGACGATCACGGCGATCGCCGCCAGGCTCGCCGCGAGCAGCCCGCCCGCGCCGATCGCGGCGCGCCGCCACCAGGGCGAGACGCCCACGCGTGAATCGTTGGCCGCCCGCAGGGCGCGCCGGCGCGGCAGTTGCGCCTCGACGGCGCTCCAGACCGCGCCCGACGGCACTACGGGATCGACGCCCTCCAGCAGCGGCGACAGGCGCTCGTTCCAGCGCTCCACCGCACCGGCGAAGGCGGGATCGGCATGGATCCGGCGCTCCGCCTCGCGGCGCTCCTGTGCAGACAAGGCGCCCAGCGCATGCTCGGCGGCCAGGATGTCGTCGTCCATCTCGGAGGGGCCCAGCGGATCGCTCATGCCTCGAGGCATCCCTTCAGTCGCTGGAGGCCCCGCCTCACGATGCTCTTCACCGTGCCGAGCGGCATGGCGCCGGAGCGCGCCAGATCGTCGTAGGTGCGCCCGTCGAAGAAGGCCGACGCGATGAGGCCGCGCGAGCGCTCGTCGAGTTCGCCGAGGCAGCCGCGAAGCCGCTGCGCCTCCTGCCGACCTTCCAGAAGGATCAGGGCGTCCGGCGCATCGTCCGCCACCGCCTCGGCCGCCTCGACCGGAACCGTGCCGCCCCGGCTCCCGCGCTGCCGCAGCCGGTCGATCGCGCGGTTGCGGGCGATCGTGGCGAGCCACGTGATCGGGCTCGCACGCGCCGGGTCGAACCGGTCCGCCTTGTTCCAAACCGCGATGTATACGTCCTGCAGCACGTCCTCGGCCTCGTCCCTGTCTCCCAAGATACGGAGGCAGACGCCCAAGAGTTTCGCGGCCGTCAGGTCGTAGACGTCGCGCAGGGCATCCCGCTCGCCGTCCGCGACCGCGAGAAGGCGCCGGGCGAGATGTTCGCGGGGCGATGGCGGTGCGGTCATGCGGATCGCTCGTAACCTCCCGGACCGGGTGCCGGCTACGCACCGGCTCCCGTCTCCGCTTGTGGTTCGGAGCGTGCCGCAACGCAAGTGGGTGCGCACGGGAACCGGCGGGCGCGCCACGTGATTTCGCCTCTGACGCGCCCTTCGCGCACCGCTACAGGAGAGATCCATGTCCGCCATCCGGACCGAACACGACACGCGCCCGATCAACGTCCTCTTCCACGACGCGGTGATCGCCTCGACCAAGCGGGCGATCCTCCTGCACGAGAACGGTCGCGAGCCGGTCGTCTACGTGCCGCGCGAGGACGTCGAGATGGCCTTCCTGCACGAGAGCGACCGGCGCACCACCTGCCCGCACAAGGGCGAGGCGCGCTACTGGAACATCTCGGCCGAGGGCTACGGCGAGACGGACGCGGCCTGGAGCTACGAGACGCCCAAGAGCGGCGCCGAGGACATCGCCGGCCACATCGCCTTCTATCCCGACAAGGTGCGGATCGCGATCGGCCAGGCGGTCTAGGCGGGCGGCGCTCCGCGCCGACCGTCGAGCGCGAGAATCATGGCGCCGCCCGCGAGCGTGGCGGCGCCCCCGATGACCGACGTCCCGCCGTAGCTCGCGACATGCGTGCCGAGGGCGAAGATCGCGGCCGCCACGCCCCCGCTCATGAAGAAGTTCACCGAGATCAAGGACGAGCCGAGGCCCGGGCGTCCGCGCACGAGATCCTGCAGATAGGTGATGGGAATGCTGATCAGGGCGGCGGCGCCGAAGCCGCTGATCCCGGTCAGGGCGTAGAGATGCCAGGGGCTAGCGGCCAGACCCAGAAGGACGAGGTAGACGGCGTAGATCGCGGTGCCGAGCGCCAGCGCGCGCACCGCGTTGATCCGCCGCTGGATGCGGGTCCAGGCGAAGATAAACACCACCTCCAGCGCCGCAACGATGCCGACGACGATGCCGATGTCGGCGACCTGGCCCCTCGCCTGCCCGGTGGCGATCAGCGGCAGCAGCGTGCCGTTGAGATGCAGCGCCGAGCAGACGAGGGCGAGCGCCACCATGCGCAGCGAGACCTGAGGGGTGAGAAGCGAGGCGAGCCCGCTCGCGGCCGGCCCCGCGGCCGTTCCATGCGGGCGCTCGCGCGGCAGGAGGAACAGGACCACCAGAAACAGCGCCAGCGCGGCGAGGCTGCCGATCAGATAGGCCGGCAGAAGGCTCGCCCGGCCCGCCAGGAGAACGGCGGTCAGGCCCGGCACCAGCACCCAGGACATGGAGAGCGCCGCGCGGACGGTGGAGTTCACCGCACCGGCCGCGTGGGTGTCGAGCCGGTCGGTCGTGAGGCGCACGGTCGCGAAGAACAAGCCGTTCACCGCGCCGTAGACCGGCAGAAGCAGAAGCACGGCGAGAACGAAGCTCGTCTGGCTCGGCACGAGGAAGACCAGCGCGCTGCCGACGACCCCGAACAGGGCGGTCGCCAGCATCAGGGGGCGGTAGCGGCCGATCCGGTCGGCCCACATGCCGACCGCCACGCTGACGGCGACGTTCACCGCGCCCGAAACCAGGAGAAGCGCCGCGTAGAGGCTGTTGCCGAGGCCGAGCTCTCGGATCGCGACGACCGACTGGTAGGGGCCGGTCGCGGCGAACGAGAAGCCGAAGAAGAAGACGCCGAGCATGGCCGCGCGAACGGTCGGCTCGCGCAGGGCGAGGCCGAGAGGGCTTCCGCGCGCGGCCGCATGGGCTGCCAGGCGCTCTTCTGCGGCGGTATCGAGTTTCATGCGGGGGCTTTTAGTCCTGCCAGCGCGCGGAAAGACGCGGCTCCGGCTCGTACGCGAAAGCGCGCCGGAAGGGGAAGTGGGGACCGACGCGCCGATCGTTGGCCAAGCGCGGAATGTCTTGGTTCACCACGCCGTCGGTCAGGGCCATGAGGTTGGGATCGGCGATCGGCGCGAGTTCCGGCGACAGGTAGCCGGACTTCACCACCAGGAGCCGCTCGGCTTGCGGGTCGAGCCCGAGCCGGCGGAAGTCCTCGAGGTTGTGGTAGGGGCGGCGCCGCGCGGCGAGAACGACGCGCAAGGCCCCGATCCGGACCACGGCTTGCCGCTCGGCCGCCGGGCCCGGATCGTCGAGCCGCACCACCTCGGCCCTGACCCGTGCGGGTCGGCTGGCGGGATCGAGCGTCGCGCCGATCGACAGCGCGAGAGTGACCCCCTCGCCCGCCGCAAAGCACGCCTCCACCGCCGGCTTGTCCGCGATGCCGGCCAGAAGCGCGCCCTGCCAGTCGCGCTCGATCAGCGCGTTGAGCACATCCGCCCGGTCGCCGACGCCGCCGCCGGTCGGGTTGTCGCCGGAATCGGCGAGGATCACCGGGCGGGTGGAGGCGTCTGCGGCGAGCCGCAGCATCTCGTCGAGCGGCCCGGTCACCGGTCCGAAGCCGAAGCCCTCGCGCGCATCCCAGTAGCCTCGGGCGATCTCGGCGGCGGCTTGCCTTGCCGCCTCGCGGTCCGTGCCGGTGACGACCGAGCAGGCCGTCGCGCGCGGCTCGTCGGCCCAGACGTAGCCGATCATCAGGTTCGCGTCCCAGACACCGTCGCGCCGGTCGAAGCCGGGCAGTGCCGCATAGAGCGAGCGCGCCGGCTCGTCCTCGGTCGAGGTGCACTCGCCCGGCAGCAGAACCGGAACCTTCGCCCATGCGACGCCCGGCCGCTCGCCCGAGCGCAGCGTGCGCAGCAGCATCTCCCAGGCGCGCATCATGGTCTCGCGCGTGTCGATATGGGGCGCGGTGCGGTAGGCCGCGAAGATGTCGAGGCCATCCACGACGCGCTCGCTGACATTGCCGTGGAGGTCGTAGCTCGCGGCGACCACGCAATCCTGGCCGACGACCGCGCGCGCCGCCCTCACCCAGTCGCCCTCGGCATCGTCCATGCCGACGACGTTCATCGCACCGTGCAGCGCGAGGTAGAGGCCGTCGAGCGGCAGGGCCGCGCGAAGGCCGTCGAGGAACTCGCGCTTGAAGCCCTCGTAGGCCTCGCGCTCCACCGGACCGCCCGGCACGGCGCGCGCATGAAGAAGCGGGCGGAGGTCGACATCGCCCGCTTGCGTCAGGAAGGAGAAGGCCTCGGCCTGCGGCAGCGCCTCGCCGCGAAAGACGCGGAAGTCCTCGGCCGCGATGGTGGCGGGCGAGTAGGTCGAGCATTCCGTGTGGATGCCGCCGACGGCGATGCGGAAGATCCTGGTCACAGCTTCGGTCCCAGTGGCGCGAGCGCGCAGAAGCGATCCCAGCTCTTCCGCTCGCGCGGCGTCCAGGCGGACTCGGCGATGGCGTAGAGACGCGGGAAGACGAGGTGGTTGAAATAATCGCGGTTCAGGAAGTGCTCGCTCCAGATGCAGGCCTGAATGCCCTTCAACCTGTCGCGCAGCTCTTCCGGCAGGTCGCCCTCGGCCTCGTAGCCGTAGGTGTGGGCGGGCGGCACGGTGCCAGCCCAGCTCGCACCCGGCTCCTGCCAGGCGTCGTCCTGCACCATGTCGAGATAATAGGCCTGGCCCGGCGTCATCACGACGTCGTAGCCCTCGCGCGCCAGCTCGATGCCGACCTCGGGCTTCTCCCAGGCCATGAGCAGCGTTCCCGCCGGATCGACGCCGCCGCCATGGGCCACTTCGTTCCAGCCGGCGAGCCGCTTGCCGCGCGCCTCTAGCATGCGCTGGACGCGGGCGAGGAACCAGCTCTGCAGCTCGAACGTACCGGTGAAGCCCTCGCGCGCCATGACCTCCTTGGCCTTGGGCGAGGCGAGCCAGGCGCCGTCCGCCACCTCATCGCCGCCCACATGGACGTAGGGGCTGGGGAAGAGTTCGGCCATCTCGTCCAGCACGGTCTCCAGGAACGGATAGGTCGCCTCGATGCCGGGGTTCAGGGCGTTGTTCGGGTAGCCCTGCACCGAATGGTAGCTGTCCGGCGCTTCCTGCCCGTCCGTGAGGTCGGGCAGCGCCACCAGCGTCGCCGCGTTGTGGCCGGGAATGTCGATCTCGGGCACCACCTCGACGTGGAGCGCGGCGGCGTGGGCGACGACCCGGCGCACGTCGTCCTGGCTATAGAAGCCGCCGACCGGCTCCGCGCCGTTGCCGAGCTGGGGCTTCAACGGCTCGTCGGGCCCGCGCAGAACGCCGGTCGTGGTGAGTTCGGGATAGGCGCGGATTTCCAGCCGCCACGCCTCGTCGTCGGTGAGGTGCCAGTGGAGGACGTCGAGCTTCGCCCAGGCCATGATGTCGATGAGGCGCAGGACATCGGCGACCGGGTAGAACTGGCGGGAGACGTCGAGATGGCAGCCGCGCCAGCCGTAGCGCGGCTCGTCCTCGATCCGGCCCGATGCCGGAAAGCGGAAGCGTTCGCGGTCGGCGCGGGCGGCGCGCAGCATCTGCGCAAGGCTCACCAGCGCGTGCTGCCGGCCGGCCGGACCGCCGGAGCGCACCGTGATCGTCTCGCCGAACTCGATCTCACAGGCTTCCGCGCCCAGCGCCCCGTCGGTCCGGAAGCGCAGCGCGAGGGTTCCGGGCGCGGGCTCCAGGCGAAACGGCACGTGGTCGACGGGGAAGAGACGCTGGAAGAGCGCGAGCGCGGCGTCGAGGGCCAGAACGTCCTCTGCGGCACTGCCCTTCTCCGGGTGAAGCGCGACGGGAACCGCGTCGCCGGCTTTCAGCGCCGCGTGGCGTGGCCAGGGCAGGAGCGCGAAGGGCTCGTCAAGCCGGCCCTGCGGCAGGCCGGCGGGCGGCAGCTCACTCGGCGCGCCGGCGAGCATGCAGTCGGCGACGGCGACCGCGTGATGCCGCCCTTCGGCATCCGTCAGGTAGGCCGACTTCGGGCCGTCGGTGCGGTGGCGCGCCGGGCGATGGAGGCCGCCGACCGAGAAGCGCCAGGTTTCGCCGGGCGCGAGGCGCAAGCCTTCGGGCGGCGCATAGGCATGGTAGTTCGCGTCGCGCGCGACGAAGCGCGCGTTGCGGCAGGCCGCGCGGTCGATGACGCGCGTCAGCGCCGTATAGGCGATCTGGAACCCCTCCAGCGTCTCGGGCCCGAGGTTCACGAGTGCGAAGTCGAAGCGTCCGTTGGGAGCCACCGAGGCGTCCCAGGTCGATTCCAGCCGGAAGCTCGGGGTCATCGCGTGTCCTTTCCGTGGTTTTTGCATCGAGGGTTTCAGTCGCCCAGAAGCTGGCGGTCGTCGCCGTCGCGCGTCGCGACGAGATGGCGCTTGATCCGCCTAAGCGTCGCGGTCGCCTGCGGCTGGCGGCGGTAGGCCACAAGGCTGGCCAGGATGTCGACGAGCGCGAGATAGGCGAGGCGCGTCGACGTCGGGCGGTAGATGTTGTCGCCCTCCGGCAGGCTCACCGGAACCGTGATCTCGGCGGCCTCGGCAACCGGGCTCGCGCCCTGCGTCAGCGCGATCGTCGTGGCGCGGTTGTCGCGCGCGAGACGAAGCGCCCGCACGATCTCGCCGTTGCGTCCGGAGAGGGAGGAGGCGATCACCACGTCGCCCGGCGCAAGCGCCGCCGCCATCATCCCCTGCATCGCGTGGTCCGCGCTGGATGTCACGCGAAGGCCGAGGCGGAACAAACGGTTCTGGATCTCCAGCGCGATCAGCGACGAGTTTCCGCCCGAGCCGAAGGCGTAGATCATCTCGGCGCGCGCCAGGCGGTCCGCCGCCGCCTCCACGGCGGCGAGGTCCAGCGACCGGTGAAACAGGAACAGCGCGTCCTGCGCCTTTTCCACGATCTCCTTGGCGACGTCGGCGGTCGCCCGGCTCTGGGGCTCGGGCTTCAGGTAGCGCAGGCCGACATAGGCGGTGCGCGCCAGCTGGACCTTGAAGTCGGAGAAGCTTTCGCAGCCGAGTCGACGGCAGAAGCGCGTGACGGTCGGCGGCGAGACGTCGGCCCGGCCCGCGAGCTCGATGATCGAGGCGTTCACCGCGAACTCGAAGTCGTCGAGAAGAAGGTCGGCGATGCGGGTCTCGGCGGGCGACAGGCGCGGACGCTCGTCCTGCAGCGCCGAGAAGATGTCCACGGCCCCGCCCCTACCGCGCCCTGTAGGCCACGCAGTCGATCTCGACCTTGCAGTCCACCATCATGGACGACTGCACGCAGGCCCGCGCCGGCGGATGGTCGCCGAAATACGTGGCATAGACGCCGTTGAAGCTCCAGAAGTCGCGCGGATCGTCGAGCCAGACGCCGACGCGCACCACGTCCTCCAGCCCGTAGCCGGCCTCGGCGAGGATGGCGACGAGGTTGTCCATGGTCTTCCTGGTCTGCTCGACGATGCCGCCCGGCACGATCTCGCCGTTCTCCATCGCGACCTGGCCCGAGACGTAGAGCCAGCCGTCGGCCTCCACCGCGCGGGCGAAGGGCAGCGGCTTGCCGCCCGCGCCAGTCTCGCCCACCCCGTACCGCTTGAGCGCCATTCCCGACCCCATGCAAATTATTTTCGCATCTCGTTGACAGCCGACCACGATCAACGGAATTTTGCCAGAGGAAACGACCGTTCTGAAAATTTTTTAAGTGTTCCGTTGATGCGCGACCCCTTCAGCAACCCCTTCGATCCGGCCGATGCGGACCGACGCGCGATCTGGCACATGCTGGTCGAAAGCGACATCGACGCCTTTTTGGCCGGCGACTGGGAGGCGGTGGCGGACGACTTCGCACCGGCGGAATTTTCTGCCATCGACGCGCGCCGGCTTCCCGATCCGGGCGAATGGCGGCTCGCCTTCGCGACCCTCGACGACTATCGCCGCGAGTGGCTGCGTCAGGCGCAAGGCTTCTCGCGCCTGCGTTTCGCCGAGGACCCGCGCACGGCGATCTTCCGCACGACACGGCTGGAGGAGATCCAGATCGAGGGCGACCGGGCGCTGGCCCGCAAGCGGTTCGACGGCGGCATCCGTCTCGCGGACGGCTCGTTCGACGCCATGAACTGGCAGACGCTCTACCAGTGCCGCCGGATCGACGCCCGCTGGCGCATCACCGGCTTCGTCGGCTACCTGCCCCATCCCATGCCCGGGGCCTGAGGCCCCGCCGACGGAGGGCACGGTCCCATGCGCATCTTCACCGCCGCGCTCGCCACGGAAACCAACACGTTCTCGCCGATCTGCGTCGATCGTCGCGCCTTCGAGGCGTCGCTCTACGCCCCACCCGGCCGTCACCCCGAAACGCCGACGCTCTGCACCGCCGTCGTCACGGTGGGCCGCGAGGAGGCGGGCCGGCGCGGCTGGACGTTGATCGAGGGAACGGCGGCCTGGGCGGACCCGGCCGGCCTCCTGAACCGCCAAGCCTACGAGTCGCTGCGCGACGAGATCCTCGACCAGCTGCGCGCCGCCCTGCCGGTGGACGCCGTGCTCCTCGGCCTGCACGGCGCGATGGTGGCGGACGGCTACGAGGACGCGGAAGGAGACCTCCTGTCGCGCGTCCGCGAGATCGTCGGGCCGGGCGTCCTCGTCGGCGCGACGCTCGATCCGCACAGCCACCTGACGCGGCGGCGCGTCGGGGCGTGCGACCTTCTCGTCGCCTTCAAGGAGTTTCCCCACACGGACTTCGTGGACGCCGCGCGCGATCTCTGGCGTCTGGCGGTGGACGCGCTGGACCGGCGCACGCGGCCCGTCATGTCCGTCTTCGACTGCCGGATGATCGACGTCTACCCGACCTCGCGCCAGCCGATGCGCGGCATCGTCGACGAGATCCGCCGTCTGGAGCGGGACGACGCGTCGGTCCTCTCGGTCTCCATCATCCACGGCTTCACGGCGGGCGACGTGCCGGAGATGGGCACGAGGGTTCTGGTCGTCACCGACGACGCGCCGGCGCATGGCGAGGCGCTGGCGCGGCGGATCGGGCTCGAGCTCTTCCGCCATCGGGGAACGTTCATGGTGCCGCAGATGGGCCCCGAGGAAGTGGTGCGGCGCGCGATCGAGGCGGGGCGCGGACCCGTCGTGATCGCCGACGTCTGGGACAATCCGGGCGGGGGCACGGCGGGCGACGCGACCGTGATCCTCGCCGAGCTCCTGCGCCAGGGCGCGAAGGGCGCGGCGCTCGGCACGATCTGGGACCCGGTCGCGGTGTCGATCTGCATGGCGGCCGGCGAAGGCGCGACCATTCCGCTGCGCTTCGGCGCGAAGTCGGCGCCCGGCACCGGCGAGCCGATCGACGCGCGGGTCGAGGTCGTGCGGCTCGTGCGCGATGCGCAGATGCGCTTTGGCGAAAGCTTCGCCCCCTTCGGCGACGCCGCCCGCATCCGGCTGCCGGACGGGACCGACGTCATCCTCAACACGGTCCGTGCGCAAGGCTTCGACCCAAGCCTCTTCAGCGCGCTCGGCATCGATCCCAGGGCCAAGCGCATCCTCGCGATCAAGTCGACCAACCACTTCCACGCCGCCTTCGCGCCGATCGCCGCCGAGATCCTCTACTGCTCGGCCGGAACGCCCTATCCCAACGATCCCGCCCGCACCCCCTACACCCGCGCCCCGCGTGACATCTGGCCGATGGTGGCCGATCCTCACGCCGGATCGGAGACCGCCGCATGAACACGATCGAAGCCGACTTCCTTCCCGCCGTCGGCACGCCGATCGAAGCGGTGTCGACGCCGCGTGCGGTGATCGACGAAGCGCGGGTCGAGCGCAACATCCGGCGCGTGCAGGACTACATGGACGCGCACGGCCTGCGCTTCCGGCCCCACATCAAGACGCACAAGATCCCCGCGCTCGCACGGCGGCAGCTGGCGGCGGGCGCCGTCGGCATCACCTGCCAGAAGGTGAGCGAGGCGGAGGCCTTCGCGAGCGAGGGCGCCGAGGACATCCTCATCACCTTCAACATTCTCGGCCCCGGCAAGCACAAGCCGCTGCACCGGCTCAACGAGCGGGTCGCGCGTCTCTCGGTCGTGGCGGACAGCGGCGCGACCGTGGAGGCACTGGGCGCGGCCTTCCGGGACGCCTTGAAGCCGCTGATGGTTCTCGTGGAATGCGACACCGGCGGCGGGCGCTGCGGCGTGCAGACGCCCGAGGAAGCGCTCGACCTCGCCCGGCGCATCGCCGCCGAGCCGGGGCTTCGCTTCGGCGGCATCATGACCTTTCCCGGTGCGGGAGCGCACGAGCGCGTCGACCGTTTCTTCCTCGACGCGAAGGCGAGGCTGGAGGCGGCGGGTCTTCCCTGCCCCGTTCTCAGCAGCGGCGGCACGCCCGGCGTCTTCGAGGCCCATCTCGTTGCGAGCGCGACCGAACACCGGGCGGGCACCTACATCTACAACGACCGCTCGATGGTGCGAGCCGGCGCCTGCGGGTGGGACGACTGCGCGATGCATGTGCTGGCGACCGTCGTCTCGCGCCCGACGCGCACGCGCGCCGTGATCGACGCGGGATCGAAGGCCCTGACGTCGGATCTCCTCGGCTTCGCGGACTACGGCCATGTCGAGACCTGGCCGGGCGCGCGCATCGCCTCGCTTTCCGAGGAGCACGGCGTCCTGGATCTGTCGAACGTCGAGGGCGACGGCCCGGCGATCGGCGACGTCCTGCGCATCGTGCCCAACCATACCTGCGTGGTCTCGAACCTCTTCGACCACGTGGTCTTCCACCGCGACGGGCGCGTCACCGAGATCGTGCCGGTCGCCGCGCGCGGCCTCGTCTGGTAGGGGCGCGGCTTCAGGCCGTCGCGAAGAGCTTCGGGTCGATCTCGGTCAGCTCGACCCGCCGCTCGAAGGCCTGGCCGGAGGCGTCGAAGAGGTGACAATCCACCGCGCGGATGCCGGCGCGCATCGGCTGGCCGACCTTGACGGCCGCCGCGCCCGGCAGCATGGCGCAGAAGTTCTCCTCGCCCCCGCCGAGCGAGGCGTAGGCGACGGTCTGGGCGCCGAGGCGCTCGATCACGCTCGGCACGAGGTCGAGCGACAGGTCGCCCTCGCCGGTTCCCACGTCCTCGGGCCGGACGCCCAGCGTCATCGCCTGACCTTCCGTGGCCGCCCGTGGCTGGACGGGTACCACGAGGCGCTGCCCCCGGTACTCGACCTCGACGCCCCCCTCGCCCACGCCCCGGCAGGTGACGGGAATCGTGTTCATGCGCGGATTGCCGATGAAGCCCGCGACGAACAGGTTGGCGGGCTTGTGGTAGAGCTCCAGCGGCGCGCCGATCTGCGAGATCTCGCCCGCGTTCAGCACCACGATCCGGTCGGCCATGGTCATGGCCTCGATCTGGTCGTGGGTGACGTAGATCATGGTCGCGCGCAGCTGGCGGTGGAGCTTGGCGAGCTCGATACGCATGTCGCCGCGCAGGGCCGCGTCGAGGTTCGACAGGGGCTCGTCGAACAGGAAGATCTTGGGCTCGCGCACGATGGCGCGGCCGATGGCGACGCGCTGGCGCTGGCCGCCCGACAGGGCGCCGGGGCGCTGCTGGAGGCGCTGGTCGAGATGGAGGATGCGCGCGGCGTTGTTCACGCGATCGCGGATCTTCTCCTCCGCCATGCCCTCGACGCGCAGGGGAAAGGCGATGTTCTCGAACACGGTCATGTGCGGGTAGAGGGCGTAGCTCTGGAACACCATCGCGATGCCGCGGCGCACGGGCGGCAGGTCGTTGACGCGTTTGCCGTCGATCAGGAGATCGCCGCTGGAGATCTCCTCGAGCCCCGCGATCATGCGCAGCAGCGTCGATTTTCCGCAGCCCGACGGCCCGACGAAGACCACGAACTCGCCGTCGCGCACTTCGAGGCGCACGCCCTTGATGACCTCGAAGGTCTCGAAGGACTTGCGGACGTCGACGAGGTTGAGCTGACCCAAGGGCATGTCTCCGGTGGAACGCGAGGGCGGGGTCGGCGACCGGACGGACGCCGACCCCGCGGGTTACGGGAGGCGAGCGCCTACTTGAAGCGCTCGATCTCGGCGGATGCGGTCTTGATCGCGGCCTCAGGCGTCGCCTGGCCGGTGACCACCGACTGCACCATCGTGATCATGGCGTTCTGGAAGCCCTTGTAGTCGGTGAACAGGGGCTCGGGACCGCCCGACTTGATGCCGTCGATGAAGGGCTTCCACTCCGGATGCTCGGAGACGAACTTGTCGACGTTGGCCGAGGGGCGCAGCGGCACGAGGCCGTCGTCGCCGGTGAGCTCGTACTCCTCCTGCACGGCGGGCGCGGTGATGTACTTGGCGAACTCGATCGCCTTCTCCTCGACGCCCGAGCCGTTGAAGACCGCAAGACTGTCGGTGATCAGGAGCGTGCCCGGGCCCTTGGCCTCGGGACCGAGCGGCAGGTTGGCGACGCCCCAGTCGATCTTCGTGCCCTTGAGGCGCGGGATGGCGCCGGTCGAGTTGTGGATCATGCCGATCTGCCCGTCGAGGAAGATCGCGCGGACCTCGTTCTGCTCGTAGGCGGTCGGGCCCTCCTCGGAATAGGGCGTAATGTCCTTGACCGCCTGGAGGGCGGCGAGGACCTCGGGGCTGTCGAGCGTGACGTTGCCCTCGGCATCCACGATGCGGCCGTTATTGGTGTAAACCCAGTGCAGGAACTGGTGCATCGTGTTGTCGAAGGTCTTGGCGACCAGGCCGAAGCCGGCCTTGCCGGTCTTCTCCTTGATGGTCTTGGCCATCTGGACCTCTTCGGCCCAGGTCGTGGGCGGCTTCTCCGGGTCGAGACCGGCCTGCTTGAAGAGGTCCTTGTTCCAGAACAGGGCCTTGGTCGAGAAGGCGATGGGAACGCCCCACTGCTTGTCCTCGAAGGTGATCGTGTCGACGATGTTGGGGTAGTAGCTCGCCTTCTCGGCGTCGGTCATCGGGATCGGGACGATCAGGTCGTTCTGCGCGAACTCCTTGAGCGTGCGCGAGCCGACATAGGCAAGGCCGACCGGCGTGCCGGCGGCGGCCAGCGTCGTCGCCTTGTCCTGGCACTGCTCCCAGCCCACGACCTCGGTCTTCACCTGGTCGTCGGCATGAGCCTTGTTCCACTCGTCGATCACGCGCGCGTGGACCGGGCCGACCTTGTCGCCGCAGTAGATGAAGCTGATGTCGGCGGCGCTGGCCATGGCGGGCAGCGCGGTCGTGCCGAGGAGCGCCAGGGCGCCGGCGGCCAGAAGGGAAAGAGGCGTTCTCATCGGGGCTCCCGTTGTGGTTGTTGTCGGTGTCACGACTTCACCGCGCCGGCGGTCAGACCCGCCACGAGGTAGCGCTGCATGAAGAAGATCAGGACCATGGCCGGGGCGATGCCCACGAAGCTGGCGGCCATGAGCTCGTTCCAGATGACCTCCTGCTTGCCGAAATAGGCGAAGAGGCCGACCGGAAGCGGCATGTACTCGGTGCGCGA
Organism: Aureimonas sp. AU4; assembly: GCF_001463765.1. Classification (GTDB taxonomy): domain Bacteria; phylum Pseudomonadota; class Alphaproteobacteria; order Rhizobiales; family Rhizobiaceae; genus Aureimonas. The sequence continues at coordinate 155,117 of NZ_BBWK01000006.1, read as the reverse complement.
GTTGAAGGTCAGCGCGTAGATGAACTGTTGGGCGTAGGCGCCGATGAAGGTGGTGATGGCGACCACCGTGATGCCCGGCATGGCGATGGGGAGAACGACGCGCCGCAGCGTGTAGAGATAGCCCGCCCCGTCCATGTAGGCCGCCTCGTGCAGCTCGCGCGGGATGCGCAGCATGTAGGTGCGCAGGAGCCAGATCGCCGAGGGGATCAGGAAGGCGACGCCCGGCACGATCATCGCGAGATAGGTGTTGAGGACGCCCATGGAGCGCATCAGGCGGAACAGCGGGATGATCAGCACCGCGCCCGAGAACATGTTGACCGCCAGGAACGCGCCCAGCGTGACCCCAGCGCCCTTGAACTCGAAGCGCGCGAACGAGTAGGCGGCCGGCACGACCAGGATCAGCACCACCGCCGTCACGCTGAACGAGATCAGGAACGAGTTGAAGATGTACCAGCCGAAGCCCGGCACGCTCGTCCACATGGTGCGGTAGGCGTCGAGCGATCCGTTCTCGGGCCAGAAGGAATAGGGGGTGGAGAACAGAAGCGACAGAGGCTTCAGCGACACCAGGAACCCTTCCACGAAGGGCGCGAGCACGAAGGTGAGGAAGACCGCGATGCCGCAATAGATCAGCACCACCTCCCACCAGCGGTAGCGCGAGATCATGGCCGAGCGCGTCGTCATCGCACCATCCCCTTCGACAGGCGGCTCGTGACGCGGAAGTAGAGCAGCGAGAAGACCGACAGGAACAGGCAGATCAGGACCGCGCGCGCCGCCCCCTCGCCGTAGCGCTTCGAGCCGATCGCGGTGTTGTAGGTGTCGATGATCATGGTCGTCGTCTGACCGCTCGGGCCGCCGCGCGTCAGGATCCAGATGATGTCGAAGGAGTTGAAGGTCGCGATCAGGGACAGCATCGACATGGTGATGATGGCCGGCACGATCAGCGGCAGCGTGATGCGGCGGAAACGGTAGAAGCGCCCCGCCCCGTCGGTCCAGGCGGCCTCGTAGAGGTCCTGCGGGATCGCCTGCATGGCGGCGAGCATGTAGAGGGTGACGAGGGGAACGCCGATCCAGACGTCGGTGATCACGGTCGCCCAGAAGGCGGTGCCGCCGTTGGCGAGGAAGGCCACCGGGCCGTCCACGAAGCCGAAGCGCTGCAGGAGGCCCGAGATCATCCCGAACTGGCCGTTGTACATCCACCCCCACATGAAGATGCCGATGGCCATGGGCACGATCCAAGGCGGCATGGTGAGGACGCGGAACAGCGCGCGGCCCGGCACGGCGGCATTCAGGAGCGTCGCGCCGAAGATGCCGATCACCATCTTCAGCGAGACCGAGAAGAAGGTCCAGATGAAGGTGCGCCCGATGACCTCGGCGAAGGTGGGCGTGAAGATGCGCTCGTAGTTCGCCCAGCCGACCCAGTCCGAGGTGCGCTTCAGCGAGGCGTCGGTGAAGCTCAGGATCACCGTCTCGACCAGGGGATAGGCGACGATGGCGGTGACGTAGAGGAGCGCCGGCAGAAGCAGGGCCCAGGCGAACAGGACAGCGGTGCGCTGTGCGGTCAAGCGGTTCCCTTCCCTTTACGCCGCGCGGGCCATGCGCGCCTCGTCGAAACGGTCCCACACCGGCCTGAGGTCGACGACGCTGCGCCGGGTGCGCGCCTCGTCCATCGCGAGCGCCAGGATGCCGGCCTCCAGCGCGTCGCGCGTCGATACCGGGAGCGGGTGGCCGTGCCGCACGTGGGCGATGATGTCGGCGGCCATCTGCTCGTCGGCGCCGTAGTGCTGCGAGAGCTCGGTCTCGTTGGCGTAGCTCTTCTCGACGATGCGCCGGTTGCCCATCCCCTCGTGGACGTGGAGGAAGCCGCGCACGAAGTCCCCTTCCGCCATGCCGCGCGAACCCATCACGCAGAAGCGGCGAAACTGGTCGGGCACGTTGAGGTTGGTGTGGAAGTTCATGCCGACGCCGTTGGCGTACTCGATGATGGCGACCTGGTAGTCGATGATGTCGCCGTCGCTGTCGAAGACCTTGTCGGAGCCGAGCCAGCCGCTCGGCTTGCGGTGGAAGAGCTCGAGATCGTTGATGCCGCGCCGCGCCGGATCGTTGGCGGGAACGAAGCTCTTGCGCCCGCCGAAGCTCGCCACGCGCTCGGGCCGCGCGCCGACCACGCCGTTGTAGAGGTCGAGGTCGTGGCAGCATTTCTCCAGCATGAAGGAGCCGCTGTAGCGCTCGTAGCGCCGCCAGTCCCGCATGAAGAAGGCGCCGTGGTAGGGTTCGATATGCTCGGACGCCTCGATCGACACGACGTCGCCGATCGCGCCCTCGGCTTGCGCGGCGCGCAGGTCGCGGTAGAGCGGCGAGTAGCGCAGGACGAGGCCGATCATCAGCCGGTCCTCGCCATGCTTCGCCATGAGGCGGGCGAGCTCGTAGCTTTCGTCCAGCGAGATCACCACCGGCTTTTCGCAGAAGACCGTGAGCCCGGCCTCGAGCCCTTCCCGGATATGGTCGAGATGGAGGTGGTTGGGCGAGCCGATCATGAGAAGGTCGAGCGGGCCGCTCGCGATCAGCTCCGCCACGGTCTCGTAGCGGCGACCGGCGGAGATGCCCTTGGCCTCGAGGCCGGGCAGCCCGGCGGGCTCGGGATCCACATAGCCCGCGATCTCGATGTCGCCGTCGATCGCGGTGAAGACATGACCGAGATAGCCGAGGCGGAAACCCAACCCTACAATGCCGACGCGCATTCCGATGTCCGATTCCGCCTGCTGCCGTAATTCATTTTCGCACGTTGGTGCAGCAACAGGAAAACGTCAATACGGCGCGCCTTCGTCAGGCAGGCGATGAAATTCCTTTTCAGATCGCATGAGATTTCGCCACGGTCGAGCGTTGCCACAATATTGTGCAATGCAACGACACGTTGGCCGCCAGTCCGGAATGTCTCCCGTCTCGGGGGATGCCATGCCGTTGCCGCGGCCTAGCCTTAGCTCGGATCGCAACAGGGAAACAGCTCGCCATGGACATCATCCGCAACGGAACGCGCCCCTCCGCACCAGGCCCGGCCGACTGGTTCACCGGCACGGTCCGCGTCGATCCCCTGTTCCAGCCGAACGACGCCCGACGCGCGGCGGCGGCTACCGTCACCTTCGAGCCCGGCGCGCGCACCGCCTGGCACACGCACCCGCTCGGCCAGACCCTGATCGTGACGGCGGGCCTCGGCCTCGTCCAGCGCGAGAACGGGCCTGTCGAGACGATCGGCCCCGGCGACGTCGTCTGGTTCGAGCCGGGCGAGCGCCACTGGCACGGCGCCTCGCCCACGGTCGCCATGACCCATATCGCCATCCAGGAAAACCTGAACGGCAAGGTCGTGGACTGGATGGAGAAGGTGAGCGACGAGGAATACGGCGGGGGCCGAGCCTGAGAGCCGGGAACGGCGGTTGACGACCCGGCCGAAGTCCCGCCAATCCTCCGGGGCGGCTGGAGGAGGCGAGCGATGGCGGATGACGTGAGGGCCGTGGCGGACGAGGCGGCGCGGCCCGGGCCGACGGTTCGGATCGAAGCCGAGCTGGAGCCGTGCCTCACCTACGCCTCGTTCCAGAACGCGGTGCCGGTCCTGCGCCGCCTCCGGCTCCTGGTGGAGGACGGGGCGAGCCGCTCCGCGCTGCAGCTTCGTCTTCGCTCCGAGCCGCCCTTCCTGCGCGAGAAGCTCTGGCGGATCGACCGGCTGGGGCCGGACGGCCTCGATCTGGCGGACCGCCGCGTCGATCTCGACGCCGCCCATCTTGCCGGGCTCGACGAGGCCGAGCGCGGCGAGGCCTGCTTCGAGCTCCTCTCGGACGACGCGGTGCTCGCCGAGTTCCGCCATCCCGTGCGGCTTCTGGCCCGCGACGAATGGGGCGGCGCGAGCGACATGGCGCAGCTCCTGCCCGCCTTCGCGATGCCGAACGACCCGGCGGTCGCGCGGCTCCTGCGCGCGGCGGCCGAGCGCCTCGGCGAGCACGGCCACTCCACCGCGCTCGACGGCTATCAAAGCGCAGATCCGGCCCGCAGCTACATGCTGGCGGCAGCCCTCTACGCGGCCGTGGCGGATCTCGGCCTCCACTACGCCGAGCCGCCGAAGAGTTTCGAGACCGCAGGCCAGAAGGTGCGCCGTCCGAGCGCCGTCCTCGGCGAGGGCCTTGCGACGTGCCTCGATACGGCGCTGCTTCTGGCTGCCGGGCTGGAGGCGACGGGCCTCAACGCCGTTCTCGTGCTGACGGAAGGCCATGCGCTGACCGGCGTTTGGCTCACGCCGCAGACCCTGCCGCGCGCGGTGGAAAGCGATGCCGCCGAAATCCGCAAGGCGGTGGCCGCGCGCGAGCTGGCGCTGTTCGAGACCACGGGGCTCACGCAGCGACCGCCGCTCGGCTTCGAGGCGGCGCGCCGCGAGGCCGCGCGTCAGGTCGAGGAGGGCGCATCGCGCCGCTTCACGGCGGCCGTGGACATCTCGCGCGCCCGCGCTGCGGGCATCATGCCGCTCGCCTCGCACGAGCCCCGCCCCGAGGCGGACGCGAGCGACGGGGCGCTTGCGACCGGCGCGCTCCCCCTGCCCCCGGTGCCCGACGCCTCGCAGCTTCCCGTTATGCCCGCCGCCGAGCCCAAGCCCACCACGCCCGCCGGCCGGATCGACCGCTGGCAGCGCCGACTGCTCGACCTGTCGCTGCGCAACCGCCTCCTGAACTTCACGCCCTCCGCCTCGACCGTGCCGTTCCTCTGCCCGGACGCGGCCTACCTGGAGGACCGGCTGGCGGGCGGGCACGGGCTGCGCATCGTCTCGATCCCCGCCGAGAACCCGGTCGGCCGGCGCGACGAGACCTTGTTTCGCGAGACGCGCGGCGAGGACCTCGGCCAGCTCTTCGCCCGCGAGGCGCTGGCGCGCGACGAGCTCGCCTCGCCGCTCGACGGCGCGGCGCTGGAGGCGCGGCTCACCGCCCTCTACCGGCAGGCGCGCAACGATCTCGCCGAGGGCGGCACGAACACGCTGTTCGTCGCGGTCGGCTTCCTGCGGTGGAAGAAACAGCCCGGGGACGAGCGCACCTATCGCGCACCGCTTCTCCTCCTGCCCGCGCGGCTCGAGCGCCGCAGCGCAAGCGCGCCCTTCCGCCTCGTGCATCACGAGGACGAGGTGCGCTTCAACGCGACGCTGCTCCAGTTTCTGGAGCGGGATTTCCGCCTCGCCGTGCCGAGCCTCTCCGGCGAGCTGCCGACCGACGACAAGGGCATCGATGTCGGCGCGGTCCTCGACCGGATGCGCCGGGCGGTGCGCGAGGTGCCGGGCTTCGAGGTGGTGGACGAGACGGCGCTCGGAACCTTCTCCTTCGCCAAGTACCTCATGTGGAAGGACCTGACGGAGCGCACCGAGGCGCTGCGCCAGAACCGGGTCGTGCGCCACCTCCTCGATACGCCGGACCAGCCCTTCGCCGATACGGTCGCCTTCCGGGAGCCGCGCGAGGTGGACCGCGCCTTCGAGCCCGCCGCGATCGTGACGCCGCTGCCGGCCGACTCCTCGCAGGTCGTCGCGAGCCTCGCCGCCGCCGAAGGCAAGGACTTCGTGATCGTCGGACCGCCCGGCACCGGCAAGAGCCAGACCATCGCCAACATGATCGCCCATTGCCTGGCGAACCGGCGCACCGTCCTCTTCGTGGCCGAGAAGACCGCCGCCCTCGACGTCGTCTATCGCCGCCTCTGCCAGGTCGGCCTCGGCGACCATTGCCTGGAGCTTCACTCCTCCAAGGCCGACCGTCGCCACTTCCTCAAGCAGTTGCGAAGCGCCTGGGAGAACGGCGGCGCGGCGGGCGGCGAGGACTGGATCGCCGTCAACGAGCGACTGCGCGTCAAGCGCGACGAGCTGAACCGCTACGCCGACGCGCTCCACGCGCCGGCCGGCAACGGCCTCACGCCCTACCGCGCGATGGGCCTGACCCTGCGCGAGAGCGCACGCCCCGCGCCCGCGCTGCGCTGGCCCTCGCCGGAAGCTCACGATGCGGCGGCGCTCGCCGAGCTGGAAGAGATGGCCACCGCGCTCGGCCGCACGTTCGCGGCGGTGGACGCGCGGCCGGAACTGCGGCTCGTGCAGCGCGAAAGCTGGAGTCTGGCCTGGCAGCAGGAGCTGCTGGCGGCCGGCGAGGCGCTGCGTGAGGCGCTGGACACGTTGGGCAAGGCGGCACAGGATCTTTTGCGCACGCTCGGCCTTTCGCCGGGTGAGCTGGATTTCCAGCGGATCGATCGCCTCGCGGCGCTGGCCGGCGCCGCCCAGGCCATGGCACCGCGCGGTGCCGCGCTCGTCGTCGACCCGAACCTTTCGGCCCTGCGCGACGCCGTTGATCCGCTGACGGCCGCGATCGCCAGCTTCGCGGCGGACGAGGCCCGCCTTTCCACGCGCTACGAGCGCGGCGAACTTGCGCGCGTCCCCGTGGACGATCTCGACCGCCGCTGGCGCGAGGCGAAGGCGAGCGTCTGGCCGCTCTCCTTCTTCCGCAAGCGCAGCGCGGCGAAGCTCCTCGGTACCTATAGCGCCACCGGCACGGCCGATCCCGAGATCGATCTGCCGCGCCTTGGCCGGATGCAGGCGAGCCTTGCCGCCATCGCGCAGAGCCCGCTCGCGGCCTTGACGCCGGACTTCGCCGGGCTCGACACGGACGCGGAGGCGCTGCGCGCCCGGCTCAGCGCCGCCCACGGATTGCGCGATGCCCTCTCGCATCTCGACCCGGCGGGCGAGATCGCCCAGCGCCTGCCAACGCTTCTGGGCGAAGCCTCTCCGCTGCGCACCCATGCGGCCGCCCTTCCCGCCGCCCGCGACCGTTTCCAGGACGCAGAGCGGCATTTCACCGCCCTCTCGGATGGCCCCCGCCCCTCCGCTGAACCGGGCGCGACCCCGCGCTCTGTGGACGAGGCGCTGCGGGCGGTCGAGGCGAGCCGAGGGCGACTGCGCGACTGGTCGTCCTGGTGCGCCGTGCGCCGGCGGGCGCTGGCGCACGGGCTTCTGCCGCTGGTCGAGGCGATCGAGGGCGGCGCGGTCGCGCCGGACGAGGCGCTCGGCGCTTTCCGCCTCGGCTACGCTCGCTGGTGGCTGCCGCTCGCGATCGACGCCGACGCGACGCTTCGCGACTTCCGGCGCTTCAGCCACGAGCACGCGATCGAGGACTTCCGCACGCTCGACGAACTCGCCCGCAAGGCGGCCACATCCCGCGTCCATGCCGCGATCCGGCATGATCTGCCGGGAACGGCGGCCGTGCCGCGCAAGTCGGAGCTCGGCCTCCTGCGCCATCAGATGGAGCTGAAGCGGCCGAGCCGATCGATCCGCGAGATGATCGCCGCCATGCCGGACAGCTTCCCGCAGCTGGCGCCCTGCCTTCTCATGTCACCGCTCTCGATCGCGCAGTTCTTGCCGCCCACCCAGGCGCCCTTCGACGTCGTGATCTTCGACGAGGCCTCGCAGATCACAACCTGGGACGCGGTGGGCGCCATCGCCCGCGCGCGCCAGACCGTGATCGTCGGCGACCCGAAGCAGCTGCCGCCCACCAACTTCTTCGGCCGCAACGAGGCCGAGGACGACGAGACCGCCGACCACGAGCGCGACCTCGAAAGCATCCTCGACGAGGCGCGCGCCTCGGGCCTGCCGGTGCATCACCTGCGCTGGCACTACCGCTCGCGCCACGAGTCCCTGATCGCCTTCTCGAACCACCATTACTACGAGAACCGGCTGATCACCTTCCCCTCGCCGGTGACGGAGGATCGCGCGGTCTCGCTCCGCCACCTGCCGGACGCCTTCTACGACCGGGGCAAGAGCCGCACGAACCGCGACGAGGCTCGGGCGATCGCGGCGCATCTGGCCGAGCGGCTGCGGGACGCGCTGACGGTGCCGGAAGAGAAGCGCCCGACCTTCGGCGTCATCACCTTCAACGCGCAGCAGCAGGCGCTGATCCAGGACCTTCTCGACGACGAGCGTCGGGCCGACCCGGAGATCGAATGGTTCTTCGCCGACGAGCGACTGGAGCCGGTCTTCGTGAAGAACCTCGAGAACGTGCAGGGCGACGAGCGCGACGTCATCCTCTTCTCGATCACGTTCGGGCGCGATGCGGCCGGCAAGCTCGCGATGGATTTCGGCGCGCTGAACCGCGACGGCGGCGAGCGGCGCCTCAACGTCGCGGTGACGCGCGCTCGCGCCGAGCTCCAAGTCTTCTCCGCCTTCAAGGCCGATCAGATCGACCTCGCCCGCACGAAATCGGCGGGCGTGCGCGACCTCAAGACCTTCCTCGACTACGCGGACCGGGGTGCAGCCGCGCTCCCGTCGGCCGACGCGGGATCGCAGGGTGCGCCCGACTCGCCCTTCGAGGAGGCCGTCATGGAGGCCTTGCGCGATCTTGGATGGCGCTGCGTGCCGCAGGTCGGCGTGTCGGGCTTCCGGGTCGACATCGGCATTCCCCATCCGGACCGGCCGGGCGCCTACCTGGCTGGCGTCGAGTGCGACGGGGCGACCTACCATCGCTCGGCCACCGCGCGCGACCGCGACAAGGTCCGCGAGGATGTCCTGCGCGGGCTCGGCTGGAACATCCTGCGCGTCTGGTCGACCGACTGGTGGTTCGACCCAGAAGGCGCGCTGAAGCGACTGCAGGCCGGTCTCGAAGCCCTGCTGGCAGCCGACCGCGAGACGCGAACGCGTGAGGAGGCAGCGCCCCCGATCGCCGATCAGACGTAACGCTCGATCAGCCGTCGCACGTCGACCCGCGCGCGAAGCCGCGCGGCCAGAAGGTAGGTTCCGGCGAACTTGCGCTGAAGGAACAGCGCGTCGACCGGCGGAAGGCGCCACTCGCTGCGCTCGTTCGCCATCGCCATCCCCTCGTCGCGCAGCGAGCGCGCCAGGGTCTGGTCGCCGAAGTCGAAGGGTCCCTCACGCCGCAAGGGCTCGGTCGCGAGCGCGAAGAGGCGCAGGATCTCGTGGCGCTTTTCAGCGGGGATACGCTCGTCGAGAAGTCCGAGCTCGGCGAGCGACGCCTCGGTCGCCGCCCGGCTCCCGGCCAGGGCGGCGCGCGCCAGCCCGCGGCAGGCCTCGGCCAGTTCCGCGGGAAAGGCGCGCGTCGCGCCGAAATCGAGCAGCACGATCCGCCCGCTCGCCGGGTCGAACCGGTAGTTGGCAAGGTTCGGATCGGTCTGCATGAGCTGGAACTCGAAGAGCTCGCGCAGCGCCAGCGCGATCAAGCGTTCGGCGGCACGGTCGCGCTCCCGCTGCGGCGCCGCCTCCAGCGTCTCGATCGGCACGCTGTGGAGATACGTCATCGCCAGCACGTCGCGGCGCGTCAGATCGCGCTCGACGCTCGGCAGAAGGTAGGCCGGATCCTCGCCGAGGAGCGCGCGGAACCGGTCGAGGCAATCCGCCTCGCGCTCGTAGTCCGCCTCCTCGTGCAGCTGCCGCTTGGCCTGGCCGAGCAGGGGCGCGATGTCGAGATGTCCGGGCAGGATGCGCGACACGCGCAGAAGCGTCGCGACGTTGTCGACGTCGCTGTCGATCGAGCGCCTGACGCCCGGATACTGGATCTTGATCGCAAACAGCCGGCCGTCGCGCGTCAGCGCCCGGTGGACCTGTCCGATCGAGGCGGCGGCGACGGGGCGGAACGGAAAGTCCTCGAACCCGGCCTCCCAGCCCTTCCCCCAGGCGCGGTCCAGGACGCTCTGCACCTGCGCGCGCGGCATCGGCTCGGCCTCGGCGCGCAGCCGCGCCATGATCGCGGACAGCTCGGGCGGCAGGAGATCGCCCGCGTCCATCGACAGGAGCTGGCCCATCTTCATGGCCGCGCCGCGAAGCTGGGCGAGCTGGTCGGTGACGCGCGCGACGTTGCCGGGCGTCAGGACGAGGTCCTCCCAGCGCGGCCGCTCGCCGGACGCGAGGCGCCGCGCGCCGTCGAGAAGCACCCCGCCCGCCAGACCGCCGGCCATGCCCCCGAGGCGCGCTAGGCGCGACAGGCGGCGGCTCGGAACGGGCGATCCAGCGGAAAACGGCGGCTGGCGGGACATGGATCCGGACCTCGGGGGACGGCGGAAGGAAGGTCCGCCCGCAGCTAAGACGCCGGCTGCCGCGGGCAACCTTTGCGGCGGGGACGGATCGTCTCAGCAGCACGCGCCCGGTCGTTGGGCGGCCCGTTACTTAGAACAATTCAAAAACACTTTTTATTGATGAGTATTTGGGAAAGGTTTATATCGGGCGCGTCCGGCGGGAGCCGTCGCGCCAATCGCCGGACGCCAGCTTCTGATGGATGACCGGCCCATGCTCGTTCCCTTCCTGATCATGCTGCGCGAGGGCCTCGAGGCCGCGCTGGTCGTCGGCATCGTGGCCAGCTACCTCGCGCGCACGGGCCGCGCGGCCTGGATGCCGGCGGTCTGGATCGGCATCTTCCTGGCCGCCGCCGTGTCGCTCTTCGCGGGCGCGGCGCTGCAACTGGCGAGCGCTGAGTTTCCGCAGGCGACGCAGGAACTCTTCGAGGCGCTGGTCGGCTTCGTGGCGGTCGCGATCCTCACCTCCATGGTGCTCTGGATGCGCCGCGCGGCGCGCTCGATCGGGCACGAGCTGCGCTCCTCGATCGACGCCGCGCTCGCCCGCTCGGGCACGCCGAGCCTCGCCCTGATCGGCCTCGTCTTCTTCGCCGTGGCGCGCGAGGGACTGGAATCGGTCTTCTTCCTGCTTGCCGTCTTCCAGCAGAGCCCGGGCGCCGGCGGCCCCCTCGGCGCGCTTCTCGGCATCCTCGTCTCGGCAGGCGTCGGCTACGCGCTGTATCGCGGCGGTATCCGGCTCGACCTGTCGCGCTTCTTTCGCTGGAGCGGGGTGTTCATCCTGTTCGTGGCCGCCGGCATTCTCGCCGGGTCCCTGCGCCACCTGCACGAGGCCGGCGTCTGGAACGGGCTCCAGCGCGTCGTCGTCGACCTGACCGCCCTGCTTCCGACCGACGGCGTCGCGGGCTCGGTCCTGTCGGGGCTGCTCGGCTATCAGGCCGATCCGACGCTCGGCGAGGTCGCGCTCTACGCCGGTTATCTCGCCGCCACGCTCTGGCTGTTCCTGCGCCCCGCGACGCCGGCCCGTCCGGCGGGCCGCACGGCGGCGGGGGCGCTGTCGTGACCGCGCCCGCCGGCACCGCGGCGCCGCCGCGTGGCCTCCTCCTCTGGGGCGTCGCGGGGGCCGCGCTCCTGATGGCGACGGGAGCCGGGGTCTTCGCCTTCGCCTCGATGCATGCCGCTCCGAACGCCGCCGGGGATGGCGCGATCACCGTGACGCTGCGCGATGGCGCCTGCGAGCCGAACGCGATCACCGTTCCGGCGGGGCGCTCGACGTTCCGCGTCGTGAACCGGACCGACCGCGTCGTGGAATGGGAAATCCTGGACGGCGTGATGGTGGTCGAGGAACGCGAGAACATCGCGCCCGGCCTGTCGCAGACGCTCTCGGCCAACCTGCGCGAGGGCACCTTCTCGATCACCTGCGGACTCCTGTCGAACCCGCGCGGGCAACTCGTCGTCACGCCCTCCTCCGCTCCCGGCACGGCGAGCGAGCCGGCGCTGACCGCCTTTATCGGGCCGCTCGCCGAGTATCAGGTCTTTCTGGCCATGCAGGGCGCCAAGATCCAGTCGGGCGCCGAGGCGCTCGACCGCGCCATCCAGGCTGGCGACCTCGACAAGGCACGCGCGCTCTATGCCGCCGCGCGGGAGCCCTACCTGCGGGCCGAGCCCGTCGCCGCGCGCTTCGCCGACCTTCGCGACGCGCTCGACCCGTCCGCCGCCTATCTGGCGGGCCGCGAGGCCGACCCCGCCTTCACCGGCTACCACCGGATCGAGTACGGCCTCTTCCACGACGCGAGCCTCGACGGCCTCGCACCGGTCTCGGCCAGGCTCGCGGCGGATGCCGCCGCCCTGTCGAACCGGCTGCGCACGGCGCGCCTTGCGCCGGACGAGATGGCGCAGGGCGCCGTGCGGACCCTTCGCGCGCTGGCCGACACGCGCCTCGTGGAGGGCTCGCGCAGCTACAGCGGCGGCGATCTCGCCGAGATCGATGCGGAGCTGACCGGCGTGCGCAAGGTCGCGACGCTCCTGAGACCGGTGGCCGAGGCGAGCGCGCCGGCCGCCTTGGCCAGAATCGACGCGCCGCAGGCCGCGCTCGACGCCGACCTCGCCTCGCTGAAGACAGCGGCCGGCTACCCGGCCTTCGACACGGTGGACGCCGAACGGCGGGCGCGTCTGGCCCGTGAGGTCCGCACGCTGGCGGATGCGCTCGACGGCCTGAATGCCAGGCTCGGCCTTTCGGAGGGCGGCGCATGACGAGCCGGACGAACGGCCCCGTCACCAACCGCCGCCGCCTGCTTCTGGGTGCGGCCGGCGGCGCGGCGGCCGCGACGCTGGCGGGCGTCTCGCGCGCGGCCGAGGGACGTCCCGGCCAGGTCGCGGATGCCCCGCGCTCGGACCAGGCGCACGAGATCGTCCCCTTCCACGGGGAGCACCAGGCCGGCATCGTCACGCCCCGGCCCGCCGCCGGCATGGTGGTCGCCTTCGATACGCTGGCGCAGACGCCCGAGGATACCGAGCGCCTGTTCCGCACGCTGACGGAGCGCTTCCGCTTCCTGACGACGGGCGGCCCCGTGCCCGAGCTCGACCCGAAGCTGCCGCCCGCCGACAGCGGCATTCTGGGCCCCGTGGTCTCCCCCGACAACCTGACGCTGACGCTCTCGCTCGGCCACAGCTTCTTCGCCGGCCGCCCGTGGGCCGAGGGACTGGCGCCGGCCCGGCTCCAGCGGATGGCGAAGTTCCGCAACGATGCGCTCAACCCCGAGCTCTGCCACGGCGACCTGTCGATCCAGATCTGCGCCAACACGGCGGACGCCACGATCTACGCGCTGCGCGACCTCCTCAAGGCGCTGCCCGACCTCCTCGTGATCCGCTGGAAGCAGGAGGGCACGGTTCCGATCCTGCCGCCGAAAGCCGACGGCTCCACGGAGAGCGCGCGCAACTTCCTGGGCTTTCGCGACGGCTCGGCCAATCCGGATTCCCGCGTTTCCACTGAAATGGACCGGATCGTCTGGGTGGGCGCGGACGATGCGGACGAGCCCGCCTGGGCGCACGGCGGCAGCTATCAGGCCGTGCGCATCATCCGCAACTTCGTGGAGCGCTGGGACCGCACGCCGCTCGGCGAGCAGGAGCGCATCATCGGCCGTCGCAAGGCATCGGGCGCACCCTTCGACGGGCGGCAAGAGAGCGACGTTCCGGACTACGCGAGCGACCCGGACGGCGCGGTCACCCCGCTCGACGCCCATATCCGCCTCGCCAACGCGCGCACGCCGGGATCGGAAAAGAGCCTCATGCTGCGCCGGCCCTTCAACTACTCCAACGGCGTGACGAAGAACGGGCAGCTCGACCAGGGCCTTCTCTTCGTCAGCTACCAGGCCGATCTGGAGCGCAGCTTCATCGCCGTCCAGCGCCGCCTCGATGGCGAGCCGCTGGAGGAATACGTGAAGCCCGTCGGCGGCGGCTACTTCTTCACCCTACCGGGCGTGCGCGACGGGGCCGACTTCCTCGGCCGCCCTCTGCTTGCGGCCGCCAGCCTCATCCCCTCCTGACCGTTCCACCGGAGCCGACCATGACGATCCGAACCTCAAGCGCCGCAGTTCTTTCGCTGCTCCTGGCGGGTCCCGCGCTCGCGGCCGTGTCGCCGCTCGACATCGTCCGACCGGTCGCCGAGTACAAGATCTACGTGTCCGAGAAGACCGAGAAGCTCGTCGCCGACACCAAGAGCTTCACGGACGCGGTGAAGGCGGGCGACGTCGAGCGCGCCAAGGCGCTCTTTGCGCCGACGCGCATGAGCTGGGAGGCGATCGAGCCGATCGCCGAGCTCTTCAGCGACCTCGACGCCTCGGTGGACTCGCGCGCCGACGACCACGAGCTCGCCGAGAAGGACCCCGCCTTCACCGGCTTCCACAAGATCGAGCACGGGCTCTTCGCGGAAGGCACGACCGACGGGCTCGGCCCCGTCGCCGACAAGCTGATGACGGACATCGAGGATCTGCGCGCGCGCATCGAGGAGATGGCGCTGCCGCCCGAGAAGGTGATCGGCGGCGCGGCCGTCCTCATGGAGGAGGTCGCGGCCACCAAGATCTCCGGCGAGGAGGACCGCTACAGCGGCACCGACCTGTGGGACTTCAAGGCCAACACCGACGGCTCGCGCAAGATCTTCGACCTCGTGCGCCCGCTGATCGAGACCGAGGACTCCGCCTTCGTCCGGAAGGTCGACGCCAGCTTCACGACCGTCGACACGACGCTCGCCAAGTACCGCAAGGGCGAGGGCTACGCCCATTATTCCGAGCTGACCGACGCCGACCGGCGCGTGCTCGCCGCCAACGTCAACACGCTGGCCGAGGACCTTTCGACGCTGCGCGGCAAGCTGGGGCTCGACTGAGCGAACTGCGTACTCGCCGCATCTTGACGGAGGCGGCGGGTCGGCAAAGGATCGGCTCCTCAACCGGTGATCGGCATCCGCCACACGCCGGCCGGAATCTCGGCGCCCCATCGGGCGCCATCACCGCGACGACGAAAACGCCGCGCGGTCCCCAGGGAGGAACGACCATGTACCAGCAAGCCATCGACCAGGTGTCGCAGCGGGTCCTGATCCGCGACCGCTACGACAACTTCATCGGCGGGAAATGGGTCGCGCCCGTGGACGGGCGCACCTTCGACAACCCGAGCCCGGTGACCGGCAAGATCCTCTGCCACGTCGCCCGCTCGTCCGCCGCCGACATCGAGCTGGCGCTCGACGCCGCCCACAAGGCCAAGGACGCCTGGGGCCGCACCTCGCCGGCCGAGCGATCCAAGATGCTGCTCCGCATCGCCGATAAGCTGGAGGAGAACCTCGACCTCCTCGCCATGGTGGAGACGCTCGACAACGGCAAGCCGATCCGCGAGACGACCCATGCCGACATGCCGCTCGCGGTCGACCACTTCCGCTATTTCGCGGGCGCCCTTC
This sequence comes from Aureimonas sp. AU4, assembly GCF_001463765.1. Lineage (GTDB taxonomy): Bacteria > Pseudomonadota > Alphaproteobacteria > Rhizobiales > Rhizobiaceae > Aureimonas. Next base: position 140,098 of record NZ_BBWK01000006.1, on the reverse strand, counting down.
GCGCGCAAGAGGGCTCGATCAGCGAGATCGACCACGACACGGTCGCCTACCACTTCCATGAGCCGCTCGGCGTCGTCGGCCAGATCATCCCCTGGAACTTCCCGCTGCTCATGGCCGTGTGGAAGCTCGCGCCGGCGCTCGCGGCCGGCAACTGCGTGGTGCTCAAGCCCGCCGAGCAGACGCCGCTCTCGATCCTCGTCTTCGCCGAGCTCATCGCCGACATCCTGCCAGCGGGCGTCCTCAACATCGTGAACGGCTTCGGCCTCGAGGCCGGCAAGCCGCTGGCGCAGTCCAAGCGCATCGCCAAGATCGCCTTCACCGGCGAGACGACCACCGGCCGTCTCATCATGCAGTACGCCTCCGAGAACCTCATCCCGGTGACGCTGGAGCTGGGCGGCAAGTCGCCCAACGTCTTCTTCGCCGACGTGATGGACCGCGACGACGAGTTCCTCGACAAGGCGCTGGAAGGCTTCGCCATGTTCGCCCTCAACCAGGGCGAGGTCTGCACCTGCCCCAGCCGCGCGCTGGTGCACGAGTCGATCTACGACCGCTTCATGGAGAAGGCGGTGGCCCGCGTGAAGGCGATCAAGCAGGGCCACCCGCTCGATCCCACCACGATGATCGGCGCCCAGGCCTCGTCCGAGCAGCTGGAGAAGATTCTCTCCTACTTCGACATCGGACGTCAGGAAGGGGCCGAGGTCCTGACCGGCGGCCACCGCGCCAAGATGGAGGGTGAGCTCGAGGGCGGCTACTACGTCGAGCCGACCATCTTCGCGGGTCACAACAAGATGCGCGTCTTCCAGGAGGAGATCTTCGGGCCGGTCGTCTCGGTGACGAAGTTCAAGGACGACGCGGACGCGCTCGCGATCGCCAACGACACGCTCTACGGCCTCGGCGCGGGCGTGTGGACGCGCGACGGAACGCGGGCCTACCGCTTCGGCCGCGGGATCCAGGCGGGCCGCGTCTGGACCAACTGCTACCACGCCTACCCCGCCCACGCGGCCTTCGGCGGCTACAAGCAGTCCGGCATCGGGCGCGAGACGCACAAGATGATGCTCGACCACTACCAGCAGACCAAGAACATGCTGGTGAGCTACTCGCCCAAGGCCCTCGGCTTCTTCTGATCCGACCCCCGGGGGCAGCGCGCCGGCGCGCCGCCCTCCCCCATCCGAAGGAGCGGCCCCATGAACAAGGTGACGGCGACCCCCGAGGCGATGGCGTTCCTCGCCGAGATCGTCGCGGACCACGGTCCGGTCCTGTTCCATCAGTCCGGCGGCTGCTGCGACGGCTCCTCGCCCATGTGCTACCCGCGCGGCGAGTTCCGCATCGGCGAGAGCGACGTGCTTCTCGGCACGCTTCCCGACGGCACGCCGGTCTATATCGGCGGCGCGCAATACGAGGCGTGGCGCCATACCGACCTCATCATCGACGTGGTGCCGGGGCGCGGCGGCATGTTCTCGCTCGACAACGGGCGCGAGCGCCGCTTCCTGACGCGCTCGACGGTCTGCGCCGTGCCGGCCTGACGCCGTCTACGGTCGAAACACCAGTTCCATTCGGTCCGCGGGAAAACGCGTGCGCATGGCCTGGACCGGGCGATCCCCGGGATCGACGTCCACGGCGGTCGACACGAGGACGAGGCTGTCGGCAGGCGCGGCCAGATGCTCGGCGTCCGCCGGATGGACGCGCTCGGCCGTGATGCGCGTCTCGCGGCGGCGATAGTCGGCCAACCCTTCCAGCTTCAGCGCCTCGGTGATCGAGCCGGTCTCGGCATAGGAGCGCACGATGCCGGGAAAGCGCGCCGCCGGAAAGAAGCAGGTCGAGACCGACAGCGGCAGACCGCTCGCCACGTGCAGCGTCTCCAGGCGATGGAGGGGCGCGCCCGTCTCGCATTCGAGAAGTCCGGCGACCGCCGCGTCGGCGCGCGCGGCACTCGCTCGGATCAGGTGCCCGACCGGGCGACGGCCGGTCGCGGCTAGGTTCTCGGAAAAGCGCGTGCGCGCGCCCACGGGATAGCTGATGCGCGGCGCCGGGGCGTTGACGAACGTGCCGCGCCCCCGCTCGGCCCGCACCAGTCCCTCGGCGGCGAGCGCCTGGATCGCACGGCGCACCGTGTGCCGGTTGACCCCGTATTCCTCGGCCAGATCCATTTCCGGCGCCAGCCGCTCGCCGACCGATCCGTCCGCGATGCCGGCCCGGATGCGGTCGGCCACACGACGCCAGCGCGTCACCCCGTCGTCATCCGCGTTCACGCCAGTCTCGCCTCTTCACCCGATATCGTCATCGTCTCGTCACGAGAGATGCGCTATACCGAACATATCAGATCGTATGTCTATACAAATAGACAAATCGACGAGGGTCCGCAAGATGGCTGAACCGATCGAAGCCGCAGAACAGGCCGGCCGCCGCCGGGCCGCCTCCGCCTTCGCGCTGGCGCCGGCCGGCCTGCTCGCACAGCGCTACGAGGCGCTGGGCACGATACCCGAAGCCGTGCCCGTTCGCGGTCCCGAGGTGGGGCTCGTCATGCTGCGCGGCCGGGCCGGGGGCGGCGGCGCGGCCTTCAACCTCGGGGAAGCCAGCGTGGCGCGCGCCTCGGTGCGCCTGGCGAGCGGCGAGATCGGCCATGCCATGATCCTCGGCCGCGACGGCGCGAAGGCCCGCATGGCCGCCCACCTCGACGCGCTCTGGCAGAACCCGGACTGGCGCGATCGGGTCGAGCGCGAGGTCGTCGTGCCCGCCCTGGCCGCCGATAGCGACGCGCTCCGCGAGCGAGCCGAGGAAACGGCCGCGACGCGCGTCGACTTCTTCACCCTGGCACGCGGCGAGGACTGATCATGAACCAGGCGAGCCTTGCGGCCGGCGCCGTCGCCGGCGGCTTCCACGATCCGGTCCACGACGCGCAGCGGGTCTTCCGCGCGGTCATGGACGCCTTCGCGCGCCCGGGCACCGTCGCCGAACTTGGCGGCCTCGTCTCGGCACCGCCTGCCGTCGAGCCGGCGGCGGCGGCGCTGCTGGCGACGCTCGCCGATGCCGACGCGGCGGTCTGTCTGGAGGAGCGCGACGAGGCGGCAGCTGCGTGGATCGCCTTCCAGACCGACGCGCCGGTCGTCGTCGACCCGGCAGACGCCGTCTTCGCGCTGCTGGCGCGCGGCAGCGACCCGGCCGGCTGGATGCGGTTTCCCATCGGCACGGACAGCTATCCCGACCGCTCCGCGACGCTGATCCTACCCGTCGCGGCGCTGGAAGGCGGTCCCGTGCTTCGCCTCGAAGGCCCGGGCATCGAGACGAGCCGCTCGCTCGCTCCGCTCGGCCTGCCCGAGGGCTTCCTCGCGGCCCGGCAAGCCAACGCGGCGCTCTTCCCGCGTGGACATGATCACGTGCTGGTCGCGGGCACACGGCTTGCGGCGTTGCCGCGCACCACCCGCATCACGGAGGCCTGAGCATGTATGTAGCCGTGAAGGGCGGCGAGGCCGCCATCCGCAACGCGCACCGCCTGCTCGCCGACCGGCGGCGCGGCGACCGCGACCTGCCCGCTCTCACGATCGAGCAGATCGCATCACAGCTTGCGCTCGGTGTCGACCGCGTCATGGCGGAGGGTTCGCTCTACGATCCCGAACTCGCCGCGCTCGCCGTGCGCCAGTCGCGCGGCGACCTGATCGAGGCGATCTTCCTGATCCGCGCCTTCCGCACGACGCTGCCGCGCTTCCGGGCGGCCGAGCCGCTGGATACGGGCGCGATGCATATCGAGCGGCGCGTCTCGGCGACCTACAAGGACCTGCCGGGCGGCCAGCTTCTCGGCCCCACCTTCGACTATACGCACCGCCTGCTCGACCCCTCGCTGGCGGGCGATGCGAGCGTGCCCGAACCCGAGCGCCGCGCGGCGGAGAGCCTCCCGCGCACGCCGCGTGTCACCGACATTCTCGGCAACGAGGGTCTGATCGAGCCCGACGGCGACCGCACCGACGAACCCGGCGACATCACGCGCGATCCGCTCGACTTCCCGGCGAACCGGGACCTTCGGCTCCAGGCGCTGGCGCGCGGCGACGAGGGCTTTCTTCTCGCGCTCGGCTATTCCACGCAGCGCGGCTACGGCCGCACCCATCCCTTCGTCGGCGAGATCCGCATCGGCCTCGTCGACGTCGAGGTCGACCTGCCCGAGTTCGGCTTTCCCGTCACGATCGGCCGCGTCCGCGTCACGGAATGCCAGATGGTGGCGCAGTTCGTCGGCACGGGCGACGAGCCGGCGCGCTTCACGCGCGGCTACGGGCTCGTCTTCGGCCAGTCGGAGCGCAAGGCCATGGCGATGAGCCTCGTGGACCGGGCGCTTCGGGCCGACGAGTTCGGCGAGGAACGCCGCTCGCCCGCGCAGGACGAGGAGTTCGTGCTGGAGCATTGCGACAACGTCGCCGCCACCGGCTTCGTCGAGCACCTGAAGCTGCCGCACTACGTCGACTTCCAGGCCGAGCTCGACCTCCTGCGGACCATCAACTCCGAGCGCGAAGCATCTCGTGAGCGCGAAGCCTCTCCCGGGCGGGAGCGCGACATGTCCAGCCAGGAGGCCGCCGAGTGAGCGCCGCCCTTCCCACTGTCAACTTCGCCTATCTCGACGAGACGACCAAGCGCATGATCCGGCGCGCCATCCTGAAGGGCATCGCGATCCCCGGCTACCAGGTGCCCTTCTCCAGCCGCGAGATGCCCATGCCCTACGGCTGGGGCACGGGCGGCGTGCAGGTGACGGCCGCCATCATCGGGCGAAACGACACGCTGAAGGTCATCGACCAGGGCGCCGACGACACCACCAACGCGGTCTCGATCCGCTCCTTCTTCCGGACCGTGGCCGGCGTCGCGACGACGACCCGAACGGGCGAGGCGACGATCATCCAGACGCGCCACCGCATTCCGGAGGCGCCGCTCGCAGCCGGCCAGATCCTCGTCTACCAGGTGCCGATTCCCGAGCCGCTGCGCTTCCTGGAGCCGCGCGAGACCGAGACGCGCACGCTCCACGCGCTGGAGGAGTACGGGCTCATGCACGTGAAGCTCTACGAGGACATCGCACGCCACGGCCATATCGCGACGACCTACGCCTACCCCGTGAAGGTGGAGGGCCGCTACGTGATGGACCCCTCGCCCATCCCGAAGTTCGACAATCCGAAGATGGACATGTCGCCCGCGCTCCAGCTCTTCGGCGCGGGCCGCGAGAAGCGCATCTACGCTCTGCCGCCCCATACGCGGGTGCGAAGCCTCGACTTCGAGGACCATCCCTTCAGCGTCCAGCGCTTCTCGCAGCCCTGCGCGCTCTGCGGCTCGCGCGGGGTCTATCTCGACGAGGTCGTCACCGACGACCGGGGCGGGCGCATGTTCGTCTGCTCCGACACCGATCATTGCGAAACGCAGCGCGCAGCCGACGCCGCGCTCGGGGAGGCCGCGGAATGAGCGACGAGACCCCTCTCCTCACGGTTCGATCCCTGGAAAAGCGCTACGGCGCGCGGATCGGCTGCACCGACGTCTCCTTCGACCTTTGGCCGGGCGAGGTTCTCGCCATCGTGGGCGAGTCCGGCTCCGGCAAGACGACGCTGCTCCATTGCCTTTCGGCCCGGCTGGAGCCCACCGCCGGCACGGTGCGCTACCGGATGCGCGACGGCGAGACGCGCGACCTCGCCACCCTCACCGAGGCCGAGCGCCGCTTCCTGATGCGCACGGACTGGGGCTTCGTCCACCAGAACCCGGCCGATGGCCTGCGCATGCGCGTTTCGGCCGGCGCCAATGTCGGCGAGCGCCTGATGGCGGTGGGCGAGCGGCACTACGGGCGCCTGCGGGAGGCGGCCGGCGACTGGCTGGGCCGCGTCGAGATCGACGCCGGCCGCATCGACGACCGGCCGACGGAGTTCTCGGGCGGCATGCGCCAGCGCCTCCAGATCGCGCGCAACCTCGTCACCCATCCGCGCCTCGTCTTCATGGACGAGCCGACCGGCGGCCTCGACGTGTCGGTCCAGGCGCGCGTCCTCGACCTCCTGCGCGGCCTCGTCGCCGATCTCGGCCTGTCGGTCGTCATCGTGACGCACGACCTCGCGGTCGCCCGCCTCCTGTCGCAGCGCATGATCGTGATGCGCGGCGGCGAGATCGTGGAGGAGGGTCTTACGGACCGCGTCCTCGACGATCCGCACCATCCCTACACCCAGCTCCTCGTCGCCTCGATCCCGGAATCCTGACGATGCCCCCTGCTCTCTCCCCGATCGACACGACTCTGCTTGCGGTCGCCGGCGTCGCCAAGTCCTTCACCATGCACCTTCGCGGCGGGCTGAGGCTGCCGGTGGTGCGGGACGTCGCCTTTTCGCTACGAGCCGGCGAGTGCGTCGTCCTCGGCGGTCCGTCGGGCGTCGGCAAGTCGTCGATCCTGCGCATGGTCTACGGCAACTACGCGGTGGACGAGGGTTCGATCCTCGTCCGGGACGCCACGACGGGCGCGATGGAGGACCTTGGCGCGGGCGACCCGCGCACGGTCCTGCGCCTGCGCGAGCGCTCGATCGGCTATGTCAGCCAGTTCCTGCGCGCGGTGCCCCGAGCCTCCGCGCTGGAGGTGGTGGCCGACCCGCTGGTGCGGCTCGGGGTCGGGCGCGACGAGGCACGGGCGCGGGCCGCTGCGATGCTGACGCGGCTGAACCTTCCGACCGCCCTCTTCGACCTGCCGCCCGCCACCTTCTCGGGCGGCGAGAAGCAGCGCGTCAACATCGCGCGCGGCTTCCTGACCGACCACCCGATCCTGCTTCTCGACGAGCCGACCGCCTCGCTCGACAGCACCAACCGCGACGTCGTGGTGGCGATGATCCGCGAGAAGCTGGCGCGGGGCGTCGCGATCCTCGGCATCTTCCACGACGAGCCGGTGCGCGCGGCCGTCGCGACCCGCATCCTCGACGTCTCCCGCTTCTCCGCAAGGCTGGCTGCATGAGCCCCAAGCTCTCCGAACACACGCCCCGCATCCACCCGACTGCGGAGGTCGAGCGCTCGACGCTCGGACGCTACACCGAGGTCGAGGCCGGCTCGTCGCTCTCCGAAACGGTTCTCGGCGACTACTCCTACGTCATGCAGGACTGCCGCATCTGGGCGACCCGCATCGGCAAGTTCGCCAACATCGCGGCCAGCGTGCGCATCAACGCGACCGACCACCCGATGGACCGCGCGACGCTGCACCACTTCACCTACCGCGCGGGCGACTATTTCGAGGGCGCGAGCGACGAGGCCGACTTCTTCGCCGCCCGCCGCGCCAACGCCGTCACGATCGGCCACGACACTTGGATCGGCCACGGGGCGACGATCCTGGCCGGCATCGCCGTCGGCAACGGCGCGGTGATCGGCGCGGGCGCCGTGGTGACCCGCGACGTCGCCGCCTACGCGGTGGTCGGCGGCGTGCCGGCCCGCCTGATCCGCCAGCGCTTCGCGGACGGCCTCGGCGCGCGGATGGACGCGCTGGCCTGGTGGGACTGGCCGCACGACCGGCTCTTCGCCGCGCTGGCCGACTTCCGGCAACTCGATGCGGCAGCGTTCCTCGATCGATACGAGGCTGTCACGCAAGCTTCACCCAACCGTCACGGCCAGCCCACGGCGACATGACACTGTCGCCGAAACCGATGGAGCGAACCGCATGACCGCGATCTCCGTATCCCGACTGTCCAAGCGCTTCGGCACCACGCAAGCCCTGTCCGACGTTTCGTTGAGCATCGGAACCGGCGAGATGGTGGCGCTGATCGGCGCGTCCGGCTCGGGCAAGTCGACCCTCATCCGGCACCTCGCCGGGCTCGAGACCGGCGAGGGCGACGCCTCGCGGGTCGAGATCTTCGGCACGCTGGCGCAGGCGGCGGGACGCGTGGCGCCTGGCGCGCGGAAGGTGCGCGGCGACGTGTCGGTGATCTTCCAGCAGTTCAACCTCGTCTCGCGCCTGTCGGTGCTGACCAACGTCCTGATCGGAACGCTCGGCCGCATCCCGCGCTGGCGCGGCACGCTCGGCCTGTTCCGGTGGCTGGAAAGGCAGGAGGCGCACACGGCCCTTGCCCGCGTCGGCATCGGCCAGACCGGCGCGCAGCGCGCCTCGACGCTGTCGGGCGGCCAGCAGCAGCGCGCCGCGATCGCCCGCACGCTCGTGCAGCGGGCGCGCATTCTCCTTGCCGACGAGCCCATCGCCTCGCTCGACCCGGCCTCGGCGCGGCGCGTGATGGACGTCCTGTCGGACGTCAACCGCGCGGACGGCATCACGGTCCTCGTCTCGCTGCATCAGGTCGAGTACGCGCGGCGCTACTTCGCACGCACCATCGCCATGCGCGACGGGCGCATCGTCTTCGACGGCCCCTCGGCCGCCCTGACCAACGACTTCCTGTCCGAGCTCTACGGCTCGGCCTCGGAGGAACTCGTCCTGCCGGACGCCCCGGCAGCAGACGAAGCCGACCGGCGGGAGCCGGCGCGCCAGCCTAGAAAAGCGGCCCTCGAAGCCGTCTGAACCAACCCAACATCGGAGACTGCAATGAACGCGATCCTCAAGGGTCTGGCGGCGCTCGCGCTCGCCTCCGCGGTGGCCCTGCCCGCCATGGCCGAGACCGTCAGCTTCGGCATCATCTCGACCGAGTCGCAGCAGAACCTGCGCACCAAGTGGGAGCCGTTCCTCGCCGACATGAAGCGCGAGACCGGCCTCGAGATCGAGCCCTTTTTTGCCACCGACTATGCCGGCGTGATCGAGGGCATGCGCTTCGGCAAGGTGCAGATGGGCTGGTTCGGCAACAAGTCGGCCATGGAGGCGGTGGACCGCGCCAAGGGCGAGGTCTTCGCGCAGACCGTGCCCGCCGACGGCGAGCCGGGCTACTATTCCGTGATCCTCGCGCCCAAGGACTCGCCGCTCACCAGCGTCGACGACCTTCTGAAGTGCGACAAGTCGCTGAACTTCGGTCTCGGCGACCCGAACTCGACCTCGGGCTACCTCGTGCCGACGACCTTCATCTTCGCCGCGCGCAACGTCGACCCGAAGGCCTGCTTCCGGAACGTCACCAACGCCAACCACGAGACCAACGCGATGGGCGTGGCCAACGGCCAGCTCGACGCCGCGGCCAACAACACCGAGAACATGGCGCTGATCGAGAAGAACCAGCCCGCCGCCTTCGAGAAGATCAAGGTAATCTGGAAGTCGCCGCTGATCCCGTCCGACCCGCTGGTCTGGTCGACGGACCTGTCCGCCGAGACGAAGGAGAAGATCCGCACCTTCGTCCTCGACTACGGCACCGATCGCAGCAAGGGCGACAAGGCCGAGGAGATGAAGACGCTGGCCGGCCTCGAGTGGGGTCCGTTCCGTGCCTCCAGCGACGACCAGCTTCTGCCGATCCGCGTCATGGAGCTCACCAAGTCGATCGCGCAGGCCAAGGGCGACGCCAAGCTCTCCGCCGAGGCGAAGGCCGAGAAGGTGAAGGACCTCGAGGCGCGCAAGGCGACCTTCGAGGCGCGTCTCGCGCAAGCGCCGCAGGGCTGAGCGCCAGACGACGCGATCGGGGCGGCGCACGTCGCCCCGATCCGCTTCCACGGCTCATGAGGATCCGAGGCAACCATGACCGCAGCCAACACCGCCACCGCCTCGCGCGAGGCCGACCGGGCGCCCGCGACCCGCTGGAGCACGCTTGCGAGCCTGGCGCTCCTCGTCGCGGCCCTCGCCTGGAGCTGGGGCCCCGCCGACATGGGTCGCTGGCCTTTCCTGTTCACCGATGCCGGCAACATGGCGGAATACGCCTCGGGCTTCCTGAAGCCCGACTTCTCGGACTGGCGCTACTACCTCTCCGAGATGATGGTGACGATCCAGATCGCCATCTGGGGCACGTTCCTTTCGGTGCTCCTTTCCATCCCCTTCGGCATCCTGTCGGCCAGCAACATGGCGCCGTGGTGGATCCACCAGCCGGCGCGCCGCCTGATGGACCTGTTCCGCGCGATCCATGAGGTCGTGTTCGCCGTCCTGTTCGTGGTGGCGGTCGGCCTCGGGCCCTTCGCGGGCGTCATGGCGCTCTTCATCCACACGACCGGCATTCTCGCCAAGCTCTTCTCGGAAGCCGTCGAGGCGATCGACCCGCGCCCCGTGGAGGCCATCCGCACCACCGGGGCCTCACGTCTGCAGCAGATCGTCTTCGGCGTCATCCCCCAGGTCCTGCCGCTCTGGATCTCGTTCTCGCTCTATCGCCTCGAATCCAACGTGCGCGCCGCCACCGTCCTCGGCGTGATCGGGGCCGGCGGCATCGGGCAGGTCCTGTTCGAGACGATCCGCGGCTTCTATTATCCGCAGGCCTCCGCGATCCTGATCGTCGTTGTGCTATCGGTGAGCGTGATGGACACGATCTCCCAGACCCTGCGCCGGCGCGTCATCTGATGCGGGCAGCCCTCTACTTCGCGCCGCCCCGCGACGCGCCGCTCACGCGCCTCGCCGCCGAATGGCTCGGCCGCGACGCCTTCACGGACGAGCCGACGCGCGCGCCCGACGCCCGGCTCGACCCGCTCGTCGCGGACCCCGCGCGCTACGGCTTCCACGCCACCGTGAAGGCGCCGTTCCGGCTGGCGGAGGGTACCGGCCTCGATGCGCTCGACGCGGCGCTCGCGCGCTTTGCCGCCGAGCGCGAAGCCCCGACGATCGGGCGCCTCGCGCTGCGCCGGATCGACGGCTTCTTCGCGCTCGTGCCGGCTGGAGCGGAGCCCCGGCTCGACGCCCTCTCAGCCGATGCCGTGCGCCGTTTCGCGCCCTTCCGCGCGCCGCTGACGCCGGCCGAGATCGAGCGTCGCCGTCCGAGCGGGCTGACGGAGCGCCAGCGGACCTATCTCGGCAGATGGGGCTACCCCTACGTCTTCGAGGAATTCCGTTTCCACATGACGCTGACCGGGCGCACCGGCGACGCCGAGGCCGCCGAACTGGAGCCGTTGCTTCGGGCCCGCTTTAGGGAAGTGGTCGACGGGCCGCTGGTCATCGATGCCCTCGTCCTGTTCGTCGAGCGCGAGCCCGGCGCCCCCTTCACGGTCCATTCGCGCCATGCTCTTCGACCGATCGCGCTTCCCGTATCCTGAGAGCCACGAACTTGACTGAACAGGTCTTCACCAACGCCCTGATCGTGCTGCCCGACGAGATCGTCGAGGGCAGCCTTCTCGTCCGCGACGGGCGCATTGCCGACATATCCGGCGGTTCGACCCGCTCCGGCCTCGACTGCGAGGGCGAGCATATCCTGCCCGGCCTCGTCGAGCTTCATACCGACCACCTTGAGGGCCACTACTCGCCCCGCCCCGGCGTCCAGTGGAACATGCTCGGCGCGGTGCAGGCCCATGACGGGCAGATCGCGACGTCCGGCATCACCACCGTCTTCGACTGCCTGCGCATGGGATCCGACGAGGACGGCGGCTTCGACCCGACCGAGATGCGGCGGCTGGCGGATGCCATCGAGCATGCCAACCGCGACGGGCGCCTGCGCGCCGAGCACCGCATCCACCTGCGCTGCGAGGTCTCCGCGCCCGACGTCCTCGACGCGCTCGAGCATTTCCGCAACGACCCGAACGTCTCGCTCGCCTCGCTCATGGACCATGCGCCCGGCCAGCGGCAGTTCCAGTCGCTCGACCAGTACACGCTCTACTACAAGACCAAGCGCGGGCTCTCGGACGAGGCCTTCCAGGCCTTCATCGACCGGCGCCTCCAGCAGTCCGCGACCTATTCCGCCCGCCATCGCGCGGCGATCGTCGAGCACTGCCGCGCGCGCGGCATCACGCTCGCCAGCCACGACGACGCGACGCTCGCCCATGTCGAGGAGGCGGTCAGCGAGGGGGTCGCGGTCTCGGAGTTCCCGACGAGCCTCGAAGCGGCGCGCGCCGCCCATACGGCGGGTCTCAGCGTCCTGATGGGCGCGCCCAACGTCGTGCGCGGCGGCTCGCATTCCGGCAACGTGTCGGCGGCGACGCTGGTCGAGGACGGCGTCCTCGACATCCTGTCCTCGGACTACGTGCCCTTCAGCCTGATGCAGGCGATCTTCCTCCTGTCGGACAGCATCGGCCTGCCGCGCGCGGCGCGCACCGTCACGCAGACCCCGGCAAGGGCGGCGAACCTCCCGGATCGCGGCGCCATCGAGCCGGGCTTGCGCGCCGACCTCGTCCATGTTCGCGCGCCGACCCGCGCGGGCGAGCCGCCCGTGGTGCGCGGCGTCTGGCGCGAGGGCCGCCGTGTCGCCTGACCGCCGCCCGCCCTCGTCCGGCATCCTCCTCGCGGTGGTCGGCCCGAGCGGGGCGGGCAAGGACACGCTCCTGCGCCTGGCGCTGGAGGCGCTGGGGGAGCAGCCCCGCCTCCGGCTCGCGCGACGCGTGATCACGCGCCCGCCCGACGGCGCGACCGAGGACCATGCGAGTTCGAGCGAGGCGGAGTTCCAGGCCTCGGAACGATCGGGCGCCTTCTGCCTGACCTGGCGCGCACATGGTCTCGCCTACGGCCTGCCGTGCGAGATCGAGCGCGAGGTGGGATCGGGGGCGCTGGTGGTCGCCAACCTGTCGCGCCGCTCGCTCGGCCCGGCGGCGGAGCGCTTCGCGCGCCTCGCGGTCGCCGAGATCACGGCGCCGGACCATGTCCTGGTCGAGCGCATCCGCCAGCGCGGGCGCGAGAGCGCCGAAGAGATCGCCCGCCGGCTCGCGCGCCAGGTGCCGCTCGTGCTGCCCGCAGGCACGATCCGATCCGTGCGGATCGACAATTCGGGTCCCGTGCGGGAGGGCGCCGAGCGGCTTGCCGCCCATATGCGCGAGCTTCTCGCGCTCCTGCCCGAGGCCGTGGAGGTCTAGGAACCTCAGGCCCGCTCGGCCAGAGCCCGCTCTATCACGCGGCGCAGATCCAGCGGCGCGGAGGGCTTCGGACAAAGGAAGGCGTGCGGGTAGCGTCCTTTCAGGTCGCGTTCGTCGACATGGCCGGAATGGAAGACCAGCGGCACGCCGTCGTCCCGCAGCCGGTCGGCGGCCGGAAAGACCTCGCCGTCCAGGAGACGCACGTCAAGCACCGCGCAATCGGGCTGGTGCCGCTCCACCGCGCCCAGCGCCTCCACCACGGTCTGGTAGGGTCCGTCGACATCGCAGCCGATGGCCTCCACGATGTCCTGGATGTCGAGCGCGACGAAGAGCTCGTCCTCGACGATCAGAACGGTCTTAGTCATCTGCGAACACGGTCCCGGGGAGACGAAGGGCAAGCCGATAGCGCGTGGGCTCGGCCATGCGATCGATCGTGGCCCCTATCTGGCGCGCGGAGGTGGCGACGAGAAGGGTCCCGAAGCCTCCTCCCTCCGGAGTTTCTTCGCGGCGCGGGAATTCCTCGACCCATTCGAGCCGGAATCCGTCCTCGTGTGGCCCCCACGTCACCGTGAGCTTGCCCTCGCCCGAGCCGAGCGCGCCGTACTTCACCGAGTTGGTGGCCCATTCGTGAAGGATCAGGGCAAGCGGCGAGACCGAGCGCCATCGCACGAGATGCGTCTCGCCTTCGAGGGCGATCGGCGCGCTGTCCCGGTAGGGCAGAAGGGTCACCTCGACGAGGTTTCGCAGGTCGGTCGAGTCCTGCCCGTCCAGCGGCGAGGCCAGCGAATGGGCGCGGCCGAGCGCGGCGATGCGCTCGCGCAGGTCCGCCGCCAGGACGTAGACGTCGCGGTGCGTGCGCGCCGCTGCCGAGATCATGCCGCCGATGATCGCGAAGAGGTTCTTCACGCGGTGGTTCATCTCGCGCAGCATCAGCTCGCGCGTCTCGGCCAGCGCGTATTCGCGCGTCACGTCGATCGACACGCAGACCAGCCGGCGCGGCGTGCTGCCCGCCACCATGCGCCCGAAGGAGCGGATCCAGCGCGTCTCGCCCGCCTCCACGCGAAAGCGCGTGTCGAAGTCCTCGCTTCCCTCGGCCGCCATGCGCAGGGCGCGCTCGACATCGCCCCGGTGGTCCTCGGAGATGTGCGGCAGAAGGCTGCGCAACGGCGCATTCCCTGCCTGACCCATGCCCAGGAGCGAGGCGGCGACGCCGTCCAGCGTGACGACGCCCTCGTCCGGCTGATGCTCCCAGATACCGATGCCGCCCGCCTTGATGGCAAGGTCCAGCCGGTCGCGCTCGGCGGCGAGCTGGCGCTCCAGCGACAGGGCGTCGGTGATGTCGGTGAAGACCAGCGTCGCGCCGTCGGTGCTGTCGCTCTGCGTGCGGTAGGGCAGGACGCGCAGCGAGAAGGTGCGCGAGCCGTCGCGCGTCGAGACGCGGCGCTGCACCACCGGGCCGCCGGCCGCGACGCCTGCCGCGTCCTCTATGTGGTCGTGTCCCGGCAGGCGGCTCGACACGTCGGCGAGCGGCCGCCCCCGGTCGGAGGACTGGAGCGGGAAGATCGACGTCGCCGCCGCCGTGTAGCTGCGGATCCGCAGGTCGCGGTCGAGAACGACGACGGCGAGATCCGTCGAGTCGAAGAAGTTGCGCAGGTCGGAGTTGGCGATCGTCAGCTGGTCGACCTTGGTCTTCAGCTCGTCGTTGACCGTGGACAGCTCCTCGTTGGTCGACTGGAGCTCCTCGTTCATCGACATCATTTCTTCGTTGGAGCTTTTGAGCTCCTCGTTCGCGGTCTCCAGTTCCTCGACGGCCGAGCGCAGGCGATGGCGCGTGTGCCGAAGCTCCTCCTCGAGAAGCTCCACGTGGTCGCCCTCGGTATCCATCTCCACGAGGTCGGGATCGCTCGTGGGCCGGAAGGCCGCCGTGTCGCGCAGGACGAGCAGCGTCGTCCCGTCCGGCAGCGGATCGCACACGACGTCGATCGGCTGGACGCCGTACTCGGAGGCGACCTCGACGTCGCGCGCGACGAGCCGCTTCTTGCCGTCGCGGCTCTGGCGCAGGAGCGGTCCGATCACGTCGCGCAGGCCCGGGCGCGCGAGGTTGATCGCGCTGGAGCCGCCCGTGCGCGTGACGGGGAAGTCGAAGTAGCGGCTGAGCCGCCCGTAGGCGGCGACGATCGCGCCGTCCTGGTCGAGCACCATCGAGGGGGGCGCATAGCGCTCCACCACGCGCCGCAGCGAGGTCGCCTCGTCGGTCGCCGCCTGGCGCGCGGGACGGCCGTCGCCGTCGCTGCGGCGCGTCTGGCCGCGCTGCAGGCCGCTCGGCAGGTCGATCGGATAGCGCGGCGAGCCGGGCGGACGCTCGAAGAGCCGCGCCTGATGGTCGAGGACGTGAAACAGTTGCTCGAAGCGCCCGACGCTTTCGGACGGGCCGAGGAACAGGAAGCCGCCGGGCCGGATCGCGTAGTGCAGGAGCGGCAGGACGGCCTGCTGCAGCCGGTCGTCGAAGTAGATCAGGAGGTTGCGGCAGGATACGAGGTCCACGCGCGAGAAGGGCGGGTCCTTCACGAGGCTGTGGTTCGAGAAGCGAATCATGTCGCGGATCTCGGGCGAGATCGAGAACCGCTCGGCGTGAGGAATGGTGTAGCGCTCGCGCAGCGCCGGCGGGATGTCGGCCATCGCGGCCGCCGGATAGCTCGCCTCGCGGGCGATCTGGAGCATCTGCTCGTCGATGTCGGTGGCGAAGATCTGGACGCCCTGCGTCACGTTCTGGGCGCGGCAGACCTCGGCGAAGAGCATCGCGATCGAATAGGCCTCCTCGCCGCTCGAGCAGCCGGGAATCCAGACGCGCAGATCCTCGCCCACCTCGCGCTCGCGCACCAGCGGCTCGATGGCGAACTCGCGCAGGACCTCGAAGAGCTCGGGGTCGCGGAAGAAGCGCGTGACGTTGATGAGGAGGTCGCGGAACAGGGCGCCGCACTCGGCTGCGTCCGCGCGCACGCGGGCCAGATATCCCCTGCCCGTCTCGATCCCGAGCACATGCATACGGCGCTCGACGCGGCGCACCAGCGTCGTGCACTTGTAGCCCGAGAAGTCGTGGCCGACCGCCTGCCGCACGACGCGGCACAGGTCGTCCATGTGGTCGGCGACGAGCTCGGCCTCAGCCTCGCTCGGGTCGGTGCCGCGACGCCGGAAGAAATGATCGAGGCAGCCGACGATCTCGCCGGGCGCCTTCACGAAGTCGACGAGGCCGGTGCCGACCGCCGAAAGCGGCATGCCGTCGTAGCGCGCGCTCTCGGGCTGCTGCACCACGCAGACGCCGCCGTGTTCCTTGACCGCGCGCAGGCCCGTCGTGCCGTCGGCGCCCGTGCCCGACAGGATCACGCAGGCGGCGTTGGCCTGCTGGTCGACGGCGAGCGACTGGAAGAAGTCGTCGATCGGTCGACGCAGGCCGCGGGGCTGAGCGAAAGCGCGGAGCTCCAGCACGCCGTCGTGGATGGCGAGCCCGCGCCCGGGCGGGATGATGTAGACCTTGTCCGCCTCGATCCGCTCGCCGCCCTCGCACTGGAGGACCTCCAGCTCCGTATGCCGGTCGAGGAGCTGGGCGAGCATGCTCTCGTGGTTGGGATCGAGGTGCTGGACCACGACGAAGCTCATGCCCGTCGGCAGCTGCGCGCCCGACAGCATCTCGCGCAACGCCTCGAGCCCACCGGCCGACGCGCCGATCCCGACGACGGGTCCGAGGATCGGAACCGACGCGTCCGGGGTGTCGGGCATGGTGTTCGAGGTGTCCACTCGGCGTTCTTTCCAGGTTCTCAGGCGAGGTCCGGACCGTCGAGGTCCGACAGCGTGACCTTGGCCTGGGCGATCATCGAGGCGGCGTTGGCGATGGCCATCAGCGTGCCCTCGATGACGATGCCGTTTTCGGACAGGACGGGGCTCATGCGCGACAGGGTCTTGGCGAGCTCCGCATCGTACTCGGCAAGCCGCTCGGGGTGGGAGCGGCTGACGTCGTACTGCGAGGCGAACAGGAAGCGCACGCGCCCCGAGCGGTCGCGCAGCTTCGACATGTAAAGAAGGTTGACGAAGGGCTCGCCGTTCTTGCGGAAGTTGATGATGGGCGTGCGAACGCTCGCCTGCGCGTCGCCCTCCAGGAAGGCATGGATGCGCCGGCGCGCCTCGCTGTTGTCCGCGTCTTTCTGCAGGAGGCGGCAGTTGCGGCCGATCACGTCCTCGTCCGCGTAGCCCGTGAGCGAGCGGAACTTCTCGTTCACGAGAACCAGCGGGTTGTCTTCCTCGGCGGCGGCAAGCGCCAGCGCGATGTTCGAGTGCTCGAAGTAGTTCCGCAGCTCGAACGGAATCGATGGTTCTTGCACGGCCGGCCTTTCCTTGGACAGGCAATAAGTCTGGGGCGCCGCGCGCGCAAGCCGTCGCCCGGGCCTGCGGCACTGCGCCCGAACACGCCCCGGGGCACACGGGGGCATGGCTTCGATGGGGTGGCGTCCTAACACGGCCGGACACGCAATGCCCATCCATGAGGCACCGCTGCCGCCGAAGCGTTCTCCAGCCTGAGAACGCTCATTCGTTTCCACGCTATGGGGCTATCTGGTTCGGATGCACGTTCGCGCAAGACCTTGGCGTCGTTCCGGTACCGCCACCTCGCGAACGGATCACGAGTTGTTTTTGCAACGTGGCCCGGCTCGGACACATTGGCTTCCCGACGATCCACCCCACGAAAAGCGTTGATCCATGCCGACGGTCCGATCCGCCCTCCCGCTCGTCGCGCTCGCCGCGACCCTCAGCCTCGCGCAGGCCGCACCGGCCCACGCGCAAGCCGCGAACCCGCAGCCGGCCGCGCAGGACCAGGCGCAGGACCAGGCGCTGGCGAAGGCGCCCTTCGCGCTGCCCGCGCTCGGCTATGCCTACGACGCGCTCGACCCCGTGATCGACGCGAAGACCATGGAGTTGCATCATTCCAAGCACCATCAGGCCTATGTCACCAACCTCAACAAGGCGGTCGAGAGCGATGCCGCCCTGTCCGGCCTGACGCTGGAGGAACTCGTGGCGACCGCCGGCCAGCGTTCGGCGGCGGTCCGCAACAACGCGGGCGGCCACTGGAACCACAGCTTCTTCTGGCGCCTCATGGCGCCGGAGGGCCAGCGCGGCGAGCCGTCCGGCGAGCTCGCATCGGCGATCGAGGCCTCGTTCGGCTCGATGGACGCCTTCCGCGAGGCCTTCGACAAGGTCGGAGCGGACCGCTTCGGCTCGGGCTGGGCGTGGCTGATCGTGGGCGCTGACGGCAAGCTCGCCGTGACCTCGACGCCGAACCAGGACAATCCGCTGATGGACGTCGCCGAGACGCGCGGAACTCCGGTGCTCGGCAACGACGTGTGGGAGCACGCCTACTACCTCAAGTACAACAACCGCCGCGCGGACTATTTGAAGGCATGGTGGGACGCGGTGAACTGGACGCAGGTCTCGCGGAACTACGCTGCCGCCACCGGGCGCTGAGGACGTCTCGCTTCAGCGCTTCGGCCACTCCCATCGCGGCGGCTCCACGCCCGGCGCGGTGGTCTCGCCGAAGCTCCTCTCGAGGCGGATCTCACCCGACTCCCCCTCCTGCCCGATCGCCGCAATCAGCGCGGCGTTGTGGCTCACCACGACGATGCGGCAGGCCCTGGACGCGCGCCGGAGAAGACGTGCGAGCGGCGCCATGAGGTCGGGATGGAGGCTGGCCTCCGGCTCGTTCAAGACCATCAGCTCGGGAGGCCTCGGCGAGAGGAGCGCCGCGCACAGGAGCAGGAAGCGCAAGGTTCCGTCCGACAGCTCGGCCGGGCGCAACGGCCTGAGGAGCCCGTGCTGGCGCAGCGCCAGACCTGCCCCGGGCTCGACCTCGAGGCGCGAGCCGGGAAAGGCGCCGTCCACCGCCTCGTCGAGCGCCTCGCCGTCGCCGATCGCGCGGATCGTCGCGATCGCGGCGGAAAGGTCCGCGCCATCGCTTGCCAGAACCGGCGTGTAGGTCATCACCTGCGGCCGGCGCGCGGGCGCGGCCGGATCGGTGCGCAGCGCATCGTAGAAGCGCCAGTCGCGCAGGCGCTCGCGCAGCGCGAGAAGCTCGGCGCCGTTCGCGGGGTCGGCGCAATGGGTCACCATGGAATCGAACGGAGAAAGGTCGTGCGCCGCCTCCTTCCAGGCGCCGTCGGTGGCGCCCCGCAGGCGCACGAGCCCGCCGCGGCGATCGGCGAAGAGCGAGGCGTGGGAGAGCCGACCGCCGGTCCACATGGCCTCTCGCTTGATGGCCGGGTCAAGCGGAAACGGGTTCTCGGCGCTAGGCATGCCGAGGTCGAGCGCGTAGCCGAAGCGATCGTCGCAGAAGCCGAGCCGGAGGCTGACCGGCCCCCGGCGCACGGTCCCTTGCACGGGATGGCGACCCTCGCGCATGTCGCGACCGATGCGCTCCGGCCCAGCCCACAGCACCGACGTCAGGCCGCCCTCCGCCGCGAGCGAGGCGACGAGCCGTCCCTGGGCGATCTCGGAAAGGAGGCGCAGCGCGCGGTAGAGGCTCGTCTTGCCGCTGCCGTTGGCCCCGGTGACGACCGTCAGCTGCTCGAGAGGAAGCACGAGGTCGCGCAGCGAGCGGTAGCCGGAGACGGCGAGCGTCCGGATCATGGTTCGAGCCCTTTTTCTCGGCGCTTCGATCCCAACGCCCCTAGGGTTGCCGCGTGGCGACAGCGTGACGACGCCAACAGGCCAAAGTCGCTCCTCCATGTTCCCGCAAGCTAGGGCGAGAAGAACACGCGGTCGCCTCCCGGCGCCCCCGCTCCCTGCCCGACGGCGCCAAGTTCGACGGGCAACGATGCAGCGGTGGCCCGGCGGCGCTGCAGGCGCTAGACGCTCGGCCCGGGGGGCGAAGGGCGATTCGGGGTTGGCGGGAATGAAGGCATTCGTCTGGGCGGAGCGTATCGCGTCGTCGCCGCTTGCGGCCTGGAGCCTTTCGGCCATCGCCTTCCTGGTCGCGCTCGGCGCGCGCTTCGCGTCCGACCACGTCCTGCCCGCGGGCTTTCCCTACCTCACCTTCTTTCCGGCGGTGATCCTGACCGCCTTCTTCTGCGGCCTTTGGCCTGGCATCGCCTGCGCCGTCCTGTCGGGCCTGTCGGCCTGGTACTGGTTCATCCCACCCGCCGGTGCCATCACGCTGAACGCCTCGGTGCTGGTGGCGCTTCTCTTCTATGTCGGCGTCGTCAGCGTCGACATCCTCCTGATCCAGGTCGCGCACGGGGCGGTACGCGGCCTTCGGGCGGAGCGCGCGCAGACACGCTCGCTGCTGACGCGCCAGAAGGCGCTTCTGGAGGACCAGCAGGCGCGCGTTCGACAGCAGGCCGTGCTCCAGCGCGAACTCTCGCACCGCATGAAGAACACGCTGGCCATGGTGCAGGCGGTCGTCTCCCAAAGCCTGCGCAACGCGCTGGATACGCGCGACGCCTCGGAAAAGGCGTCCGCCCGCATCCAGGCGCTGGCCAGCGCGCAGGACGTCCTGACGGCGACGGACTGGGCGGCCTCGGACGTCGCGGCCGTGGTCGCCGCCTCGGTCGCGCCCCATTGCGCCGACGCGGAGCGCGTCACGATCGAGGGGCCGCCGGCGCGCGTCGAGGCGCAGCAGGCGCTGGGTCTCGCGCTCGCCATCCACGAACTCTCGACCAACGCGGTGAAGTACGGAGCCCTGTCCACCGACGAGGGCCGCGTCGCCGTGCGGTGGAGCGTCGGGCCGGGGCTTCGCTTCACCTTCAAGTGGGAGGAGCGGGGCGGCCCGCCGGTCGTGCCGCCGGCGCGCCAGGGCTTCGGGTCGAAGCTCACCGAGCGCATCGTGCCGAGCTACTTCGGCGGATCTGCCGCAAGCCAATATGAACCATCCGGCCTTATCTACACCATGAACGGCTCGCTCACCGCGAGCGGCCGGCCTGACGAGCCAGCATGACGGACCTGCCCAAACCCTTCGATCGATCGCGCATCGGCATCCTCGTCGTCGAGGACGAGCCGCTGCTGCTGATGGACGCCGTGGACATGATCGAGGATGCCGGCTTCACGGTCTACGGCGCGGCCCATGCCGCACAGGCCCTCGCGCTGCTCGAGCGGCACGACGACATCCGCATCCTCTTCACCGACATCGACATGCCGGGCACGATGGACGGCCTGAAGCTCGCCCATGCCGTGCGCGAGCGCTGGCCTCCGGTCTCGATCATCGTCACCTCGGGCCACGTCCGGGTCGAGACCGGCCAGTTGCCCGAACACGGCGTGTTCCTGAGCAAGCCCTACCGGCCCACCTCGGTGGTGGACGCGATCGACGTCCTGGCGCGGGATCTTCCGCACTGACCGTCGCCGGCGGTTCGTAAGTTTTCCTTTCCTTCCCGGCCGATGGGGCGCAGAAGACGGCACGGCCCGCGCAAGAGGCCGAAAGGGGGGATCGAGCCGCGCCATGACCGCGACCGCTTCGCACAGCACCACCGTTGCCCGGCCGCGCCTCATGGCGGCCATCGTGGCGGTGGCCTTCTTCATGCAGGCGCTGGACGGCACGATCATCGCGACCTCGCTGCCCGCCATGGCGGCCGACTTCCGCACCGACGTGGTCAGCCTCAACGTCGGCTTCACGGCCTATCTTCTCGCCATGGCGGTCTGCATCCCGCCGGCGGGCTGGCTGGCCGACCGTTGGGGCGCGCGCAACGTCTTTCTCGGCGCGATCGTGCTCTTCACCCTATCCTCGCTCGCCTGCGCCATGGCGGAGGGGCTGTGGACGTTCGCCGCCGCGCGCATCGCGCAAGGGATCGGCGGCGCCTTGATGACGCCGGTCGGGCGCCAGATCGTCCTGCGCAACACGCCGAAATCCGAACTCGTCGACGCCATCGCGCTGATCACGTGGCCCGCCCTCATCGCGCCCGTGATCGGGCCGGTGCTCGGCGGCTGGATCACGACCCACGCGGGCTGGCGCTGGAACTTCCTTCTCAACCTGCCGATCGGCGCGGTCGGCGTCGCGCTCACGCTCCTGTTTCTGCAGGGCGGCGACCGCGAGCCCGCGCGCCCCTTCGACCGCCTCGGCTTCCTTTGGACCTCGGCCGCGCTCGCGCTGATCCTCGTCGGGCTGGAGTTCCTGTCGCAGGATGCCGGCATCCCGGCCGCCCTCCTGACCCTTCTCGGCCTCGCCCTCGGCGGGCTGGCCGTGCGGCACCTTCGCCGCGCGCCCCATCCGCTCGTGGACCTGCGCGTCCTTGCGACGCAGACCTTCGCCATGTCCTCGCTCGTGACGGGAACCGTGGCGCGCATGGTGATCAACGCCACGCCCTTCCTCCTGCCGCTCCTGTTCCAGGTCGGCATGGGGCTCAGCGCGGTGGAGACCGGTTCGCTGATGCTGGTCTACTTCCTCGGCAACCTCGCCATGAAGGTCGCGACCACCCGCACGCTGCGGCGCTTCGGCTTCCGCACGCTTCTCGTCGCCAACGGCATCCTCGCCTCCGGCGCGGTCGCGGCCTTCGCCCTCGTCGACGGGCAGACGCCGCGCCTTCTCCTGCTGGCGCTCCTGTTCGTGGCCGGCCTCACGCGGTCGATGCAGTTCACCGCGCTCAACACCATCACCTTCGCCGACGTCGAGCCGCGCGAGCGCGGGGCTGCGACAACCTTCTCGTCCATGACGCAGCAGCTCTCGGTGCTCTTGGCGGTGGCCGGCGCGGCGCTCCTGATCCGCCTCAGCGTCCTTACCGGCGCCGGCACCATGGAGGCCGAGGCGACGCTGCCCGACTTCCAGGCCGCCCTCGGCGTCATGGGCGTGGTCGGCATCCTGACCTCGCTGCGCTTCCTTGTCCTGCCGCACGATGCCGGAGCCGAGGTGTCGGGCACCCTCCTGAAAGCGCCCCGCGCCGGGCAGCGCAAGTAGCGGGCGCCGGCGGCGTGAACCGTTCCGCCACCGGGGCGTTGGCCGTCCCACGGGGCGGCAATGGAGCTGCCGAAGGCGAAGGGTAGCTCGATGACGACAGGCAGCGCGGCAGGGTCCGGCACGGCGCGCGGAGGTGCTTCGGGCGAGCTTCCCCGGATCGTCTGCCACATGGTGACCTCGATCGATGGACGCCTGCATCCCAGCCGCTTCACCGCGAGCCCGGACGGGGTCGTGAAGGACTGGAGCCGGCTCACCGAGGGCCTGCACGACAGCTATGGCGGCGAGGGCTGGATCGTCGGGCGCGCCACGATGCAGGAGATGGCGAAGGGCGAGCCGCATCCGCCCGCCGCCTTCGAGCCGCCGCCGCGCCCCCATCACATCGCGAGGCGCGACGCCAAGGCCATCGCCGTCACCTTCGACCGGGGCGGGCGCGTTCATTATCGCGCCGGCGAGATCGGCGGCGACCACGCGGTCGCGGTTCTGGGCAGCGGCGTCGCGGACGCGCATCTGGCCGAACTCGTGGCCGACGGCGTGTCCTACATCGTCTCGCAAACGCCGGACATCGACCTGCGCGCCGCGCTTGCGGTCCTCAAGCGCGAGTTCGGCGTGTCGCAGCTGCTTCTGGAAGGCGGCGCCGAGATCAACGGCGCGTTTCTCGCCGCCGGCCTCGTGGAGGAGCTCAGCGTGGTCGTCGCCCCGGCGCTCGACGCCGACCTCGACGTCCAGGGCATCGTCGCCTTTCCGGGCGGTTTGAAGGGTCGCGTGCAGCTTCGGCTGATCGGCTGCGACCGGCTCGACCACGGCGCGGTTCACCTGCGTTACGAAGTCCTGCCGGGCTGACGAAGAGATCGGCACCGGCCGGGCGACGGGCGCCCGGCCGGTGCCGGCGGATCTAGCGCAGGAAGGCCAGAAGGTCGTCGTTCAGGCGCTCGGGCGCGGTGGCGAAGAGGCCGTGCGGCTCGCCCTCGTACTCGATCAGCTTGCTGTTCGGGATCGCCTTGGCGGCGGCGCGTCCGGTGGGGTCGATCGGCACCGTCTTGTCGCCCGTTCCGTGGATCACCAGGGTCGGAATCGTGAAGGCCTTGAAGTCGGGCCGGAAGTCCGTCTTGCCGAAGGCGTCCACGCAGTCGACGGTGGCCTTCGGGCTCGCCATGACGGCGAGGATGAAGCTCCAGTCGAGAATGCCCTGGCTGACCGGGCTCGAGATCAGGCCGACGCCGTAGAAGGTCTTGGCGAAGCTCTGGAGGAAGGCGAAGCGGTCCTTGCGGATCTGCAGCTTCATGTCCTCGAAGACGCTGGCGTCGACGCCGTCCGGGTTGGTGTCGTCCTTCAGGAGGTAGCCCGCGACCGAGGCGACCAGAACCGCCTTCGAAACGCGCGAGGCGCCGTGGCGGCCGAGGTAGCGGGCGATCTCGCCGCCGCCCATCGAGAAGCCGACGAGCGACACGTCGTTGAGGTTCAGCCCTTCCAGGACCGAGGCGAGGTCGTCGGCGAACGTGTCGTAGTCGTAGCCTGTGGCCGGATGGCCCGACTGGCCGAAGCCGCGACGGTCGTAGGTGATGACGCGGAAGCCCGCCTCCAGCAGCGCCAGCGTCTGGTACTCGAACATGTCGCCGGTCAGCGGCCAGCCGTGGATCAGCACGACCGGACGGCCCTGCCCCATGTCCTTGACGTGCAGCTGCGTGCCGTCCTTCGCCTCGATATATGCCATGCGGAAAACTCCGGTTTTGGTGGTCGCGCGACCAACCACCGAACCGGGTCGTGGTTCCAACAGCGGGCCTTGCGGCCGGCGGTCCGCGCCTACGGGCGGCGCGCGGCCGCGATCGCGTCGGCGTAGATGTCGAGGACGCGCTCGACACTCGCCAGAAGGAGCGCGTGGGCGCGCGGCTCGGCCGCTCCCCGCTCCACCATCGCGTAGAGCTGGCCGAGATGCTGGCTGACGAGCGGGCGCGGGATCTCGGCATCGCCCAAACGCGCCATCAGCCTGTCCACCGCCGCCTGCGCGTCCGGCTCCGGCCAGTAGTAGCGGATGCGGTCGCTGAACGAGTAGTGCCGCTGGATGCGCTGCTCGGCTTGCGAGCCGGGATAATACTTCCGCCAGTTGTCGGGCGAGGCGAGCATGACGCGCTCCATCGTCTCGGGCAGCGTCTCGGCTCCCGGCTCGGGCGCGAGGATCTCGGCCACCGCCGCAAGGCCGTAGAGCGCCTCGCGCAGCGCGAAGGTGAGCCAGGGGCCGACCTTGAGGATCACGAAGCCGTCGCGCACCAGCGCAGCCAGCGCCTCGACCGGCTGGTAGTCGGTCGAATGGGCCTCGAACACGAAACCCGGCAGATCGCCGAGCACCGCCGAGAGCGCCTCGGCCTGTTCGGGCTCGAACACAACGACCTCGCTGTTGCCGAACTCGACGCCCGGCTGCACCACGGCCGCGACCGCGCGCCCGAAGGCGCTGGAAAGGCCGGCCCTGGCGAAAGCCTCGCGGTGGACCTCGATCGTGCGGCGCGCGGCGTCCGGCGTCGTGACCGCGAGATGGTCCAGCGCCTCGAACGCGCCGCCCGGCACCGGAACCTCGGTGCCGACCACATAGACCGGCCGGCTGCCACCGCGCCCGTCCACGGCCCGCTCGGCGCGCGACGCCAGGCGCGCCGCGCGCTCCGCCACCACCTCGTCGGCGAGCGCGGCCGGCTCGCCCGCGCAGCCCATCGAGGTGTCGAGGTGCAGCTTCGTGAAGCCGGCCTCCGCAAAGGCCGCGATCATCACCTCGGCCCGGCCCATCGCCTCTTCGGGTTCGAGCGCCTTCCAGGGATTGGGTCCGAGATGGTCGCCGCCCAGAACCAGCCGGTCGAGCGGGAAGCCGACCTTGGCCGCGATGCGCTCGACGAAGCGGCGAAAGT
The DNA here is from genome assembly GCF_001463765.1 of Aureimonas sp. AU4. Lineage (GTDB taxonomy): Bacteria > Pseudomonadota > Alphaproteobacteria > Rhizobiales > Rhizobiaceae > Aureimonas. The sequence goes on along the minus strand of NZ_BBWK01000006.1, from coordinate 114,472 downwards.
CGGCCGGCGTCATGCCGGTATAGCCGCCGTCCTGGTTGACCTGGTTGCAGGTCGCCTCGATCAGGACGTCCGTGCCGCGCCGCAGGCCGTGGCGCAGCGTGGCCTCGATCACGACCGGGTGGGCCGAGCAGACGGAGCAGATGCCGGCATCCTCGCCCGCGCGGAAGCGCTGGGCGATGCGGGCGAAACGGTCGGTCGCGGTGGTCACGGGCGGACCTCCTTCTGAGAAGCGATCAGGGCGTGGACGTCTCGGGCGGTTCCGGTTCCCGCCATGGGCCCCTTGGCGCCGACCGCGAGCGCGCCGCAGGCGTTGGCCTGCGTCAGGGCCTCGCGCGGCGAGGCGCCCCGCAGCCAGGCGCAGACGAAGCCCGCGCCGAAGCAGTCGCCGGCACCGGTCGGGTCGACCTCGCGGACGGGAAAGGCCGGGACCTCCACCTGTCCCGAGTGGTCATGATAGCTCGCGCCCTCCGCGCCGCGCTTGACGACGACGGCGCGGATGCCGCCCCGCAGGAGCTCGGCCACCGCCCCCGCCTCGTCCCGCGCCTGCGTGAACAGGAAGAGCTCAGGGCCGCTCGGCAAGAAGAGGTCGCAGGCCGACAGGATCTCGCGCAGCGCCTCGCGCATGCCGGGCCGCTCCAGCATCTCGTGCCGGATGTTGGGATCGAAGGACACGGTACCGCCGCGTGCCTTCACCTGCCCGATCGCCTCGCGCACGACCGCGACGACGGCAGGCGAGAACAGGGAGGAGCCCATGACGTGGACATGGTCGGCGCGTTCCAGGAGCGCCCGTCCGCCGTCCGTGATGCGAATGTGGCCGGAGGCGCTGAGCGGGATGTTAAAGACGAAGGCACGGCTGCCGTCGCTGGCATAGCGCACGAAGGCGGTGCCGGTCGGCACGCCCGGAATGCGCTCGATGGCCGAGATGTCGACGCCGCTGGCTTGGAGCCGTTCGATGTTGAGCGTGCCGAAGTCGTCGTCGCCCACCGCCGCGATCATGCCGCAGGGCTGGCCGAGCCGGGCCGCCTGATCGATGAAGATGGCCGGCGCACCGGACGGAAAGGGGCCGACCAGCGGGCCCGGCTCCAGGAAGCTCTGCCCGACCTCGGTCGCCATGATCTCGACCACGATCTCGCCCGCGGTCACGAGCGTCTTGGGTCTTGTGGGCTCCATCGCGATCCATCCATCCGCCGGGGCGAGCCCTCCCATGCCACGACGCCCATCGGCCGCCTAGGGCCGATGGCCTTCACCACGGCGTCGAACCGCTCCTATTCCACGAAGACGCGCGTCGTCGCGGCCGCGCCCGCCGCGTCCACCACAGAGATCGTGACGAAGCCCGGCTCGTCGGGCCGCCAGTTGGCCTCCCGGGCGTAGAGGCCGCTGAACGCCGGGCGTCCGTCGACATACCAGGTGAAGGGCGGTCGCCCGCTGCGCAGCTTCAGCGCCAGCCCGGCCCCGCCGCCCGCCAGCTCCATATGCGCGCCGCGCGGCGGAAACACGATCTCCGGCCCATCGGGCGCCCCGGCCGCCGGGCCGCCCGGCTCGATGCGCCGCATGGCGGGCGGCAGCCGGCGCGCGTCCGTCAGGATGCCGGGCGGCGGGTTTGGCAGCGGCACGGGCGGGCCGATGCGCGCGAAGACGTCGCGCATCACGGGGACGGCGGCCTCCTGCCCGATCAGCCCCGGCACCGGCGCGCCGTCCGGGCGCCCGAGCCAGACGCCCACCACGTGCCGCCCGTCGAAGGCGAGCGTCCAGGCGTCGCGATAGCCGAAGGAGGTGCCGGTCTTGAAGGCGATCGTGCCGGGCGAGCTCTTCACGGTCGTCTGCGCGCCGGACAGGATCGAGGCGAGATACCAGCTCGCCTGCGCGGAGAGGATACGAGCGCCCACCGCCCCTCGCCCGTTCGGCTCGGCGACGATGTGCAGCGGCTCGGCGACGCCGCCATTGGCGATGCCGCCGTAGATGCGCACGAGATCCGCGAGCGAAAGCCCGAGGCCGCCGAGGCCGATGGCGAGCCCCGGCAGCGTGCGGCTGCCGAGTTCGGGCGCGGCGCCCGCGCGGCGCATCCGGTCGACGAGCCGCGAAGGGCCGACCGCCGACAGGAGCTCCACGGCCGGCAGGTTGCGCGACAGCTGGAGCGCGCGGCGGGCGGTCAGCGTCCCCTCGAACAGGTGGTCGAAATTGTCCGGCGTGTAGCCGGCGAACGAGCGCGGCCTGTCGTCCATCAGGGATTCGGGATGAGCGACGCCGCGCTCGAAGGCGATGCCGTAGATCAGGGGTTTCAGCGTCGAACCCGGCGAGCGGGGCGCGAGCGTCAGGTCGACATGTCCGTCGCGCGCGGCATCCAGAAGGTCGGGCGAGCCGACGCTCGCCAGGATCTCGCCGGTGCGGTGGTCGCTGACGAGAAGGGCGAGGCTCTCGGGCGCGGGCAGGCTCGCGGCCTTCTCGCGCGCATAGGCTTCGAGGCGCGCCTGCAGCGCGGCGTCGATCGTCAGGCGCGACGGCCGGGTGTCGTGCGCCGCCAGCGCCCGGTCGTGCGCGGCCTGCGCGGCGTGCGCGGCGAGCATCGGCATCTCGCGCCGGCGCGCGGGAACCGCCTCGCGGCGGCCAGCGTCCGCTTCTTCCGGCGACAGGACGCCGATCTCAGCCATGCGGGCGAGCACGCGGTCGCGCGCGGCCCGGGCCCGGTCGGCGTGAAGGTCGGGGCGCAGCCGCTCGGGGCTCTGCGGCAGGGCGACCAGAAGCGCCGCCTCGCCGGCCGTCAGCCGGCGCGGCTCGTGGCCGAACCAGACGAGGCTCGCCGCGCGCACGCCCTCGATGTTGCCGCCATAGGGCGCAAGGCGCAGGTAGAGATCGATTATCCCGTCCTTGCCGAGCGCGCGCTCCAGCGCGAGGGCGCCCAGGAACTGGTCGCCCTTCGCCCGCCAGCTGCCGGTCGGCAGGCGATCGAGGAGCCGCGCGGTCTGCATGGTGAGCGTCGAGCCGCCCGACACGAGCCGCCCCTGCCGGAGGGAACTCCAGGCCGAGCGGGCAAGCGCCACCGGATCGATGCCGGAGTGGGAGCGGAAGCGCTTGTCCTCCCAACCCTCCAGCATGCGCAGGAAGCGCGGATCGACGTCGCGCTCGGTGGCGGGCAGGCGCCAGCGCCCGTCCGAGGCGGCGAAGGCACGCAGCATCGCGCCGTCGCGCGCCTCCACCACCATGCCGGTCTCGGGCTCGCGGATGCGCCCGGCCCGGTGCGCGACCTCGCGGTCGAGCGTCCAGAGGCCGGCGCCCAGCGCCAGCGCGAGCGTCGCGCCCGCCAGCGCGAGCCCCTGCCAGCGACGCATCGCGCCGCCCTAGCGCACCGGCCCGACGACCGACACGCGCCCCTCGTCGGTGCGCCCGCGCCGCTCGGGCCGGTACATGTCCTCGACGACGGCCGCCGGATGGACGAACTCGCCCGGCGAGAGCGCGCGTACGACATAGGCGAAGCGGAAGGCGCCGGTCTCTCCTTCCGTCTTGTCGACCGCCGCGAGAAAGCGGTCGGAGCGGAACTCGGTATGGGCCGCATCCTCGCTGAGGTCGAGGAAGTCGAGCGCGGCGAGGTCGCCGCCCTTGAGGATGGCCGGGTTGTCGATCGAGAAGCCCGCCGGCAGCGGATCGTCGATCATCAGCCTTGCGGCCGCGCGATCCACGGGCAGCACCTCGACCACGGCCACGAGCCGATCGCCTTGCGCGATCGCGCTCGGGTCGGCCTCCTCGCCCTCCATCGTGTAGTATTGCCGCGTGATCTCGTAGCCCGAGGCCTCGGCCGGCGGCGCGAGCCGCGGCACGCCGGACACGGTGACGGACGCCGAGACGGGCTCGGCTCCGCGGTTCTCGATGCGCGGCGCGCCCGTCGCCAGCGCCGCCGGATCGAGCGAGGCGCTCCAATCTCCGCTGCGCTCCACGCCGTCGATCGCAAGGCTCGGGGGCCTGCGCTCCAGGGCGGCATGGGCGGCGAGCAGCGACCAGACGTCCTCCTGCGTCGAGGTATGGCGGCGCGCGGCGCGCTCCTCGCCGACGCGGCGCACGAGGGCGCGAAGGTCCACGCCCTCCTGCCCCGTCTCCAGGGCCAGGGTCAGGACGCCCGCCCCGTCGCGCAAGGGGCTTCCGTAGTCGGAGCGCGAGGGCGCATCGGACGCGCCCCGCCCGGCGGCCTCGGCGGCCTGGCGCATCAGCGCCTCGGCGCGTAGCCGGTCGCCATAGAAGCCGAGGGCTGCGGCGAGCTGGGCCTGCGCGAGGGGCGAACGGAAGCGGGCGGCCTCGTTGTCGGCGGTGTAGCGCAGGTCGCCGATCGCGGCACGGCCGTTTCGCGCGAGCACGTAGTAGGCATAGGAGGCCCGGTCCCAATCCGGCGTGTCGCCGAGATAGGCGACCTGATTGGCGAGGTTGTCGAGCGCGAGCGTCAGCCCCTCCGCCGGCACGTCGTAGCCCCGCTCCCTGGCGCGCGACAGGAAGTCGGTGACATAGGCGTCGAGCCACAGGTCGCCGCCGCCCGGCGCCCAGAGGCCGAAGGCGCCCGACGAATCCTGGTTGGCGAGAACGGCCCCGATCGCCCCCGTCACACGCGCCCGAAGGTCCTCGGCGCCCGCGCCTGGCAGGCCGGCGGCGAGCACCGTCTCGTCGAGGTAGAGGAGCGGCAGGGCTCTACTCGTCAGCTGCTCGGTGCAGCCATAGGGATAGCGGTCGAGGCTCGCGACGACGCCCGCCACGTCGAAGCCGCCGAGGCTCGTCACCGAGAGCGTCAGTCGTCCGGTGCCGGGCTGGAAGTCGGCGAGAAGCGCGGGATCGAGCGCGAGCTGTCCGCCCCCGCCCGCGATCTCGAACCGGCTCTTGCGCAGGTCGCGCGGCTGGATCGAGCGCACCGGGAGGGCGAAGCGCTTCACCAGCTGCTCGCCGCCCGGCGTCGTCATCGCCAGCTCAAGCTCGCCCGCCCCGGCCGAGACGGCCTCGACCGGAACGCTGAGGCGCGCATGGCCGTGGTCGGCGAGATCCAGCGTCGCGGACGCCCCTTCGCCGAGGCGCAGCGATCCGTCCGTGCCGGCCAGCGTCAGCGCGATCTCGCCGGCGGGTCCGTCCACGTGGTCGAGGTCGACCGCGATGCGCGAGCGGTCGCCGGGGCTGAGGAAGGACGGGCGGCTGACCTGCGCGACCACCGGATCGCGCACCACGACGTCGCGGCTCGCCTCGCCGACGCCTCCCTCGCTCCAGCCGATCGCCATCAGGCGCAGAGTGCCGTTGAAGTCGGGCACGTCGAAGCGCACGCGCGCCACGCCGTCCGCATCCACCGCCACGATGCCCGAGAAGAGCGCGACGAGCTGGTCCATGGGCGGCGGACGCTCGCCGAAGGCGCCGGCATCGCCGCCCGAGCGCACCGCGCCCGGCGCCCCCTGCATGCGGTCGATGAGGCGCGAGTAGAGATCGCGGATCTCGACGCCGAGCCGCCGCTGGCCGAACAGGAACTCGGACGGCGCGGGCGGCTGGAAGTCGGTCACGTTGAGGATGCCGACATCGACCGCCGCCAGCGTGACGAAGGCGGGCACGCCGGGCCGCGCGTTGGCAAGCCGCACCGCGACCTCCAGCGGCTCGCGCGGGCGCGCCTGTTCCGGCGTGTCCACGCTCAGCGCGAGCTTCGCATCGCCCGGATCGCCGGCCGCATGGGCGAGGCCGATGGCCCGGCTCGGCATCTGCCGCGCCTCGATATCCATCGGCCGGTAGACCACGGCGGTGACATAGGCGCTCGGCCCCCAGTCGGCCGTGACGGGAAGCTCGACATCCGTGCCGCCGAGCGCCACCGGAACCTCCTGGACCGACACGAGGCGGTCCGACAGGACGAGCACCTGCGCGCGGCCGGCAAAGCGCGGCTCGACATGGACGCGCGCCGTCTCTCCGACGCCGTAGCGCGGCTTGTCGAGGGTCAGCGCGAGCACGTCGGGCGTTTCGGCGGTGCGCGGCGCGGTGCTCCAGCCGGCCTCGAAGGCGAGGCTTGCGGGAAGCGCCGCACCCGCCGGATCGGTGAGCGTCAGCTCGTAGCTGCCCCAGCGCACGGGGCGCGAAACGCGGCCGGGCTCGCCGGCCGCGATGTCCACACGCCCGTCGGCGACGCGCTCGCGACGCTGCACCGCCTCATAGTTCCAGCGCCCGTTCGCGGAATACCACTGGTAGTCGGTCTGGATGCGGTCGAGCACCCAGCGAGCGCCGGCAAGGGCCGTGCGCTCGCCCGCGGCATCGAGCGCGACGAGGTCGAACCCGGCCTCGGCGTTCTCACCGAGCGTCCCCTCGAAACCCGGGCGGATGCCGAGCCGGCCCGACGTCGCCCGCAGGGGCCGCGCGGCGATCTCCTCCACCGGGCGGCCGCCCACGTCGGCGACGCGCAGCTGGATGCTGGCGACGAGCGGCTTGGTGGTACCCGGCAGGTCGAAGGGCGCAAGCCGCACCGTACCCCGGCCCTCCTCGTCGGTTGGCTCGCCCTCAAAGGGCAGGCGCGTCGCGGTCGGCTGGTCCGAGGCGAGGCCGAAGCGCACGCCGGGGTAGCGCTCGATGCGGTCGGTCGCGGAGAGGATCGTCTCGCCGGAAACGGCGAGCCCCGCGCCGGCCGAGCCGAACAGCGTACGCACCTCGACCCCCAGCGCCGGGGGCGATGCCGGATCGATCGCGCCCTCGGGCACGCTCAGCGACACGCGGATGCGCTCGGGCTCGAAGTCCTCGACGCGGAAGGTCGCCGAGCCGATCGCCGGCTGTTTCGGGTCGAGAAGGAGCTGCGCGGTCCAGATGCCGCGCATCGCGCTGCCGCTCAGGCCCACGTCCCAGACGAGACCGCCCGCCTCGCGCGCCTGGAGCACGGTGCGGCGGTCCTCGACGCCGTCCGGGCGCTTGAGGATCGCGGTCACGGGACCGACGCCAAGGGCCGCGCGCCCGCCCGCCTCGCGCAGGAGCGCGGTGAGATGGACCGTGTCCCCGGCGCGGTAGATGCCGCGCTCGGGCGTCAGGAAGACGTCGAGCGCGCCGGGCGCCGCCCGCCCGCCGACGCCCCGGTCGGCGAGGTCGAAGGGCGCGCCGGTCATGTCGAGGAAGGCGAAGTCGCCCCCGTCTCCGCTCGTCGCCGTCACGAGCGCGGGGCGCTGGCCGCCGGTGCCGCGCAGGAGGCCGGGCGCGAGGCGCGCGTGGCCGGTCGCGTCGGTCTCAACGCTTCCAAGGATCTCGTTGTTGGCCGCCACCAGCTGAAGCCGGACGCCCCCAAGCGGCTCGGCCGTGCCGAGCGAGCGGGCGAAGACGTGGAAGCCGTCCGCGCCCGAGAAGCTCGCGAGCCCGATGTCGGTGAGGACGAACCATTGCGTGGCGGGCGTCGTGTCCTCGGCGCGCGCGTTCTTCGCCCTCGCCGACAGGATATAGACGCCAGCCTTCTGTTCCTTGAGGATCGCGGCCACGGGAATTGCGGTCACGACCTCCTCGTTGGCCTCGCGGGATACGTCCACCGCGCCCTTCCAGACCTCCTCGCCGTCGTTGGCGACGATCTGGTCGACGTCGTAGCTTTCGAGCTGCTGGAGGAAGCGGCTGCCGCCGACCGCACCGGCTAGAGCGCGGTCGCCGATGCGAAGCAGGCGCGCCTCGACCGTATCGGTGTTGACGGTTGTGACCGGAATCGTCGCCTCGCCGCCGGCCGGAAGCACGTAGGCATTGCCCGACAGGCGGACCGAGGGGTCGCGGTCGCGCACGTAGATCGAGCTCTCGGCGGACTTCGCCAGCGTCTCGCCGCTCGCCGCCGGAATGCCGCGCCGGGCCACGATCCGGTAGCGCTGGCCGTGGCGCACGCCGTCGACGCAGATCTGCGAGCCGCTGGCCGAAACCGGCAGCGTGTCGCCGCCCTCGACCTGAAGGTAGTCGCCCGCCGCCTCACCGGCCGTCACGCCGGGCGCCAGCGGCTCCGAGAAGTTCAGGCAGATGCGGGGCGAGCTGGCATTGTTGTCGACCGAGTTGCCGAGAATGCGGAACCCGTGCTCGGCCACCGCCGCGTCGAGCCGCCCCTGCGTCTCGGGTCGCGCCAGCGTCGCGACCGACAGGCGATAGGCGCGGATCGCCTCGCGCCAGCTGTCCTGTGCGGCCAGGCTGCGGCCGAGGAAGTCCAGCGCGGCGGACCGCTCGCGCTCGTCCGCGCCGGCGATAAAGGCGTTGATGGCGGCCGGGAGGCGCGTCTCGGTGGAGGCCGAGACCGTCGCCGAATCGGCGTCTTCGAGGCTTGCCAGCGCGAGCCCGAGCCAGGCGCGGCCGGACGAGGGATCGCGCCGCAACGCCTCGCGATAGAGCCGGGCGGCGCCCGCATAATCGCGCGCGGCGAGCGCCGCGTCGGCCGCCGGCCAGAGCGCCTCGCCGCGCGGCGCGGCGGCGTCGGCTTCCTCTTCGGCGAGTCCGAGGCGCAGGCTGCGCGCGGCCTCCAGCGTCTCGCGGTCGAGGAAGGAGAGTGCGCTCTCGCGCTCGCGCAGGGTCGCCTCGTCGGCGGCGGGCGCGGCCCCTTCCGCGATGCGACCGGACACCGTGCCGGCCGCCGCGCGCAGCTCGCCCGCCTCGCTTTTGAGGAAGCACCAGCCCTTGGCCGTGTTGAAGGTGAAGGCGCGGCACTGGTTGTCGGACAGGCAGGCCGTCTCGCAGAGATCCTGCGTGGCATCCTTCAGGATGTCGTAGTCGTGTCCGTAATAGTCGCTGCCGGGCGCGGGCACGATGCGCCGCTCGGCCCCTTGCGCGAACGCCGCGCCGGCCACGCAGACCGCTATCAGCCAGCCCGCCAGGAGCCCCGTTCCAAGCCGAACCATGCGCCCTCCCCGGCTCCGTCCGCAACCTCGAATGGAAGGCCGCAGATTAAGCATCCGTTCGCCGGGCGGGCAAGCGGGCGGCGCTTCAGCCGGCGTCCCCGAGCGTCACCCAGCGCCGCTCCCGGTGGGACCGCGCCATGGCATGGACGACCTCCTCGATCGCGAAGCCGGTCTCGAAATCGACGAGGCGCGCCGTCCCGCCATCGATCGCCGCAAGAATCTCATTCGCCTCGATCACCTTCAGGTCGTTGAAGCCGAGCGAGTGGCCGGGCGCGGGCACGAAGCGGCCGTAGGGCTCGTGCGCGGGGCCCACGAGCACGGTGCGGAAGCCCGCCAGGCGCCCGTCGCCCTCGCGCGTGGCGATCTGGAACTCGTTCATCCGTTCCTGGTCGAAGACGATCGTGCCGCGCGAGCCGAAGACCTGGACTGCGATCCGGCCCTTGCGCCCCCAGGCGGCACGATTGACGCTGAGCGTGCCCGACACGCCCCCGGACAGGCGCAGCAGCGCCGAGGCGATCTCGTGCGTCTCGACCGCCCGGCCCCCGCGGCTCTCATAGGGCCTGGACTGGTCGGCGATCACCTCCTCCACCGGACCCGCCAGGCGCCACAGCAGCGACAAGGGATGGACCGCGAAGTCGTCGAGCGCGCCGTAGCCCGAGGCCGCGCCGTTCTTGAAGGCGAAGGGCGCGTCCTCGTCGGCCATGAAATCCTCGTCCATCTCGAGGCGCACGTGGTTCACCCGGCCGATCGTCCCCTCGCCGATGGCGCGCTCCATCTCGCGGATCGCGGGGTTCTGGATGTAGTTGTAGCCGAGCGCCGCGACGCGGCCCGAACCCTTGGCCGCCTCCAGCATGGCACGGGCGTCCTCGCGCGAGGTCGCCATCGGCTTCTCGCACCAGACGTGCTTGCCGGCCGCAAGGGCGGCGAGCGCCATCTCGGCGTGGAACGGGTTGGGAGCGGTGATCGAGACGACATCGACCTCCGGGTCGCCCACAACGTCCCGCCAGTCGCCGGTCGAGCGCAGGAAGCCGAACTCGTCGGCCCTCTGGCGAGCAAGTGTCGCATCCACCTCGGCCAGATGAACGAGGCGCGGCCGCATCATCGTCCCGAACGTCGGCCCGACGGCGTTCCAGGCGAGCGCATGGCACTTGCCCATGAAACCCGTGCCGATCAGCCCGACACCCAGCACCCGCCCGTCCGCCATCCCGCCCTCCTCCCAGCACAACCAGAGAGGAATATCCCGCCCGTTTCCGCAAGGGATGGATTTCGCGTTCCAGCGGGATAGTCGATAACAGGGCGGCGTCGCGTCCTCGATGCGCCGCGCACGCACAAGGAATCGACCCCCCCGATGCCCATGGCCGAGGACCTCGCCCCGATCGAGCCGCCCACGAGCTTCGCGGAATTGCGCGACCGGCTGGCCAGCGGCTCGGTGCGCCTGCCCAAGCGCCTGAAGCAGGTCGCGACCTTCGCCCTCGCCCAGCCCGACGAGATCGCCCTCGGCACGGTCGCCAAGATCGCCGAGGATGCGGGCGTGCAGCCGTCCGCCCTCGTGCGATTCGGACAGGCGCTCGGCTTCTCGGGTTTCACCGATCTCCAGGCCGTGTTCCGCGAGCGCCTGCGCAACCAGGTCTCGAACTACGACGAGCGCATGCTCTCGCTGCGCGCCAAGGCCGAGGGCGCCTCCAAGTCCGCCGCCTTCCTGGACGGGCTGTGCGAGAGCGCCACGCGCTCCATCACCGCGTTGCACGAGCGCATCGACATCGAGGCCGTGGAGGAGGCGACACGCCTTCTGGCCGGCGCCGAAACGGTCTATCTCGTCGCCCAGCGCCGCTCCTTTCCCGTCACGTCCTATCTCAGCTACGCCCTCGGCAAGCTCGCCATCAAGAACGTCCTGGTCGGCTCGCCCATGGGCACCGACCCCGAGACGCTATCCTTCGCCACCGCGCGCGACGCCGCGCTCGCCATCTCCTTCACCCCCTACGCTTCGGCGACGGTCGACCATGCGCGCCTGCTGGCGGGCGTCGGCGTGCCGCTCGTCGTCATCACCGACAGTCCCTTCAGCCCGCTCACCTCGGCCGCCCGCCTCTGGTTCGAGGTCGTGGAGGCCGACTTCCAGGGCTTCCGCTCGCTGTCCGCCAGCCTGGCGCTCGCCATGACGCTGGCGCTCGGGATCGCGGACCTCAGGCGCGACGCGTCCGGCGGCTAGCGGGTTCCGGCCTACTGCCCGGTCGCGGTGAGCAGGGAGCCGCCGAGGCTGCGGCCGGTATCGCGGACCTGCTCGCCGAGCCGCTCGCGCGCGACCGGGTCCACCACGGCGACCGGCAGGGTCAGCGTCGCCCCGACCGCCGAGCCGACCCCTTGCGCCGTGCCGATCGCGGTCGCGCCGATGGTCTCGGCAAGGCTGAGGCGCGAGTCCGACACCCGGTCGCCCGCGATCAGGCGCCGCCCAATCGCCTGCACCACGGCCTGGCTCTCGGCGAACTTCGTGTGGTTGAGGCTGTCGCCCGCGCGGATGTCGGAGAGGTCCACCACCGTGATGCCGCGCCGCTCGAACTCGGCCTCCACCTCGGGCCGCGTCAGGTCCACCGCGCCGAGCCGCTGGACGCCGCCCGACAGACGGCGCGAGACGAGAAGCGCGCGGTCGTCCTGCGAGGTGAAGATGGTGATGCGGTCCTCGGCGGGACCGATCTCGTTGAGCTGCTCGCGAAACACGTCGATGTCGAGATCGGGGGCGGCGAGCACCACGTTGCGCAGCTTCCCGGGCAGGTCGCCGTTGCGGATCGCATATTGGCGCAGCGCCTCCATGGCGAGCCAGCTTCCCATGGAATGGGCCATCAGCGTGACCTCGCCGACGTCCGGGTCCTCGGCGGCCTGCCGGATCACCGCTTCCAGCGCGTCGCGCGAGTAGTTGGCGCTCTCCTTGTCGTAGAGGTAGCCGAAGATCGACCCCTGCGAGGGCCAGGTGAAGAGAATGGGCGCGGCGTCGACGCCCGTGTCGTGGCTGATCTGCGCAAAGCGGAACACCGCCTCCTCGTAGGTCGAGTTGAAGCCGTGGACGAAGATCAGGACCCGACGGCGCGGGCCGGAGACCCGGTCGTACCAGGCCCGCGCGCCCGCCTCGTCGAGCGGGGCGACCCTGAGGGCGACGAACTCGCGCGAGGGATCGCCTGGGTTGCGTCTGGGGTAGATCACGGCACCGGGCTTGCGCACGCCGTCCGGCGGGATCGAGACGAGGATGTTCTCGATCGAGAGTCCGGGGCCGCGCTCACCCGCGAACACCACGCCGGGAACGCCGGAGGGCGCGCGCGTCGTCGCCACCAGCATGTCGACGAGATGCGCGCCCGGCACCGTTCCCGACACCGGCATCAGCGTCGCATAGGGACGCGAGGTGCAGCCGGCGAGCGCGACGAGAAGGGCGACCAGGAACGGAAGCGTCTTCGTCATCGGCGGCAGGGTCCCCTTGTCGCCCGCAGCGGCCCGTTCAGGTCCCGTTCGCGAGCGCTCTGTCGTCGAGCGGCGTAACGCAAAGACCAGGAATCGTCCAACAAGGACGCTCGTTCAGCCGAGCACGAGCACGGCGCGAAAGTCGTTGACGTTGGTGAGCGTCGGGCCGGTGACGACGAGGTCGCCGAGCCGCCGGAACAGCGTGTAGCTGTCGTGGCCGGCGAGGAAGGCGGCGGGATCGAGGCCCGCCAGTCGGGCGCGGGCCAGCGTGTCCGGGCCGATCAGGGCCCCGGCCGCGTCCTCGGTCCCGTCGATGCCGTCCGTGTCGGCCGAGATCGCGCTGATGCCGGACTCGCCGCCGAGCGCCAGGGCGAGCGAGAGAAGGAACTCGGTGTTGCGCCCGCCCCGGCCGGGCTCGGCCGCGCCGATCGTCACCGTCGTCTCGCCGCCCGACAGGAGAACGGCCGGCGGGGCCGCCGGCTGCGCATGCCGGCGCACCGAGCGCGCCATGCCGGCGAAGAGGACACCGGCTTCCCGCGCCTCGCCCTCCAGCGCGTCGCCGAGGAGCACCGGCGTGACGCCATGGCGACGGGCAGCCTCGGCCGCCGCCTCCAGCGCCATCTGCGGCGTCGCGATCATGCGGATGTCGGAGCAGAACGGTGCGCGGGGCGGCGGCGTGCGCGTCAGGAGCCGGCGCGCCGCCTCGGGCAGCGCCGGGCCGAGCCGGCCCGCGAGGTGCGAAAGGTCGGCCCCGGCGTCCGGGTCGAAGACGGTCGGTCCCGAGGCGATGGCGCGCGGATCGTCGCCCGGCACGTCGGAGATCACGAGCGTCACGACGCGCGCGGGGTGCGCGGCCTCGGCGAGGCGCCCGCCCTTGATACCGGACAGGCGACGGCGGACCTGGTTCATCTCGTTGATGCCGAGGCCGGACGCGAGGAGAAGGCGGTTCACGGCCCGCTTGTCGTCCAGCGTCAGCCCCTCGGCGGGCAGCGCCATGAGCGACGAGCCCCCGCCCGAGATCAGCGCGAGCACGAGGTCGTCCGGCCCAAGCCCCGCGACGGCCGCCATGATGCGGCGCGCGGCGCGCTCGCTCGCCTCGTCCGGCACGGGATGGGCGGCTTCCAGCACCTCGATGCGGCGCGTCGGTGCGCCGTGGCCATAGCGCGTGACGACCACGCCGGACAGGTCGACGTCGGGCCAAGCCTCCTCGACGGCCCGCGCCATGACGGCCGCGGACTTGCCCGCGCCCACCACGACGCAGCGCCCGCGCGGACGCTCCAGCAGGGCGGGCGCCAGGACGCGCATCGGATCGGCGCTGGCGACCGCCGCCGCAAAGAGTTCTTCCAGAAGCCGCCGCCCGCGCGCATCGTCACGGGGGATCGCCTCTGGCGGTGCGGGACGGGCGGAACCCTCTGCTGATGACATCGATCGAACGTCCTCGACGGCTGCGCGGCTCGGGGCGAGCCCCGGAAATCCGGGATGGTGGAGCACCCCGAAGCTTGCCGGCATGTTGCGCGGCATGCGCCTGAGGTAAAGCCCGGCCTCCCGCAGAGGCGCTCCTCGACCGACCGAGGACGTCACCCGTTATGGAATGAAAATTTCATTCACTTCCGAAATGCAACGAAGCCTTGCATCCTCATCCGAAGCTGATATCCGTTGCTCCCGACGCCCCCGAAGGCTTCGGAGGACGGCCGCAGGCCGGCCCCGAATCGCCGCTCGCGGGACCTGCCGGATGCGCTTGAAGCGGGCCGACGGCCGAGGGAGGAAGCCGATGTCACCCACCCCGATCTCAGCGCGCCGCCGACCGGCGGTCATGAAGGGCGAGCGCCCTTCCGCCCGCTCCGCCTTGCCGCGATGACGAGCCGTCCCGGTCCGAACCGCCAGGCCATGACCCAGCCGTTCCAACTCGCCGCCTGCGCGGAGATGCTGTTTCGCGAGCTTCCCGTCGCGGAGCGCGTCGCGCATTTGATCGAGCGCGGCTTCCTGGTCGAGATCTGGGACTGGCGAAAGCATGACATCAAGGCGCTCGCGGCGTCGGGCGCGCGCTTCTCGTCGATGACCGGCTACGTCAGCGGAACGCTCGCGGACGACGCCGGGGCGGACGAGCTGCTGCGCACCGCCCGGCAGTCCATCCCGGTGGCGAAGGAGATCGGCTGCCCGCGCCTCAACCTTCACGGCACGGGTCTCGACGACAAGGGGCTGCCCGTCGTCGCGTCCTCGGGCGCGACGCCCGCCATGTGGCTGAAGGCGGTGGACACCCTGCGCCGCATCGCCGACCTCGGCGAGGAGCAGGGTGTCACCTTCGTTCTCGAAAACCTCAACGAGGCCGTGGACCACCCGGGCGTGCCGTTTGCCCGGGCGGCCGATACGATCGCGCTGGTTGAGGCCGTGAACCGCCCGTCGCTGCGCCTCAATCTCGACCTCTACCATGCGCAGATCGGCGAGGGTCACCTCGTCGAACTCTGCGGACGCGCCCTGCCGCTGATCGGCGAGATCCAGGTCGCCGACGTGCCCGGGCGCCACGAGCCGGGCACCGGCGAGATCCATTATCCCGCGATCGCCCGCGCGCTCCATGCCATGGGATACCGCGGCGTCGTCGGGCTGGAAGCCTGGCCGGAAAGCGACTCGGAGCTGGCGCTCCGGCGCTTCCGCGACGCCTTCACCCTTTCCCACTGATCTTCGAGGATCGCATCACATGCTCAACGTCGCGCTTCTGGGTGCGGGCCGCATCGGCCAGGTCCATGCCCGCTCCATCGCCGCCGACAAGAACTCGCGGCTCGTCGCCGTCGCCGACATGGTGGCGGACGCGGCGACGTCGCTGGCCGAGCGGACCGGCGCGAAGGCCATGACCATCGACGAGATCCTGGCCGCCCCCTCGATCGACGCCGTTCTGATCGCGACCTCGACCGACACTCATTCCGACCTGATCGAGCGCGCGAGCCGGGCCGGCAAGGCGGTCCTTTGCGAGAAGCCCGTCGACCTGTCGCTGGAGCGGGCGCTCGCCTGCCAGAAGGCGGTCGGCGGCGACAGCGTGATGATCGGCTTCAACCGCCGCTTCGACCCGAACTTCGCGGCCCTCAAGGCCGCCTTCGATGCCGGCGAGATCGGGCGCGCCGAGCTTCTGTCGATCACCTCCTTCGACCCGGCCCCGCCGCCGGTCTCCTACGTCAAGGTCTCGGGCGGCCTGTTCCGTGACATGATGATCCACGACTTCGACATGGCCTGCTGGCTCATGGGCGGCGCGCCGGAGAAGGTGACCGCGGTCGGCTCATCGCTCGTCGATCCCGCGATCGGCGAGGCGGGCGACGTCGACACGGCGGCCGTCACCCTGACCTGGGCCGACGGGCGCATCGCCGTGATCAAGAACTCGCGCCGCGCCGGCTACGGCTACGACCAGCGCGTCGAGCTCCTCGGCTCGGAAGGGCTGCTCTCGGCGCGCAACGTCCTCGAAAACACGGTCGAGAAGATCACCGCCGACGGCGCCTCCTCGGCCAAGCCCGTCTACTTCTTCCTGGAGCGCTACATGCGCGCCTACGAGACCGAGTGGACCGCGTTCGTCCATGCGGTGGCGAACAAGTCCGCCTTCCCCGTCACCTTGCGCGACGGCGTCGCCGCGCTCGCCTGCGCCGAGGCCGCGACCCGCTCGGCCAAGAGCGGCGAGACCGTCGCCGTCACCCCCGACATGCTCGGCGCCTGACGAGATCCCGAGCGGCGCACCGAGCGCCGCCCGCCTTCCCCATCGCTTCAGCCCCTCCGGAGAAGAGTGCCATGGCTCCGACGCTCGACGTCATCACGATCGGCCGCTCCTCGGTCGATCTCTACGGCGCGCAGGTCGGCGGGCGGCTGGAGGACATGGGCTCCTTCCGCAAGTATATCGGCGGCAGCCCCACCAACATCGCCTGCGGGGCGGCGCGGCTCGGCCTCAAGAGCGCCGTCATCACCAAGGTCGGCGACGAGCACATGGGTCGTTTCATCCGCGAGCAGCTCGTGCGCGAGGGCGTCGACGTGCGCGGCGTCAAGACCGATCCCGACCGCCTCACCGCGCTCGTCATCCTCGGCATCCGCGACGAGGACTCCTTTCCCTTGATCTTCTACCGCGAGAACTGCGCGGACATGGGCCTGGCCGAGGACGACATCGACGAGGCGTTCGTGGCGGACGCGCGAGCCCTCGTCGTCACCGGAACGCATCTGTCGAACCCCCGAACCGAGGCCGCCGTCATGAAGGCGCTGAGCCTTGCCAAGGCGCACGGGCTTCGCACCGCGCTCGACATCGACTACCGGCCCAATCTCTGGGGCGTGGCGGGCCACGGCGAGGGCGAGAGCCGCTTCGTGGAGAGCGCGAAGGTCACCGAGAAGCTCCAGTCGACCCTGCACCTCTTCGATCTCATCGTCGGAACGGAGGAGGAGTTCCACATCGCGGGCGGCTCGACCGACACGCTGGAGGCGCTGCGCGCCGTGCGGAAGGTCTCCGGCGCCGCTCTCGTCTGCAAGCGCGGCGCCAAGGGCGCGGTCGCGATCGAGGGTGAGATTCCGGCCAGCCTCGACGACGCGCAGTCCGGTCCCGGTTTTCCGATCGAGGTGTTCAACGTTCTGGGCGCCGGCGACGGCTTCTTCGCCGGCCTCCTCAAGGGCTGGCTCGGCGACGAGACGTGGCCGAAGGCCCTCGAATACGCCAACGCCTGCGGCGCCTTCGCCGTCTCGCGCCACGGCTGCACGCCCGCCTACCCCAGCCTCACTGAACTCGACTTCTTCCTGAAGCGCGGGGTCAAGCGGGCGGACCTTCGCAACGACGCCGAGTTGGAGCAGATCCACTGGTCGACCAACCGCCATGGCGACTGGCGGACGATGCGCGTCTTCGCCTTCGACCACCGCATGCAGCTGGAGGCGATGGAGGGCTACACGCCGGCCAAGGGCGGCGCCTTCAAGGAGCTGTGCCTTCAGGCCGCGCTGCGTGTGCAGGGCGGCCAACCCGGCTACGGCATCCTCTGCGACAACCGCATCGGTCGGAAGGCGCTGCATGCGGCCTCCGGTACCGGGCTTTGGATCGGCCGCCCGGCCGAGTGGCCGGGATCGCGCCCCCTGACGCTCGAGCCCGAACTCGGCCCCGACTGCGGCGGGCTGGAGGAATGGGCGCGCGAGAACGTCGTGAAGGTTCTCTGCTTCTGCCATCCCGACGACCCGGCCGAGATGCGCGAGGCCCAGGAGGCGACGGTGAAGCGCCTGTTCGAGGCGTCGAGGCGCAACGGGCTCGAATTCCTGCTCGAGATCATCCCCTCGAAGGTCGGGCCGGTGAACGAGCGGACCAGCGGACAATTGATCCGGCGCTGGTACGAGATCGGCGTCTTCCCGGACTGGTGGAAGCTGGAGCCCCTGAAGACGGCCGCCGCCTGGACCGACGCGATCGCGGCGATCGAGGACAACGACCGGCACACGCGCGGCATCGTGGTTCTCGGCCTCGACGCGCCGGAGGAAGAGCTGGCCGCCTCTTTCCGCGTCGCGGCGGGCTTCGCGCTCGTGCGGGGCTTTGCGGTCGGACGCACGATCTTCGGGGACGTCGCGCGAAGCTGGATGACGGGCGAGACGGCCGACGACACCGCGATCGAAGAGATGTCGCGTCGCTTCGCCCGGCTGTGCAAGGTATGGGACGAGGCGCGCGCGAGCGCTGCGGGAGGCACACGATGACGACGATCCGCCTGACGGCCGCGCAGGCCACCGTGCGTTGGCTCTCGGTCCAGATGACGGCGGAGGGCGAGCGCTTCATCGAGGGCGTGTGGGCGATCTTCGGCCACGGCAACGTCGCCGGGCTCGGCGAGGCGCTGGAGGGCATCGGCGACGCGCTGCCCACCTGGCGGGGCCAGAACGAGCAGACCATGGCGCACACCGCCATCGCCTACGCCAAGGCGAGGAAGCGCCGCCGCGCGATGGCGGTCACCTCGTCGATCGGCCCCGGCGCCACCAACATGGTGACGGCCGCGGCGCTCGCGCACGTGAACCGCCTGCCGGTGCTTCTCATCCCCGGCGACGTCTTCGCCAACCGCCGCCCCGACCCGGTCCTGCAGCAGGTCGAGGACTTCGACGACGGCACGGTCTCGGCCAACGACTGCTTCCGGCCGGTATCGCGCTACTTCGACCGCATCGGGCGCGCCGAGCAGCTTCTGACCGCTCTCCCCCGTGCGCTGCGCGTCATGACCGATCCCGCGAACTGCGGCCCGGTCACGCTCGCCTTCTGCCAGGATACGCAGGCCGAAGCCTACGACTGGCCGGAAGCCTTCTTCGAGCCGCGCGTCTGGCACATCCGCCGTCCCGAACCCGACGCGCGGGAGCTGGCCGAGGTGGCCGATCTCGTGCGCGGCGCCGAGCGCCCGGTGATCGTGTGCGGCGGCGGCACGATCTTCAGCGAGGCGGAAGCGGCGCTCGCCGATTTCGCCACGCGCCACGCCATTCCCGTCGTGGAGACGCAGGCTGGCAAGTCCGCCCTGCCCCAGAGCCACCCCATGAACTTCGGCGCGGCCGGCGTCGACGGCTCGGCCGCCGCCAACGCGCTGTGCGAACAAGCGGATCTCGTGATCGGGGTCGGCACGCGCTTCCAGGACTTCACGACCGGCTCCTGGTCGCTGTTCTCGGCGCCCGGCCGCCGTCTCGTTTCGCTGAACGTCCAGCCCTTCGACGCGGCCAAGCACGGCGCCGTGTCGCTGGTGGCCGACGCGCGGGTCGGGCTCGAGAAGCTGTCGCAGGCGCTCGGGGACCACCGCGCGGCCGAGCCCGACGCGGCCTCGCGCACCGATTGGCTGGCCAGGGTCGACCGGCACTGCGCGGCGCCCTCGCCCGAGCGCACCAACCAGCTGCCGACCGACGCGCAGGTGATCGGCGCCGTCCAGCGCGCCTCCACCGAGCGCACCGTCGCGCTCTGCGCCGCCGGCACCATGCCGGGCGCGCTGAAGCTCCTGTGGCAGCCAAGCCAGGGCGGCTACCACATGGAATACGGCTTCTCCTGCATGGGCTACGAGCTGGCCGGGGCGCTTGGCGCCAAGCTTGCCCTCCCCGAGCGCGAGATCGTCTGCTTCGTCGGCGACGGCTCCTACATGATGGCGAACTCGGAGCTCGCCACCGCCGTGATGCGGCGCGTCCCCTTCACGGTGGTTCTCACCGACAACCGGGGCTACGGCTGCATCAACCGCCTGCAGAAGCACACGGGCGGCGCCCCCTTCAACAACCTCTATGTCGACTCGCGCATCGAGGCGCAGCCGGAGATCGACTTCGTCCAGCATGCCGGGTCGATGGGGGCCCATGCCGTGAAGGCCGAGGGCATCGCCGACCTCGAACGCCTGATCGCGGAGGCGCGCGACCGCGACCGTCCCACGGTGATCGTGATCGACACCGATCCGGCGCCCGGCCCCGGCGAGGCGGGCGGCGGCCACTGGTGGGACGTCGCCGTGCCCGAAGTCGGGCGCACCCCGACGATCGAGGCGGCCCGCGAGGGCTACCTCCAGAGCCTGTCGCGCCAGAACCTCGTCAACTGACCTCTTCCCGAACTCCTCCCCGGACCCGATACCGATGATCCTCTACGGCACCAACCCGATCGCCTGGACCAACGACGACGACCATTCGATCGGCGCGCACCTATCGCTGGACGACTGCCTGACCGACTGCCGGCGCATCGGCTTCGACGGCATCGAGAAGGGCCACCTCATGCCCGACGACGGCGCGGCGCTGAAGGCGGCGCTGGGCGCCTACGGGCTGCGCTTTGCCGCCGGCTGGCACTCGACCAACCTCCTCGTCAACGACGTCGAGACCGAGATCGCCGCGCTCCAGCGCTTCATCGACATGGTGCGCGATGCGGGCGGCGACCACATCAACGCCTGCGAGTGCTCCAACACGGTGCACGGCAACGACGCCGTGCCCGTGAACCAGCGGCCCATCATGACCGACGCCGAGTGGGAGCACTTCTCGCGTGGCTACGAGGCGCTGTCGGCCCATGCCGCCAGCCAGGGCGTGAAGATGGGCTACCACCACCATATGGGCACGATCATCGAGTCGGCCGCCGACATCCACCGCTTCATGGAGATGGCGGGTCCCCACACCCGCCTCCTCCTCGACACCGGGCACTGCACCTTCGGCGGCGCCGATCCGGCCGACATCGCCGAGCGCTACATGGACCGCGTTACCCACATCCACGCCAAGAACGTGCGGCCGGACATTGCGCGCCAGATCCGCGAGGAGAACCTCTCGTTCCTCGAGGGCGTCCGGCGCGGCGCCTTCACGGTGCCGGGCGACGAGGAGGGCTGCGTCGACTTCGCGCCGGTTCTCGCGATCGCCGCCAAGCACGGATACGAAGGCTGGCTGGTGATCGAGGCCGAGCAGGACAGTCTGGTCGCCGAGCCCTTCCGCTACCAGAACATGGGCTTCCAGGCCCTGAAGCGCATGGCGCGCGAGACCGGCCTCGACCGTGCCGACAGCTGAACCGGGAGCCTGAGACCCATGACCTCGCCGCTTCTCTCCAAGCCGCTCCTGCGCCGCCCCTTAGGCACGCACGGCAAGGTGCACGAGATCACCGCGCAGAGCGCCGGCTGGCGCTATGTCGGCTTCTCGCTGTACCGGCTCCGCGCCGGGGAGCGCGCGGCGGAAGCCACGGGCGCGAACGAGGCGATCCTCGTCATGGTCGAAGGCAAGGCAAGCTTCCGCGCGGCGGGGCGCGATTGGGGAACTCTCGGCGAGCGCATGAGCGTCTTCGAGCGCACCCCTCCGCATTGTCTCTACGTGCCGAACGAGGAGAACTGGGAGGCGGTAGCCGAGACGGACTGCACGATCGCCGTCTGCCTTGCACCCGGACGGCGCGGCCATGAGGCCCGCCGCATCGGGCCGGACGGCATCAAGCTCACCGAGCGCGGCAAGGGCACCAACACGCGCTACATCAACAACGTCGCGATGGAGAACGAGGACTTCTGCGACAGTCTCCTCGTGACCGAGGTCTTCACGCCCGCCGGCCACTGGTCGAGCTACCCATCGCACCGGCACGACGAGGACGACTTCCCGCGCATCACCTACCTTGAGGAAACCTACTACCACCGCCTGAACCCGGCCTCCGGCTTCGGCATCCAGCGCGTCTATACCGACGACGGCCAACTCGACGAGACCATGGCGGTCCATGACGGCGACGTGGTGCTGGTGCCGCGAGGCCACCACCCGTGCGGTGCGCCCTACGGCTTCGAGATGTATTATCTCAATGTCATGGCCGGTCCCTTGCGCAAGTGGCGTTTCGTGCCCGACCCGGCCGTCGAGTGGATCATGGAGCGGGATCGCTAGACGCCTTTTCCCGAAACCTTGCGCCCGCGGGAGGGCGATGCGATATCGGCGGCGGGTGCGGGTCCATGGCGGGCGCGCAGGTTTTCCTTGCGCTGGTCGGGCCGCCAGCGGCGGAGCCCCATGCCCATGCCACCCTTTCCCCTTCGACGCCCTTTGTCCGCCTTCCGCGCCCTTCTCGGGGGCGAGACGGGGGGCGGTCTCGTTCTGATGGCGAGCGCCGCGCTCGCGCTCGTCGTCGCCAACTCGCCGGCGGGACCGGCCTATTTCGCGGCCCTCCACGCCTATGTCGGCCCGCTCAGCCTCCTGCACTGGATCAACGACGGGCTGATGGCCCTGTTCTTTCTGCTGGTCGGTCTGGAGATCAAGCGCGAGCTTCTCGACGGGCAGCTTCGCTCCTGGTCCGACCGCGTCCTGCCGGGCCTTGCCGCCATCGGCGGCATGGCCGTGCCGGCCCTCCTCTATGTCGCGGTGAACCGGCAGTCGCCGGGCACGCTTCCGGGCTGGGCCATTCCGACGGCGACCGACATCGCCTTCGCGCTCGGCGTCCTGGCGCTTCTGGGCAGCCGCGTCCCGGTCTCGCTCAAGGTCTTCCTCACCGCGCTCGCGATCCTGGACGACCTCGGCGCGGTGGTCGTGATCGCCCTGTTCTACACGGCCGACCTGTCCTGGCCGATGCTCGGCGGCGCGGCGGTGGTGGTGGCGATCCTCGTCGCCCTGAACCGGGCCGGCGTGCAAAGGCTCGCGCCCTATCACGGCCTCGGTGCCGTCCTCTGGTTCCTGGTCCTCCAGTCGGGCGTCCATGCGACGATCGCGGGCGTCGTGCTGGCGCTGACGATCCCGCTGCGCACGAGCCCCGGGAAGCCCGATGCCGCCACCTCCCCGCTTCATCGGCTGGAGCACGCGCTTCTGCCGTGGTCGGCCTATCTCGTCCTGCCGCTGTTCGGCTTCGCCAATGCCGGCGTCTCGCTCGCCGGCTTCACGGGCTCCATGCTGCTTGCCCCCGTCACGCTCGGCGTCGCGCTCGGCCTCTTCCTCGGCAAGCAGCTCGGCGTCTTCGGGACCGTGTGGCTGGCGGTGCGCCTGCGTCTTGCCCAGCGCCCGGCCGGTGCGAGCTGGCGCCAGGTCTACGGCGTCGCCCTGCTCTGCGGCGTCGGCTTCACCATGAGCCTCTTCATCGGGCTGCTCGCCTTCGCGAGCCGCCCCGAGCTCGAGGCCGAGACGAAGGTCGGCGTCCTCCTGGGCTCGCTTCTCAGCATGGCGGCGGGTGCGATCGTCCTGCGGTGGGCGCCGCAAGCCGATCATGCGAAGCGCAAGCAGAAGGTCCTCTCCTGAACGAGGGGCGCCCGCCTCAGGCGGCGGCCGGCAGGACGAGGCGCATGATAAGGCCCGGACGCCCGTCGTCGACGACGATCCGCGCCTCGTGCAGGTCGGCGATCGAGGAGACGAGCGCAAGGCCGAGACCGTTGCCCGGCGTCGAGCGGCTTCGGTCGAGTCGGTAGAGCCGCCGGAAGATCTTCTCGCGCTCCTCCGCCGGCACGCCGGGTCCGTCGTCGGCGACCTCGATCACGGTCCCGCCCGTGTCGCGCCGCGCGGCGAGCCCGATGCGGCCGGGCGCGGGCACGTGGGTGATGGCGTTCTCGACAAGGTTGACGAGGGCCTGCGTCAGGAGGTCGGCGTCGCCGACCGCCGTGAGCCCCGGCTCGATCTTTGACGTCAGGCGATGCCCCGCGTCGACCGCGACCTCGCCGTAGGCGTCGGCCACCCGCTCGGTGAGCTCGGACAGGTCGACCGTCCGGAAGCGCGCCTTGCGCGCGCCGGCATCGATCTGCGCGATGCGCAGGAGCGCGTTGAAGGTCTCGATGATCGCGTCCGATTCCGAGACCGCCCCGGCGATGGCACGCTCGAGATCGGCCTTGTCGCCTGCGCGTCCGATGCCCTCCAGCCCTTGGCGCAACCGCGACAGCGGCGTGCGCAGATCGTGCGCGATGTCGGCCGAGACCTGGCGAAGGCTCTCCACCAGCGTCTCGATGCGGGCGAGCATGACGTTGATGTCGTTGGCCAGGCGGTCGAGTTCGTCCCCCCGGCCGGACACGGGCAGGCGCAGGTCGAGCCGCCCCTCGACGATCGAGCGCGTCGTGGCCGCGATCGCATCGACGCGGCGGCTCGGCCCCATCCCCACGACGATGCCCCCGACGAGCGCCAGAACGACCGTTACCACGCAGCCCGAAAGGATCGCCGACAGGAGGATGTTGCGGATCTCCTCCAGGATATCCGACCGGCGCCCCGCCATGACGCGGTAGCCGCCGAGCTGCACGCCTTCCGCGTAGAGCGACTGCCCGGTCCCGCCAGCCGAGACGTCGATCGGCGACGGCGTCATGGGCGCGGCGCTCGACCCGAGCTTCCACGCGCTCGCCGGCAGGTTGCCGCCCAGGCGCTCGCCGTCCGGCCCGAGCAGCAGGAAGAAACGGTCCGCCGCGGCGCTGTCGACGCGCTCCTCCACCTCCTCGCGAAGCGCGGGTGGGCCGCCCTCCTCGTAGGCCTGCACGAAGAGCTCGAGATCCTCACCGATCGAGGCGCGCACGATGCTCTGCATCTGCGTGCTGGCCGCGACGTAGGTGACGCCCATGATGACGAGCGCCGAAAGCCCGAACATCAGCCCGTAGCCGAGCGACAGGCGGAACGAGATCGTGCGGAAACGGTCAGGCAGCCGCATCGAGGATGTATCCCGAGCCGCGCACCGTGCGGATCATGTCGCGGCCGAACGGCCGGTCCACCTTGCCGCGCAGGCGACTGACATGGGTTTCCACGACGTTGGTCTTGGGGTCGAAGTGGAACTGCCAGACCCGCTCGAGGAGCATGGTGCGCGTGAGGACCCGCCCCCGGTTGCGCATCAGCACCTCGAGGAGCCGGAACTCCCTCGGCTGGAGGTCGATCGGCCGGCCCGCGCGCGACACCGTGCGGGCGATGAGGTTCATCTCGAGATCGCCGACGGTCAGCACGAACTCCTCGCGCCTCTCCGGCACCCCCCGGCGCGCCAGCGCGTTCAGCCGCGCCATCAGTTCCGAGAAAGCGAAGGGCTTCAGGAGATAGTCGTCGCCGCCCGCCTCCAGTCCCTCGACGCGGTCGTCGACACCGCCGAGCGCGGTGAGGAACATGGCGGGCACCCGCCGCCCCGCCGCCCGCATCGCCTTGAGGAGCGACAGCCCGTCGAGGTCGGGCAGCATCCGGTCGATCACCACCGTGTCGTAGCTACGGGTCAGAGCCAGCTCCAGGCCGAGCGCGCCGCTCGGCGCATGGTCGACCTCGTGTCCCTCCTCGCGCAAGCCGGCGCAGACATAGGCGGCATTGGACGCATCATCCTCGACCAGCAGGACCTTCACGCGGCTCACTCCCGACAACCAGCCAACTTTAGGCGGAATGGATCCTCTTCCCATCTGGCCGCAAGCGACTATACGAATTCGTATACTTCCGGACAGGTCCAGCTCAAGCCCAGCCGCTAGTGGGACAGATCCGACCGGACCTCCCCGGTCCCCGGAATCCGAACCATGCGCCCTTCCAGACCGGCCATCGGCAGCGTGCCCCTCGTCGCGCTCGTCACCGGCTACCTCCTTTTCGCGACCAACGGCACGTTCTGGCGCAAGGCCTTCACCTATTTCGGCGCGCATCCGCTGGATCTGGCGGGGCTGGCCCTCGGGCTCTTCCTGCTTCTCTTTGCGATCCTGACGTCGGTCTCGATCAAGTACGTCGTCAAGCCGCTTCTGATCGCCCTGATCCTCGTGTCGGCCAGCGCCTCCTACTTCGTCGACAGCTACGGCATCCTCATCGACCGCGACATGATCGCCAATGTCGCACTGACCAACCCGGCCGAGGCGGGCCGCCTGCTGACGCCGAGCCTCGTCTTGCACCTCGCGCTCTTCGGCCTTGTGCCGGCCCTGCTCGTCGCCTTCGTGCGCGTGCGGCACCGCACGTTCTGGCAGAAGGCCAAGTGGAACTCGGCCGCGATCTTTCCGAGCCTTGCGGTGGCCGCCGCGGTCGTCCTCGCCTGCTATTCCAGCTTCGCCTCGACCTTCCGCATGCATCGCGACCTGATCGCCAGCCTCAACCCGGTCGCTCCGCTCGTCGCGGGCTACAAATACGCCGACCAGGAGATCGGGACCGAGACCTATGTCGCGGCCCCGCTCGGCACCGACGCCGTGCCCGGTCCTCGGCTCGCCTCGGCCACCAAGCCGGTGGTGACGATCCTCGTGGTCGGCGAGACCGCCAGAAGCCAGCAGTTCGCGCTCAACGGCTACGAGCGCGACACGACGCCGGAACTCGCCAAACGCGACGTCGTGTCCTTCACGAAAGTGTCGAGCTGCGGCACCTCGACGGCCGTGTCGGTCCCTTGCATGTTCTCGAACCTGACGCGGGCGAACTATTCGAGGGCCGCCTCACGCTCGGTCGAGAACGTCCTCGACGTTCTCGTGCGGGCGGGGCTCGACGTGCGCTGGATCGACAACGACAGCGGCGCCTACCACGTGGCGGACCGCATTCCCTACACCTACCTGCCCGAGACCAACGATCCGCGCTTCTGCAGCGCCGGCGAGTGCCACGACGAGATCCTGACCGAGCGGCTGCGCGAGGAGATGAAGACCATCACGCGCGACACCGTGATCGTGCTGCACCAGATCGGCAGCCACGGCCCGACCTATTACGAGCGCTACCCGAAGGCCTTCGAGCGCTTCACGCCAGCCTGCCAGACCGCCGAGTTCGCCGACTGCCAGCGCGACGAGATCGTCCGTGCCTACGACAACACGATCGTCTATACGGATCACGTCCTGGCCGAGACGATCGACCTCCTCGCCTCGCGGGACGATCTGGAAACCTCGATGCTCTTCGTCTCCGATCACGGGGAATCGCTCGGCGAGAACGGCATCTACCTCCATGCCATGCCCTATCTCCTCGCACCCGTCACACAGACCACCGTTCCGATGATCGCCTGGTTCTCGCCCGCCTTCTCGCAGCGCATGGGCATCGACACGGCCTGTCTGAAGGCCCGGCGCGACGAGCCCCTGTCGCACGACAACCTCTTCCACACGCTGATCGGCATGAACGACGTGCGCACCTCGGTCTACGACGCCGGGCTCGACGCCTTCGCCGCCTGCCGGGCGGCCTCGTCGGCCGCCTCCAAGCTGACCGCCCTTTCGGAGACCGCCCCATGAGCATCGACGCCCCTCCCGAGCGACGGGCTCCGGCCAAGCTGCGCGGCCTCAGCCATCTCTTCGCCTCGGCGCGCTATTCGGCGGGAGGCCTCGCGCGCCTTCTCGGCGAAACCGCGTTCCGGCAGGAGATCATGCTGGGCGCCGCGATCCTCCTGATCCTGGCGCTCGCCAGCGTCTCGCCCGCCATGCTCCTCATCCAGGTGGTGCTCCTCCTGATCCTGGCGGCGGCCGAGGCCCTGAACACGGCGATCGAGCTCATCGTCGACCGCGTCTCGCCGGAAGTCTCGGTCTTCGCCAAGCAGGCCAAGGACCTCGGCTCCTTCGCGGTCTTCTGCCTTCTCGTGGTCAATCTCGGCTTCGCGGCGGGCGCCCTTCTCCTGCACGCCTGACGCCGCGCCCGCACGCCTTCGGGGGGCGGAGCGATTTCCTCTTGTGCGGCGGGGCGAACCTTTGTAGGACACGACCCGCGCCCAAGGGCGCCAGACCACGCAGCGGCGACGATGTCGCCGACCTCGGACGGAGAGGTGGCAGAGTGGTTGAATGCACCGCACTCGAAATGCGGCATACGGGCAACCGTATCGGGGGTTCAAATCCCTCCCTCTCCGCCATTTGCCATCGTCTCAGGCTGCAGATCCACTCAGAGCTAGTTGAGACAGGAGGGCTTCGGGTTCCCAACCTGAGCTAATCCCCACGCTTTGCGGACGCGTATCGGTACGCGGCCGCTGGATTTTCGTTCGAACCAAGCGGCGTTTCTCCGACGCTTCCGGCGGGACCATCCCCGATAGGGGTCGGGTCCGAGAGTGTCTCCCGCACCGCCCTTGACCCCACTCAAGACGCGACCGCGCACCTTGCCGATAGATCGGCGGGCTCTGCGGCCGCGCGGTGGCGCGTCGCCTTGAGGGGCGGAAGGGAGCACGGCGTTGCAGGACGGCTTGGCGAGCGGGGCAGTCCGACCGCCGGATACGGAGCCCCAGGAAGGCGGCCTCGCCCCCGACGAGGCGGCGCGGCGGCTCGCGCGTTACGGACCCAACGCCCTTGCGCCGTCGTCCCGGACGCGATGGTGGCATTCGCTCGGAGAGCGGCTGCGCAACCCGCTCGTT
The DNA here is from genome assembly GCF_001463765.1 of Aureimonas sp. AU4. Taxonomy (GTDB): domain Bacteria; phylum Pseudomonadota; class Alphaproteobacteria; order Rhizobiales; family Rhizobiaceae; genus Aureimonas. Next base: position 86,596 of record NZ_BBWK01000006.1, on the reverse strand, counting down.
CTCGTGCTTCTGGCCGCCGCGGGCGTATCGGCGGCGACCGGCGAGCGGGGCAGCTTCCTCCTCATCGGCGCGGTGGTCGCCATGTCGCTCGCCATCGACACCATCCAGGAATCGCGCGCCAATCGCGCGGCCGACGACCTCGAGGCACGGGTCGCCCTGAAGGTTCAGGTCCTGCGCGATGGCCGTGAGACCGAGCTTCCCCCCGCCGCACTCGTGCCGGGCGACGTCCTGCGCCTTTCGGCGGGCAGCCTCGTTCCGGCGGACGCGCGGCTTCTGGAAGCGACCCATCTCTTCGTCAACGAGGCGCTCCTGACCGGCGAGGCCTTTCCGGTCGAGAAGTCCGCCGGCGCGAAAGATGCGGGCGACGCGGCGCTCGTCTTCATGGGCAGCTCGGTGGTGAGCGGCACGGCCCGCTGCCTCGTCGTTGCCACCGGTCCTCGGACGCGGCTCGGCGCCATTGCCGGCGCGCTCGCACGCGAGCCGCCGCCCACCGCCTTCACGCTGGGCCTGCGCCGCTTCGGAATGCTGATCGTGCGCCTGACGATCCTGCTCGTGCTCTCGGTCCTCTTCGCGAACCTTCTGTTCGGCCGCCCACTCGTCGAATCCTTTCTCTTCGCGCTCGCGCTCACCGTCGGGCTGACGCCCGAGCTCCTGCCCATGGTGGTGACCGTGACGCTCGCGCACGGGGCGATGCGCCTCTCGGCGCGCGAGGTGATCGTCAAGCGCCTGTCCGCGATCCACGATCTCGGCAGCATGGACGTCCTGTGCAGCGACAAGACGGGCACGCTCACAGAGGCGCGGATCGCGCTCGTCGACGAGGTCGACATCGCCGGGGCGTCGAGCGGCGCGGTGCTGGACTGGGCCCGCGTCAACGCCGCCTTCGAGACCGGCCTGAAGAGCCCGCTCGACGAAGCCATCCTCGCCGCCTCCCCTTCCGGTCCCGAGGGATGGCGCAAGATCGACGAGGTTCCCTTCGACTTCGAGCGGCGGCGCATCTCCGTTCTCGCGGAACGCGAGGGGCGGCGGTGCCTCGTCGTCAAGGGCGCGCCGGACGACGTCCTCGCCCTGTCCTCGCGCCACCTACGGGCAGGGGCGAGCCAGCCCGAGCCGCTCGATGCGGCGGCACGGGCGCTGGCGAAGGCGACGTTCGAGGCGATCGGCTCGAAGGGGTGCAGGGCGCTGGGCGTCGCCTGGCGCGAGGTCGAGCCCGACCGATCCCACGCGGATCTCGCCGACGAGCGCGACCTCGTCTTCGCCGGCTTCGCGGTGTTTCTCGACCCGCCCAAGGCGAGCGCGCGCGAGGCGGTCGCCAGCCTGGCGGCACTCGGCGTTGCGCTGAAGATCGTGACCGGCGACGACGAGCGCGTGACGCGCCACGTCTGCGAGACGCTGGGTCTTCCGGTCGCGGGCGTCGCGACGGGACCGGAGCTCGACGCCCTCACCGATGAGGCGCTGATGATGCGCGTCGACGCCGTGAACGTCTTCTGCCGCATCAACCCGACCCAGAAGGCCCGCATCGTGCGCGCGCTGCGCCGCAGGGGCCATGTGGTCGGCTATCTCGGCGACGGCATCAACGACGCCCCCTCGCTCCAGGCCGCCGATGCCGGACTCTCGGTCGACGGCGCGGTCGACGTCGCGAAGGAGGCGGCGTCCCTGATCCTGCTGCGCAACGATCTCGGCGTCCTCGCGGAAGCGGTGCGGGAGGGACGATGGGCCTTCAGCAACATCATGAAGTACGTCATGATGGGAACGAGCTCGAACTTCGGCAACATGTTCTCCATGGCCGGCGGCGTCCTGTTCCTGCCCTTCCTGCCGATGCTGCCGGTTCAGATCCTCCTGAACAACCTCCTCTACGACGTCTCCGAGATCCCGATCCCGCTCGACCGCGTGGACCGGGAGGACGTCGCCCGGCCCCATGGCTGGGACATGGGCTTCGTGCGGGACTTCATGCTGACGCTGGGTTCCGTCAGCTCCGTCTTCGACGCCCTCACCTTCGCGCTCCTCCTCCTCGTCTTCCACGCGGGCGAGGCGACGTTCCAGACCGCGTGGTTCATGGAATCCATGGCGACGCAGGTCCTGGTGGTGTTCGTGATCCGCACGCGCGGCTCGCCGCTCGCGAGCAGGCCGAGCCCGGCGCTCGCCGTGACGGCGCTGGTTGTGGTCGCGACCGCACTGTTCCTGCCCTTCACCCCGCTCGGGCCCCCGTTCGGCTTTCACGCGCCACCGCTCGCCGTGCTGCCGGCGCTCGGGCTCATGACGGCGCTCTACCTTTGAGCGGCGGAGATCGTGAAGCGGCGCTTCTACGCCTCGCGCAGCGGCGCGCGTGCCTCGCGGAGCCGCTCCAGGACTTCCCGGTCCGTCAGCTGGTGGAAATCGTCGTAGTAGGAGCCGACGCCGCGGAAATCCTCGACGATCCGCAGGCAGACGACGTCGTCTGCCGTTCGTTCGAGCGTCCGGACGACCTCGGCCGGCGCGACGGGGACCGCGACGCAGATCCGGGCCGCGCCCTTGCGCCGGAGCGCGCCGATCGCAGCCGTTGCGGTCGCGCCCGTGGCGATGCCGTCGTCCACGACGATCGCGGTGTGCCCGGCCGGGTCGACAGGGCGGCCGCCCCGTAGATAGAGCGCGCGGCGCCGCTCGAGTTCGCGAAGCGCGATCTGCGCGGCGCGTTCCACGAAGCCCTCGTCCGCGCCCGAAAGGTCGCGTACGTCCTCGTTGATCGTCCGCTGCGGATCGTCGCCGTCGACGATCGCGCCGAGCGCCACCTCGGGCGCATCCGGCGCCCCGATCTTGCGCACGAGGACGAGGTCGAGCGGCGCGCGCAGCGCGCGGGCGATCTCGGCGGCGACCGGAACGCCGCCGCGCGGCAGGTCGTAGACGGCGGGGCTTTCCAGTCCCATTCCGGCCAGCCGCTGGGCGAGCCGGCGCCCGGCATCGGCGCGATCGGCGAAGCGTGTCGTGGCGGCCTTCATGATCGCGGACCCTCTCGTTCGGACGAGTGACGCGACGATCGCTAGCGCGCCCCGCCCACGCACGGCTTGACGCTCCTCAAGCGGCTGCATCCGCCATGAGCAGTCGCGCCGTGTGGTGGGCGACGACGCGCTCCTCGTCGGTCGGCACGACGAAGACCGAGACCGGACTCGCGGATCGGCTGATCCGCCCCTGTCCCGCGCGGTTGCGCTCCTCGTCCAGCCGGACGCCAAGCCACTCGGACCGTCGGCAGACCGCCTCGCGGATCGCGGGCGCGTGCTCGCCGATGCCGGCGGTGAAGACCAGGGCGTCGAGGCCGCCGAGCGCGGCGCCAAGCCGCCCGATCTCCCCCGCGACCGTCTGGACGAAGAGCGCGACCGCCTCGCGCGCTCGCGCGTCGTCGCTGGCGAGAAGCACCCGCATGTCGCCGCTCGAGCCCGAGACGCCCTTGAGGCCGCAGTCGTGGTAGAGAAGATGCTCGACCTCGGCGAGGCTCAGGCCCCGCTCGCGCAGGAGCCAGATCACGAGCCCGGGGTCGAGGTCGCCGGGCCGCGTCGCCATGACGAGCCCCGACAGCGGGCTGAAGCCCATGGTCGTGGCTATGCTTCGGCCGGCCCGCATCGCGCACAGGCTGGCGCCGCTGCCGAGGTGACAGATGATCGTGCGCCCGCCCGCCGCGCGCGCGTCGATCGCGGTAAGCTGGCCGGCGATGTATTCGTAGCTGAGGCCATGGAAGCCGTAGCGGCGCGCCCCGGCCTGCGTCAGCGCGCGCGGCAGCGCGTAGGTCTCGGCCTCGCGCGGCATGGTGCGGTGGAAGCTCGTGTCGAAGCAGGCGACCTGCGGGAGCGCGGGATGGGAGGCGGCGAGCGCCTCGATCGGTGCGAGGCTGCGGGGCTGGTGCAACGGGGCGAGCGGGGTGAGCGCGCGCAAGGCCGCCAGCACATCCGGCGTGACGCGCACCGGCGCGGAATGGGCAAGCCCCCCGATCGCGACCCGGTGCCCGACGGCGTCGAGGCGCCCGGCGGGAAGGTGCGCCTCCAGCCAGGCGACGAGGCGGCGGACCGGCGCCTCGCCCTCCTCCCCGCCGGGCGCGGTCCAGTCCTCGCAGGTCCGCGTCCCGCCCGCGGTGGCCTCGAGCCGCAGGCCGGAGCCCGTATCCGCAAGGGCGCCCGAGACGGTGCGCTTCGCCCCTGCCTCGAACAGGGCGAACTTGACGCTGGAGGAGCCCGCGTTGAGGGCGAGGATCGCGGGCGTCTCAGCCATGGCTCGCGACCATCGCATCGGCGGGTGCTGGTGTGCGGCGGGCGTGGGCGAGCAGCCGCGCCACCGCGCAGGAGGCGAGGCGCGCGAGCGTCTTGTCGGCGCGGCTCGTCAGGATCACCGGCACGCGCGCGCCCAGGACGACGCCCGCGACCTGCGCTTCGGCCAGATATTCCAGCTGCTTGGCGAGCATGTTTCCCGCCTCGATGTCGGGCACGACGAGGATGTCGGCCCGGCCCGCGACCGGCGACACGATGCCCTTGGCGCTGGCCGCCTCCGCCGAGACGGCGTTGTCGAAGGCGAGCGGCCCGTCGAGGATCGCACCGCAGATCTGGCCGCGATCGGCCATCTTGCAGAGCGCGGCGGCATCCAGCGTCGAGCGCAGCTTCTCGTTCACCGTCTCCACCGCCGAAAGGATCGCGACGCGCGGCTCGGGCACGGCCAGGACATGGGCGAGATCGATCGCGTTGAGGACGATGTCGCGCTTCTCGCCGAGCGTCGGCGCGATGTTGACGGCGGCGTCGGTGAGAAGCAGCGGGCGGGGATAGCGGGGCGCATCCACCACGAAGACATGGCTCATGCGCCGGCCGGTGCGCAGAAGCGGCTCGTCGAGAATGGCGGCCATGAACTCGTCGGTGTGGAGGCTGCCCTTCATCAGCGCCTCGACCTTGCGGTCCCGCGCGAGCGAGGCCGCCGCCGCGGCGGCGGCATGGCTGTGTTCGGTGGCGACGAGCTCGAAGCGCGAGACGTCGATCCCGGCGGTCTTGGCCGCGGCACGGATCCTCTTCTCCGGCCCGACGAAAACCGGCACGACGATGCCCGCCGCGGCCGCCGCCGCGGCGCCCGCGAGCACGGTCGCGTCGACGGGATGGACCACTGCGGTCCGGATCGCCGACAGGCCCTTCGCCAGATCGATCAGCCGCTCGTACTGACGGCCGGGACGGCGGAACTCGATCTCCGGCGGCATGGCGCGCTCGCAGGATATCCGCTCGAGCGGCGCGATCACCTCGGCTTCGCCCTCCACCACCGTCTCGCCCCGCTGGTTGAGGGCGGTGCAGGCGCGAACGACGCGGCGGCGGTCGGCGTGCTTCTCGACGACCCGGACCGTGGCCGTCACGCTGTCGCCGACCTCGACAGGCCGCCCGAAGCGCAGTGTCTGGCCGAGATAGAGCGTGCCAGGCCCCGGCAGCTCGGTTTCCAGCACGGCGGCCACGAGCGCGCCGCTCCAGAGGTTCTGGCCGACGCCCTGCAAGGGCTGGCAGGCTCCGGCGCCGCCTTCGCGCAGCGGCGCCGGCTCGATGTCACCCGAGGCCAGCGCGAAGAGCGCCACGTCCCGGCCGGTCAGCGTGCGCGTGAGGCTCGCCGCGTCGCCGATCCGCACCTCGTCGAAGGTCCGGTTCTCGATCCGGTCCACGAGATGGTCTCCCTTGGGCCCGGCGCGGGCGGGGGGGGCGTCAGGTCTGCGGACCGTTGCCGGGCCGGACCTCGGCGGCACCATCCAGTCCGCGACGAAACAGGGCCATCATCGAACGCTGGCCAATCTCGGCGAGCTTGGCGCCCTCGTCGCGCGCGTCGTTCATGTCGGCCATCAGGCGTTCGAGGCTGCCCTTGTACCAGTCGTTGTAGAGGGCCGCGACCTGGCCGGGATCGCGGCACTCCGCGATCGCCCCGAGCGTCTTCAGGCCGCTTTCCATCGCGTCCTGGCGACGCTTCATCCAGGCCCCCATCATCTTTCGGCTTTCCTCGAACCATTCGGCCTGTTCGGGCACGAAGGTCTTCAGCGGCGTCTGCCAGGCCGCGCCGAAGTTCGGCATGCCGAACGGCGATTGCGGCTGGGCGCCGTTGTGGGAATTGGGTTGTTCGCTCATGTCATCGTCTCCCTTCGGATGCATCGCGCCCTATCGCTCCAGGACGTACCGCCCCGGCGCGTGGGCCAGCACCGGATAGCCGCGGCCGGGCGCACCGGGCGGCGGCGGCGGTTGCCTCGCCCCGGACCGCTCGCCGAGCCAGGCCAGCCAGCCGTTCCACCAGGACCCCTCGCTCACCTCGGCGAGCGCGTACCAGCTGTCGGGGTCGAGATACCGGGCGCCCGGGGCGCGGCGCGCCATGCGGTAGTGCCGCCCCGCGTGGCCCGGCTCGCTGACGATGCCGGCATTGTGTCCGCCGTTCGTCAGCACGAACGTCACGTCGGCATCGTTCAGGAGGTTGATCTTGTAGACCGAGCGCCACGGCGCGACGTGGTCCCACTCGGTCGAGACCACGAAGAGCGGCGCGCGGATGTCGCCGAGCGCCACCGGGTGGCCGTCGACCTCGTAGCGCCCCTCGAACAGGTCGTTGGACAGAAACAGCCCGCGCAGGTATTCGCTGTGCATGCGGTAGGGCATGCGCGTCGTGTCCGCGTTCCAGTTCATGAGGTCGGTCATCGGCCGGCGCCGGCCCAACAGGTACTCGCGCACCACGCGCGACCAGACGAGGTCGTTGGAGCGCAGGAGCTGGAACGCGCCGGACATCTGGCGCGTGTCGAGATAGCCCTGGTCCCACATGACGTCCTCGAGATAGTCGAGCTGGCTGTCGTCGATGAACAGCATCAGTTCGCCCGCCTCGCTGAAGTCGGTCTGCACCGCCAGAAGCGTGATCGAGTGGAGCGCCCCGCGCCCCTCGCGCGCCAGATAGGCCGCCGCGATAGTGAGGAGCGTGCCGCCGAGGCAGTAGCCGACCGCGTGAACCGGCGCGACCGGCACGATCGCCTCCACGGCCTTCAGGGCATCGAGGACGCCGAGCCTCAGGTAGTCGTCCAGCCCGAGATCGCGGTCCGCCGCGGTCGGGTTGTGCCAGGAGATCATGAAGACGGTGTAGCCCGCCGCGACGAGGTGGCGGACGAGCGAGTTCCCGGGCGACAGGTCGAGGATGTAGTATTTCATGATCCAGGCCGGCACGATCAGGACCGGCTCGGCATAAACGTCCGGCGTCGCCGGGGCGTACTGGATCAGCTCGATCAGCCGGTTGCGGAAGACCACCTCTCCCTTCGTCGTCGCGACGTGCTGGCCCGGCCGGAAGGCTTCCGTGCCGACCGGCGGCTTGCCGCCCGCCGCCCGCTCTCAGTCCATCCAGAAGTTCGCGGCGCCGCGCAGGAGGTTCTGCCCGCCCTCGCGCAGCGTCGCCGCCAGGACCTCGGGGTTGGTCGCCACGAAGTTGACCGGCGAGACCGTGTCGAGAAGCTGGCGTGCCATGAAGGCGACGAGCTGCTCGTGGTGGCGCGACACGCCGCCGATGCCCGTGGTCGCCCCGTGCCACCACTGCTGGTTCAGGAGAAAGGCCTGGTGGATCAGATTGAACGGCGGCTCCAGCCACGCCTCGTCCCGGAACCGGTCGTCCTGGCGCAGGGGCTCGATGCAGGACGGGCAGGCCGGATCGGCGGCAAGGCGCGCGGCGTAGGTCGCGAGGCGAACCGCCTTGCGCGCGGCCTTCTCGCCGAGCTGCGCGCACTTGCCCGGCGAGGAGCCTAGGTGAAGGGCCCAGTCGGCATAGGCCAGCCACAGGGCTGCCGGAGACAGGCCGGCGGTGAGGCGCGCCAGGCCCGCGTGGAACAGGCGGTCGATGCTGGTCGGCCCGTCCTCCGCCTCGGCGTCACCGGCCGCCTCGGGCGAGCCGGGTCCCCCTTGCAGCGGAAAGGAGGGTCGCCCGAGGGCCTGCCACGTGGCGGACCAGGCGCGCCAGTTGCGGGACGCGGCGTCCAGCCAGGGCGGCGTCCAGTCCATCTCCCGGAGCGTCATGTCGTTCATAGCCGCATCCCCCCGTCGATCTCGAGGACGCGGCCGTTGAAATAGTCGTTGCCGAGCACGAAGACCGCCGCCTCGGCGATCTCGTCCGGGCGCGCCAGCCGCCCGGCGGGGATCGCGGCGACGAGGCGCGCGCGGATCGTCTCGGGAATGGCGGCGACCATGCGCGTGTCGCTGAAGCCCGGCGCGATCGCGGCGACCCGGATGCCGTGGCGCGCGAGTTCCTTTGCCCAGACCACGGTCATCGCGGCGACGCCCGCCTTGGCGGCCGAGTAGGCGGTCTGGCCGACATTGCCGCAGCGCGAGATGCTGGAGACGTTGAGGATGACGCCGCCCCGGCGGTCCCGGACCATGTGCGTCGCCGCCTCGCGCCCGCACAGGAAGACGCCCTCGAGATCCACGGCGACGACCTGCCGGAAATCGTCCAGCGACATCCGGGCCGCGACCAGCCCCTCGCCGCCCTCCACCAGAAGCGCGTCGCGAGTGATCCCGGCATTGTTGACGAGCGCGTCCAGCGGACCGAAGTCCTCGCGCACGCGCTGAAACAGCTCCGTCACCTCGGCTTCCTCGCGCATGTCGGCCACATAGCCCCTGCAGGCGCCGCCGGCCGGGATGGACAGGGCGTCCCGGCAACCGCGTTCCGCCTCGCGGAGCGGGCGCTCGTCGCTATCGGCGAGCGCGACCCGCGCGCCCCTTTCCACCAGCATCTCCGCCATCTTCCGGCCGAGCCCCTGCGCCGCTCCCGTGACGATGATCGACTTGCCCTGAAGCTGCATGTCCGGCCCTTCGAGCCTTCGCGCCGCCCGCATCCCTGCGAGGATGCCCGAGCGCCCCCTTGGGGAGGGCGAACCGTATCCGAGCCTTGGCAGCTACCAGCGCCGGGGGTCCGAGCCATTGACGGCGATCAAGGATCGCGACCGGGCGATCAGGCGGCTCGCGCGCCGCTTGATCGCCGTCAACGGCGCCGGCATCCGCCGTCGTAAGCTTCCCCTCTTCTCCAACAACCGAAAAGGAAGCCCGCGATGAGGATCGAGAACGTCATGCACGAGGGCGTGAAATGGGTTTCGCCCGATACGCTGGTCGCCGACGTCGCGGCGCTGATGAAGAAGGAGGACATCGGGGCGGTGCCGATCGGCGAGAACGACCGGCTCGTCGGCATGATCACCGACCGGGACCTCGTCACGCGCGGGATGACCGACGGCGCCGACGCCCGGAAGCTCAAGGTCCGCGACGTGATGACGAAGGGCATCGTCTACTGCCGCACGGACCAGTCGATCGAGGACGCGATCCACCTGATGGAGGACAAGAAGATCCGCCGCCTGCCGGTGATCGACAAGGACAAGCGCCTGGTCGGCATGCTGAGCATGGGCGACATCTCCCACCATGCGAGCCGCGAGATGTCGGGCCAGCTCGTCCACGCCGTGGCCGCGCCCCATGGGTAATGGTTGAGGAAAGCGGGCGGGCCGCGACGATCCGGCCCGCCCCTTCACGGATGCTCAGAGCCGCATCACCGACAGCGGGCCTTTGAATTCGATCCGCAGGCCGCTCTGGCGCGCGGAGGCCGCCAGGCGGTTGACCTGCGCCACGTCCGTCTCGATCGTCGCCCGGTCGCGCTCGTTCGTGTCGCGGTCATGGGCCGCGAACCAGCCGCGCGCCCGTTGCGAGACAAGCGCGACCTGCCACTTGCTCCTGTTCAAGAAGGCCACCCGAAGATCGGGCAGCGTGCCGGTCTCGAAGTTATGCATGGGAAATCCTGGAAGAGCTCTGGGATGGAACGGCGGACCGCGCCCCGAGGGGGTGGCCGTGGCGGTCGCGTGAAGCCGGCCGCCACGGACCCCGCGCCCGATGGGCGAAGGCGGGATGCGGTCATGCCGGGTGCCCCGTTTCCCGCACCTCCCAGATGACCCAGGCGGCCGAGAGGATGATCGCGAGACCGCAGATCACGACGTTCAGGAGGGCCCAGCGAACCGTCGTGAAGCCCAGGACCCAGGGCGAGACCACAAGCCAGACGCCGAGCGCGATATCGGCCCACTCCTCCCAGATGCGGAACGAGGCGAGGGCCGCCACGCTGAGCACGACCGCGATCGCGCCCACCAGAAGGGCATTCCAGAAGATCAACGAGCTGCCGCCCGCGACCGCCGTCGCGGGAGCGGTAAACCCGAAGACCCAGTTCGAAAGGATGAGCCACGCCCCGATGACCGCGACGAGCCAATCCTGCCAATGCTGGTCGTTCATCTTTGTTCTCCATCGTGCGGACGTGACCGTCATCACGCCGGATGAAGACCCCTAAAACGCGCCACGACGCAGGCCTTTGACCGGAATCAACCCTTTGGCACAGCGTCGCAAGGAAGGGGCTGGGACGACTTGACGAAAGGAAATCGCCCCTGCCGGGTTGACGCGCGTCAAGGCAGCTGCGGGCCACCGGTCCATGGTCGGCGCGGATCGCATCGCGCGAGATCGCGACCGGTCCGACAGAACCTGAGGAGACGACCATGAATCGACTCACTTTGCTCTCGGCCGCCCTTCTGGCCGCCCTTGTGGCAGGGTCCGCCCTCGCTGCGACCGCCACGAGCACCATAAAATCGATGGATGCGTCCAAGCGCACCGTCACCATGGACAACGGGCAGACCTATCAGGTCCCGGCCGGCATGGACCTCTCGATGGTCAAGCCGGGCGAAAAGGTGAAGGTCACCTACGAAACCAAGAACGGCGTCCATCACGCCTCGCGGCTGGAAGCCGCCAAGTAGCGGCAGCCTCGCGAACCCGGACCGGCTCCGCTCCTTGGGCCGGCACAGAGGATCGACACCGCCTTCCGCGCGGCTGCCGGCTTCCCGGTCCGGGTTCGAACGGTTTCTCCTCCTTCGCTCCCACCCACGCGGTGATTTCCATCAGCGCGATCACGAACGGCGTCCTCTTCGCAGGCCGACCGTCCTTCTCGCCGCCGCACGTTATCGCTCGACATCGTGAAGCGGCTCCCGCATCACGGACCCTCATCAGAAGTGACGGTCCCCGACGATGCAGAAGACCACCTCGCGCGCCCCGCGCCGGCGCCTCGGACGCACGCCGATGCTGCGGCGCTCGCGCGCGGTGTGGATGTCGAAGCGCCTCTGGCGCCCGCGCCTCGTCTTCTGGTCGGGCGCCCTGGCGGTCGGGCTCGTCAGCGTCGCCTTCGCCAAGCTCGCGGACGCGGCCCAGGCCGGCTTCACGGCGCTCCACGCCATGTCGACGGCGGGACCCGCGGCGGCTCTTCTCGTGCCGCCTCTCGGCTTCGCGCTCTCGAGTTACCTTGCGCTGCGCTATTTCCCGAACTCGGGCGGCAGCGGCATACCGCAGGCCATCGCGGCACGCCATTTCGAGAGCGACGAGGACCGGGGCGTCCTCCTGTCCCTGCGCATCGCGGCCGGCAAGATCCTGCTCACCCTTCTCGGCCTCCTGTCGGGTGCCTCGATCGGACGCGAGGGACCGACCGTCCAGGTCGGCGCCGCGATCATGCTGGCGGCCGGACGCATCGGGGGAATGGAGCGGGCGCGCGGTCTGATCCTGGCCGGCTCGGCAGCCGGCATCGCGGCGGCCTTCAACACACCGCTCGCGGGCATCGTCTTCGCGATCGAGGAGATGGGCCGGGCCTACGAAGCGCGCACCAACGGCCTTGTGCTGTCGGCCGTGGTGCTTGCGGGCCTCGCGTCGCTCGCCCTCACCGGCAACTACACCTACTTCGGTGAAAGCGAGGCGAGCGTCACCTCGATCGGCGGCTGGGCTCTGGTGATCCTCTGCGGTGCTGTCGGCGGAGCGTTCGGCGCCCTGTTCAGCGCTGGGGCGATGTCGCTCATGCGGCGACTGCGGCGCTGGACCAGGGGAAGCGCACACCGGATCGTCGCGGCCGCCGCCGCGTGCGGCCTCGTGGTGGCGCTCGTCGGCATCCTGTCGGGCGGCACCACCTACGGCACGGGCTACGAGGCCGCGCGTGGGGCGATCGAGGGCGGCACGCTGCCGCCGCTGTTCTTTGTGGAGAAGTTCGTCGCCGGCCTCGCCTCCATGGTGTCGGGCATTCCCGGCGGCATCTTCGCGCCCTCGCTGGCGGTGGGCGCAGGTCTCGGCTCGACGCTCGGGCTCGTTCTCGGCACCGCGCCGGCGCTGGCGGCCACGCTTGGCATGGCGGGCTATTTCGCAGGCGTCGTCCAGGCGCCCATGACGGCCTTCGTGATCATCCTGGAGATGACCGGAAATCCGGCCAACGTCGTGCCGGTCATGCTGGCGTCGCTGATCGGCTTCGGCACCGCCCGTCTGGTCTCGGGCGCCCCGCTCTACCACAACCTGTCGCGCAACTACGTGGCGGACGTCCTGCGCCATCGGCGCGCGACGGAAGCCGCGCGCAGCGATTGACCTAACCGAAGCGCTTGGGCGGCCGTCAGCCCGTCGCCGCCCAGGGCGGCGCCCGCTTGTCCAGAAAGGCGGCGATGCCGGCGCGGGCCTCCTCGCTTTCCCAGGCATCGGCCAGCGCCTCGATCGAAAGCTCGATCGCCGCATCGTCGATGCACGCGCCGAGCCGGAGCGCGAGAGCCTTGGCGCGGGCCACCGCGCCGGAGGCGGCCTTGAGATAGGGTGCGACCTCGCGCTCCACCGCCTCCGGCAGGGCCGCCTCGTCGACGCAGCGCGCGACGAGCCCGAGCCGCACCGCCTCGTCGGCATCGAAGAGGCGGGACGACATGAAGACCTGCCGCGCCCGCCCCTCGCCGAGCCGGGCCAGCACATAGGGGCCGATCGTCGCCGGGATCAGCCCGAGCCGCGTCTCGGTGAAGCCGAATCGCGTGCCGGCCACGGCGACCGCGACGTCGCAGACGGCGGCGAGCCCCGCCCCGCCCCCCAGCGCCGCGCCGTGGATCGCTCCGATCAGCGGCGCCCGCAGTTCGTTCAGCGCCCGCAGCATGGCGGCGAGCTTTCGTGCCTCCCCCATGCGCGTTTGTCGGTCGGCCTCGACCTGCGCCCTCATCCACGCAAGATCCCCGCCCGCGCAGAAGACCTCGCCTCCGCCCCGCAGGACCACGGCGCGCAGCGAGGCGTCGCGGTTCGCCTGCGCCGCGAAGGCCGTGAGCTCGGCGATCATGGTGGCCGAGAGCGCGTTGCGCTTGTCCGGCCGGTTCAGCGTCAGGGTGACGACGCCGCGCTCATCGCGCGCGGTGCGCAAGGTCTCGTAGCTCATGCGCCGCTCCTCAGGGTTCGGGCGAAGGCGCCGGCCTCGGCAAGACGCGCGGGGTCGATGCCGGTCTCGAGCCCAAGTTCGGCAAGGCGCGCCGCCAAGCTCTCGCTCGCGACGTTGCCGCTCGCGCCGGGCGCGTAGGGACAGCCGCCGAGGCCGCCGACCGATGCGTCGAACGTCCGCAACCCGGCCTCCAGCGCGACCTCGACATTGCGCAGCGCCTGACCGGACGTATCGTGGAAATGCCCCGCCAGCCGCGCGGCAGGCAGTTCGGCGAGAAGGCAGCGCAGGAGACGGTCGATCTCGCCGGGCGCCGCGCGCCCCAGCGTGTCGCCGAGGCTGACCTCGTAGCAGCCGAGCCGCAGCAGCTCGGCGGCCACGCGGCGCACCGCTTGCGGCTCCACCGTCCCGTCATAGGGGCATTGCGTGATGCACGAGACGTAGCCGCGCACCGGCAGGCCGGCGGCGCTGGCGGCCTCGGCGACCTCGCGGTAGCGCGCGAGGCTCTCGTCGATCGTGCAGTTGATGTTGGCCCGGCTGAAGCCCTCCGAGGCCGAGGCGAAGACGGCGACCTCGTCCGCCCCGGCCGCGACCGCGCCCTCGAGGCCGCGCAGGTTGGGCGTCAGCGCGGCGTAGCTAACGGACGGCGCGCGCCGGATGCCGGCCAGAACCTGCGCGCCGTCCGCCATCTGCGGTACCCAGCGGGGGCTGACGAAGCTCGCCGCCTCGATCTTGCGAAGGCCCGTCGCGGAAAGAAGGTCGACGAAGCGGATCTTGTCGCGCGTCGCGATGGCGCGCGCCTCGTTCTGCAGCCCGTCGCGCGGGCCGACCTCGAAGAGCGTGACGCGCTCAGGCATCGGGGGCGGGCTCCAGAAGAACCAGGACGTCGCCGTCGTCGACCCGCGCACCCTCGCCTACGCGGACCTCTGCGATCCGCCCGTCGCGCGGGGCCCGCAGCGTGTGCTCCATCTTCATCGCCTCGACCACCAGCACCGGGTCGCCGGCCGCGACCGTGTCGCCGGCCGAGGCCAGAAGCCGCGTGACGAGGCCCGGCATGGGCGAGTGGATCGCATCGCCGCCCGCGTCCGCGCCGCCGTCGCGGTCCAGCGGATCGACGCGGCGGAAGGTGTCGGTGCGGCCGGCCTCGAACACCGTGACCGCGCCGTTCCCCAGCACCACCTCGAACCGGCGACGATGCCCCTCGCGCTCCACGACGACGCTTTCGCCCTCGCGGCGGACCGCAAGAAGGGTTCCGTCCGCGAGCCGGACGCCCTGCCCGTCGAATTCGAGGCGCAGGTCGATCGCCTCCTCGCCAAACGCAAGCGGCATGGCGAGGCGCGCCCGGCCCCAGCTTCGGAAGGCCCGCAGCCGTGTCCAGGGGTCGTCACCCGCGGGGGCGTCGAGGAGACCGGCCAGCGCCAGCGCGGCAACGACCGGCGCCTCCGTCGAGGGCGCGGGGGACTGGTTCAGCGCGTCGAGGTGGCGGGCGATCAGGCCCGTGTCGAGGCGGCCGGCGGCGAAGTCCGGCTGGCGCGCGAGCCGCGCGAGAAAGGCGGCGTTGGTGGTCGCCCCGACGACCCGCACCGCATCCAGCGCGTCGGCCAGCCGCGCCAGCGCGCTCGCGCGGTCCGGTCCGTGGGCGATGACCTTCGCGATCATCGGGTCGTACCAGGGCGTGATCTCGTCGCCCTCCTCCACCCCGCTGTCGATGCGCAGGGGACCAGGCGAAAACGACGTCGCCTCGGGAAAGCGTAGGCGCTCGAGACGCCCGATCGCGGGCAGGAAGCCGCGCGCCGCGTCCTCGGCATAGAGCCGCGCCTCCACTGCATGACCTTGGATGCGCAGATCCTCCTGGCGCATCGGCAGCGGCTCGCCGCGCGCGACCCGCAGCTGCCATTCCACGAGGTCGAGCCCGGTGATCGCCTCGGTCACGGGATGCTCGACCTGCAGGCGCGTGTTCATCTCCATGAACCAGAAGCCGTCCGGCCGCAGGCCCCTCGCGCCGTCGGCGATGAATTCCACCGTGCCGGCGCCGCGATACCCGACCGCGCGCGCCGCCTCGACGGCGGCCCGGCCCATGGCCTCGCGCACCGCCTCGCCCATGCCGGGCGCGGGCGCCTCCTCGATCACCTTTTGGTGGCGGCGCTGGAGCGAGCAGTCGCGCTCGAAGAAATGCAACACGTTGCCGTGCGCGTCGGCGAACACCTGCATCTCGACATGCCGCGGCGCGGTGACGAAGCGCTCGACGAGCACGGCCGGGTCGCCGAAGCTCGCCTGCGCCTCGCGGCGGGCACCCTCCAGCGCGGCGCGAAAGTCCTCCGGCCGTTCCACGAGACGCATGCCCTTGCCTCCGCCCCCGGCCCGCGCCTTGATCAGGACGGGAAAGCCGATGCGCTCGGCTTCCAGGGCCAACCGCTCGGGGTCCTGGTCCGTGCCGTGGTACCCCGGAACCACCGGAACGCCGGCCGCCTCCATCAGGCGCTTGGCAGCATCCTTCAGACCCATGGCGCGGATCGCCGAGGCGGGCGGGCCGACGAAGACGAGACCGGCGGCCTCGACGGCCTCCACGAACACCGGGTTCTCCGACAGGAAGCCGTAGCCCGGATGCACCGCGTCGGCTCCGGTGCGGCGGGCGGCCTCCAGGATGGCGTCGATGTTCAGGTAGCTTTCGGAAACCGGGGCCGGGCCGACCAGGACGGCCTCGTCGGCGCGTCGCACGTGCAACGCGGCCTTGTCGGCCTCGGAATGAACCGCGACCGTCGGGATGCCGAGGCGTCGGGCGGTGGTCATGACGCGGACGGCGATCTCGCCGCGATTGGCGATCAGAAGCTTCTGGAACACTCTGGCCTCACATGCGGAAGAGGCCGAAGCGAGTCGGCTCGATCGGGGCGTTGAGCGCGGCCGAGAGCGAGAGGGCGAGCACCTCCCGGCTGCGGCGCGGGTCGATGATGCCGTCGTCCCAAAGGCGGGCGGAGGCGTAGAGCGGGTGCGACTGCGCCTCGAACATCTCGACCGTCGGCCGCCGGAACGCCGCCTCCTCCTCGTCGGACCAGATCCGTCCCGCCTTTTCCAGCGCCGCGCGGCGCACGCTGGCGAGAACGCCGGCGGCCTGCTCGCCGCCCATGACCGAGATGCGGCTGCCGGGCCAGGTCCACAGGAAGCGCGGCCCGTAGGCCCGGCCGCACATGCCGTAGTTGCCCGCCCCGAACGAGCCGCCGACGATCATCGTCACCTTCGGGACCGCGCTCGTCGCGACCGCCGTGACAAGCTTGGCGCCGTCCTTGGCAATGCCGCCGGCCTCGTAGCGGCGTCCCACCATGAAGCCGGTGATGTTCTGGAGGAAGACAAGCGGAATGCCGCGCTGGGAGCAGAGCTCGACGAAATGGGCACCCTTCAGCGCGCTCTCGGAGAAGAGAACGCCGTTGTTGGCGAGGATGCCGACCGGGATGCCCATGACGTGGGCGAAGCCGCAGACCAGCGTCTCGCCGTAGCGCGCCTTGAACTCGTCGAAGCGCGAGCCGTCGGCGAGACGCGCGATCACCTCGCGGATGTCGTAAGGGGTGCGCAGGTCGGCGGGCACGACGCCGAGGATCTCCTCGGGGTCGTGAAGCGGATCTTCCGGCGGCGCGAGGGCGACCGACGGATGTTTCACGCGGTTGAGACCGGCCACCGCCCGGCGCGCCAGCGCGAGCGCGTGGGCGTCGTCCTCGGCGAGATAATCGGCGACGCCCGACAGGCGGGTGTGGACGTCGCCGCCCCCGAGATCCTCAGCCGAGACCACCTCGCCCGTCGCCGCCTTCACGAGAGGGGGACCGGCCAGGAAGATCGTGCCCTGGTCGCGCACGATGATGGTGACGTCCGACATGGCCGGCACATAGGCGCCGCCCGCCGTGCAGGAGCCCATGACGACCGCGATCTGCGCGATGCCGTCCGCCGACATCCGCGCCTGGTTGAAGAAGATGCGGCCGAAATGGTCGCGGTCGGGGAAGACCTCGTCCTGGTTCGGCAGGTTCGCGCCGCCCGAATCCACGAGGTAGAGGCAGGGCAGCCGGTTCTCGGCCGCGATCTCCTGCGCCCGCAGGTGCTTCTTGACGGTGAGCGGATAGTAGGTGCCGCCCTTCACGGTCGCGTCGTTGGCGAGCACCATGACCTCCCGCCCCGCGACGCGGCCGATGCCGGCGACGACCCCGGCCGCCGGCACGCCGCCCTCGTAGAGGCCATGGGCGGCGAAGGCGCCGATCTCGAGAAAGGGCGAGCCGGGGTCGAGGAGGCGCTCCACCCGGTCGCGGGCGAGGAGCTTGCCGCGCGCCTCGTGGCGGGCACGGGCGGCTTGGCCGCCGCCCGCGAGCGCTGCCTCGAACGCCCGCTCCACGTCCGCGATCGCGGCCAGATGCGCCGCGCGGTTGGCGGCGAACGCGGCGGACCTGGCAACGGCCTTCGAGCGAAGAACGGCCATCAGCGCTGCGCCCCGACCAGTTCGCGCCCGATCAGCATGCGGCGGATCTCGCTCGTGCCGGCACCGATCTCCATCAGCTTGGCGTCGCGAAAGAGGCGCGAGACCGGCGTCTCGTTCATGAACCCCGCCCCGCCCATGGCCTGAACGGCCTGGTGCGCGACGGTCATCGCCTCCTCCGAGGCGTAGAGAACGCAGGCCGCCGCGTCCTGGCGCGTGACGCGCCCCCGGTCGCAGGCGCGCGCCACCTCGTAGACATAGGCCCGCGCGGAGTTCAGCTTGGTGTAGATGTCGGCGATCTTGGCCTGCATGATCTGGAACGATCCTATCGGCTGCCCGAACTGCCTGCGCTCCACCATGTAGGGCATGATCTCGTCCATGCAGGCCGCCATGATGCCGAGCCCGATGCCCGACAGGACGACACGCTCGTAGTCGAGCCCGGACATGAGGACCCGCACGCCCCGCCCCTCCTCGCCCAGGACGTTCTCTTCCGGCACCTCCACCCCGTCGAAGACGAGCTCGGCCGTGTTGGAGCCGCGCATGCCGAGCTTGTCGAAATGGGGAGAGGCCGAGAAGCCCGGCATGTCGCGCTCGACCAGGAAGGCGGTGATGCCCCGCGAGCCGACCTGTGGGTCGGTCTTGGCGTAGACGACGAGCGTCGCGGCGTCGGGCCCGTTGGTGATCCAGTACTTGGTGCCGTTCAGGACGAAGCGGCCGCCCCGCCGCTCGGCCCGCAGCGTCATCGAGACGACGTCGGAGCCCGCCCCCGCCTCCGACATGGCAAGCGCGCCGACATCGTCGCCCGACACGAGCCTCGGCAGATACCTCGCCTTCTGCGCCTCGGTGCCGTTCAACCGGATCTGGTTGACGCAGAGGTTGGAATGGGCGCCGTAGGAGAGCGCCACCGAGGCGCTGGCGCGCGCCACCTCCTCGACCGCCACGACATGGGCGAGATAGCCGAGCGCGACGCCGCCATGGCTTTCCTCGACCGTGATGCCGTGGAGACCGAGCTCGCCCATCTCGCGCCAGAGCGCGTTCGGGAAGTTGTTGGTGCGGTCGATCTCGCCGGCGATCGGCTTCACCCGCTCCTGCGCCCAGCCATGCACCATATCGCGCAGCGCGTTCACCTCCTCGCCGAGGTCGAACACCATGGAATTGCGGAACATGCTTCTCCCCTTCCGCCTACTCGGCCGCCAGCGCGGCGGGCGCCGCCGTCCGGATCTCGGCGCGCAAGGCCTCCCGCCGCGCCATCGCCGTCTCGAAGCTCGCCGCCTTGACCGGCCCGAAGCCCCGGATCTCGTTCGCGAGCTCGAGGAGGCTCGCAACCGCCCCCCGCGTCTCGGGCCGCAGATGCGCCTGCGCAAAGTCGAGATCGGCCTCGTAGAGCGCGATCAGCTGCCGCTCGAGCCGCCGGTCGTGCGTGCGGCCGAACGGGTCGAACGGCGTGCCGCGCAGCCGCTTGAAGCGCGCGAGGAGGCCGAAGACCGGCAGGACCCATGCCCCGAACTCGCGCTTCTTCGGCCGCCCCTGCGCGTCGCGGCCCGGCAGGAACGGCGGCGCGAGGTTGAGGCGCAGCCGCCCCCCATCCCCAAAGGTGCGGGTCAAGCCCTCGCGAAAGGCCGGCGCGGCGTAGAGCCGGGCGACCTCGTATTCGTCCTTGTAGCTGAGGACGCGCGCATAGCCGATCGCCGCCCCGCGCAGGAGCGTGCCGTCGCCGTCGAGCGGGCGCGTCGCCTGCGCGAAGCGCGCGAGCCGCCGGGCGTAGCGTTCGGCAAGCGCTGCGTCCTGATAGGCCGTCAGATGCGCTCGTCGGTGCTCCAGGATCTCGTCGAGCGTCATCGCATCCAAGGCGCGCGGCCGCTCTCCCTCGGCACCGGCCGCCCGCTCCGCCACGGCGGGATCGTGCGCGAGCATCCGGCCCCAGTCGAAGGCCGCGAGATTGAAGGGCACCGCCACGGCGTTGAGCTCGATGGCCTGCGCGATGGACTGGCGCCCGAGCGGGATGCGCCCGCGCTGCCAGGCATAGCCCAGCATCAGGACGTTGGCCGCGATCTCGTCGCCGCACAGCGCGGTTGCGGCTCGCGAGAAGTCGCGGAAGTCGTCGCGGTTGCGCACCGCGCGCTCCACGGAACGCTCGACGCCCGCCTGCCGGAAGTCGAAGTCGCGCTCGCGCACGAAGTCGGAGACCGGTGTGGTGTGGGTGTTGAGGACGGCGTGGGTGCGGCGCGGATCGCACAGGACGATGCTGTCCTTGGAGGCGGCGACGACGGAATCGGCGGCGAGCAGAAGGTCTGCGCCGCCTGCCGCGATGCGGGGCGCG
Source organism: Aureimonas sp. AU4 (assembly GCF_001463765.1). Classification (GTDB taxonomy): domain Bacteria; phylum Pseudomonadota; class Alphaproteobacteria; order Rhizobiales; family Rhizobiaceae; genus Aureimonas. The sequence goes on along the minus strand of NZ_BBWK01000006.1, from coordinate 66,617 downwards.
GCGACCGGGCGGTCGGCACGCGCGATGCGCACGTGGCTGAGCACCGCCCCGCCCTTCTGCGCGAGACCCGCCATGTCGAGGATCATCGGGATCTTGCCCTCGATATGGGCCGCCATGCCGAGCAGCGCCCCGACCGTGAGAACGCCCGTGCCGCCGACGCCGGTGACGGCGATGTTCCAGGCCCGGTCGATCGGCGGCAGCGCGGGCTCGGGAAGAGCGGAGACGTCCGGGCGCCCAAGAGCGGCGCGGCGCCTCGGCTCGGCGCCCAGAACCGTGACGAAGGACGGGCAGAAGCCCTTCGCGCAGGAATAGTCCTTGTTGCAGACCGACTGGTTGATGCGGCGCTTGCGCCCCATCTCGGTCTCCTCCGGCTCGACGGCGATGCAGTTCGACTGCACCGAGCAGTCGCCGCAGCCCTCGCAGACGGCCGGGTTGATCCAGAGCCGCCTGGGCGGGTCGGCGGCCTTGCCGCGCTTGCGGCGGCGCCGCTTCTCGGCCGCGCAAGTCTGCTCGTAGACGATCACGGTGACGCCCTCGACCTCGCGCAGCTCGCGCATCACCGCGTCGATCTCGTCGCGGTGGCGGATCGCGGTGCCGGGCGCGAGGTCGGCCGGCTCGTAGACGTCCGGCCGGTCCGACACGAGCGCGATGCGCGCGACGCCCTCGTGGTGCATCTGATGCGTGATCTGTTCGGGCGAGAGGACGCCGTCCACCGCCTGGCCGCCGGTCATGGCGACCGCATCGTTGTAGAGGATCTTGTAGGTGACGTTGGCGCCGGCCGCGACCGACTGGCGGATCGCGAGGTGACCGGAGTGGAAGTAGGTGCCGTCGCCCAGATTCACGAAGCGGTGGCGCTCGTCGGTGAAGCGGCCGATCGCGGTCCAGGGCACGCCCTCCGCTCCCATGTGGGTGAAGGTCTCGGTGCGCCGGTCCATCCACTGCGCCATGAAGTGGCAGCCGATCCCGGCCATGGCCCTCGAGCCCTCGGGCACGCGGGTGGACGTGTTGTGCGGGCAGCCGGCGCAAAAATGCGGCAGGCGGATCACGGGCGCGACCTGCCCCGCGCCGCGCGCCTCGGCCGCCTCGACGAAGCGCAGGCGCTCGCGAATCCGCTCGGCGAGACCTTCCGGCAGGTCGAGCGCCAGAACGCGTGCGGCGATGGCCCGCGCGACGGTGGAGACGGTCAGACCGGCCGAGAGCGGCAGGACGGGGCGGTCCTCGTGATCGAACTTGCCGACGATGCGCGGGCGAACGTCGGCGCGCCAGTTGAAGAGCTGCTGCTTGATCTGGTTCTCGATGATCTCGCGCCGCTCCTCGACGATCAGGACCTCCTCCAGCCCTTCCGAGAAGTGGCGGATGCCCTGCGGCTCGAGCGGCCAGGGCATGCGAACCTTGTAGAAGCGCAGGCCGATCACTTCCCATTCGGCGGGGCCGAGCCCGAGTTCGGCCAGCGCCTGGCGCACGTCCTCGTAGGCCTTGCCCGAGGCGACGATGCCGAAGCGCGCCCGAGCGCTGTCGACCACGATCTGGTCGACGCGATTGGCGCGGGCGAAGGCGATCGCGGCAAACGCCTTCGTCTCCTGCAGCCGTGCGTCCTGCGCGAGCGGCGGATCGGGCCAGCGCAGATTGAGGCCGCCCGCCGGCATCTCGAAGTCCGGTGGCGGCACAAAGGTCCGCCCCTCCTGCGAAAGGTCGACGACGGTCGAGGTCTCCACGGTCTCGGAGATCACCTTGAAGCCGATCCAGCAGCCCGAAAAGCGCGACATGGCGATGCCGAGCAGGCCGAGTTCCAGGAACTCGTGTACCGAGGAGGGGTAGAGCATCGGCATCAGAGCCGAGATGAAGGCGTGGTCGGACTGGTGCGGGATGGACGAGGACTTGCAGGTATGGTCGTCGCCCGCGATCGCGAGCACGCCGCCGAGCGGGGCCGAGCCGGCCGCGTTGGCGTGCTTCAGGACGTCGCCGGAGCGGTCGACGCCGGGCCCCTTGCCGTACCAGAGGCCGAGGACGCCGTCCTTGCGCGCGCCGGGCGAGAGATGAAGCTGCTGGCTGCCCCAGACGGCGGTCGCGGCCAGGTCCTCGTTGAGGCCGGGCTGGAACACGACGTCGTAGCGGTCGAGGAAGCGCCGCGCGGCCATGAGCTGCTGGTCGTAGGCGCCGAGCGGCGAGCCCCGGTAGCCCGAGATGAAGGCGGCGGTGCGGAGGCCGGCGGCCCGGTCGCGCCGCATCTGCGTCATGGGCAGGCGTACCAGCGCCTGCGTCCCGGTCAGGAAGACGGATCCCCGTTCCGCCTCGTACTTGTCGTCGAGCGTCAGCGACCTGTCCATGATGTGCCTCCCAGCCCGGGCAGGATGGCACGGGTCGGCTAGGCCAGGATCGCTATTTGCGAGGTACTCCCGCCTGTTGGAGCAACGCCATCCTTGCAAGGGCGGCGCTTCGGGGACAGCATCCCTCGTGCGCCCGGGAAGCGATGACCATACCTTGCGTCGGGCGCTGGGAGGACGGGGCGATGCAGATCGACGAGGCGGACCGGCGCATCCTGCGCGTCATCCAGGAGCGGCCGGGCCTGACGATGCGCGAACTCGGCGACGAGACGGGCCTCAGCCATACGCCCTGCTGGCGGCGCCTCCAACGCCTGCAGGAGGCGGGGATCGTCAGCGAGAAGCGGTATATCGTCGACCCGGAGGCCGTCGGCTTCGAGATCGTCGCGTTCTGCTTCGTGAAGATCGTGGAGCACCGGCGCGAGCGGCTGCAGGAGTTCGAGCGCGCCGTGGCCTTCGTGCCCGAAATCCTCCAGTGCTATTCGCTCAGCGGCGATCACGACTACCTTCTGCAGGTCGTCTCGCGCAGCGTGCGCGACTACGAGGCGACGGTGAAGAACGCGCTGACGGAACTGCCGAACGTGCGGTCCATCAGCACGAGCTTCACCCTGAAGCGGGTGAAGGCGACGACCTACATTCCGGTCTGAGCCGGGCAGCGCAGCCGCAGCCAGACGACCTTACAACTTCGTATAGTTTCGGAAATATGGGTGAAATGATCCCCGGTTAGGGCGGCATCCTCCCTTCGTGTGCGCGAGCCGTCCCGGGCGGCAGCGCACCCTGACCGGAACGTTGTCGATGCTGTCCGTGATCGTTCCCGTCCTCAACGAGGAAGCCAACATCGTGCCGCTCGTCGAGGAGCTGACGCTGGCGGCCCGCACGGCGCCGATCGGCGAGATCCTCTATGTCGACGACGGCAGCACGGACGCGACGCCCGAGATCCTGCGCCACGCCCTGAACGAGTTTCCCCTCCTGCGCGTCGTGCGCCATGAGCGCCGCATGGGCCAGTCGGCCGCCTTCCGCACCGGCGCGGAAGCGGCCCGGTTCGAGACCCTCGTCTTCATGGACGGCGACGGGCAGAACGATCCCGCCGACATCGCCGCTCTCGCCCGCACCCGCGACGAGAGCGGCCGCGCCACCCGCGTCGCGGTTCTCGGCCAGCGCGCGGCGCGGCGCGACACCGCGGTGCGGCGCCTGTCGTCGCGCCTGGCCAACGCGGTGCGCGGACGGGTGCTGCGGGACGGCACGCGCGACACGGGTTGCAGCCTCAAGCTGATCCGCCGCGCGGACTACCTGAACCTTCCCTATTTCGACCACATGCACCGCTTCCTCCCCGCGCTGCTGATCCGCAGCGGGGTCGAGCTTCTCCATATCGACGTCTCGCACCGCCCGCGGGAGCGGGGCGTCTCCAAGTACGGCTTCCGCAACCGCGCCTTCGTGGGCATGGTCGACCTCATGGGCGTGCGCTGGTTGATGGGGCGGCGCCTGCCGGCGGACTACAACGCGAGCGAGATCACGAGGGGGCACAACGCATGAGCGGCGAAACGGCCTGGCTGGTTCTCGGCTTCGCGGGACAAAGCCTCTTCTTCACCCGCTTCCTGGTGCAGTGGATCGTCTCGGAGCGGCGGCGCGAGAGCGTGCTGCCGCGCGCCTTCTGGTTCTTCAGCCTGGGCGGCGGCGTCCTGCTGCTGGCCTACGCGCTGCATCGCGGCGACATCGTCTTCATGTCGGGCCAGGCGGTGGGCCTCGTCGTGTACCTGCGCAACATCGCGCTCAGCCGCCGCCCCGCGCCCGCCGCCGCTGTAGCCCCTTCCGCGCCATGAGGCAGGCGCTCCGGGCGCCCGGTCCCTATCTCGCGCTCGCCCTCTTCTGGGCTCTATCGCTCGCGCTGCGCCCGCCGATCCCGCCCGACGAGACGCGCTATCTCACGGTCGCCTGGGAGATGTACCTGCGGGGCGACTGGGCGGTGCCGACGCTGAACGGCCAGCCCTACCATCACAAGCCGCCGCTCCTGTTCTGGCTGATCGACAGCGTCTGGACGCTTCTCGGCCCCTCGCGCTGGGCGGCGGGTCTGGTCGTGCTCGCGACGTCCTGCCTCTCTCTGTTCCTCGCCACGCGGGTCGCTCGGAGCCTGTTTCCGGACCGGCGCAAGGTCTGGGAGCGCGTCGCCTGGGTGATGGCGGGCACGGTGCCCTTCGTGATCTACGCGACGCTGATCCTGTTCGACCTTCTCCTCACCTGCTGCGTCCTCGCCTCCTTCCTCGCCATGGTGCGGCTCGGCCGGACGGGACGGTGGCGCTACGGGGTCCTGGCGGGTCTGGCGATCGGCCTCGGCGTCCTCGCCAAGGGGCCGGTGGTGGTGATCCACGTCGCCTGGCCGATCGCGCTCTACCCGCTCTGGCGCGACGCGGCGATGGTGCCCGCCCGGCGCTTCCTGGCCGGCATAGCGCTGGCGCTGCCGGCCGCCCTCGTGCCGGTCGCCGTCTGGCTGGTGCCGGCTCTCCTCGGCACCGACGGCGCGTTCGCGCGCGCCCTTCTCTGGGACCAGTCGGCGGGCCGCATCTCCGGCAACATGGAAGCCTCGCACCCCCGCCCGTTCTGGTTCTATCTCGCGCTTCTTCCCGTCCTTGTCCTGCCCTGGCTCCTGTCGCCCCCCGTCTGGCGGGCGGTTCCAGGCTTCCGGGCACGGATCGCCGAGGCCGGGCGCGGCCTCGACCGCTCGCGCCTCCGGATGCTTCTCGCCTGGGCGCTCGGCATCGTCGCGGTGTTCAGCCTCATCTCGGGCAAGCAGCCGCACTATGTCGTGCCGACCATTCCGCTCGCCGCGATCCTCGTCAGCTATCTCTTGGAGGCCGTGCCGCTGCGCGACATCCGGCGCGGCTCGCTCGTCGTGCTCGCGCTCTTCGTCCTGTTCCAGGTCGGCGCCTCGCGCTTCCTGTTTCCGCGCTTCGACCTGTCGGCGGTGGCCGCGCGCCTCTCGAGCGATCCCGCAGTGGCGGTGGGCTTTTCCGGGCCCTACCAGGGCGAGCTGAACTTCCTAACGCGACGTACCGTGCCGGTCCAGCTCGTGCCGCTCGGCACCGAGATGCAATGGCTGAACCAGCACCCGGACGGGTTCCTGGTGGACGTTCATCCCGAAAGCCTGCAGCCGCCCGGCGAGGTGGTGCTGCGCCAGCCCTATCGCGACGACATGGTCTCGGTCATGCGCAAGCCGGGGGGCTCTGCGCCCTGAGCGGCGCCCGCCCTAGCGCGGGCGGATATCGCGCATGAAGCCGCGCCGCACGAGGTCGTCCGACGAGACGTAGCGCACCGAGCCCTCGTAGCGCAGGTCGAGATCGCCCGTCGCCGCCCGCTCCAGGAGCGGACGGTAGTACATTCCGTCGCCGAAATGCTGGTTCTCCTCGACCAGCTGCCGCCATTCCTCGACCGCGCCCTTGTGGAACTTGTCGTGGAGCAGCACGGCGGTCGGCGCCTCGAAGTTGCGCGCGAGCGGCCGGGGCCCGTGAACGCTCGCGCCCGCCTCGCCCGTCCAGGCGTCGGCGAAGACGAGCGGGAACTTCGTCAGCCGGTTGTCGAAGCCGAGGAGCCGGCGTCGCGGACCGCCGCGCAAGGACAGGCAGAATTTGTCGGCCCGCGCCTCGTAGCCGTCGCCGTCGAAGAAGACGTCGCGCGCCTGCGCCGCGCCGCCCTGCGGCCAGTCCTCGGCCACCCCGCACAGCGAGCCCTCGGGATAGATGTCGATCATCGGCGCCATGGACCGCCGCTGCCCGCATCGCTCGAGATCCCGGATGAAGTCGCGCAGCGAGCGCGTCTCGCTGCCCGGAAAGACCAGCGTCTCGTCCACGTCGACGCCGACGTACCAGCGGTCCCCTCCGTGCAGCTCGACCAGCCGGTCGCGCCACAGCCGCCCCCATTCGGACTGCGCGTACCGCAGGCCGGAGCGAAACAGGTCGACGTCGGGCTGTCCGAGAAGCCATTCGGCGGTGCCGTCGTCGGAGCGGTCGTCGAGCACCAGAAAGCGGTCGACGCCGAGGCGTCGGTAATGGCAGGCGAAGTCGGGAAGGTAGCGCAGGCCGTTGCGCACGACGCAGACCAGCGCGATCTCGCCCGCGCCGAGCGGCCGGATGCCGGACCGCGACGCGGGCGCGACGCTCGCATCGCGCCGGGCGCGGCGGCCGAAGCGCCGGTTGCGCAGGGCAAGCTGCAGCCGTGCCAGCGGCCCGAGCCGCCCGTAACGCTCCCAGTCGCGCGGATCGGCGACCGGATAGGCAAGCGCCGGCCCGCCGCCCCTTGCCCGCCCCGCCGCCGCCTCGCCGCGCGAAGAAGGCTGGGACGAGGACGATGCGACCAGGGACATGACCGAACTCCGCAAAAGGGTTCGAGTCATGCCAGCGTCGAATGACGGCAGCCTCGCCGGAAGATTGCGCTTTCCCAATGTCCGGGGGCGACGGCACTACCTCGAACGGATGAGGCCGCGCTCGGCGTTCGGAGGGGCCCGCATGGTGCCCGCGAGCAGGGCGCGACTTGCCGAACGCTTTGGCGCGCCCAACCTCCTGCCCCTGTCCCCTCCCGACGGACGCGGAAACCCCATGCTTCAGACCGCCACCTTTCGTCCCGCCGATCCCCCGGCGGATCGCTCCGCCGACGAGGCGCCGATCCTCTCGATCCAGCAACTCTCCAAGAGCTACGCCAAGGGCAGGCGCGTGCTCGACGACGTCGATCTCGACATCCGGCGCGGCGAGATCTTCGCGCTGCTGGGGCCCAACGGCGCCGGCAAGACGACCTTAATCAGCATCGTGTGCGGCATCGTCAATCCGGGCGAGGGCCGCGTCCTCGTCGACGGGCACGACATCGTGCGGGACTACCGCGCGGCCCGCTCGCTGATCGGCCTCGTGCCGCAGGAGCTGACGACCGACGCCTTCGAGACCGTGTGGGCGACGGTGAGCTACAGCCGCGGCCTGTTCGGCCGCGCGCCCGACCCCGCCCATATCGAGCGCATCCTTCGCCAGCTCACGCTCTGGGACAAGCGCGATGCCAAGATCATGACGCTGTCGGGCGGCATGAAGCGACGCGTCCTGATCGCCAAGGCCCTCAGCCACGAGCCGCGTCTCCTGTTCCTCGATGAGCCGACGGCGGGCGTCGACGTCAAGCTGCGCCAGGAGATGTGGCAGGTCGTGCGCGAGCTTCGCGAGAGCGGCGTGACCGTGATCCTGACCACCCACTACATCGAGGAAGCCGAGGAGATGGCCGACCGGGTCGGAGTGATCAACGGCGGCAAGCTGCTGCTCGTCGAGGAGAAGGCCGTTCTGATGCAGAAGCTCGGGCGGAAGGAACTGGTCCTGACGCTGCAGGAGCCCGCTCGGGAGGTGCCCGGCGCCCTCGCCCCCTACGACCTCGCCCTGTCGGACGACGGTTTCGAGCTCCGCTACACCTACAACACGCGCGCCGAGGAGACCGACGTCGCACAGCTCCTGGAGGGCGTGAGGGAGGCGGGCCTTCGCCTTCGCGACCTGACGACGCGCCAGAGCTCGCTGGAGGACATCTTCGTGGACCTCGTGGGAGAACGCGCATGAACCGCCACGCGATCTGGGCGATCTACCGGTTCGAGATGGCGCGCGCCTTCCGCACGCTGCTCCAGAGCATCGTCGCGCCCGTCATCTCCACCTCGCTCTACTTCGTGGTGTTCGGCTCGGCGATCGGCTCGCGCATGACCGAGGTCGACGGGGTGCCCTACGGCGCCTTCATCGTTCCGGGACTCATCATGCTGTCGCTGCTGACGCAGAGCGTCTCGAACGCGGCCTTCGGCATCTACTTCCCGAAATTCACGGGCACGATCTACGAGCTTCTGTCCGCGCCCATCTCCTTCTTCGAGATCACGCTCGCCTTCGTGGGCGCGGCCGCCACCAAGTCGATCCTCCTCGGCCTCATCATCCTGGCGACGGCCTCGCTCTTCGTGCCGCTCCATGTCGAGCATCCCGTCTTCATGATGCTCTTCCTGGTCCTGACGGCGGTGACCTTCAGCCTGTTCGGCTTCATCATCGGCATCTGGGCGGAAGGGTTCGAGAAGCTTCAGATCGTGCCGCTCCTGATCGTCACGCCGCTGACATTCCTCGGCGGCAGCTTCTATTCGATCAGCATGCTGCCGCCCTTCTGGCAGAAGGTGACGCTGTTCAATCCCGTGGTCTACCTCGTGAGCGGCTTTCGCTGGAGCTTCTACGGCACGTCCGACGTCGACGTCGGCTTCAGCCTCGCCGCGACGCTGGCCTTCATGCTCCTGTGCATGGCCGGCATCTGGTGGATCTTCCGGACCGGCTGGCGCATCCGCACCTGACGGTCCGCGCCCGTCCATCGCCCCCCTGATCCGCCGCCCCGCCGCCCGCTCGGGCGGCGGTTTCGTTCCGCAGCCCTTACAACAATCATGATGTCATCATACCAGTTGACGACGCGGGCGCGGGATGGGAAGGTCGCCGCGTTTTGGGGAGTTTGCCCTGCGGCGCGAGGTCGAAAAGGCCCGCAAGGACCGTGCGGCTCGGGAGGATTGTCATGCTCAGGAAGCTCTTGCTCGCGGCGGTGTCCGTCGCGGTTCTGTCGTCCGTGCCGGCCTCGGCCGCCGACCTCATCGCCATCATCACGCCCAGCCACGACAACCCCTTCTTCAAAGCGGAGGCGGAAGGCGCTGCGGCCAAGGCCAAGGAGCTCGGCTTCGAGCCGCTCGTGCTGGTCCACGACGACGACGCCAACAAGCAGAACCAGCTCTTCGACACCGCGATCGCACGCGGCGCGAAGGCCATCATCCTCGACAACGCGGGCGCGGCGGCCACCACGGCGGCGGTGCAGAAGGCCAAGGACGCGGGCATCCCCTCCTTCCTGATCGACCGCGAGATCAACGAGAGCGGCGTCGCCGTCTCGCAGATCGTCTCCAACAACTACCAGGGCGCCCAGCTCGGCGCCGAGGAGTTCGTGAAGCTCATGGGCGAGGCCGGCCCCTTCGCCGAGCTTCTCGGCCGCGAGGCGGACACGAACGCGGGCATCCGCTCGGGCGGCTACCACGACGTGATCGGCGAGTATCCCGAGATGAAGATGGTGGCCCAGCAGTCCGCCAACTGGAGCCAGACCGAAGCCTTCGAGAAGATGCAGACGATCCTGCAGGCCAACCCCGAGATCAAGGGCGTCATCTCGGGCAACGACACGATGGCCATGGGCGCCTGGGCGGCGCTGGAGGCGGCCGGCCGCAAGGACGTGATCGTGGTGGGCTTCGACGGCTCCAACGACGTGCGCGACTCGATCAAGGCCGGCGGCATCAAGGCGACCGTGCTCCAGCCGGCCTACCGGCAGGCCCAGCTCGCGGTGGAGCAGGCCAAGCAGTACCTCGCGACCGGCAAGACCGGCGCCGAGGAGAAGCAGCTCATGGACTGCATCCTCATCAACGCCGACAACGCGGCCAAGCTCGAGACCTTCGCGCTCAAGGACTGACGGCGACAGTCGCCGCGCGGGGCGCGCCCGGCCCGGGCCGCCCCGTCCCTTTCGCCTTCCCCGCCCGAGTCCCGCCATGCCGCGCCTGACCGCCCTTCTTCCGCTCGCCATGATCCTGGCCCTGCCGGGATGCAAGTTCGTGAAGACCGATGAACTCGCCGCGCGCGCTGAAGCCGCCGCCAAGCCGGCGGCGGGCTCCGACATGGCCGCGCGCTGGGAGGGCGAGATCGTTCCCTACCTCGCCGGCAGGGCCAAGCCCCTGCCCGAGATCCGCGCCGCCTTGGCGGGCGGGCTCGATGCCGCCGGCAAGACCTACGGCTGCCGCGAGGTGCAGGAAGGCGCGCCCTGGAACTTCCCGGTCACCGTGTCGGGGACGATCGTGGCCGCCAACACGCAGTCGCGCGCAGCCACGGCGGACGTGGACACGGACGGCGACGGCCGGGCCGACGCGACGCTCCAGCTCGGCCCCGTCCTGAAGGGCACCTCGATCCGCGACGCCCTGCCTTTCCTGACCTTCACGAGCTACGCGAACCAGATCGAGTTCGCCGACGTCGCCAAGGCGATCAACACGCAGGCCTATGAGCGCGTCCTGAAGGACCTCCCCCGCGACAAGCTGGTGGGCGCGAAGGTGGAGGCCACCGGCGTCTTCACGCTGCGCTCGGCGGGCGACAAGGTTCTCGTCACGCCGGTCGCGCTCGCGCTGGAGCCCGGCGCATGAGCCACGAGGTCGTGCTCAGCGTCCGGGGCGCCACCAAGGTCTATCCCGGCACGAAGGCGCTGAAGGGCGTCGACTTCGACGTGCGCGCGGGCGCCGTCAACGTGCTGGTCGGCGAGAACGGCGCCGGCAAGTCGACGCTCATGAAGATCATCGCGGGCGTGGAGCAGCCGACGACCGGCGAGATCCTCATCGACGGCAAGCCGGTCACCCTGCCCGGCACGGCCGCCGCCGCCCGCCACGGCATCGGCATCGTGTTCCAGGAGCTCAACCTCTTCCCGAACATGACGATCGCCGAGAACATCTTCATCGGCCGCGAGAAGACGCGGCTCGGCGTCGACATCGACGGCCGGGCGCAGGCCGAGGCGGCGCGCAAGCTTCTGGCGCGCCTCGAACACGCCAACCCGCCCGAGACACCGGTCGGGGACCTTCGCATCGGCGAGCAGCAGATCGTCGAGATCGCCAAGGCCCTGGCCGGGGACGCGCGCATCCTGATCCTCGACGAGCCGACCTCGGCCCTCTCGGCCGCCGAGGTCGAGATCCTGTTCGGTGTCATCCGCGAGCTGAAGGCCCAAGGCGTCGCGATCGTCTACATCTCGCACCGACTGGAAGAGCTGGTGCGCATCGGCGACTACATCACGGTGCTGCGCGACGGCTCGATCACCGGCGCCCGGTCCATGGCCGAGGTGGACGTGCCCTGGATCGTGCGCGCCATGATCGGCGCCTCCTCCAAGGACTTCGCCAAGACGCTCCATCACGACTACGGCCCCGAGGTCCTTCGCGTCGAGGACATGACCCTGCCGCGCAAGGGCGGGGGCTTTGCGGTGGACCACGTCTCGCTCAGCCTGCGGGCGGGCGAGATCGTCGGCATCTACGGGCTGATGGGCGCCGGTCGCACCGAGCTCTTCGACTGCATCATGGGCCGCCAGCCGGCCGCGACGGGCCGCGTCACGCTGGCCGGCCAGGACCTGTCGGGCCGCTCCGTTCACGGGCGCATCCAACGCGGCATCGCGCTGATCCCCGAGGACCGCAAGGCGGAGGGTCTCGTGCAAATCCTCTCGGTCTCCGAGAACATGTCGATGTCGAGCCTTTCCTCCTTCACGAGGCTCTTCCATCTCGACGTCCGGCGCGAGCGCTCGAGCGTTCGCGACTACGTCAAACGCCTCGCGGTGAAGGTGTCCGGTCTCGACAGCCCGGTCTCCTCGCTGTCCGGCGGCAACCAGCAGAAGATCGTGATCGGCAAGGCGCTGATGACGGGCCCGAAGGTCCTTCTCATGGACGAGCCGAGCCGGGGCATCGACATCGGCGCCAAGGCCGAGGTCTTCCGCGTGATGCGCGAGCTGGCGGCGGGAGGGCTCGGCATCCTCTTCGTCACCTCCGACCTCGAGGAGGTCATGGAGCTGTCGGACCGCATTCTCGTCATGTCCAACGGGCGCGTCACCGGCGAGCGCGAGCGCGCCGCGACCGACGAGAGCGAGATCGTCGCCCTGTCCGCCGCCGGCCATCGCCCGCCGCCCGGCCACACGCTTCTGGAGACGCCCCGATGACCGCCGCCCAGACCGCCGCGCCCGAGCGCCCGGCCGACGTCTCGTTCGCCCTTCTTCTCCTGAAGGCGCGCACCTTCATCGCGCTGATCGCGGTGGTGGCCTTCTTCAGCGTGGCCGCGCCGAACTTCCTGTCGGCGGCCAACCTCGTGATCATGTCGGAGCACGTCGCGCTGAACGCGTTTCTGGCGATCGGCATGACCTTCGTGATCGTGACGGGCGGCATCGACCTGTCGGTCGGCTCGATCGTCGGCCTTTGCGGCATGGTGGCGGGCTATCTCGTCCTGAACGGCGTGGCGATCGACTTCACCGGCTACACGGTCTTCTTCAACACCGCCGAGATCGTCGTGATCACGCTCGGCGTCGGCGTCCTCGTCGGCGTCGTGAACGGGCTCCTCGTCACCCGCCTCAACGTCGCGCCCTTCATCGCGACGCTCGGCACGCTCTACGTCGCGCGCGGCTTGGCGCTCCTGTCCTCGGACGGGGCGACCTTTCCGAACCTTCGCGGCTCGGCCGAATGGGGCACGACGAGCTTCCCCTTCATCGGCGCGGGCTCGGTTCTCGGCGTGCCGGTCTCGATCTGGCTTCTCGTGATCGTCGGCTGCGGGGCGGCGTATCTCGCCGCGCGCACGCCGCTCGGGCGCGCCATCTACGCGGTGGGCGGCAACGAACGCGCGGCGGCGCTGTCGGGCCTGCGCGTCAACAGGACGAAGATGTTCGTCTACATGTTCTCGGGCTTCTGCGCGGCGATCGTCGGCCTCATCGTCTCCTCGCAGCTCGTCGCCTCGCACCCCGCCACCGGCGAGACCTTCGAGCTCAACGCCATCGCGGCGGCGGTCCTCGGCGGCACCTCCATGTCGGGCGGGCGCGGGCGGATCGGGGGCACGATCGTCGGCGCCTTCGTCATCGGCATCCTCTCCGACGGGCTCGTGATGATGGGCGTCTCGTCCTTCTGGCAGACCGTCATCAAGGGCCTCGTGATCATCGCCGCCGTGGTGGTCGACCAGTTCCAGCAGCGCCTCCAGCAGCGCATCGCCCTTCAGCGCCAGGCGGCCCTCGGCCGCTGACGGCGCGAAACACCCGAAAAAGGACTTCTCCCATGACATCGATCGCGCTGTTCGGCGCCGGCGGAAAGATGGGCTACCGCCTGGCCTCCAACTTCAAGGGCTCGCGCTTCGACGTGCGCCATGTCGAGCTCTCCGAAGCGGGCCGCGAGCGCCTGCGGAGCGGTCTGGGCTTCGATTGCGTGCCGCAGGACGAGGCGCTCCGGGACGCCGAGGTCGTGATCCTCGCTGTGCCCGACACGGCGATCGGCAAGGTCGCGGCCGGCATCGAGAAGGACCTGAAGCCCGGCACGATCGTCGTCGTCCTGGACGCGGCCGCGCCGTTCGCGGGCCACCTGCCCGACCGGCCGGACCTCACCTATTTCGTGACGCACCCCTGCCACCCGCCGATCTTCAACGACGAGACGGACCCGGCCGCCAAGCGCGACTTCTTCGGCGGGGTCGCCGCCAAGCAGCACATCGTCTCCTCGCTGATGCAGGGCCCGGAGGCGCACTACGCGCTGGGAGAGGAGGTCGCCAAGGTCATCTGGGCGCCGGTCATGCGCTCCCACCGAGTCACGGTGGAACAGATGGCGCTTCTGGAGCCGGGCCTGTCGGAGACTGTCTGCGCTAGCCTCCTCGTCGTCATGCGCGAGGCGATGGACGAGGTGGTGCGGCGCGGCGTCCCGAAGGAGGCCGCGCGCGACTTCCTGCTCGGGCACATGAACGTCCTCGGTTCGGTGATCTTCGAGGAAACGCCGGGCGTCTTCTCGGACGCCTGCAACAAGGCGATCGAGTTTGGCAAGCCGATGCTGATGCGCGACGACTGGCGCCGCGTCTTCGAGCCGGACGAACTCGCCGCCTCGATCCAGCGCATCACGTGAGGAACCGGGCCATGAGCGAGCTGCGCGGTGCCCTGATCGGCTGCGGCTTCTTTGCGCGCAACCAGATGCACGCCTGGGAAGACCTCCCCGGCGTGCGCATCGTGGCCGTCTGCGATCGCGACGCGTCGCGCCTCCAGGCGATGGGCGAGGCCTTCGAGGTTTCCACGCGCTACGGCGACGCCGAGGCCATGCTGCGCGAGGTGCGGCCGGACTTCGTGGACATCGCCACCACCGCGCCGAGCCACCGCGCGCTGGTGGAGCTCGCCGCCTCGCTCGGCATCCCCGCCATCTGCCAGAAGCCCTTCGCCCCCACGATGGAGGACGCGCGCGTCATGGTTGCGGCCTGCGAGCGCGCGGGCGTGCCGCTCATGGTGCATGAGAACTTCCGCTGGCAGTCGCCCATCCGGCGCCTGCGCGAGATTCTGGACGAGGGCACGATCGGGGCGCCCTTCTTCGGGCGCGTCTCGTTCCGCTCGGCCTTCGACGTCTATTCCGGCCAACCGTATCTGGCGGAAGGCGAGCGCTTCATCGTCGAGGATCTCGGCATCCACGCGCTCGACATCGCGCGCTTCCTCCTGGGCGACGCGAAGGCGATCACCACGCGCATGGCGCGCGTCAACCCGCTGATCCGCGGCGAGGACGTGGCGACCATGCTCCTCGACCACGCGGCCGGGCTGCATTCGGTCGTCGACTGCTCCTATGCGACGCGGCTCGAGGAGGAGCTGTTTCCCCAGACGCTGGTCGAGATCGACGGCGCGCTCGGCACCATCCGGCTCGGGCCCGGCTACAGGCTGACGGTGACCGACGCCTCGGGCACGCGCCACGAGGACCTCTCGCCCCCGCTTCTCGCCTGGGCGAGCCGCCCCTGGCACAACATCCAGGAGAGCGTTCTCCTGATTCAGCGGCACTGGCTGGAAACGTTGCGGGACGGCCGCGAGCCCGACACGTCGGGGCGCGACAACCTCCAGACGCTCGCCCTCGTCGAGGCCGCCTACCGGGGCGCGCGCACCGGCCTGCCGGTCGCGATCGCGGACGTCTGACGCGCCATGGACGACCTCCTCGCCCTTTTCGGCACCGCCGAGCCGCCCGCACCCGTCCGCACGCTGCGCGCCGGCCCGCTCGCCGCAGACCTCGTGTCGGGCAACCTGCGCACGATCCGCTTCGGCGGGCACGAGGTGTTGCGCGCGGTCAGCTATGTCGTGCGCGACCGCGACTGGGGCACGCTCGACCCCGCCATCACGAACCTCGTGGTCGAGGAGGGCGACAACCGGTTCGAGGTGCGCTTCGAGGCGTCCTGCCGGGCGCCCGACGGCGCGCGTCTGGCGATGCGGGCCGCGATCCGGGGGACGGCGTCGGGATCGCTGAGCTTTTCCGTCGAGGCCGTGCCGGAGGGCGACTTCGAGACCAACCGCTGCGGCTTCTGCGTGCTTCATCCCGTCGAGGGTGTCGCGGGCGCCCCCGTCGAGGTGCTGCACGGCGACGGGACGCGGGAGGCAAGCCGGTTTCCCAACCTCATCGAGCCCTGGCAGCCCTTCCAGGACATTCGCGCCCTCACGCACGAGCCGGCGCCCGGCCTTCGCGCGACCTGTCGGCTGGAGGGCGACACGTTCGAGATGGAGGACCAGCGCGCCTGGTCGGACGCCTCCTACAAGACCTATGTCCGCGCGCTCGCCCTGCCCTGGCCCTACCGCATGCCGGCGGGCGAGCCCAACCGGCAGAGCGTGACCCTCACGATCGAGGGCACGGCATCCGCGGCGGCGGGTACGGCGGCCGGTCCGGTCGGCGTGGTGCCGGGTCCGAAAACCGGCGAGCCGATGCCGCGCTTCGGCGTGGCGTTCGCGCCGGAGGAGTGCGCCGAGGCGTCGGAGCATCTTGCGGAGCTGCGGGAGCTCGGCCCCCGCTTCCTTCTCTTCTCCTTCGATCCCGGCGCCGGACACGACGGCCGGGCGCTGGCCGACTTCGCCCGCATCGCCGCCGCGTGCCCCATGGCCGAGCGAGTGCTTGAATTCGCGGTTCCGACCGACCGGCCGCTGGACGCCGCCTTTGCGAATCTCGCGGCGATGGCACGCGATGCGGGGCTCGACGCCCACGCGCTCATCGCCGGGCCGGACGTCGATCGCCAATCGACGCCGCCCGGCAGCCGCTGGCCGGACTGCCCGCCGCTGGCCGAAGTCTATGCCGCCGCGCGCCGCGCCTTTCCGGCAACGCGGCTCGGCGGCGGGATGCTGAGCTACTTCACCGAGCTCAACCGCAAGCGCGTGCCGACCGAAGATCTCGACTTCGTCACCCACGCGACCTGCCCCATCGTCCACGCCGCCGACGACCTGTCGGTGATGCAGACGCTGGAGGCCCTTCCCTTCATCACGCGCTCGGCCCGCGCGATCATCGGCGACAAGCCCTATCGCCTCGGGCCCACCACGATCGGCATGCGCCAGAACCCCTACGGCTCGCGCACCATGGCGAACCCTTCGGACCGGCGGGTCGCCATGGCGGCCGACGATCCGCGGGCGCGCGGGCTCTTCGGCGCGGCGTTCCTGGTCGGCTATGCCGCGCGGCTGGCGGGCTCGGGCGTCGAGGCTTGGTGCGGCTCGAGCTTCGCGGGCCCGCGCGGCCTGTTCGACCGCTCGGGCCGTGCGACGCCGCTCTTTGGCGTCGCGCGCGGATTGGCCCGGGCGTCGGCTTGCGACCGTCTGGCGCTGCGATCAGGCGACCGCTCGCGGATCGACGGCCTCGCGCTTCGGCGCCCGGACGGCGGCGCGGAGGTCTGGCTCGCGAACCTCACGGCCGAGCCGCAGACGGCTCGCCTCGAGGGGACCTTCGATCTCGCCGATCACTGGAGCCTGCCGGGCACGGTGGGGTTCGCCGCGGGGTCGCTCGACCTCGGCCCCCACGCCGTCGCGCGGCTCGTGGCGCCGGGCGCCCGTCAGGCGCCCTGATGGACGTAGAGCGCGCGCGAGCGCTCCAGGTGCCGCACCATGGCGGTCTCGGCGGCCTCCGTGTCGGCGCGCGCGATCGCCTCGACGATCTCCTCGTGCTCCACCAGCGTCAGGTTCTCCTTGCCGGTCCAGATCAGCATCTCGGTATGGTACTGGCGCAGCCAGCCCAGCATGGAGCGCGCCGCCGCCTCGAAGATCGGATTGCCGGGGATCGCCGCGATGCGCGCGTGCAGCCGCATGTCGGCGGCGATGAAGGCCTCCGCATCGCCGAGAACCCCGCGCTGCTCGGCGAGGATCGCCCGCAGGGCCGCGATGTCGCTGGCGCCCGCCCGTTCGGCCGCCTGTCGGACGATGCCGCGCTCCAGGAAGATGCGGGCCTCCTTCAGGTGGTCGAGCGCCTTCGGCGAGGTCGACAGGAGGATCTGCGCGGCGTCGTCGACCTGTCCGAAGAGCGAGGCGGGCGTCGGCTCGGTGACGCGGGCGCGCTCGCCATGCTGAATCGACAGGAGGCCCATGTTGGCGAGCGCCTGCATGCCCTCGCGGATCGCCGGGCGCCCGACGCCGAAGCGCTCCATCAGCTCGCGCTCGGAGGGCATCTGGTCGCCGGGCTTGAGCGCGCCGGAGGTGAGCATCGCCTTCAGGCGCTCGAACACCTCGGTGGAAAGCTTTCGCCGGACGATGGGCTCGTGAACGCGGTCCATGGCAATGCCGATCGCGGGAGGAGACGATTTGGTATGATGACGATACCAGCTTATGGCCTGTCCTGCGCTGGGAAAGATGAGGGACGCCATGACGGGCGCAAGTGACGAGATCGTCCTGACCTACCGGATCGAGACGCCGGGCAGCGTCGAGAAGCTGGCCGCCAAGATCGCGAGCGACCAGTCCACCGGCACCTTCACGGCCCTGCCCGGTGAGACGCCGGAGCTGAAGGCGCGCGTCGCCGCTCGCGTCGTCGCCGTCCGCAGCTTGGAACCCGTGGACGAGCCGGCGTTCGGGCGCTCGCACGAAGATCTGGCGCAGGCCCCAAGCTTCAATCGCGGCGAGGCCGACATCGCCTTCCCGCTGGAGGCGGTCGGCACGGACCTCGCGGCCCTGATGACGATCGCGATCGGCGGCGTCTGGTCGATCAAGGGCTTCAGCGGCATCCGCGTCACGGACTTGCAACTCCCGCCGGCCTTCGCCAAGGCCTGGCCCGGCCCGCAGTTCGGCATCGAGGGCTCGAAGCGCCTGATGGGCGTGGAAGGCCGTCCGATGATCGGCACGATCGTGAAGCCCGCGCTGGGCCTGCGCCCGGAGGAGAGCGCGGCCATGACGCGCGAGCTCGCCGAGGCGGGCGTCGACTTCATCAAGGACGACGAGAAGCTGATGAGCCCGGCCTACTCGCCGCTCGCCGAGCGGGTCCGGGCCGTCATGCCCGTCGTTCTCGACCACGAGCAGCGAACCGGCAAGAAGGTCATGATCGCCTTCGGAATCTCGGCCACGGATCCCGACGAGATGATGCGCAACCACGATCTGGTCGCGGCGGCCGGCGGCAACGCCGCCGTGGTCAACATCAACTCCGTCGGCATGGGCGCCATGAGCTTCCTCAGGAAGCGCTCGAGCCTCGCGCTCCACGCCCATCGCAACGGCTGGGACATCCTCACCCGCCACCCCTCGCTCGGGCTCGACTTTTCGGTCTACGAGACCTTCTGGCGCCTGCTCGGCGTCGACCAGTTCCAGATCAACGGCATCGGCGCGAAGTACTGGGAGCCGGACGCCTCGTTCGTGCGCTCCTTTCGGGCCCTCGACAAGCCGCTCTTCTCGCCTGCGGACCGGCCGTTGCCTGTCGTATGCTCGGGCCAATGGGGCGGGCAGGCGCCGGCCACGTTCGAGGCGGTGCGGACCGCGGATCTCCTGTACCTGTGCGGCGGCGGGGTCGTCGGCCACCCGATGGGCCCGGCCGCCGGCGTGCGCGCCGTGCGCGACGCCTGGGAGGCCGCGGTCGCGGGCGTGCCCCTCCAGCATCACGCCCGGACCCATCCCGAACTTGCCGCCTCGATCCGGGCCTTCGGCTCGGGAGACGGCGCATGAGCCCCCTTCTCCTCACCTTCTACGGCGACGACCTGACGGGCTCCACCGACGTCATGGAGGCGCTGGCGCTGCGCGGCGTCGAGACCGCGCTCTTCCTCGACGTGCCGACGCCGGAGCGCCTCGCGCGCTTCGCGGGGCTGCGGGCGGTCGGCATCGCGGGCACCAGCCGCAGCGAGACGCCGGACTGGATGGACGCGAACCTCCCGCCCGTCTTCCGCTGGATGGCGGCGCAGGGCGCCGAGATCGCGCACTACAAGGTCTGCTCGACCTTCGATTCCTCGCCCACCGTCGGCAGCATCGGCCGGGCGCTGGAACTCGGGCGCGCGGTCTTTGCCGACGCGCCGGTGCCGATCGTGGTGGGGGCGCCGCAGCTGAGGCGCTACACCGCCTTCGGCGAGCTGCATGCCGCCTTCCGGGGCGAGGTCTACCGCATCGACCGGCATCCCGTGATGAGCCGTCACCCCGTCACGCCGATGCGCGAGGCCGACCTGCGCCGGCACCTCGCGGCGCAGACCGAGCTTGCCGTCGCGCTGGTGGACGCGCCCCCGCTCCTCTCGGGTGCTGGCGAGGCCGCCGTCGACGCGGCGTTGACGGGGAAGCCGGGCGCGGTCCTGATCGACGTCCTCGACGGCGCCACGCAAGCCGAGGCCGGACGGCTGCTGCGGCGCCTGGGCCGTCTCGGCTCGCGCTTCGTGGTCGGCTCGTCGGGCGTCGAATACGCGCTGGCCGCCGATTGGGCGAGGGACGGCACGATCGCGGGCGCGCCCCGCTTCGAGCCGCTGGCGCCGCGCGAGCGCATCGCGGTCGTCTCCGGCAGCTGTTCGCCGACCACCGAGCGCCAGATCCGCCATGCCGAAGCTGAGGGTTTTGCAGCGATCGCGCTCGACCCGCGCGCGCTGGCCGGCGGCGACGGGGCGGCGGTGGAACGCGTCGCCTCGGACGCGCTGCGGTTACTCGGGTCGGGCCGCAGCGTCGTGGTCCATACCGCGATGGGGCCGGGCGACGACATCGGCACCGAGCTCGGCGGACCGGAGGCGCGCCATGCGATCGGCCGGGGTCTCGGTCGTCTTCAGGCGCGGCTCGTGCGCGAGGCCGGGCTCGAGCGGGCGGTGGTGGCGGGAGGCGACACGTCCAGCCACGCGCTCCGCGAACTCGGCGTCTGGGCGCTGACCCCTCGCCTGCCGCTTCCCGACACGCCGGGCTCGCCGGTCTGCCGCGCCCACAGCGACGCGCCGGGCTTCGACGGGCTTGAGATCGCCTTCAAGGGGGGGCAGATCGGACACGACGACTACTTCGTGCGGCTGCGCGACGGGGGCTGAGGGATTGGCCCGCCGGCCAATGCTGCGCTGCAAGGAAAAACAACGGTAACGCAGCGTGTTAGGGACGAAATGCGCCGATCCCAATCGTTAGCTGTCAAAAAAGTATCGGCCGCCGGAAAAGCGTGAGGTAGTGCGCGGTTTCGAACGCTCCTAAGTTCGTTTCAGCAGGCGGAGGACCAACCTCCCCCTCGCGGGAGCGGGCGCCGACAGGATCCTCGATAAGGATCGGGCGTCGGGAGGCAGGCGACATGAACCCGGACCTGGAACTCGTCCAGATCAGGCAAGGCGAGTCGTTCAAGGCGTGGGTGCACGGCTATCCGTTCCACACGGTCCGCTGGCACTTCCACCCCGAATACGAGCTCCACCACGTCGTGGCGACGCGGGGCCACTACTTCGTCGGCGACTTCATCGGCGAGTTCGAGCCCGGCAACCTCGTCCTGACCGGACCCAACCTGCCGCACAACTGGGTGAGCGACGTGCCGGCGGGCGACGAGATCCCGCTGCGTTGCCGCATCGTCCAGTTCTCGGAAGGCTTCGTCGAGGCCGCGACGCGGGCGCTTCCCGAATTCTCCGCCCTGGAAGACCTCCTGAACCTCAGCCGTCGCGGCCTCGTTTTCGGCGCGCGGACCGTGGAGCGCGTGGCCCCCCTGATGGCCGAACTCGTGGAGGCTCGCGGCCTTCGGCGCGTCACCCTCTTCATGGCCGTGATGGATGTCCTCGCCTCGACCGACGACGCCGTGCCGCTGACGAGCGCCGGCTACCTGCCCGATCCGTCGGGCTTCATGAGCGGCGGCGTCAACGAGGCGCTCGCCTTCATCAACCAGAACCTGACGCGGGACTTCTCGGAGGGCGACCTCGCGGCCCTCTCGGGCCGCAGCCCCAGCGCCTTCTCGCGCTGCTTCCGCCGCCACACGGGCATGACGCTCGTCCAGTACGTCAACCGCCTGCGGGTCAACCTCGCCTGCCAGCTCCTGACCAGCGAGCCCGAGCGCACCATCACCGATATCTGCTTCGCGGTCGGCTACAACAACGTGTCGAACTTCAACCGCCAGTTCCTCGTGCAGAAGGGCATGTCGCCCTCGCGCTTCCGCAGCCTGTCGGCGCGCAACCGGCCCGTCGCCTACGCCGCGTGACGCATCGCCGCCGCCGGCGGCCCCAAGGATCGCATTCGGATCGGCCGGCGCGGGAGGCGCGGACGGCCGATCCCGAAAAGGCCCGGCGCGGGCCTTCCCGAAACCGCGCAGCCACCAACCAACCCCAGGGAGAGACCGACGTCATGATCTCGAAGACCGAAACGCTCCGCCGCCCGCCGCTTCTCGCCCTCGGCATCCTGGCCGGCGCGGCGGCGCTCGCCGGCCCCGCCCGCGCGCAGGAGGCGACCGTCGCCTTCCTGATGCCCGACCAGGCGTCCACGCGCTACGAGCAGCGAGACTTCCCCGGCTTCAAGAAGGAGATGGAGAAGCTCTGCTCCGCCTGCACGGTGGTCTACCAGAACGCCAACGGCGACGCCGCGCTCCAGCAGCAGCAGTTCAACTCGGTGATGGCGCAAGGGGCGAGCGTGATCGTGCTCGACCCAGTGGATTCCAGCGCCGCCGCCTCGCTCGTCCAGCAGGCCCAGTCGCAGGACGTCAAGGTCATCGCCTATGACCGCCCGATCCCCGACACCCCGGCCAACTACTACGTGTCCTTCGACAACAAGGGCATCGGGCAGGCCATTGCGCAGTCGCTGGTGGACCACCTGAAGGCGAGCGGCGTGCCGGACGGCGCGGGCGTTCTCGAGATCAACGGCTCGCCGACCGACGCCGCCGCCGGCCTGATCCGCGATGGCGTCCACGCCGCCCTCAAGGCCTCGTCCTACAAGACGCTCGCCGAGTTCGACACGCCGGAATGGGCGCCGCCCCAGGCGCAGCAGTGGACGAGCGGCCAGATCACGCGCTTCGGCGCCGACATCAAGGGCGTGGTCGCGGCCAACGACGGCACCGGCGGCGGCGCGATCGCGGCCTTCAAGGCGGCGGGCGTGAACCCCGTTCCCCCGGTCACGGGCAACGACGCCACGATCGCCGCGCTCCAGCTCATCATCGCGGGCGACCAGTACAACACGATCTCGAAGCCCAGCGAGATCGTGGCGGCGGCCGCCGCCAACATCGCCTTCCAGATGATCTCGGGCCAGACGCCGAAGGCCGAGACGACGCTCTACAACACGCCCTCGCAGCTCTTCGTGCCCAAGGTCATCACCAAGGAGAACATCAAGGCGGAGATCTTCGACAAGAACATCACGCCCGTGGCCGAGGTCTGCACCGGCGACTACGCGGCCGCCTGCAAGTCGATGGGCATCCAGTGATCGGCTGAACGCCCGGCCGGCCGCCGCGCCCGTCCGGCGCCGACGGCCGGCCTCCCGTCCCCTCTTTCCCAGCGAGGCCGCTCCCGTGACCCAGACCGCAAGAGGCGCCAGCGCGCCGGTGCCGCCGCGCGGCGAGCCGGTGATCTCGCTGCGCAACGTGTCCAAGAACTTCGGCGCCGTGTCGGCGCTCACCGACATCGAACTCGACGTCTATCCCGGCGAGGTCGTGGCGCTGGTGGGCGACAACGGGGCCGGCAAGTCGACGCTGGTCAAGGTCCTGGCCGGCGTCCACCAGCCGACGTCGGGCACGATCCGCTTCGCGGGCCGCGAGGTCGCGCTGACGAGCCCGTCGGCCGCGCTCGACCTCGGCATCGCGACCGTGTTCCAGGATCTGGCGCTCTGCGAGAACCTCGACGTCGTCGCCAACATCTATCTCGGCCGCGAGGCCAATCCCTGGCACCTCGACGAGGTCGCCATGGAGGTGCGCGCCTGGACGCTCCTGAACGAGCTGGCCGCGCGCATCCCGTCCGTGCGCGAGCCCGTCGCCTCGCTCTCGGGCGGGCAGCGGCAGACGGTCGCCATCGCCCGCTCGCTGCTGCTCGAGCCCAAGCTCATCATGCTCGACGAGCCGACCGCGGCCCTCGGCGTCGCGCAGACGGCCGAGGTCCTGAACCTCATCGAGCGCGTGCGCGACCGCGGGCTCGGCGTCATCGTCATCTCCCACAACATGGAGGACGTGCGCGCCGTCGCCGACCGGATCGTGGTGCTGCGGCTCGGGCGCAACAACGGCGTCTTCACGCCCGATGATTCGCACAACGACCTGATCGCCGCGATCACCGGCGCCACCGAGAACGCCGTGTCACGCCGCGCGGGTCGTCTGGCGGCGCAAGAGGAGGCCCGCCCATGAGCGCGAACCCCAACTCCGCCCGCGGCCGCGCGCTCGACCGCGCCGATGCGCGCGTTCGCGACGACGAGGGCCTGTCCGGCGCGCTGCGCGGCTTCCTCGACCGCGTGCGCTCGGGCGACCTCGGCATGATCCCGGTGGCCGTCGGCCTCGTACTGATCTCGCTGATCTTCGCCTGGCTGAACCCGGTCTTCCTGCGGCCCGGCAACGTTTCCAACCTTCTCTACGACTGCGCCACCACCGGCATCATCTCGCTCGGCATCGTGTGCGTCCTGATGCTCGGCGAGATCGACCTCTCGGTCGGCTCCATGTCGGGCCTCGCCTCCGCCATCCTCGGCGTCCTGTGGATCAACCAGGGCTGGCCGATGATCGGCGCGATCCTCGTCGCGCTGCTGCTCGGAGCGGCGGTCGGCGCGCTCTACGCCGCGCTCTACAACCGCGTCGGCATGCCCTCGTTCGTGGCGACGCTCGCCGGCCTCCTCGCGCTGCTCGGCCTCCAGCTCTACCTCCTCGGCAGCTCGGGATCGATCAACCTGCCCTTCAGCCTGCCGCTCGTGCGCTTCGGGCAGAACAGCTACATGCCGAACTGGCTCTCGGTGGCGCTGGCCCTCGTTCCCGCCGCGATCGTTCTCTGGTCGGGCCTGTCGACGCGGCGTCGCCGCGAGGCGGCCGGGCTGACCGGCGGCTCGCTCAGCGTGGTGGTCGCCAAGGCGGTCGCGCTCGGCCTCGCGCTGGAGGCCGTCGTCCTCTACCTCGCCCAAGGGCGCGGCGTGCCGTGGATGTTCGCGCTGTTCGTGCTTCTCGTCGCCTTCATGGACTACCTCTTCACGCGCACGCAGTGGGGCCGCTCGATGATGGCGGTGGGCGGCAATCGCGAGGCGGCCCGACGTGCGGGCATCAACGTGCGCCGCATCTACCTCAGCGCCTTCGTGCTCTGCTCGACCTTCGCCGCGCTCGGCGGCATCCTGTCGGCCGCGCGCCTCGGCTCCGCCTCGCAGCAGGCCGGCACGGGCGACGTGAACCTCAACGCCATCGCGGCCGCCGTGATCGGCGGTACCTCGCTCTTCGGCGGGCGCGGCTCGGCCTACTCGGCGCTGCTCGGCATCGTCGTGATCCAGGCCATATCGAACGGCCTGACGCTCCTGAACCTCTCGTCGAGCCTTCGCTACATGATCCTCGGCGGCGTTCTCGCGCTGGCCGTGATCGTCGACTCGCTCGCCCGTCGCTCGCGCGCCTCGCACGGCCGCGGCTGACGCTTCCCCACCGCCCGCGGCCGACGGCTGCGGGCGCCCGTCCTTCCGATCCTTATCCCAGCCAGGAACCCGACCCATGAGCCAGGATCTCTCCGGCAAGGTCGCCGCCATCACGGGCGCGGCCTCCGGCATCGGCCTCGAATGCGCGCGCGCCATGCATCGCGCCGGCGCCCGCGTCGTCCTGATCGACCATGCCGAGGACCGCCTCGCGCGCGCGGTCGCCGAGATCGGCGAAGGCGCCTATCCGCTGCGCCTCGACCTGTTCGACGGCCCGGCGGTCGACGCCTTGGCGGACCGCGTCGTCGAGCTTGCCGGCGGCCTCGACATCTTCCATGCCAACGCCGGCGCCTATGTCGGAGGGCCCGTGATCGAGGGCGATCCCGACAGCTGGGACCGGATGCTGAACCTCAACGTCAACGCCGCCTTCCGCTCGATCCGGGCGGTGCTGCCGCACATGAGCGCGCAGAAGCGGGGCGACGTGATCGTGACGAGCTCGGTCGCGGGCTTCATCCCCGTCGTCTGGGAGCCGGTCTACACCGCCTCGAAATTCGCGGTGCAGGCCTTCGTCCACACCGTGCGCCGCCAGCTGATCCCGCACGGCGTGCGCGTCGGCGCGGTGGCGCCGGGCCCGGTGATCACGCCGCTGATCGACGACTGGCCGAAGGCCAAGCTGGAGGAGGCCCAGCGCAACAAGAGCCTGATGGAGGCCCGCGAGGTCGCCGACGCGGTGATCTTCATGTTGACGCGCCCGCCCGGCGTCGTCATCCGGGACCTCGTGATCCTGCCGCACGGCGTCGATCTGTAAGACCCCAGCCGAGGAGCCGCACCCCATGTCCTCCAGCGACCTGTTTCTCGGCGTCGACGTCGGCACGGGCAGCGCGCGCGCCGGCCTGTTCGACGAGAACGGCCGGCTCAAAGCCACCGCCAAGCGCCCGATCCGCATCTGGCGCGAGCCGGGCGAGATTGTGGAGCAGTCGTCGGCCGACATCTGGCAGGCGGTCTGCGAGAGCGTGCGCGAGGCGTTGGCGCTGTCCGGCGCCGGTCCGGCCGATGTCCGGGGCATCGGCTTCGACGCGACCTGCTCGCTGGTGGTTCTGGACGAGGCCGGTCGCTCGCTCGCGGTCGGGCCTTCCGGGGACCCCGCGCGCGACATCATCGTCTGGATGGATCACCGCGCGATCGAGCAGGCCGAGCGCATCAACGCGACCGGCCACCCGGTGCTGCGTTACGTCGGCGGGCGCATCTCGCCGGAGATGGAGACGCCCAAGCTCCTTTGGCTGAAGGAGAACCGGCCGGACACGTTCCACAAGGCCGCCCACTTCTTCGACCTTGCCGATTTCCTCTCCTGGCGCGCCACCGGCTCCCCCGAGCGTTCGGTCTGCACGCTGACCTGCAAGTGGACCTACCTCGCGCACGAGGGGCGCTGGGACGAGAGCTACTTCCGCCGGATCGGTCTTGAGGAACTGGCCGACGAGGACTTCCGGCGGATCGGACAGCGGGTGCTCGACGTCGCCCGGCCGGTCGGCGCCGGATTGAGCGAAGCGGCCGCCGCCGAACTCGGCCTTCGGGCCGGCACGCCGGTCGGCGCTCCGCTGATCGACGCCCATGCCGGCGGCGTCGGCACGGTGGCGGGCAGCGGCGCGGACCTCGCGCTCATCATGGGAACCTCGGCCTGCGCCATGGCGACCACCGCCGACGCCCGCTTCGTCGGAGGCGTCTGGGGCCCCTACTACGGGGCGATGCTGCCGGGCACATGGTTGCTGGAAGGCGGCCAGTCCGCCTATGGCGCGGCGCTCGACCATGTCGTCGCCTCGCACCCGGCCTTTCCCGCCATGCGCGAGGCGGCCGAGCAGGCGGGGCGCGGCGTCCTCGACCACCTGGAGATGCGGGCCGTCGAGATGGCCGGCTCGGTCGAGGAAGCGGCGCGGCTTGCGGGCGCGCTGCATGTCGTGCCCGACCATCTCGGCAACCGCGCCCCGCGCGCCGACCCGCACGCCACAGCCGTGGTCAGCGGCCTGACGCTCGCGTCGGGCGAGGACGATCTCGTCCGCCTCTTCGTCGCGACGCTCTGCGGCCTCTGCTACGGAACGCGCGACATCGTCGAGGCGATGGGGCGCAAGGGCGTGGCGCTGGAGCGCATCGTCGTGTCGGGCGGGGCCGCGCGCTCGGCGCTGCTGCGGCGCATCCTGGCGGACGCGACGAAGCTCGCGGTCGCCCTTCCCGAGACCGCAGAGCCCGTGCTTCTCGGCAGCGCGATGCTGGGTGCGGTCGCCTCCGGGGCGAGGGGCGACCTCGGCGAGGCCGCCGCCCGCATGTGCCGCGTCGAAGAGACGATCGTTCCGGCCGGCGGCGAGATGGGCCGCTTCCACGACGCCAAGCACGAGGCCTATCGCGCGCTGCAGGCCGCGGAGGTCGCCGCGCGCGACGCCATGCGCCGGATCGCGGGAGTTCCCGGCGCGGCAGGGTCGCCCGAGGCTTGACCCGGCGGCCGGCGGCCTTTATGCAGCCGCTGTCCGGGACCCTGTCCGGCGCGCGCCTTGCCGTGCCCGAACGCCCGGATCCTGAAAGAACCACAAGAAGACGGCCCTGAGCGGAGCGATCCGATCCGAGCGCCGATCCCAAGGAAGACCCTGATGTTTGCAGTGATCAAGACCGGCGGCAAGCAGTACCGCGTCGCCGCCAACGACCGTTTCGAGATCGAGCGCCTCGCCGGCGAGGCGGGCGACACCGTTTCCTTCACCGAGGTGCTGATGGTCGGCACCACGATCGGCGCGCCCTTCGTGGCCGGCGCCACGGTGGTGGCCGAGATCGTCGAGCAGACGCGCGGCACGAAGGTCATCTCCTTCAAGAAGCGCCGTCGCCAGAACTCCAAGCGCACGCGCGGCCACCGTCAGGACCTGACGATGATCCGCATCTCCGAGATCCTGACCGAAGGCCAGCAGCCCTCGGCGAAGGCCAGCGAAAAGCCCGCGAAGGCGAAGGCCGCCGCCCCGGCCGCCGAGGCCGTCGCCACCGCCGACGAGGCGGGCGAGGCCGCGAAGAAGCCCCGCGCGTCGCGCAAGAAGACCGAGACCGTCGCCGACGAGGCGTAAGTTTCTGCGGGGCGGAACCGGTTAGCGGCTCCGCCTCGTTCCCATCGAGATCACCGAGCGCCCCGCGCGCGGCCCGTTCCCCGGGCCCCGGGGTCGCCCAAGACAGAATGCAAGGAGCACTCCCATGGCACACAAAAAGGCAGGCGGTTCTTCCCGCAACGGTCGCGACTCCGAGTCCAAGCGCCTCGGCGTCAAGAAGTTCGGCGGCGAGCGCGTCATTCCGGGCAACATCCTCGTGCGCCAGCGCGGCACGCGCTGGCACCCGGGCGTGAACGTCGGCATCGGCCGCGACCATACCCTGTTCGCGACCTCGGAAGGGACCGTCGTCTTCAAGAAGACGCCGAATCGCACCACCATTTCCGTCGTGCCGCAGGCCGAGGCCGCCGAGTAACAGCCGGTGCCTTCGAAGTGCCGGCGTCCCACCAGACCCGGCCTTCGACCCTCGCGAGACGCGAAAACGGGATCGAGACGGGAGGATGGGACGCCATCCTCCCGTCTTCCGTTTTTCTCCGCGAAAGCTCTCGGCGATGCGCTCCCCTTCCGACAGTGAAGAACCCTCCTCACCCCGGCTGATCACGCGCTCGCTCGCGCTGCGCGGCCTCTCCCTCGACGATGCGCCCGCGATCGCCGCGCTCCTGCAGGACCGTCGCATCGCCGAGATGACGGCCCGAATCCCGCATCCCTACACGCTGCGCGACGCCGAGACCTACATCTCCTCGCCGCCCGACGACTGGGTTCGGGCGGTGGACCGGCTGGAGGACGGGGCGCTGGTCGGCATCGTGAGCTTGCGTTCACTGGAGCGGCGCGGCCAACTCGAGATCGGCTACTGGATCGGCCGGCCCTTCTGGAACCGGGGCTATGCGACGCAGGCCGCGCAGACCGTCATCGACCACGCCTTCGCTGGGCTCGAGGCCGAGGTGGTGGAGGCGCGCTGCCGGGCCGTGAACGCGGCCTCGCGTCGCGTCATCGCCAAGTGCGGTTTCGGCTACAGCGGGACCGGCCTGTCGGAGTCGCTGGTGGCGGGCCGTGTGTCGTGCGAACGCTACCGGATGGACCGGCGCACATGGTCGGCGCTGAAGAGCTGGGGAGCCTGTGCATGAGACGGCTGGCCGTTCTCGCCCTGTGCCTCGCCCTCCTGCCGGCCGTCGCCCGGGCAGCGCCGCTCGATCTTCTCGGCTTCTTCGAGGGGTCGAGCGTCAGTGTCGGCGAGACGCGCACGTTCCTGGTCTTCCGGGAGCGCTTCTCGGCGAGCTTCACCGGACGGCGAGAGAACGGCACGCTGGTCCTCGACGAGCGCTTCCGCTTTCCCGAAGGCCCGCGCCTTCAGCGCTGGCGGCTGCGCGACGAGGGCGGCGCGATCCGGGGCACGGTCGAGACCGAGGACGAGAGCGGCCGGCTGGCCGCCCCGGTGCCCGTCACGGGCACGCATGAGGGCGACGGCGTGCGGCTCGACTATAGCGGTATCGCGCCGGGCAGCGGGCGACGGCTCGGCTTCCGGCACGAGATCACGCCGAACGGCGACGGGACGCTTGCGAACCGCGTCACCGTGCGGCTCTGGGGCATACCGGTCGCGCGCTCGCGCGTCACCTTCGCCAAGAGCGCTGGCGCGCTCGCCGCGCACGACGATCCTTGAGCGGCCGGCGGTCGCTCCATCCGCCATAGCTGGGTTCCCCTTCGGGAGCTTGGGCGTTAAACCGGCCGCAGCCCCTCCCGGCGCGCCATCAAAGAAGGGAACGCCATGAAGTTCCTCGATAAGGTCAAGGTCTATGTCCGCTCCGGCGACGGCGGCGCGGGCGCCGTGTCGTTCCGGCGCGAGAAGTTCATCGAGTTCGGCGGCCCGGACGGCGGCGACGGCGGGCGCGGCGGAGACGTGTTCATCGAGGCCGTGCAGGGTCTCAACACGCTGATCGATTACCGCTACCAGCAGCATTTCCGGGCCAAGACCGGGATGCACGGCATGGGCCGCAATCGCACTGGCGGCAAGGGCGCGGACGTGACGCTGAAGGTGCCGGTCGGCACGCAGGTCTTCGCCGAGGACGAGGAGACGCTGCTTTGCGACCTCACCGAGGTCGGCCAGGTCTTCCGCGTGGCGGAGGGCGGCAACGGCGGCTTCGGCAACTGGCAGTTCAAGTCCTCGATCAACCGTGCGCCCTATCGCGCCAACCCGGGCCTCGAGGGCGAGGAGCTGACGATCTGGCTCCAGCTGAAGCTGATCGCCGATGCCGGCGTCGTCGGCCTGCCGAACGCTGGCAAGTCCACCTTCCTCGCCAGTTGCACCGCCGCCCGGCCGAAGATCGCGGACTACCCCTTCACGACGCTTCACCCCAATCTCGGCGTCGCGACCGTGGACGGCCAGGAATTCGTGATCGCCGACATTCCCGGCCTGATCGAGGGCGCGCACGAGGGCGTGGGCATCGGCGACCGCTTCCTAGGCCATGTCGAGCGCACGCGCGTGCTGCTCCATCTCGTCTCCGCCGTGGAGGAGGACGTGGCGGGCGCGTACGAGACGGTGCGTCGCGAGCTCGAGCTCTACGACGAGGAACTCGCCGCCAAGCCCGAGGTCGTGGCGCTCAGCCAGATCGACACGGTGGACGACGAGACGCGGCGCGACAAGCTGGACGAGCTGGCGCGCGTGGCGGGCCGCAAGCCCTTCGCCCTCTCGGCGGTCAGCCGCAACGGCCTCAACGACGTCCTGCGCGCGCTGAAGCGCGAGATCTCCGATCTTGCCGACGAGGCGGCCGAGGATCAGGCCGCCGAGGACCGCCGCCGCTTCGGCGCGCAGCTCAACGACGAGGACTGGCGCGCTTGAGCGATCGTCTCGCCCCCTTCCGCCGGGTCGTCGTCAAGGTCGGCTCGGCGCTTCTGGTCGATCCGGCATCGGGCCTTCGCGCGGACTGGCTCCGCACGCTCGCCGCGGATCTGGTCGGCCTCTCAGCCGAGGGGCGCGAGATCATCGTCGTGTCGTCGGGCGCCATCGCGCTCGGCCGCACCCTCCTGAAGCTCCCGCCGGTCGTGCTACGGCTCGAGGAAAGCCAGGCAGCCGCCGCCGTCGGGCAGATCGCGCTCGCCAAGGCGTGGAGCGAGGCGCTGGGCGAGCACGCGCTGACGGCCGGCCAGGTGCTTCTCACGCTCGGCGACACCGAGGAGCGTCGCCGCTACCTCAACGCGCGCGCGACGGTCGGCACGCTTCTGGCGCTCGGGGCGGTACCCGTCATCAACGAGAACGACACGGTGGCGACCACCGAGATCCGCTACGGCGACAACGACCGCCTCGCCGCGCGCGTCGCCACCATGATGTCGGCCGATCTCCTGATCCTTCTCTCCGACATCGACGGGCTCTATACCGCGCCACCTGCCCTCGACCCGGCGGCCGAGCACATCCCGCTGGTCGCCGCCATCACGCCGCAGATCGAGGCCATGGCAGGGGGCGCGGCGAGCGCCCTGTCGCGCGGCGGCATGCGCACCAAGGTCGACGCGGCCAAGATCGCGACGGCGGCGGGCGCGGCGATGATCATCGCGAGCGGCCAGCGCCTCCACCCGATCCGCGCCGTGCGCGAGGGCGAGCGCTCCACCCTCTTCCAGGCCGCGCAGGACCCGGTGCGCGCGCGCAAGCGCTGGATCGCGGGCTCTCTGAACGCCAGCGGAACGCTGCATGTCGACGACGGCGCGGTGCGGGCCCTTCTGTCCGGCAAGAGCCTGCTGGCGGCCGGCGTCACGCGCTCGGAAGGCGACTTCCGGCGCGGCGACACGATCCGCGTGGTGGATGCGGCCGGCCAGGAACTCGCGCGCGGCCTCGTCGCCTACGACGCGGCCGAGGCGGCTGTCGTGGCGGGCCTGCGCTCGGCCGAGATCCAAGCGCGGCTCGGCCAGGGCGCGCGCGGCGCCATGATCCACCGCGACGACCTCGTTCTCACGCGCGGCGGCGAGAGCCTCGGCGACATGCCCGTGGAGGAGTTGCGCGATGCGGGATGACGCTGTCGACCTCGACGCGACGATGCGCGACATGGGCGAGCGCGCACGCGCTGCCGCGCGCAGCCTCGCGGTCGCCGAGCCGGGAGCCAAGAGCGCGGCGCTGCGCGCGATGGCGGACGCGGTGAACGCCGACGCGGCGACGATCCTCGACGCCAACCGCCTGGATGTCGAGGCGGCGCAGGCGTCGGGCGCCTCCAGGGCGATGATCGACCGTTTGACGCTCGACGCGGGTCGTGTCGCGGCCATCGCGGACGCCCTGCGCGAGGTGGCGTCGCTTCCCGATCCGGTCGGCTCGGTCGCAGCGGAATGGACGCGGCCGAACGGGCTCGTGATCCGCCGCGTGCGCACGCCGCTCGGCGTCGTCGGCGTGATCTACGAGAGCCGCCCGAACGTCACGGCCGATGCCGGCGCGCTGTGCCTCAAGGCCGGCAACGCGGTGATCCTGCGCGGCGGCTCGGACTCCTCGCGCTCGTCCGCCGCGATCCACGCCGCGCTGGTGCGCGGGCTGGAAGCCGCCGGCCTGCCGCGCGACGCGATCCAGCTCGTGCCCACCCGCGACCGCGCGGCGGTGGGCGCGATGCTCGCGGGGCTCGGCGGCTCGATCGACGTCATCGTGCCGCGCGGCGGCCGCTCGCTGGTGGAGCGCGTGCAGCGCGAGGCGCGCGTGCCGGTCTTCGCCCATCTCGAGGGGCTCTGCCACGTCTATGTCGACCGCTCGGCCGACCTCGCCATGGCGCGCCGCATCGTCGTCAACGCCAAGATGCGGCGCACGGGCATCTGCGGCGCGGCCGAGACGCTCCTGATCGACCGCTCGGCGCCCGAACTCGTCGCGCCCCTCCTCGCCGACCTTCAGGCCGCCGGCTGCGAGTTGCGCGCGAGCGACGAGGCGCGGGCGCTCTTTCCCGGCGCCCTGCCCGCGACCGAGGAGGATTTTCGCACCGAGTATCTCGACGCGGTGATCTCGGTGGCGCTGGTGGACGGCGTGGACGGGGCGATCCGCCACATCGAGCGCTACTCGTCGCACCATACCGAGGCGGTGATCGCACAGGATCAGCAGGTGGCCGACCGCTTCATGCGCCATGTCGATTCCGCGATCCTCCTCCACAACGCCTCGACGCAGTTCGCCGACGGCGGCGAGTTCGGCTTCGGCGGAGAGATCGGAATCGCGACCGGCAAGATGCACGCGCGCGGGCCGGTCGGCGTGGAGCAGCTGACGACGTTCAACTACCGCGTTTCCGGCAACGGCCAGACGCGACCGTGAGACGCCCGCTCGCCCCGCTCGCCCCGGCCGCGCCCCTCGCGGCCGAGGAGCTTCGGCTGCCGCCGTCGGGCCCCGGCTGGCGCGTCGGCCTCTTCGGCGGCTCGTTCGATCCGCCGCACGAGGGCCATCTCCTCGTCGCCGAAACCGTTTTGCAGCGCCTGCGGCTCGACCGGCTCTGGTGGATGGTGACGCCCGGCAACCCGCTGAAGGACCACGGCCGCCTGCGCCCGCTCGCCGAGCGCCTCGCGCTCTCGAAGGCCCTGTGCGACGATCCGCGCATCGTGGTGACCGGGTTCGAGGCCGCCTGGCGCGTGCGCTACAGCGCCGACACGGTGATGATGCTGCGCCGGCGCCGGCCCACCACGCGGTTCGTCTGGGTGATGGGCGCCGACAGCCTCGCGACCTTCCACCGATGGCAGGACTGGCGCCGCATCGCGAGCGCCATGCCGATCGCGGTGGTGGACCGGCCGGGCTCGACGCTCTCGCTGCTCTCCTCGCCGGCCGCCCGCGCCCTCAAGCCGCACCGCCTCCTGGAGCGCGACGCGGCCCGCCTCGCACAGGCCGATCCGCCGGCCTGGGTCTTCCTGCACGGCCCGAGATCTCACCAGTCGTCCACAAGGCTGCGCGAGCTGGCGGAGGCCGCGTCTTGAAACCGACATGCTCCTTTGCCACCTTTTACTCTTGCAAGGGCACGTAACCTCTTGCCCGTCTCAACCGGAAGGAACGGTTAACCTGAACGCCATCGCCGAACTGAAGGCCCTCGTGCCTTCTGACGCGACCGCCAACGACGTTTCCGTCGGACGGCCCGTTATCGACCTCGTGATCGGGAGTCTCGACGACTCCAAGGCCGAGGACATCGTTTCCATCGACCTGAAGGGCAAGACCGCGCTGGCCGATCACATGGTGATCGTGTCCGGGCGTTCGCACCGCCACGTCACCGCGGTCGCCGACCACCTCCTGCGCGACCTGAAGGAAGCCGGGCACGGCAACGCCAAGGTCGAGGGCCTGCAGAACGGTGACTGGGTGCTGATCGATACGGGCGACATCATCGTCCATATCTTCCGCCCCGAGGTCCGTGCCTTCTACAACATCGAGAAGATGTGGAGCGTGGGCGAGGCCGGCGAGGCTTCGGTCCACTAAGCTTGGCGGCATGAGACTGACGATCGCGGCGGTCGGGCGCATGAAGGCCGGCCCCGAGCAGGAGCTGGCCGCCCGCTATCTCGACCGGCTGCGCAAGAGCGGGGCCCCGCTCGGCCTTGACTTTTCCGGCGTGTCGGAGATCGCGGAATCGCGCGCGGCCGGCGTCGTGGAGCGAAAGCGCGACGAGGGCGCCCGCCTTCTCGCCCTCCTGCCCGAGGGCGCTCGGCTCCTCGTGCTCGACGAGACGGGGCGTACGCCCTCCTCCGAGGAGTTCGCGACCCTTCTCACGCGGCACCGCAACGAGGGCGCGCGAGACCTTGCGCTCGCGATCGGCGGCCCGGACGGGCATGGCGACGAGTTGCGGGCACGCGCGAGCGGCCTGATCGCCTTCGGCCGCCTCACCTTTCCCCATCAGATCGTGCGCATCCTCCTCGCCGAGCAGCTCTACCGCGCGACCACCATTCTCAGCGGCCATCCCTACCATCGCACCTGACGGCCTCCGCGATGCCGGTCGGTCACAGCCTGGAGCCAATCGGAAGGCTGGCGCCGGGACGCCCCTTTTTCGTCGCCTCGCGATGGCACAGGCTGGACCGGAGCTTTCCGGCCGCCCGGCTGGTTAACGCTTCCTGAAGCGATGCGGCCGCAGGCTCGCCGGACGGGGAGCGAAGTCGGACGACGAATGTCATGACCACCGGATCGAAGGGACGGAAAAGGCGAACGGCGCTGCGGCACGCCGCGACCGCTGTCGTCGCGGCGCTGCTTGCGGCAGCGCCCGCAGCCGCCCGGCCGGGAGACGACGAGGCGGCGGCAGCGCCCGTCGCGCAGGCCGCGCCCGGCTCCTCCACCAGCGACGCCATCGCCGAGCAGCGCCGGCGCACGGAAGCCGAGCTTGCCCGCATCTCGGGCGACATCGCCCTGTCGCAGGAGGCGGTGACGCGGCTCGACGCGCTGGTGGCGGGCGTCGCGGCGGATCGCGGCCGCCTGCAGGGCGAGATGATCCGCGCAGCCGCCGACCAGAAGCAGGCTTCCACGGACGTGACGGCGACGGAAACGCGCATCCGCGCCCTCGCCGACGAGGAGGGCGGCCTCAAGGGGTCGCTGCGCGAGCGCCGAGGCGTGCTGGCCGAGGTTCTGGCGGCCCTGGAGCGCATGGGCCGCAAGCCGCCGCCCGCGCTGCTCGTGAAGCCGGGCGACGCGCTCGGCTCGGTACGCAGCGCCATCCTGCTCGGTGCCGTGGTGCCCGAGATCCGCGGCGAGACGGTCGCCCTTCTTCGGGACCTCCAGCGGCTGGCCGACGTGCGGACCTCGATCGAGCAGGAGAAGAGCCGCTTCGCCGAGGCGCTGTCCCGCGCCCGCGAGGAGGAGGAGCGGATCGTCCGCCTCATGGAGGAAAAGGACAAGATCGCGGCCGAGAGCCGCAGCCGTATCGGCGAGGAGAAGCGGCGCGCGGCCGAGCTCGCCTCGCAGGCGACCAGTCTCGAGACGCTGATCGCCGAGCTCGACGCCGCGAGCCGCCGAGCCCGCGAACGCGAGGAGGCCGAGCGCCTGGAGGCGAGCCGGGCCGCGGCCGAGGCGTCCGCTCGGCTGGCGCCCGCTCCCGATGCGCCGAACGCGGCCACGCCCGAGCCGTCCTACGATGTCGCGGCGCTCAAGCGCGAGATGAGCGAGCTCAGCCCTTCCGCCCCATTTTCGACAATGAAAGGGAGCCTCGTGCCCCCGGTTGCAGGCGGTATCGAGCGGCGGTTCGGCGACAAGGACGAGATGGGACGCATCGTGGCGGGCGCCACCTTCCGGGCGCGTCCCGGCGATGTGGTGACGGCGCCGGCGGACGCGCAGGTCCTCTACGCCGGACCCTTTCGCTCCTACGGCCAACTCTTGATCCTGAATGCCGGCGATGGCTATCATATCGTGTTGGCCGGCATGGGCCGGATCGACGCCGAGGTTGGCCAGTTCGTGCTGTCGGGTGAGCCGTTGGCGATGATGGGATCGACCCGCGTGGCCAGCGCGTCGAGTGCTGAGATGGGCGATGGCGGCGCATCGCTTTACGTGGAATTTCGCAAGGACGGGAAACCGGTCGACCCGGCCCCCTGGTGGGCGGATGGATCATCTGGAAGGACGAGGAATGATACGTAAGCTCTCCATTCTCTTCGCGGGAGCGCTTCTGGGTGCCACCGCGATGACGGCCTTCGTGGGTCCGCATGCGGGCGTGGCCAACGCCGCCGGTTCCGACACCTACCGCCAGCTTGCCATCTTCGGCGACGTGTTCGAGCGCGTGCGCGCCCAGTATGTCGACGTTCCCGACGACCAGAAGCTGATCGAGACCGCGATCAACGGCATGCTGACCTCGCTCGATCCGCATTCGAGCTACATGAACGCCAAGGAAACGGCGGACATGCGCACCGAGACGCGCGGCGAGTTCGGCGGCCTCGGCATCGAGGTCACCATGGAGAACGAGCTCGTCAAGGTCGTCTCGCCCTTCGACGGCACCCCGGCCGACAAGGCGGGCGTGCTCGCCGGCGACCTCATCGCCGAGATCAACGGCGAGCAGGTGCGCGGCCTGACGCTGGCCGAGGCGGTCGAGAAGATGAAGGGCGAGATCGGCTCCTCGGTCGATCTCACCATCATCCGCGACGGCGCGACCCAGCCCGTGCGCCTGTCGATCCAGCGCGCCGAGATCAAGGTGCCGTCGGTCCGCCACACGGTCGAGAACGACGTCGGCTACATCAAGCTCCTGCGCTTCAACGAGCAGACCACCTCCGGCATGGAGGAGGCGATCGCCGACATCAAGGCGAAGATTCCGGCCGACAAGCTCAAGGGCTTCGTCCTCGATCTGCGCCGCAACCCGGGCGGCCTGCTCGACGAAGCCGTCAGCGTGTCCGACGCCTTCCTCCAGAGCGGAGAGATCGTGTCGACGCGCGGCCGCAACGCCGAGGAGACCCGCCGCTACAACGCCCGCTCGGGCGACGACGTGGACGGCAAGCCGGTCGTGGTGCTCGTCAACGGTGGATCGGCTTCGGCCTCCGAGATCGTGGCCGGCGCGCTTCAGGACCAGAAGCGGGCGACGATCGTCGGCTCGCGTTCGTTCGGCAAGGGATCGGTGCAGACCATCATCCCGCTCGGTGCCAACGGCGCACTGCGCCTGACGACCGCGCTCTACTACACGCCGTCGGGCGCCTCGATCCAGGGCAAGGGTATCATCCCCGACATCGAGGTCGATCAGCCCCTGCCCGACGACATCAAGGCGCAGATGGGAATCAAGCCCGGCGAGGATCCGAAGTTCGGCGAAGCTTCGCTGCGCGGCCACATCAAGGGCGTCCAGGAAGGCGACGAGGGCTCCGGCTCGCTCGACTACGTGCCGCCCGAGGCCAAGGACGACCTGCAGATGCAGTACGCCTTCGAGCTTCTGCGCGGCACCAAGACCAACGCCGCCTTCCCGCCCAAGCAGGATTCGGCCTCGATCGCCAACTGAGCGATCGGCTCCGACAGTTGGAAAGGCCCCGGCGCGCTGCGCCGGGGCCTTTTTCGTGCGTCCAGCAAAAGCTCCGGTCCAGACTGCCTCCCTAGGGTCGCGTCCCATGCGCGACGAACTCTACCGCCCCCTCGGCCAGGACCTTCAACCGACGCGGAGCACCCCGCGCGCCAGGCGACGACTGCCGAAGCTCGCCGCCTTGGCGGCCTTTGCGACGGTCGCGGGCGGCTCGACGCTGGCCGTCCTCGAGCAGCCGGACTTCGCGCCGGTGGCGCCGACGGTGGTCGCCGGCGCATCCGTCACCGCCCCGCCTTCGACGGAAGACGCCGCGGAGCCCAACGTCGTGCGCATGGCCGAGACCGGCGGCGTGACGGTGACGCGCGGCAACGAGATCCTGCCGGTCTCCGGCGCGCCCGACCCGACCACGACCGGCTCGATCCGCGTCTTCGATCCGGGCTCGCTGCGCCAGCCCGCCGCCTTCGCCGCCTCGCCCGACGAGGCGCTGCTCGAGCCGAGCGACATGGGAATGCTGCCGGTGCGCAGCGGCGACGGGCGACGTCCGCTCGACGTCTATGCCGGCGCGACCTCCGGGGCGCTCGGCACGCGCATCGCCATCGTGGTCGCGGGCCTTGGCATTTCCCAGACCGGCACGCAGCAGGCCGTGGAGCGCCTTCCGGCCGGCGTAACCCTGGCCTTCGCCGCCGACGGCAACTCGCTCGACCGCTGGATGCGCAACGCACGCCAGAACGGCCACGAGCTTCTGCTCCAGGCCCCGCTGGAGCCCTTCGGCTACCCGGAGATCTCACCGGGCGAGGATACGCAGACCGTCGCCGACGCCGTGGCGGGCCGCTTCGACGCGCTGCATCACGCGCTCGGGCGCATGACGAACTATGTCGGGGTGATGAACTACATGGGCGCCCGCTTCAACGCCGAGCCGACGGCGCTGGAGCCCTTTCTCGCCGAAGTCTCGCGACGCGGCCTGCTCTACATGGACGACGGCTCGTCCTCGCGCTCGCTGGCCCGCGACGTGGCCGTGGCGGGACGCGTGCCGTTCGCGGCATCCGATCTCGTTCTCGACCAGGATCGCTCGCCTGAGGCGATCCGCCGGCAGCTCGACGCGCTGGAGCGCGTCGCGCGCGCGCGGGGAACGGCGGTGGGCGTTGCCAGCGCCTTCGAGACCTCGGTCGAGACGATCGCCGCCTGGACCCGCAAAGCGACGGGCCGGGGCATCGAGATCGTGCCGGTCTCGGCCCTGGCGCTCGACCCCGAAGCGAGACGCTAACATTTTCTTCACCACGTTTTTCTTTTCGCGCCGCGTCATTCCTCCATATGGCTCCGCAGCATAAGACCCGAGTCCCTGGAGCCGCATGACCGCCCCCGCATCCCTCCCCTATCGTCCCTGCGTCGGCATCATGGTGCTGAACCGCGAGAACCGCGTCTTCGTCGGTCGCCGGGTCGTCGAGCCGCGCGGCGAGATGGACGGTGCGACCCAGCTCTGGCAGATGCCGCAAGGCGGGATCGACGAGGGCGAGGACGCGCTGGAGGCCGCGCGGCGCGAGCTCTTCGAAGAGACCGGCATCCGCTCGGTCGAGCTCCTCGACGAGACGCCGGACTGGCTCACCTACGAACTGCCGCCCGAACTCGTCGGCATCGCCCTCAAGGGTCGGTTCCGCGGCCAGAAGCAGCGATGGTTCGCCTTCCGCTTCACGGGCCGCGACGAGGAGATCGCGATCGACCCGCCGCCCGGCGGACACACGGCGGAATTCACCGAATATGCCTGGAAACCCATGGACGAGGTTCTCCACCTTGTGGTGCCGTTCAAGCGCGGGGTCTACCAGCAGGTGATCGACACGTTCCGCCACCTGGAGACCGCGTCGTGAGCGACGGACCGGGCGTGACCGTGCGCGAGATGCGGCCGGACGAGCTTCTGTTCGTCGAGACGATCCACGCGTCCGCCTTCGACGGGATCGACGAAGCGCAACTGACCAAGGCGGTGATCGAGTCGGGGCACGAGACCATCTCCGTGGTCGCGGCGCATGACGGCTTCCTGATCGGTCATGCGCTCTTCAGCTCGCTCGACGGGCCGGAGCGAGCGCTGGCGCTCGGCCCCGTCGCGGTCGCGCCGGACCGACAGGGCGCCGGCATCGGCGCGCGCCTGATCGGCTTCGGGCTGGAACTGGCGCGTGAGCGGGGCTGGCGCTCCGTCTTCGTGCTGGGCGACCCGCACTATTACGGCCGCTTCGGCTTCAGGCCCGATCTTGCGCAGGGAGCGGACGTGCCCTGGGCGGGTCCGGCCTTTCAGGCGCTCGAACTGATACCGGGCGCGCTCACGGGCTGGCACGGGCCGTTGGTCTATCCCGAACCCTTCTCGGCCCTTCCGGAATGAAAAAGGGCCCGGCGCCATCCCGGCGCCGGGCCCTTCTGAATGAAAATGCGAATGGCGACCGGCTCAGGCGCCGAGTTCGGCGCGGGCGCTGCGCAGATCGACGACCCGCTGGTCGGCGCGCGTGCGGGCCGGTCCCTCGGCGGTTTGTGCGGCGGCAGCCTCCGCGCGCTGGATCTCGGCTTCGAGCGCCTCGGTGTTCATCTCCTCGACCGGCGACGCGTGTTCGGCGAGCAGCGTGAAACCGTCGGCGTTGATGTCGGCGAAGCCGCCCTGGACGAAGATCCGCTTCTCGCCGCCCGAGACGAGCGTCGCGCGCACGACGCCGGGCTTCAGCGTGGCCATCAGCGGCACATGGTTCGCCATGACGGTGAAGTAGCCCTCGGTGCCCGGCACGATCACGGCCGTCGCCCGCTCCGAGAGAAGCAGCCGCTCGGGGGACACCAGTTCGAACTTGAAGCCGTCAGCCACGATCCGTCTCACCTAGCTGCGCCTGGATTCGGCGCTTCGCCTGAAGGGCAGCCTCGAAATGGTGGACCGCCAACTCGAACTTGTCGCGGCAGCCGGGATTGCAGAACCCGACCACCTCGTCTCGGTAGGTCGTCAGCGAGTCCGCCGAGATCGGTTTGCCCGACCAGGGACAGGTCTCGTTGACGGCGTCCTCGATCCGAAGAGCTGAGGACGCCCCCGCCATCTTTAAGCCTGCGCGGCCATCTTCTGGGCCTTCTCGATCGCCATCTCGATCGAGCCGACCATGTAGAAGGCGGCTTCCGGCAGGTGGTCGTACTCGCCGTCGACCAGACCCTTGAAGGACTTGATCGTGTCCTCGAGCGGCACGAGCTGGCCCGGCGAACCGGTGAACACCTCGGCGACAAAGAAGGGCTGGCTGAGGAAGCGCTCGATTTTGCGGGCGCGCGCGACGGTGAGCTTGTCCTCTTCCGAGAGCTCGTCCATGCCCAGGATCGCGATGATGTCCTGCAGCGACTTGTACTTCTGCAGGATCGACTGGACGCGGCGAGCCGTGTCGTAATGCTCCTCGCCGAGGATCATCGGCGAGAGCATGCGCGAGGTCGAGTCCAGCGGATCCACCGCCGGGTAGATGCCCTTCTCCGAGATCGCGCGGTTGAGCACGGTCGTGGCGTCGAGGTGGGCGAAGGAGGTGGCCGGCGCCGGGTCGGTCAGATCGTCGGCGGGCACGTAGATGGCCTGAACCGAGGTGATCGAGCCCTTGGTCGTGGTCGTGATGCGCTCCTGCATCGCGCCCATGTCGGTGGCCAGCGTCGGCTGGTAGCCTACGGCCGAGGGAATGCGGCCGAGAAGCGCCGACACCTCGGAACCCGCCTGCGTAAAGCGGAAGATGTTGTCCACGAAGAACAGCACGTCCTGGCCCTGGTCGCGGAAGTTCTCCGCGATCGTGAGGCCGGTCAGCGCGACGCGGGCGCGCGCGCCCGGCGGCTCGTTCATCTGGCCGTAGACGAGCGCGGCCTTCGAACCGGCGGTCGAGCCGCCGTTCTCGTGCGGGTCCTTGTTCACGCCGGACTCGATCATCTCGTGGTAGAGATCGTTGCCCTCGCGGGTGCGCTCGCCGACGCCGGCGAAGACGGAGTAGCCGCCGTGCGCCTTCGCGACGTTGTTGATGAGCTCCTGGATGAGCACGGTCTTGCCGACGCCCGCGCCGCCGAACAAGCCGATCTTGCCGCCGCGCGCGTAGGGCGCGAGAAGGTCGATGACCTTGATGCCGGTCACGAGGATCTGCGACTCGGGGTTCTGCTCGACATAGGGAGGCGCCGGCTGGTGAATGCCGCGCTTGGCCGTGTACTCGATCGGCCCGACCTCGTCGATCGGCTCGCCGATGACGTTCATGATGCGGCCGAGCGTGCCGTCGCCGACCGGAACCTGGATCGGCGTGCCGGTGTCGGTCACGCGCTGGCCGCGCACCAGACCCTCGGTGAGGTCCATGGCGATGGTGCGGACGGTGTTCTCGCCGAGGTGCTGGGCGACCTCGAGAACGAGCCGGTTCCCGTTGTTGTCGGTCTCCAGCGCGTTCAGGATCTCGGGCAGGTGGCCGTCGAACTCGACGTCGACGACGGCGCCGATGACCTGCGCGACGCGGCCCATGCGGCCGTTCATGTCCAATGTGTCAGCCATCTTGGCCTCCTTTAAGGGTCGGTCTCAACGCGTCCGGGCCGAACGGCCTCCCGCGCCTCGTCATGCGGTCCGGGCGAAAAGCTCGCCCGTCAGGAATCTCAGAGCGCCTCGGCGCCCGCGATGATCTCGATGAGCTCGGTCGTGATCTGCGCCTGGCGCTGGCGGTTGTAGCTGATCGACAGCTTGTTGATCATGTCGCCCGCGTTGCGCGTCGCGTTGTCCATGGCGCTCATGCGGGCGCCTTGTTCCGACGCGCCGTTCTCAAGAAGCGCGCGGAAGATCTGGATCTTGATGTTGCGCGGGATCAGGTCCGCGAGGATCGACTCGGGCTCCGGCTCGTACTCGTAGATTGCCGCCGCGCCCGTCGTGGAAGCCTCGACCACCGGCACCTCGGCGGGGATGATGCGCTGCGCGGTCGGGCGCTGCGTGATCACGTTCTCGAAGGCCGAGTAGAAGATCGTCGCGACGTCGAACTCACCCGCCTCGAAGCGCGTCATCACCTCGTCGGCGACACCTTCCGCATTCGAGAAGGCGATGCCGCGCCCGGCGTTCAGATCCATCCGGGCGACGATGCGCGAGCCGAGGTCGCGGCGCATCAGGTCGGTGCCCTTCTTGCCGACCGAGATGATCTTGACCGTCTTGCCGGCCGTCTCCAGCCTGCGGACATGCTCGCGCACCAGACGCACGATCTGGCCGTTGAAGCCGCCGCACAGGCCACGATCGGACGTGAAGACGACCAAGAGGTGCGTG
Organism: Aureimonas sp. AU4; assembly: GCF_001463765.1. Taxonomy (GTDB): domain Bacteria; phylum Pseudomonadota; class Alphaproteobacteria; order Rhizobiales; family Rhizobiaceae; genus Aureimonas. The sequence continues at coordinate 23,602 of NZ_BBWK01000006.1, read as the reverse complement.
TCGTCCCGGCCCGTGCCGGACATCAGGGGCAGCGACTGCCCCTGCTCCATGGCCCCGGCGATGTTGCCGAGCACCGAGGCCATCCGCTCCGAATAGGGACGGGCGGCCTCGGCGGCCTCCTGCGCGCGACGCAGCTTGGCCGCCGCGACCATCTGCATGGCCTTGGTGATCTTCTGGGTCGCCTTCACCGAGGCGATGCGATTGCGCAGGTCTTTCAGCGACGGCATGGGTCGGGTCGATCTCCGTTTCGGCCGGGCCTAAGGCTCAGCTGAAGGACTTGGCGTAGCTGTCGATCGCGCCCTTGAGCTTGGCGCGCGTGTCGTCCGACAGCTGCTTCTCGGTGGCGATCGTGTCGAGAACGCTCTTGTGCTCGGTGCGCAGCGACTGGAGGAGACCCTCCTCGAAGCGGCCGACATCCGAGACCTTGAGCGTGTCGAGGTAGCCCTGCGTGCCCGCGAAGATCACCGCGACCTGCTCTTCCGTCTTGAGCGGCGAGAACTGCGGCTGCTTCAGGAGCTCGGTAAGGCGCGCGCCGCGGTTGAGGAGGCGCTGCGTCGAGGCGTCGAGGTCCGAGCCGAACTGGGCGAAGGCCGCCATCTCGCGGTACTGCGCGAGCTCGCCCTTGATCGAGCCGGCGACCTGCTTCATCGCCTTGATCTGGGCCGAGGAGCCCACGCGCGACACCGACAGGCCGACGTTCACCGCCGGGCGGATGCCCTGGTAGAACAGGTTGGTCTCGAGAAAGATCTGGCCGTCGGTGATCGAGATCACGTTGGTCGGGATGTAGGCCGACACGTCGTTGGCCTGCGTCTCGATGACGGGCAGCGCGGTCAGCGAGCCGGCGCCGAGATCGTCGTTGAGCTTGGCGGCACGCTCCAGAAGGCGCGAGTGCAGGTAGAACACGTCGCCCGGGTAAGCCTCGCGGCCCGGCGGGCGGCGCAGCAGGAGCGACATCTGGCGGTAGGACACAGCCTGCTTGGACAGGTCGTCATAGGCGATCACGGCGTGCATGCCGTTGTCGCGGAAGTACTCGCCGATCGCGCAGCCGGCGAAGGGCGCGATGTACTGCATCGGCGCGGGGTCCGAGGCGGTGGCCGCGATCACGACCGAATAGGCCATGGCGCCGCGCTCCTCGAGCGTGCGCACGAACTGGGCGACGGTCGAGCGCTTCTGGCCGATCGCGACGTAGATGCAGTAGAGCTTGTCCTTCTCGGACGCGCCCGCATCATGCGCCGGCTTCTGGTTCAGGAAGGTGTCGAGCAGGATCGCGGTCTTGCCGGTCTGGCGATCGCCGATGACCAGCTCGCGCTGGCCGCGACCGACCGGGATCAGCGCGTCGATGGCCTTGATGCCGGTCGACATCGGCTCGTGCACCGACTTGCGCGGAATGATGCCGGGCGCCTTGACGTCGACGCGGCGGCGCTCGACGCCCTCGATCGGGCCCTTGCCGTCGATCGGATTGCCGAGGCCGTCGACCACGCGGCCGAGCAGGTTTTTGCCAACCGGAACGTCCACGATCGCGCCGGTGCGGCGAACCGTGTCGCCTTCCTTGATGTCGCGGTCGGAGCCGAAGAGCACGACGCCGACATTGTCGTTCTCGAGGTTCAGCGCCATGCCGCGCACGCCGCCGGGGAACTCGACCATCTCGCCGGCCTGGCAGTTGTCGAGACCGTAGACGCGGGCGATGCCGTCGCCGACCGAGAGAACCGTGCCGACCTCGGAGACTTCCGCCTCGGATCCGAAGTTCTTGATCTGGTTCTTGAGGATTGCGGAAATTTCCGCGGCGCGGATGTCCATCAGCCGACCTCTTTCAGCGCGAGCTTAAGGGATGAGAGTTTGGTGCGAAGCGAGGTGTCGATCTGACGCGAACCGATGCGCACCACGAGACCGCCGAGAATGGCCGGATCGACGCTTTCGCGCATCGAGACGGTCTTGCCGGAATAGGAGCCGAGCGAGTCGCGGAGCGCCGCGCGCTGGGAATCGTTGAGAGGCTGGGCCGTGACGACCTCGGCCTCGACCTCTCCGCGATGGGTCGCCGCCATCTGACGGAAGGCCTTGACCATGGCCGGCAGCGCGAAGAGACGGCGATTGGCCGCGATCACGCGCAGGAAATTGCCGGTGAGCGCGGAGGGCTTCACCTCGTCCACCACCGCCGAGATGGCGCGCAGCTGATCGTCCGACGTGAAGGCCGGGCTTTCCACAAGACGGCGGAAATCGGCGTTCTCGTCGATCAGCTTCTGGAAGGCGACGAGTTCGCCCTCAATCGTCTGGATCGTGCCTTCGTCTCGTGCCAGCTCGAAGAGGGACTGGGCGTAGCGTTCTGCGACTCCGGAAACCGGAGAGGATGATTTTGCCACGGACGACCGCTTCTCTTCTCGTTTCGGGCGCCAGGTCCGGCGCGCAGCAAGCGGCGACGGCGAGACATGGAGCAGATCAAAAAAAAGGCTGCGGAGAAGGGGTTAGGCCCACATTCCGCGCCGGATCGAGGGGTCGTCTAGCATAGCGTTTTCAGGACGACAACCGGCGCAAACCCGGCGGAGCGCCATATTGCGCCGCCGTTTGCGCCCCCTCCCCCAAACCCGTCAGATCAGGCCGAGAACCGGGGCCAGACAGCCGGCCGCGAGCGCCAAATTGATGAGGAGCCAGAGCCAGTTGCCGAGCGTCGAGGCATCGTCGGAGAGAATCGACACCAGCCGTCCGAAGGCCGTCAGCAGCCAGCCCGCGCCCAGCGCCATCTGCATGAACGGTTGGTCGTAGAAGAAGAACGCCGCCAGACCCATGCCGAGCGGGAAGCCGGCGAGCGTGGCCCGAATCTCGGAAAGGCCGGCGCGGCGCGTGTTCAGCGTGTCGAGGCCCGCCATCCGCAGGAAGAGACGCGGCGCGAACAGCGCATAGAGTCCGTAGCCGATGCTGAAGCACGCGACCAGAAACGGCAGAAGATCGGTCGTGGTCTGTGGGAAGGTGATCTGCATCGGGTCTCCGGGGACGGCGATTCGCGGCGGGGATGGCTTATCGGCTCCTGCCGGAGCGCCAAGCCTGTGTCACGAAATCGTGCGAGCGGCCAGTCGCATCACAGGAAGCTCTGCGGGTCGATGTCGATCTGCACATGCACCGAGCCGCGCGGCCGGGGCGCGCGGGCGGTCATCTCGCGCAGATAGGCCTGGAGCGGGGCCCGCCGGGGTCCCTGAACGAGAAGGCGGAAGCGGTGGCGCCCGCGCAGGAGCGCCAGCGGCGCCTCGGCGGGGCCGAGCACCTCGAGGTCATCGTCCTCGGGCGCGGCGCGGCGCAGCTCGCGCCCATGTTCCTCTGCCTCGCGCCGCGTGTCGGCCGAGACGATGATCGCCGCCAGCCGCCCGAACGGTGGCAGTCCCGCGCGCTCGCGCTCCAGCGACTCGCGCCGGTAGAAGGCTTCCGGCTCGCCCGCCTGAATCGCCTGCATCACCGGATGCTCGGGCGCGAAGGTCTGAATGAGCCCCCGGCTCTTCAGACCTGTGCGGCCCGCGCGGCCTGTCACCTGATGAAGAAGCTGGAAGGTCCGCTCGGCCGCGCGCGGATCGCCGTTGGCGAGCCCGAGGTCGGCGTCCACCGCGCCGACCAGGGTCATCAGCGGGAAGTGGTGCCCCTTGGCGACGAGCTGCGTGCCGATCACGATGTCGGCCTCGCCGTCGGCGACCGCATCGAGCTCCTGGCGCAGGCGCCGCGCGCCGCCCGGCAGGTCGGAGGAGAGGAGAATCGTGCGCGCGTCGGGAAAGGCCTCGACCATCTCCTCGGCCAGACGCTCGACGCCGGGGCCGCAGGGCACGAGGTGATCCAGCGTCCCGCATTCCGGGCAGGCTTCGGGCCGCCGCTCGGCATGGCCGCAATGGTGGCACTGGAGTGTGCCGCGCAGGCGGTGTTCCACCAGCCAGCTCGAGCATTGCGGGCAGCCGAAGCGGTGGCCGCAGACGCGGCAGAGCGTGAGCGGCGCGTAGCCGCGCCGGTTGAGGAAGAGAAGCGCCTGCTCGCCTCGCGCCACCGTCTCCTCGATCGCCGTCAGCAGCACCGGCGAGACGAAGCGCCCACGGGCCGGCGGATGGCGCCGCATGTCGACAAGCTCGAGCCGGGGCAGGACGGCGTCCGCGAAGCGGCTGGCCAGGAGATGGCGCGTGTAGCGTCCGGCTTCCGCGTTGACGCGGCTTTCCAGCGAGGGCGTGGCGGAAGCCAGCACCACGGGCGCCGCGCCGATCTGCCCACGCACCACCGCCATGTCGCGCGCGTGGTAGAAGGTGCGGTCCTCCTGCTTGTAGGCAGGGTCGTGCTCCTCGTCGACGACGATGAGCTGGAGATTCGAGAAGGGAAGGAACAGCGCCGAGCGGGCGCCCGCGACCACGCGCACGCGCCCTTCCGCCACCTGCCGCCAGACGCGCTCGCGCGTGCGGGGCGCGACATCCGAGTGCCACTGCGCGGGCTCGGCGCCGAAGCGCTGGTGGAAGCGGTCGATGAAGCTCTGGGTCAGAGCGATCTCGGGCAGGAGGATCAGGACCTGCCCGCCCGCATCGAGCGCCCGCGCGACGGCCTCGAAATAGACCTCGGTCTTGCCGGAGCCCGTGACGCCCTCGAGAAGGCTCACCGAGAAGCCTTGGCCGATGCGTTCCGCGAGCCGCTCCGCGACCGCGCCCTGTTCGGCGTTGAGGGCCGCGCGCGCAGCGCCCGTATCGGGCGGCGCGACGACCGGATGGGACGGCAGCCAGACCGGCTCCAGCACGCCCTGCCGCACCAGCCCGTCCACCACCGAAAGCGACACGCCGGCCGCGCGCGCGAGCCCGCCGCGCGTCCACTCGCCGGGATGGGCGGCGGTCTCGATCAGGCGCGCGCGCGCCGGCGTCGGGCGGTCGGGCCGAGCATCGGTCAGCCGCAACCCCTCGGCAGCGGGCTCGGGATCGAAGGCGGCGGGCGCGCGCAGCACCATGCGCGCGACGAGCCCCGGCGGCGACAGCGTGTAGTCCGCCACCCAGTCCACGAAGCGGCGCGTGGCTGGGCTGAGCGGCGGGCAATCGAAGCGACGGGTGATCGACCGCAGCTTGCGCGGGTCCACCGGATCGGTCGGCGCGTCCCATACGACGCCCGCCACCTGCCGCGGCCCCAGCGGCACCTGCACGATGGTGCCGGGCTCGACGTCCATCCCCTCCGGCACGCGGTAGGAATAGGGCCGCTCGGCCGGCAGCGGCACGAGCACCGGCACCACCCGTTCCTCCAGGGTGCCGAACAGCGTTTCGGTCGGGCGGGTGTCGGGCAAGGCGTCGGCGTCGTGCGGAAACAGGGTGTCGGGCTGGTGGGCCTGGCCCTCATATCGTCGCTCCGGGGGCCCGATGGAAGGGCCATCGGTGCCCTTTGCATCAGGCGGACGAGGCGTCCGCGTCTTGTTTCGCGCCCGCCGGCGACCTATCAGAAGGCCCATGGACGCTTGGCAGGCGGCGGACCGAGTCACGACCGACCCTCGGCCCGCCTGGCGCCGTTCCACCCTTCGATCCGAGGAGCCATCGCATGAAATTCTTTGTCGATACCGCCGACGTCGCCGAGATTCGCGAGCTGCAGGAGGCCGGGCTCATCGATGGCGTCACCACCAACCCCTCGCTGGTGCTCAAGGCCAACCGCCCGATCAAGGAACTCCTGAAGGAGATCTGCGACGTCACCGACGGCCCGGTGTCGGGCGAGGTCGCCTCGATCGAATTCGACGGCATGATGCGCGAGGGCAAGATCCTGTCCGAGATCGCGCCCAACATCGTCATCAAGCTGCCGCTGACGCTGGACGGCCTGAAGGCCTGCAAAAAGTTCACCGAGCAGGGTCTCAAGACCAACGTCACGCTCTGCTTCTCGGCGAACCAGGCGCTGCTCGCGGCCAAGGCCGGCGCGACCTATATCTCGCCCTTCGTCGGCCGCCTCGACGACACCAACATCGACGGCATGGAGTTGATCGCCGACATCCGTCGCATCTACGACAACTACGACTTCGAGACGCAGATCCTGGCGGCCTCGATCCGCACGGCCAACCACGTGCGCGAGGCAGCCCTGCTCGGCGCCGATGTCGCGACCGTGCCGCCCGCGACGCTCAAGGCCCTGGTCAAGCACCCCCTCACCGACAACGGCCTCAAAGCCTTCGTCGCCGACTGGGAAAAGACCGGCCAGACCATCGCGTAAGGCGAAGTCCGAGACGGAATCAAAAAAGGGGCGTCCCACGAGGGACGCCCCTTTTTCATGCGCGGCGCACCGTCTCAGGCGTGTTGGAAGTGGCTTTCCAGGAAGTAGAGCGAGGTCGAAAGACCCCGGCCCACCTCGGTCAGGAGATCGGCGGTCAGGTCGTCGCCCGCCTCGTCGGCCTCGGAGATGCCCTCGCGCACCGCCGTCGACCACTTGGCGTAGTTGTCGGCGAGGCGCTTCAGGTGGCCGTCGCTGTCGACGAGATCCAGGGGATAGGGCTCGAGGACCGAGATCTCGGTTGCCGCCTGAACGGTGCCGCGCGCCTGGCCGCCAAGGCCCGTCAGGCGCTCGGCGATGAGGTCGACATATTCCTCGGCCTGCTCGTGCAGCTCGTCGAAGAGCTTGTGCACGGCGATGAAGTTGAAGCCCTTGACGTTCCAGTGGGCCTGCTTGGCCGCGTAGGAGAGGTCGATCGCGGTGCCGAGATGCTTCTGCAGAAGCTCCACCATGGAGGCCCGCAGGTTCTCGTTCATGGTGTTCTTGGTGGGGTGCAGGAAGGGCTTGGGATTCTTGGCCATCGGGGCCTCCTGGTCGAAGACAGCGTTCGGGAGGCACCAGGCCTCCCGCATCGCCGCATCAACCGCGCCGCGCGCGATGGGTTCCGCGCGACGCTCCGTCGTCCACAGCCGTCAGACGCGGCGCTCGACCATCATCTTCTTGATCTCGGCGATGGCCTTGGCCGGGTTGAGGCCCTTGGGGCAGGCCTGCGTGCAGTTCATGATCGTGTGGCAGCGGTAGAGGCGGAACGGGTCCTCGAGCTGGTCGAGGCGGTCGCCGGTCGCCTCGTCTCGGCTGTCGATCAGCCAGCGATAGGCCTGGAGCAGGACGGCCGGGCCGAGATAACGGTCGCCGTTCCACCAGTAGCTCGGGCACGAGGTCTGGCAGCAGAAGCACAGGATGCACTCGTAGAGCCCGTCGAGCTTCTCGCGGTCGGCATGGCTCTGGCGCCACTCCTTCTCGGGCTCGGGCGTCTCGGTCTTCAGCCAGGGCTCGATCGAGCGCAGCTGCGCATAGGGCACGGAAAGGTCGGGCACGAGGTCCTTGACCACCGGCATGTGCGGCAGCGGGTAGACGCGCACCGCGCCCTTCACCTCGTCCATGCCCTTGGTGCAGGCGAGCGTGTTGGAGCCGTCGATGTTCATGGCGCAGGAGCCGCAGATGCCCTCGCGGCAGGAGCGGCGCAGCGTCAGCGTCGAGTCGACGTTGTTCTTGATCCAGAGCAGGCCGTCGAGGACCATCGGGCCGCAATCGTCGGTGTCGACGTAGAACGTGTCCACCACGGGGTTGGCGTCGTCGTCGGGCGACCAGCGGTAGATGCCGAACTCGCGGACGTTCTTGGCGCCCTCGGGCTTGGGCCAGGTCTTGCCCTTGCCGATCACCGAGTTCTTGGGAAGGGTGAGTTCGACCATGGTTGCCTGCTTTCGGGTAAGCCGTTCTTTGGAATGGGGCTAAACATACCTCACGACGCGGCGCAACACGCGCGAGGTCGCAGCCCCGGCTCAAATCGATTGAGGCGGGCGAACGCCACCCGGTGGAACCCGGGTCAGGGCTGGACGATCACTGGAAAGCGGCCGAAGCGTTCGGGCTTGCCGACCTCGTCCGCGATCTCCGCCTCGACCGCCGCGCGTGTGCCGGGCGAGATCAGCCCCGCCGCCTCGGCATGTTCGGCGGCACGCGCCAGCGTGTCGCTCAGGGTCGTCGGAACCCCGTTCGCCTCGATGCGCCGCAGCTCCAATTCCACCCGCCCGTCGCGCATCGCGGCCGGGCGCACGTCATGGAGGTGGACGGCGAGGACGCGCCCGGGATGGCGCTCCACGGCGGCGGCATAGACGCTCGCGTCCTTCTGCCCGGAATCGCCGATCAGGACGAAGGGCAGGCCAGGGTACGCCGACATCACCCGGTCGATCATCCCGTCCTTGTGGCCGCGATGGCGCCGCAGGAGCCAGCCCACCGCGTCGTCCGAGAGCGAGCGCAGGAACATCGGCCCGACCGGAATGCCGCGCAGGAGCAGGAAGCGCTCGTAGATGTCGGCCAGATTCCACGGACTGGAGGAGACGTAGAAGACCGGGTTCGTTTCCGGCCCGTCCGCGCCCTCGCACAAGGCCCGGTAGAAGCGCGGCACGCCCGGAAAGGGCAGGCGCGCCTCGGGCGAGTTGGCGGTGGCGATGCGCCAGTGGCGCAGCATCTTGAAGGCGCCGGTGTGGATGATCGTGTCGTCGATGTCGGAGATGACGCCGAAGCGGGCCCGGGGCGAGACCAGGCGCGCGCGGCCCAGCGTCGTGACCGGCTCGAAGCTGTATCCCTTGGCGTGTTCCAGCGTCACGTCGACGTCGGCCCAGGGCCCCTCGCCCGGCCACGGCGCCTCGATGCGGAAGTAGCCGTCGAGCTTGGAGCGCACCGTGCCCGAGACGCCCGCCCCTCGGAACGACAGGACGGCGCCGCCGATCTCGTCGGTCTCGTAGCGCTTGAAGGTGCGCCAGAGGTTGCGCCAGACCGAGTTGGAATGAGGCACGTCGAAGACGCCCTCGTCCTCCAGGACGCGGCCGAGAAGGTGCAGCCGGCCGTCCGCGACATAACCGGGATAGACCTTGAGCGTCGGCTGGTCGGCAAGACCCAGCCGCTGCTTGACGGCGAAGCGAAAAGCGCGGGAGCGCCGGAGAAGTGAGCGGCCGAGCGCGCGCGACGCATCCAGGATCATGACGCTTGCGAGATAGCACAAGCCACGCGTCCGGAAAGGCATTCCCTGCGAAGCGACATACCGGGCGACCCGTCCGGACGAGGACCGTGTGGACACGAAAAAGGGCTCCCGAACCGTCGGGAGCCCTCCTGATCCACCAGGCGCCAGTGCGCCGCCGTCTGCGCGGTCTGGTGGCCGTCAGTACACGCGCTTCTTGGGCTCGATGTACTCGATCTCGTTCGACATCGTGTAGGTGTGGACCGGGCGGTCCTCCAGCGTCACGGTCTTGGCGGCCGTGTCGCAGAACGAGAGCGTGTGCTTCATCCAGTCGCGGTCGTTGCGGTCCGGGAAGTCCTCGCGGGCATGGGCGCCGCGCGACTCGGTGCGAGCGCGCGCCGAGTCCATGGTCACCACGGCCTGACCGATCAGGTTGTCGTATTCCAGCGACTCGATGAGGTCCGTGTTCCAGATCAGCGAGCGGTCGGTGACGCGGATGTCCTCCGAACCCTGCCAGACCTCGTGGATCTTGCGATGGCCCTCTTCCAGGATGTCGCCGGTGCGGAACACGGCGCAGTTCGACTGCATCGTGCGCTGCATGCGGTCGCGAAGCTCGGCCGTGGGCGTGCCGCCGGAGGCGTGGCGGAAGCGGTCGAGGCGCGCGAGAGAGTTGTCGCCGGCGTTGGCGGGAAGCGGCGCCTGGCTCTCGCCGGCCGAGACCGTCTCGGCGCAGCGCAGCGCCGCCGCGCGCCCGAAGACCACGAGATCGATCAGCGAGTTCGAGCCGAGACGGTTCGCGCCGTGGACCGACACGCAGGCCGCCTCGCCCACCGCCATCAGGCCCGGCACCACGGAGTCCGGGTCGCCGTTCTTCTTGGTCAGCACCTCGCCGTGGTAGTTCGTCGGGATGCCGCCCATGTTGTAGTGGACGGTCGGCAGGACCGGGATCGGCTCCTTGGTCACGTCGACGCCCGCGAAGATGCGCGCCGACTCCGAGATGCCCGGCAGGCGCTCGTGCAGGATCTTCGGGTCGAGATGGTCGAGGTGCAGGAAGATGTGGTCCTTGTTCTTGCCCACGCCCCGGCCTTCGCTGATCTCCATGGTCATGGAGCGCGAGACGACGTCGCGGGAAGCCAGGTCCTTGGCGGACGGGGCGTAGCGCTCCATGAAGCGCTCCCCTTCCGAATTCGTGAGGTAGCCGCCCTCGCCGCGCGCCCCTTCCGTGATCAGGCAGCCCGCGCCGTAGATGCCGGTCGGGTGGAACTGGACGAACTCCATGTCCTGCAGCGGCAGGCCTGCGCGCAGCACCATGGCGTTGCCGTCGCCCGTGCAGGTATGGGCCGAGGTCGCCGAGAAGTAGGCGCGCCCGTAGCCGCCGGTGGCGAGGATCGTCTTCTTGGCGCGGAAGCGGTGGATCGAGCCGTCGTCCATGCACAGGGCGACGACGCCGCGGCAGGCGCCCTCCTCGTCCATGATGAGGTCGATCGCGAAGTATTCGATGAAGAACTCCGAGGCGTGGCGCAGCGACTGGCCGTAGAGCGTGTGGAGGATCGCGTGGCCGGTGCGGTCGGCGGCCGCGCAGGTGCGCTGGGCGGCCGGGCCGTTGCCGAAGTCGGTGGTCATGCCGCCGAAGGGGCGCTGGTAGATCTTGCCGTCCTCGGTGCGCGAGAAGGGCACGCCGAAGTGCTCCAGTTCGTAGACGGCGGCCGGCGCGTTGCGCACGAGATACTCGATGGCGTCCTGGTCGCCCAGCCAGTCCGACCCCTTCACGGTGTCGTACATGTGCCAGCGCCAGTCGTCCTTGCCCATGTTGCCGAGCGAAGCGGCGACGCCGCCTTGCGCCGCCACGGTGTGCGAGCGGGTCGGGAAGACCTTGGTGATGCAGGCGGTCTTGAGGCCGGCCTGTGCCGCGCCGAGCGTGGCGCGCAGGCCCGCGCCCCCGGCGCCCACCACCACGACGTCGAACGTGTGGTCGACGAAGCTGTAGGCGCGTCCGTTGGCGGCGGGGGCGGCGGTGCGGTGGGGCTGGGCGGTGGCCATGGTCAGGCTCCGAGGCTCATCTGGACGATCGCGAAGACGCTGAGCGCGGCGACGAGGATCGCGAAGAAGGTGTTGAGGATGACGAGCGGCACGCGGGCGGCGCCGTGGAAGTAGTCCTCGATGATGGTCTGCATTCCCAGGCGCATGTGGACGGCGGCCGACACCACGACAAGTGCGGTCAAAAGTCCGACGAACGGGTTGCGGAACGAGTTGCGGACGACCTCGTAGGGCTCGTCGTGCAGCGCGATCAGGAGCACCAGGAAGAACGAGATCAGGAAGAGGTTGGCGACGGCGGTGAGGCGCTGCAGCCAGAAGTGTCCCGTGCCCTCGCGGGCCGATCCCAGACCCCGGACGCGGCCGAGCGGCGTTCTCATGTCCATGGGTGTCTTCCTTACAGTACGATGACGAGGAGCCAGAGAAGGACCGTGCCGACCAGCGAGGCGACGAGCGTGCCCACGGCGAACTTGGTGGAGGCCTCCTTGGAGAGGCCCGCGCCCGTGTCCCAGACGAGGTGCCGGATGCCGCCGGCCATGTGGTGAAGGAGCGTCCAGGAATAGGCGAAGAGAACGAGGCGGCCGAGGATCGAGTTGAAGAACCAAGATGCCCAGCTGAAGGCCTCCGGTCCGCTCGCGGCCGCTACCAGCCACCAGACCACCAGGATCGTGCCGACATAGAGCGCGCTGCCCGTGATGCGGTGCAGGATCGACATCGCCATCGTGGGGCGGAAGCGGTACACCGTCAGATGCGGCGACATGGGCCGGGCGGCGGCTCCGCGAACGGTCTTGGCGTCGGACAAGCTGGGCGCTCCTGCGAAGGCTTGGGCGGATCGGGCGATGCGGCCTGCGGCCGGAATGCTTCTAAAAGACCCTCCCAGCCCCGAAATCAAGCGTTCGCGGCTGCGAAACGGCGGCCATCCCGGGCCAAACCGATTGAAAGACGAGAAGGTCGCAGCCGACCGGCGCCCGCTAGCGGTCGCCGAAACGGATCACGTAGCTCGACCAATCCGCCGGCTCGGCCACCTTCTCGTAGAGGTGGCGGCCGGAGCCGCCGTGACGCGGCGCGTGGAGCACGAGGCGCGACCATCCCCGCGCGTCGCCCTCGTCGGCCAGAAGGTCGACCATCGCCTTGGCGATACCCTTCCGCCGATGGGCCGGCTCCACGTAGACGTGGTCGGCGAGCCCCGACCGCATTCCGGTCCAGGGATCGGGCAGGTCGTAGAACAGGAGGAAGCCGACTAGGGCGCCGTCGAGGCGGGCGCCCAGCACCTCGCCGGTGCGGTCCTGCAGGAGCTGCTCGGCGTAGAAGGCGTCGGGCGCGCCGGGCGCGCCCCGGAACATCGCCTGGTTGTAGGCCGACAGAAGCGGCGCGAGATCGTGCGCATCGCGCAGGCGAAGCTTCTCGATCTGGATGTCGGGCGCGGCTGGGGGGAGGCTCATGCGGGCCATCTGCCCCCCATGCCTCCGGTCGTCAAGATCCGGCCGACCGCTCCCGCATCTTGACGTAGCGCAAGCTTTATCGCCAGGGTGGTGTCGCCGAATCCCAAGCAACAGGACTTCATGCAAGCCGACATCCTGGCCTGGACGGTTCCGCTTGTTCTGGGCGGGTTTTCGCTCCTCTTCGCCTTCATCTACCGCCGGGTCGGAACGGCGGCCCACGCGGCCGCCGGATACGGCGTCCTGGCGCTCGCCTTCGCGCTCGACATCCCACAGATGCCCGAGCATCCCGTCGCCAAGGCCCTGACCGGCGACGGGCTCTACATCTCGGGAACGGCCCTCCTGACGGTGGCGGTGGCGCGGCGCTACGGCCGGCCCGCCCACGGGCTCGGCCTTGCCGTCTTCTGCGTCGCCGCGCTCGGCGTGGTGGCGCTCGCGCTTCTCGGCCCGCTCGGCGTGTGGGGCGAGCTCCTCGTCAGCCATCTGGCCTGCGGCCTGCTTCTCCTCTTCGCCGCGACGCGGGTGGACGGGCGCGTCGGACGGCACGGCGTCGACATCGCCCTGTTCCTCCTGATGGCGCTCAGCGCCCTCACCATGGGGCTGCTCGCCGTCTCGATCGCGGTGACGCCGCGCGGCGCGCTGACCTTCGCCTCCTGGCGCACCTCGGACGCCGCCTTCGCGCTGCAGCTCGCCTCGACGCTGCTCGGCAGCGCGTTCGCGGTCACGCTCCTTCTGGCGGAAGGTCTCGACCTCGTGTCGAAGCTGTCGCGCGATGCGGCGAGCGACCCGCTGACGGGGCTCCTCAACCGACGCGGCCTGGAGGAGGCGGTGGCGGGAACGGTCCGGCTCCTGGGCGAAACGCGCGACGCGGTGGTCGTGATCGACCTCGACCACTTCAAGGGCGTCAACGACCGCTTCGGGCACGCGGCGGGCGACGGCGTGCTGGCGGGACTGGCGGAAATCCTGCGCTGCTCGATTGGCGAGCGCATGGTGGCCGCGCGCCTCGGCGGCGAGGAGTTCGCGGTTCTGTGCTTCAACACGCCGCTCGGCGAGGCGACGGCGCTGGCCGAGCGGCTGCGCCGCTCGATCGAGATGACGCGCTGGCCCGAGCCGCTCGCGGACCAGACCCTGACCGCGAGCGTCGGCGTCGTGGAGATCCTGGAAGGCGAGCGGCTGGCCGACGCGATCCATCGCGCCGACCGGCATCTCTATGTCGCCAAGGCGTCGGGCCGGAACCGGGTCGTCTCGACCCTTCGCGACGTGTCCACCGACGCGGCACACCGGCGTTCGGCGCGGGTGGCCTGAGGCCGCGCCCGCGCCGGCACGATCAGCGCCGCCAGGTGCGGATGTCGACGAAGCGCCCCTCCACGGCCGCCGCCGCCGCCATGGCGGGCGAGACGAGGTGGGTGCGCCCCTTGAAGCCCTGCCGGCCCTCGAAGTTGCGGTTCGAGGTCGAGGCGCAGCGCTCGAAGGGCTTCAGCCGGTCCTCGTTCATTCCGAGGCACATGGAACAGCCCGGCTCGCGCCAGTCGAAGCCCGCCTCGAGGAACACCTTGTCGAGCCCCTCGGCCTCGGCCTGCGCCTTCACGAGGCCCGAGCCCGGCACGATCATGGCCGACACGCCGTCGGCGACCTTGCGCCCTTCCACCACCTCGGCGACCGCGCGCAGATCCTCGATGCGCCCGTTGGTGCAGGAGCCGATGAAGACGCGGTCGACCGCAAGGTCGGTGATCCTGATTCCCGGCTCCAGGCCCATGTAGTCCAGCGCGCGGCGCTTGGTCTGGCGCTTGGCCTCGTCGGGAATGGCGTCCGGGTCGGGCACGACGCCGTCCACCGAGACGACGTCCTCCGGGCTCGAGCCCCAGGAGACGATGGGCGGCAGGTTCGCCGCGTCGAGCCGCACGACCTTGTCGAAATGGGCGCCCTCGTCGGTCTGGAGCGTGCGCCAGTAGCGCACCGCCATGTCGTAGGCCTCGCCCTTGGGCGCGCGCGGCTTGTCCTCGATGTAGCGGAAGGTCGTGTCGTCGGGCGCGATGATGCCGGCCCGCGCGCCGCCCTCGATCGACATGTTGCAGATCGTCATGCGCCCCTCCATCGAGAGGGCGCGGATCGCCTCGCCGGCGTATTCGATCACGTAGCCCGTGCCGCCCGCCGTGCCGATCTCGCCGATGATGGCCAGGATGATGTCCTTGGCGGTGACGCCCGGCGGCAGCTGCCCGTCGACCTGGACGAGCATGTTCTTGGCCTTCTGCTGGATCAGCGTCTGGGTGGCGAGCACGTGCTCGACCTCCGAGGTGCCGATGCCGTGGGCGAGCGCGCCGAAGGCGCCGTGGGTCGAGGTGTGGCTGTCGCCGCACACGATCGTCATGCCCGGCAGCGTGAAGCCCTGCTCGGGTCCGATGATGTGGACGATGCCCTGGCGGCGGTCCACCTCGTTGAAGTACTCGACGCCGAACTCGGCCGCGTTCCTCGCGAGCGCCTCGACCTGGATGCGGCTCTCCTCGTTGTGGATGCCGCCGCGCCGGTCGTAGGTCGGCACGTTGTGGTCCACCACCGCCAGCGTGCGCTCCGGCGAGCGCAGGCGCCGGCCGGCGACGCGCAGACCCTCGAAGGCCTGCGGGCTCGTCACCTCGTGGACGAGGTGGCGGTCGATGTAGAGGAGGCTCTCTCCCCCGTCGCCCACCGAGACGACGTGGTCGTCCCAGATCTTGTCGTAGAGGGTACGCGGCTTGGCGTTATCGGTCATGGACGATCCTGCGGAAACAAGCGTCGCCGGCTCGGAGCACGGGGACGGGACAGACGGGAGGCAAGAAGCGGACGCCGCTGGGCGCCGGTGTCGTCAGCGCGGAAGGTGGACGCGCGAGATCTGCCGGTAGAAGAAGCGGCCTGGCATGCGCGCGCGGTCCTCCACCGGGGAGAACCCCAGCGTGGTCGGCAGCAGGCAAGGCTGTCTGGCGCTTGGCATGGTTCCAAAATACGCCCGCCCGCCGGGCTTGGCAACGGTCTGGGCCTCAGCGCCTCGCCCGCAGACGTCTCTCCAGGGCGCGCACGCCCAGCGACAGCGTCACCGTCATCAGGAGGTAGAGGTAGGCGACCACCGAATAGGTCTCCATGAAGCGGAAGGAGCCCGCCGCGAAGACCTTGCCCATCTGCGTGATGTCGGCGACGCCGAGCACGGAGACCAGCGAGGAGTCCTTGACCATCGCGACGAGGTCGTTTCCGAGCGGCGGCAGGACGGTGCGGATCGCCTGGGGCAGGACGACATGGCGCATGCGCTGCCAGCGGCTGAGGCCGAGCGCCTCGGCCGCCTCGACCTGACCCTGCGGCACCGCCTCGATGCCGGCACGCACGATCTCGGCCACGAAGGCGGAATAGGCGACCACCAGCGCGATCACCGCGCGCGCGAGAAGCGACACGTCGCGCACCTGGAGCTCGCCCGCGAGCCCGATCACCCGCAACGGGGCGGCGATCCCGTTCCAGGCCGAGACGAGAAGCGGCATGGCGGCAAACGCGATCCAGAACAGGAGCACCAGCACCGGAACGCCCCGGATGACCTCCACATAGAAACGCGCCGCATTGCGGGCGATGCGGCTGCGCGAGCGCCCGGCGAGAGCCACCAGAAGGCCGAGCGCCAGCGCCCCCGCGAAGGCCATGGCGGTCACGAGGACCGTCGTGACGACGCCGGCCGAGAGGATGGAAAGGATCTGGCGGTAGGCCGGGTCGAACGCGATGGCGAGCGCCACGCCGAGCGCGAGGGCGGCGAGCGCCACCAGCCACCAGGGAAAGTCCGGCGCGCCGAAGCCCCGGGCGGCGCGCCCGGCGGGAGACGGGGTCAAGCCGCTACTGGCCGAGCTTGTAGTCGAGGAACCACTTCTTCGTCAGCGCGGCGAGCGTCCCGTCGCTCTTCAGGGCGGCGATGCCCGCGTTGAGGGGCGCGACGAGATCCGAGCCCTTGGGGAAGGTGAAGCCGAAGTCCTCGGTGCCGAGCGGCTGGCCGACGACCTTCAGCGCCCCGTCCGACATGCGAACATAGCCCTCGCCCGCCGTCCCGTCGGTCAGCACGAGATCGACGTCGCCCGAGCGCAGGGCCTGGACCTGCGCGCCGAAGGTCTCGAAGAGCTTGATGCGCGGGTTCTGCTCGTTGCCGTCGAGCACCTCGTAGACCGCCGTGTAGAAGGGCGTGGTGCCCGCCTGCGCGCCGACCAGCCCGCCCTCGAAGGCCTTGAACGAGGCGGCGTCCTGAAAGCGCGTCTCGTCGCCCCGCACCAGCATGACCATCTGCGAGCGCATGTAGGGATCGGAGAAGTCCACCTTCTCGCGCCGGTCGTCGCGGATCGTGATGCCGGTCATGCCCATGTCGAACTGACCGGCCGACACGGCCCCGATCATCGCGTCCCAGGAGGAGTTGCCGTAGGCCGGCCTGAAGTTGAGGCGCCTGGCCAGTTCGGCCACCGCGTCGTACTCCCAGCCGATCGCCTGCCCGCTCGACGGGTCCACGAACTGGAGCGGCGGATAGGCGTTCTCGGTGACGATCCGCACCTCGCGCCCGCCGAGATCGGGCAGCGGCGCCTGCGCGAAGGCCGCGCCGGCCATGGCGGCAAGGGGCAGCGCGAGCGCGAGGCGGAGCGTCTGGCGGCGATTCATGGGACGGGGGCGTTCCTGCGAGGATGGGAGATGGGCGAGCGTCTCACGCCGGACGGCGGCTTGCCAAGGCATGGATCGCCGTTTGCGGGGCCCTGCCTCAGACCTTCAGGCCCACCGCCTCCTGCTCCTTGTTCATCGCCTCGGCGGCCGTGGTCTCGGGCACCGCGGCGGTCTGGCGCGAATAGCGCTGTGCGAGCGTCGCGCAGGCGAAAAGCTGGATCTGGTGGAACAGCATGAGCGGCAGCACGATCAGCGCCAGCGCGTGGCCGGGAAACAGGATGCCGGCCATGGGAATGCCGGTCGCCATCGACTTCTTGGAGCCGCAGAAGACGATCGCGATCTCGTCCGGCTTGGAGAAGCCGAAGATGCGCGCGGCGGCCGTGGTGAAGGCCAGCACGATCGCGAGGATCACGATGTCGAAGGCGACGACGGTCGCAAGGTCGCCGAACTCGAGCTGCGACCAGACGCCCGCCACCATGCCCTCGCTGAAGGCGGCGTAGACCACGAGCAGGATCGAGCCCCGGTCCACGACCTGCGTCAGCTTCTTGTGGCGGCCGAGCCAGCCGCCGATCAGCGGGCGGAAGAGCTGGCCGAGCGCGAAGGGCACGAGGATCTGGACGGCGATCTTGGTGATGGCGTCGAACGAGAAGCCGCCGCCCTGCGCATGGGCGAGGAGGAGCACCAGCGCCGGGGTCACGAGGACGCCGAGAAGGTTCGAGACCGAGGCGCTGGTGAGCGCCGCCGGAACGTTGCCGCCCGCGATCGAGGTGAAGGCGATGGACGACTGCACGGTCGAGGGCAGGAGCGTGACGAACAGAATGCCGAAGGCGAGCTCGGCTGGCAGAACGGCATCGGCGATCGGCGCGGCGACGAGGCCGATCAGCGGAAACAGGAGAAAGGTCGACAGGAAGACGAGCCCCTGCAGCCGCCAATGGAGAAGGCCCGCCCAGACCGCCTGCGGCGAGATGCGCGCGCCGTAGAGGAAGAAGAGGAGCGCGATCGCCCCGAACACAACCCAGTCGAAGGCCTCCGCGACCTGCCCGCGCGCGGGAAGAAAGGCGGCGAGCGCGATCGTCGCGATCATCATCAGAAGAAAGCGGTCGACGGGAAGGCGGTTGATGGCGGAGCGGATCGACATGGGAAAGCGGCCGGATGGTTCGCGAGACTGACGGGTACGGTTGGGGGGATATACCTCCCGGGCGCCCTTGACCACCCGCGAGCCTTGTCATCGGGCGATGGGCAGACCCGCGCGCAGCGGATCGCTAGCCCGGGCGGGTCGCGCCGATCGAGAAGGCGAGCGGCGGGGCCGCGATGCCCGGCGGCAGGCGAAAGAGATCGACACCGTCCTCGATCATGCCCTCGAAGGCCCGCCAGGCGATGCGGTCGTGCTCGCGGAGGAAGTCGAGCCGCAGGCCCGCCTCCAGGACCGCGCCGACCACCGAGCCGAGAGGATGGATCCACTCGTAGTTGCGCGTCGCCGAAAGCGAGCGCTCGTCGCCCGTGTAGGTCTGCGCCTCGTCGAAGGCGAGCGGCTCGTCCGTTGCGCCCGCATGAGGGAACTCGAAGGCCAGCCGTCCCCCCTGCAGCTCGCACTGGTTCATCTGCGGGTGACCCTCGAGCAGGTAGAGACGACCGCCCGGCCGCAGAAGCGCGGCGACGGTGCGCGCCCATAGACGGATGTCGGCAAGCCAGTTGATCGCGCCCCAGGTCACGAAGGCGAGATCGAAGCTCCCGCGCCCCAGGAGGTCCGGCGCCTCTTCAACGCGGCCCACCACGAAGCGGGCGCTCGTCCCGGCGTGCCGTGCGAAATCATCGGCCGCCGCGATCGCGACCGGCGAGAAGTCGAGCCCGGCGACCGAGCGCGCGCCCAGGTGCTTCAGCGATAATGTATCGAGCCCGATGTGGCACTGGAGATGGACGGCATCGAGGCCGGCTATGTCGCCGATCTCGCGCTCCTCGATCTCGTGCAGCGACGAGCCGCCGGCCAGGACCTGCGCGATCCGGTAGGACCCGGTCGTATCGGTGGAATGCAGCGCGGCGCGCTCGTTCCAGTTCAGGAGGTTGGCTTGGCTGTAGCGGTCCATTCGCGGTCTCCCTGAAACGAAAAAGGCGTCCCGATCTCTCGGAACGCCTCGTCATCACGGTCCCGCGTTGCAGGACGATGTCGTCGCCGACCTTACTCGGCGGCTTCCTTGGCCGCAGCCTTCGCGGCGTCCTTGGCGGCGTCGGCCTTGGCGCGCTCCTCGGCGGCCACCTGGCGGGCGTCGTCGTTGAGCTTGCGCGAGCGGGCGTTGGTCGCCTCGACGATACGGGCCGACTTACCGCGACGGTCGCGCAGGTAGTAGAGCTTGGCGCGGCGCACGCGGCCGCGGCGCACGACCTCGACCGACTCCAGCATCGGCGAGTAGACCGGGAACACGCGCTCGACGCCCTCGCCGTAGCTGATCTTGCGAACCGTGAAGTTCTCCTGGATGCCGCCGCCCGAGCGCGCGATGCAGACGCCCTCGTAGGCCTGGACGCGGGTGCGCGTGCCTTCCGTGACGCGCACGTTCACGCGCAGCGTGTCGCCGGGCGAGAAGGTCGGCAGCGTGCGGATGGCCGCGATGCGCGCTTCTTCCTGCGCATTGAGTTCGGCGATGATGTCCATGGCGTCAGCCTCGGTTCGTTGCATGCCGGCGGGGCCGGTCATGGCCGTGAGTCACGGTCAAGTTGTTTTGAGGTTCGAGGCGGCTCCCTTACACGCATCCCCATGGCTTGTCGAGACGGCGCGCGGGCCTCGCTTTCGCTGCCCCTCTCCATCGCGTAAGGGCGGGTCCCGCCCCGTCCTCGGCCACGGCTTCCATGACCCCATCGATCGCGATCCTCCTGTTCCTGGCCGGCTTCCTCGGCGGCGCGATCAACGCGGTGGCGGGCGGCGGCACCTTCCTGACCTTCGGCGCGATGACGCTCGCGGGCGTTCCGCCGATCTCGGCCAACGCCACCTCCTCGGTCGTGCAGTTGCCGGGCTACATCACCTCGACCCTCGCCTACTGGAGCGACATCCGGCGCATGGGACGCGGGGCGCTCGTGCTCTGTGCCGCCTCGATCCTCGGCTCGTTCGGGGGCGCGCTGCTTCTCCTGTCGCTCGACAACCCGCGCTTCCAGTCGCTCGTGCCCTGGCTGTTGGCGGCCGCCACCGCGCTGTTTGCCGCCGGCCCGTGGCTGAAGCCCAAGCCCCGCCACGCGGCGGAGGCGATGCAAAGCAAGGGGGTGGCGCCCGGCCTCCTGCAGTTCCCGACCGCCGTCTACGGCGGCTTCTTCGGGGCGGGCATGGGCATCATGATGCTGGCGACGCTGGGCCTGACGCAGGGTGGCGACTACCATCGCCTCAACGCGCTCAAGAACCTTCTGGCGACCGTGATCGCGCTGGTCGCGATCTTCGTCTTCGTGTCGGGCGGCGTCGTCGCCTGGGCGGAGGTTCTGGCGATGGCGCCGGGCGTGGCGCTCGGCGGCTATGCCGGCGTCTGGATCGCCCGTCGCGTGCCGCAGACCGCCGTCCGCCTCGTGGTGATCGCGGTGGGCCTCGCGCTCGCGGTCTACTATTTCTAGCGCAACGGCGGCGCCTGAGATCGCTGGCATCCGGCGCCCCGCTTTGCCATATGCGCTCTGACCCTTCTCCTACGGCCGGCCCATGAGCACAGACGTCCCCTTCGCCCGCATGAACGGGCTCGGCAACCAGATCCTGGTGGCGGACCTGCGCGGGCGCGCGGACCGCATCACGCCCGACGCCGCGCGGGCGCTCGACGCCGACCCCGCCACGCGCTTCGACCAGATCATGGCGATCCACGATCCGCGCATCGAGGGCACCTTTGCCCATGTGCGCATCCTCAACAGCGACGGGTCGGAGGCGGGCGCCTGCGGCAACGGCACGCGCTGCGTCGTGCAGGCGCTCAGCTCCGAGACGGGCCTGTCCGACTTCGTGTTCGAGACGCGCGGCGGCATCGTGGAGGCGCGCGAGCGCCCCGACGGGCTCGTCACGGTGGACATGGGAGGCCCACGCTTCGGCTGGGCCGACATTCCGCTTGCCGAGCCGTTCCACGACACGCGCGCCATCGAGCTCCAGATCGGGCCGATCGACGCGCCGGTGCTTCACTCGCCCTCCGCCGTCTCGATGGGCAACCCGCACGCCGTGTTCTGGGTCGACGACGTCGACGCCCACGCGCTGGAGCGCTTCGGGCCGATCCTCGAGAACCATCCGATCTTTCCCGACCGTGCCAACATCACGCTCGCGCAGGTGCTGAGCCGCACGCATCTTCGCATCCGCACCTGGGAGCGCGGCGCTGGCCTCACGCTCGCCTGCGGCACGGCGGCCTGCGCGGCCGCCGTCTCGGCCGCCCGCACGCGGCGCACCGAGCGGGCGCTGACCGTCACGGTGCCGGGCGGCGATCTCCGGATCGACTGGCGCACCGAGGACGACCACGTCCTGATGACCGGCCCCGCCCAATGGGAATGGTCCGGCCGGCTCGATCCCCTGACCGGCGCCTTCACGCGCGACGCGCCGGCATGAGCGAGAGCGCCCCCGTCGAGGTCCACGACTTCGGCTGCCGCTTGAACACGCTGGAAGGCGAGGTCATCCGCCGCGCCGCGCAAGGCGCATCCGCCGAGCCGCTGGTGGTCGTGAACACCTGCGCGGTCACGGCCGAGGCCGTACGACAGGCGCGCCAGAGCGTGCGCCGACTGCGTCGCCTGCACCCCGAGGCGCGGCTCGTCGTGACGGGCTGCGCGGCACAGACGGAAGGGGCGAGCTTCGCCGCCATGCCCGAGGTCGACGCCGTGGTGGGCAACGAGGCCAAGCTGCGGGCCGAGACCTGGGCAAGGCTCTCGGACTTCGGCGCGAGCGAGAAGTTGCGCATCGACGATCTGGCGAGCGTCCGCGAGACCGCCGGCCACATGGTCGAGGCAATCGAAAACCGGGCGCGCGCCATTCTCCAGATCCAGAACGGCTGCGACCATCGCTGCACCTTCTGCATCATTCCCTTCGGCCGGGGACCCTCGCGCTCGGTGCCGGCAGGCGAGATCGTGCGTCAGGCGCGCCGCATCGCTGAGGGCGGCACGCCCGAGATCGTCCTGACCGGCGTCGACCTGACGAGCTGGGGCGCCGACCTGCCGGGCGCGCCGAAGCTCGGCGCCCTCGTCGGGCAGATCCTGCGCCTCGTGCCGGAGCTTCCCCGTCTGCGCCTCTCCTCGATCGACCAGATCGAGGCCGATCCGCTTCTCGTGGAGCTGATCTGCGGCGAGCCGCGCGTGATGCCCCACCTCCACCTCTCGCTGCAGTCCGGCGACGACATGGTGCTGAAGCGCATGAAGCGGCGGCACACGCGCGACGACGCGCTGCGCTTCTGCCGCGACGTTCTGGCCAAGCGTCCCGAGATCGTGATCGGCGCCGATCTCATCGCGGGCTTCCCGACCGAGACCGAGGCGATGGCCGAGGCGACCGAGCGCTTCGTCACGGAAGCGGGCCTGACGCGACTTCACGTCTTTCCCTATTCGGCGCGGCCCGGTACGCCGGCCGCGCGGATGCCTCCGGTGCCGGGGCCGGCGATTCGCGAGCGGGCTGCGCGGCTGCGCGCGCTCGGCGCGGCGGCCGAGTGGCGCCACGCGGCCAGCCTCGACGGCGCCTGTCGGCCGGTGCTCGTCGAGCGCGGCGGGCGCGGGCGCTGCCCCGACTTCACCAGCGTCCAGATCGCCGCCGGGCTCCCCGGGACGGTCGTGGACGCTACCTTGAGCCTTCAAAGCGGCGGCGAGCTTCGCGCCGCGCCCCTCTCGGCCGCTTCCGGCCCCCTGATCGGACCTTGACGTCATGAGCGAACAAAAGGGCTTCTTCCGCCGCATCTTCTCCTTCGGGGCGAAGGAGGAGGAGCGCGTGTCGCCCGGAAGCGACCTGCCGCGCGTCAACGACACGACCGCCAAGCGCGACGGCGCCCTCGACCCCGAGATCCACCAGCCGGCGGCGGCCGCCACCAATGCCGACGCCGAGGCGGGCGCCGACGCCTCCGCGCCCGTCACCGGCGGCATCACGCCGCTCGCTCCCCGGTCGCCGAGCGACACGACGGAAAAAAAAACTCTGAACTAGGGGAAGTCGCCTCTGTCGAGCCCTCCGACGGGGGCGATTCCACCGCGTTTCTCGACGAGCCGCTTCCGCCCGATGCCGAGCCGGCCGGCGACTTCTCCTGGCTCGACGAGCCGGGCCTTTCGCCCGAGCGCGAGGCCGACGACCGGCCGGTGGGCGACGCCCCGGCCTTCGACGGCTTCCCCGCCGACGAGGCGGCGCCCGCGCTGCCCGCGCAGACCGAGGTCGAGCGCACGCTGGCCGAGAACGACGGCGGCGTCGCGATCGAACCCGAGCCCGAACCGGCAGCGGCCCCCGCGCGAGCCGACCACGACGAGTTCGCCTGGCTCGACGCGCCGCTGCCTCCTGAGGAGCCGCAGGCGGCCCCGTCCGCGCCGGGCTCGGATGCGCCGGACCGCGTCGACGTCGCGCTGTCGCCCGTGGCGGGTGGCCCGCTCGACGGGATACCGGGCCTTGCCCCGATCC
>NZ_BBWK01000005.1 GCF_001463765.1 Aureimonas sp. AU4 | reverse complement strand
CCGCTCGACGGGATACCGGGCCTTGCCCCGATCCCCGCCCCGCCCTCCCGCCTGCCGGTGGACGGCGAGGGCTGGAGCCTCAAGGAAGCGCGCGTCGAGGCGGCGCTCGCGGCCGAGCCCCGCCGTCCGTTCTTCCAGCGCCTGCGCGAGGGCCTGTCGCGCTCCTCCAACCAGCTCGGGAGCCAGATCACCGCGCTGTTCACCAAGCGCCGGCTCGACGAGACGACTCTGCAGGAGTTCGAGGACGTGCTGATCCAGGCCGATCTCGGCGTGGAAACGGCGCTGCGCATCACGGACCGCCTGTCGGACGGGCGCTTCGGCCGCGAGATCTCGGGCGAGGCCGTGCGCGCCATTCTCGCCGAGGAGGTGGAGAAGGCCCTCGCCCCGGTCGCCCTGCCGCTCGAGCTCGACCTGTCCGTGAAGCCCCACGTCATGCTGGTGGTGGGCGTCAACGGCACGGGCAAGACGACCACCATCGGCAAGCTCGCGGCCAAGCTCCGGCGCGGCGGCCTTTCCGTCACGCTGGCGGCCGGCGACACGTTCCGCGCGGCGGCCGTCGAGCAGCTGAAGATCTGGGGCGAGCGCACCGGCTCGGCGGTGGTCGCCAAGGCGATCGGGGCCGATGCGGCGGGCCTTGCCTTCGAAGCCTACGACGAGGCCGTGCGCAACGGCTCCGACGTCCTCATCATCGACACGGCGGGCCGCCTGCAGAACCGGGCGGAGCTGATGGACGAGCTCGCCAAGATCGTGCGCGTCCTCCAGAAGCGCGTACCCGACGCACCCCACACCGTGCTCCAGACGCTGGACGCGACCACCGGCCAGAACGCGCTGAGCCAGGTCGAGATCTTCCGCAACGTGGCGGGCGTCAACGGCCTCGTGATGACCAAGCTCGACGGCACCGCGCGCGGCGGCATCCTCGTGGCCATCGCCGCCAAGCACAAGCTGCCGGTCTTCTTCGTGGGAGTCGGCGAGGGCATCGACGACCTCGAGCCCTTCAAGGCGCGCGACTTCGCCGAAGCCATCGCCGGCCGCGCCGGCACCGCCTGACTTCCGCCCGCCTCATCTCTATGATGGGGCGGACTTTTCTGGAACAGACCGCCATGACCGAACACCTCATCGAGCCGGCGCCCAACGCGCCCGCCAAGCCCGAGATCAACCCGCTCCTGAAGCTGGCGCTGGAGCTCGGGCCCCTTGTCGTCTTCTTCTTCGCCAACTCGAAGGGCGAGGCGATCGTCGCGCGCTTTCCCGCGCTCGGAGAGCTCGGCGGCCCGCTCTTCGTGGCGACCGCGCTCTTCATGGCGGCGACCGTGATCGCGCTCGCCGTCTCCTACGCGCTGACGCGCACGCTTCCGATCATGCCGATCGTCTCGGGGCTCGTGGTCGTGGTGTTCGGCACGCTCACGCTCTGGCTGCAGGACGAGGTCTTCATCAAGATGAAGCCCACGATCGTGAACGGGCTCTTCGCGGCCGTGCTGCTGGGTGGGCTCGCGTTCGGCAAGCCGCTGCTCGGCTACGTGTTCGACCAGGCGTTCAAGCTGGACAACGAGGGCTGGCGCAAGCTGACGCTGCGCTGGGGGCTGTTCTTCGTGGTGCTGGCGGTGGTCAACGAGGTCGTCTGGCGCAACTTCTCGACGGATTTCTGGGTCGCCTTCAAGGTCTGGGCGACGATGCCCATCACCATGATTTTCATGCTGACGCAGATCCCGCTCCTGAAACGCCATGCGCTGGAGCCGATCTTCGACAAGAAGAGTTGATCGCGCGGGGAGCGCCGATTGCCCTGCCCCGGCGGCGCGGGCGTCCCCAGATGGACGGGACATCGTTTCGCGCTGAGGACCCGCCCATGATCGACGCCCAGAAGCTTCTCGACCAGTTCCTCGGAACCCATGGCGGCAGTCGGCATCCCGCTCCCCCGCGCGGCGGCGGCAGTGGGCTCGGCGGCGATCTCGGACGCCTCGCCCAGGCCGCGCTCGCGGGCCGCAGCGGCGGCGGCACGAGCGGGCTCGGCGGGCTCGTCG
>NZ_BBWK01000004.1 GCF_001463765.1 Aureimonas sp. AU4 | reverse complement strand
CCCTAACACACGCGGACATTGTTCGGATCGCGGATGAGACGGTGCGTCGCGTGCAAGCAGGCGGAGCGAAGCTCCAAGCCCAAGAGGTTTACCGTGCAATCGAACGGGAGCGATCGATAAAGGGCGTTGGCGTCACGACTGAAAAGGGTGCTCGGCCACGAAGCGTCGTCGGCCGGGGGCAGTTCCGGGAGCGTGCCGGGTATGACGTTGGCGACGATCAAACCCTGCGGGAACGCTCGCGGATTGAAGAGGACACTATCGTTCTCGTCAGCCCGGTTTTGGAAATGAACCAACGACATAGAAAATGGCGATTCCTCCGCCGCGGCGAGCCATTCAACGCGACAGTGGAGGACCCAGCCTTCCTACAGAAGGTTTTATCTGGGCGAACACGCATTCCAATGGTGGCAGGTATCGAACTCCGCGCGGTCGTCGAAATAACCGAGACCAGAAACGGTCTCGTTTGGGAGGTCACAGCGCGTCGCGTGCTCGATGTTCGCGACGTGCGTCCTCCAAGTGAACACCCGAACCTATTCCCGCCGGAAGGTAAGTCCGACGAGCACCGCGATCAGTAAAGCCGTGGGAAGCGCCACCTGAAGCCCACCCACGAACTTCAGACCTTCAAGCGTCATCCACACCGCGACACCGATGATCAGCGCGATGATCAGCCTGATGATGATGGGGCCGTTAAAGTGATTCATAGCGAGAAGATTGAACCGACCTGCCTGTGCCGCTCCTAACCCGCTGACGTAGATCCCGAAACACTTTGGTCGCGTAGCTCCAAGGCGTCGATCTCCAAAACCCTATCGAGCGATTGGGATTTGGTCGAGCCGCGTGGTCCAAGCCGGCGACTTCATCGCCCGCTTCGTGTCGAACGATCGCGCGCCGATGCCGGCCGATCCTAGTGCGAGCGTGTCCCGACCGAACCGCTTATTGAGCCCATCCATGGCCGCCATCAGGTCGGCGCCACGATTGTCGATCGCAGCGAAAAGGTCGGTTTGCTCCCGTCCCTGCTCGGTCAGGTCTTCGAGCATCACGCCGCACTTCGTGTAGACGCCGCCGTCCTCCCACATGCTGTCGACCATGCGACTCGCCCAGCGCACGATTACGCGACTGTCGTTCGTCGGCGGCGAGAGCCGGCATGATCGCTGCGCCGACGGCGCGTTGGGCTTGCGCCCGTTGCCGTGGGCGAACCCGATTAACCGTGCCGCGACGGAACCCTGCTCGCGGATCTTTTCGGCCGCGCGCGCGGCGCGCCGCACCATGGCCTCACGCAGGTCTTCGATCTTCGAGACGGGCTCGCCGAACATGCGCGTGACGGCGCAGGCCTTCCGCTTCTCCGGCTCGATCACGAGGTCGTCGCACCCAACGCCGTTGAGCTCGCGCACGAGACGCTCCAGAACGACTGTTCCGACGTCGCGCGCTTGGTGCGGGCACATGGCTGCAAGGTCGGCCGTTGTGCGGATGCCGAGCGGGCGCAAGCGCTCGGCCAGCGCGCGACCGATGCCCCAGACCTCGTCCACCGGCCAGTTCATGAACAGGCGTCGGCGCAGCTCGGCGTCGTGCAGATCGATGACGCCGCCGAAGATCTTCTCGCCGGCCTTCGACAAGCCGTTGGCGACCTTCGAAAGGGTGCGCGTCGGCCCGAGCCCGATGCGCGTCGGCAGGCCCGTTAACCGCTTGATGTCGTCCCGGATCTGTCGGGCGACGGCGACGTCCCCCGTACCATCCGGCAGGATGGGCAGGCGAAACCAGCTCTCGTCGATTGAGTAGACTTCGATCTCGTCGGTATGCTCGGCTAGAACCTGGTTGAAGCGCCGGTTCATGTCCGCGTAGAGCTCGTAGTTCGACGAGCGCAACGCGAAGCCATGCCGCTCGATCAGGTCGCGCATTTTGAACACCGGCGCGCCCATCTTCACCCCGAAGGCCTTCGCCTCGGCCGAGCGCGCGATCGCGCAGTGGTCGCCGTTGGACAACACCAGGACCGGCACACCGTCGAGGCTCGGATCGAACTGGCGCTCACAGGAGACGTAGAAGTTCTCGACGTCGACGAGGCCCCAGCTCATGGCTTCAGATCACGGACAGAGGCGCGCACGACGCCCCAGATCTCGACCGCTTCGTCGCAGAGGCAGGACGGATAGCGTTGCTGCGCGTTGCGCGCTTCGATGTAGGGCAGACCCTGGCGAACCACGAACTGTCGACATACGAACCCGCCGTCGACCTTCGCGATCACGATCGCGCCGTCGCGCGGGCGCGAGCCGCGGTCAATGACGACGATGTCACGATCGAAGACGCCGGCGTCGACCATCGACGAACCCGAGACGCGGAAGACGAAGGCGCTGGCGGCGTCGAGGTTCAAAAGTTCAACCAGATTGAGGGCGTCATCCTCCCAGTCCTGAGCGGGCGAGGGGAAGCCGGCGCCGGCCGAGGCGACCACGCGAAGACGGAAGTCCGGCGGGACCTCCAGAAGGCGGATGGGGCGGTCGGGTAGTGCCAGCATGCTAGTCCTCGAGTGCGCGACTCAGTCAGTCTAGCGATCGAACATATCGTGAACATTGCGGTTGGGAATAGAAACCTGCATCGCTTCGTGGGTATCGAACGGGAACCGTTGCGGGATCGTCCCATGAGCCGGGAGGAAGCGCCGGCGCCGAGTTTGGGTGGTTTTTCGCCTGTCCGCTTACTGCTGCTCCTCGTATATAGCTGACATTCATTTGCTCCCGACGGGTTCGGCAACACTCAAATTGAGTCCACCCCGTAACGACTGGCTCCAAGGACATCGCCACACGCAGCGAACATGCCACCAAGCCTATTCGGCGCGGACTGTTGCTGGCGCCGAACATGGCGATTTTGGACCCCGCCGTCTCTAGCGGCTGGTGAGGATCGGGCTGGCGGTGCCCTTCAGACCCTCGACCACGACCAGCCGCGGCTCCTTTGCCGCCATCGGCTCTCCTGGGACGGCGATCGTGCGCACCGGGCCGATGCTGGAGGCCATGCCGGCGCCCTTGTCGTTGGTCTTCAGCACCACGACAGGCTCGTCCTGGCCTTCGAAGAACACGCCGTATTCGGTCATCGGCTTCAGCTTGGCGACGCTGACGTCGATCGCATCGACGAGCCCGAGATTGCGCGAGACGACCATGCCGGAACCGTCCGCGCCCTCGGGCGCCTTCAGCGATAGCGTCAGGTTCTCCCGACCCGCCTTCAACGGCATGAGGTTTTCAGTGCCCGCACCTTCAGGCACCGCGCCCGGCACGAAGACAAGGGCCTGCGGGGCCTGTCCGACCGGGATCTCGGCCACGACCTTCTGCTCGGCCGTGTTGATCACATCGACCTTGTCGCCGTTCTCGAGCCCGACGAAGATCCGGCTGCCGTCTTCCGATCCCCAGATGCCGTGCGGCAGGGCGCCGACCGGGATGGTCGCGACGAGGTGGGTCTTCTCGCCGGGCTTGTAGACCTTCACGACGTTCTCGCCGCCGATCGTGACGTAGACCAGCGTCTCGCCGTCCACCGTTCCGAAGCCGATATGGTTGGAGATCGGCCCGCTGTCGATCACCTCCTTCACCTCGAGCGTCTCGGCATCGACGCGCGTGACCTTGCCGACGTCCTTGTGCGTCAGCCAGACATCGCTGCCGTCGGGGCTCACCTGCACGAAGGGCACGAAGGGCGACACGACGGGGATCCGCTTCACGAGCGCGTGGCTCGCGACGTCGAAGACCTCAAGCACCGGGTTGAACGAGTTGGCGACGAAGGCGAGCTTGCCGTCGCGCGAAAACTTCGTCATGCCCGGGCCGCTCGTCGTCGGGATGCGGCCCGTCTCCTTGAAGGTCGCGGCATCGATCACCGACAGGTAGTCCTCGCCGCGCACCGTCGCCCAGACTTGCCTGCCGTCCGGCGTGAAGAAGGCCTCGTGCGGGTTGCGCCCGACATAGGTCGTGCCCTTCACGGCATTGGTCACCGTGTCGATGAAGGTGACGGAGTTGGTCACCGTCGAGACGACGACGAGCGTCTTGTGGTCCGGCGAGAAGCCGAGGCCGTGAACGTTGACCTCGCCCTTGTAGAGCGGGCTCAGAACGTCCGGGCGCGGGTTGCCGAGCCGGATCTGGCCCAGCAGCTTGTTCGCGACGGGATCGATGACCGAGACGGTGTTCGAGTTCTGGTCGGCGGTGTAGACGCGGTCGGAGGCGGCGGGTAGCGCGAAAGCCGACGTCGAGACGAGAAGCGCGGCGGCGAGGATGGCGGTGCGGGTCATGGGGTCGTCTCCGGAACTGATTTCGTCTTGTCGGCGGATGCGGCGAGCATCGAGCGCATCAGCGCGATCTCGTAGGTCTGCTCGGTGACGATGGACTGCGCGAGGTTGCGGATCGCTGGGTCCTCGGTCGAGCCGAGGACGGCCTTGGCCATGTCGATCGCGCCCTGGTGATGCGGGATCATCTGGGACAGGAAGTCGTGCTCGGGATCGCCGGTCACCGGCGCCGACATCATGCCGGCGTGCATCCTCTCCATCGCCTCGGCGGTCGCTTCGGCATAGTGCGAGCCGTCAAGCGTGGCCGGCACCATCGCCGAGTGCTGATGAGCGGGCGCGTCCTGCGCCTCAGCCGAGGCGAGTGACGCCCCGGCGAAGGCGAGGGTCAGAAGAAGCGTCTTCAGCATTGGAACGGAGGATCCTCGAAGCACGTGTCGGGAGGAAGACGCACGCGAACGCCATTCATTCCCGTGGCGGCAACATTTTTTTCGGGGGCGCAGCGCCTCACCAAGATCCATCGCTTTCATCGATCTGAACAACCGGAAGAACGCGTTGGATCGAACGATCGCGGTGGCGCATGGTCTGCGCAGGACAAGGATCCCCATCGATGACCTTCGAACAGATGCGTGCCGTCACCCTCGGGCTTCAACCGCTGTCGCGCCTCGACAGCCCACGCGAGGTCGTGCGCCAGTTCACCCCGAACTGGTTCGCCGCCACGATGGGCACCGGGATTCTCGCGATCGCCTTGTCGCAGTTTCAGGCTGACGTGCCGATGCTGCATCCGGTGGCCGAGGGCCTCTGGATGTTCAACATCGCGCTGTTCACGCTCTTCGCCGGCCTCTACGCCGCCCGCTGGATCTTCTTCTTCGACGGGGCCAAGCGCATCTTCGGCCATTCCGTCGTGTCGATGTTCTTCGGCTGCATCCCGATGGGCCTCGCCACCATCGTCAACGGCTTCCTGATCTTCGGCCTGCCGCGCTACGGCGAGGTTGCGGTCGGGATCGCAGAGACGCTATGGTGGATCGACGTCGCGATGGCAGCGGCCTGCGGGGTCGCCATTCCCTTCATGATGTTCACGCGCCAGAGCCACACGATCGACCAGATGACCGCGGTCTGGCTCCTGCCGGTGGTCGCGGCCGAAGTCGCCGCCGTCTCCGGTGGGTTGCTTGCGCCGCATCTGGTCGACCCGCATTCCCAGCTCGTCGTGCTGACGCTCTCCTATGCGCTCTGGGCGCTATCGGTGCCGATCGCGCTCAGCATCCTCGTCGTACTCCTCCTGCGCATGGCCATCCACAAGCTGCCGCACGCCAATATGGCGGCGTCGAGCTGGCTCGCGCTCGGGCCGATCGGCACCGGCGCGCTCGGGCTGATGACGCTGGGCGGCGCGGCGCCCGCGATCCTGTCCGCCAACGGTCTGGAGCGCTTCTTCGCCTTTGCGGAAGGGCTCGGTCTCTTTGGAGGCCTGCTTCTCTGGGGATATGGTCTCTGGTGGCTGGCGATGGCCGTGCTCGTGACGCTGCGCTACCTGCGCGACGGCCTTCCCTTCAACATCGGCTGGTGGGGCTACACGTTCCCGCTCGGCGTCTATGCCGTGGCCACGCTGAAGCTCGGCACCCTCCTGCCGATCGCCGCCATCCACGTCTTCGGCGCGGGGCTCGTCGCGGTGCTTGTGGTGCTTTGGGTGATCGTCGGCACGCGGACGGTGCGCGGCGCCTGGCGGGGCGATCTCTTCGTCTCGCCCTGCCTCAAGGCCGATTGAGCGAAGGAGGGGCAGCCGCCGGCGGTCGGTTGTCGCGGAACGCGGCGACGCCGGCCCGGAACCGGACGGCGCCGCCTTGGGCGGGATGGCGCACGTAGGTGGCGGGGATGCCGAGTCCGTCCGCCGCACGCTGCGCCACCCGGCCGATGCAGAGGATTCGGCGCGGCGCGTAGATCGCGACGATCATCTCCAGCACCTCCCGGTGCTCGGCGATCTCGGTCCCCGTCGGTGTCCGGTTGCGCAAGGGCAGGACGCCGCGATGGGGATGGAAGAGCACCGCGTTCCAGAATAGCGGCAGCGTTGCGGGCATCGCGTCCCAGATTTGCCGTGAGGTTCCGGACTCAGGTGTCGGCAAGGTCTCGCGGGTCGCCCGCGCCAGCGGCGGATCGAGGCGAAGCCGCTCCGACAGGTCGGCGAGCCGCCCGTCGCCCGTGAACGGCACGCCAGTCCGGCGCGCCCCGAAGCGCGAGGGCGCTTCGCCGAGCCAGAGATCGCTGACGCCGCGATCCGCCATCGCGGCGAGATAGCGTTGCAGATTGCGACGGCGGGTCGCCGGCGCGTCCGCGTCCTCGATCTCCGCGTCGAACCCGGCATACGGGTTGAACAGGTCGGCCTTGCCGGGCAGCGCCGCGAGACGCTCGAGGATCGCGTCGATCGAAAGTCGTCCGAACGTGGTCGATGGAACGATCACGCCGGCGGCACCTCGACCGCCGGGAGCTCGGCGAGAAAGGCGGCGACGGCGCGGCTGCGGTGACGGTCCCTCGCCAGCACCGCATGGAACCCGCGCGACGGCAGGTCGAAGGGCAGCGCCACCAGTGTCCCCGTGCGAAGACCGGCTTCCGCGACCACGGCGGGGAGGATCCCGAGGCCGGCGCCTGCCTCGATCGCCGCGCGCACGGCCTCGTTCGAGGGCAGCTCGAGTTCGACCGACAACGCGGTGGGATCGACACCGAAGGCTTCGAGCGCGCCTTCGAGGATCGCGCGGGTGCCCGAGCCCCGTTCGCGCAGCACCCAGCGCGCCGATGCAAGATCCGCGGCCGCGACGGGAGAGCCGCAGCCCACGTGCCCCGATGCCGCGGCCAGCATCAGTCGATCGTCGGCGACGCGTTGCATGGCGAGCCTGATATCGCCGAGCTCGTCCTCCACGAAGCCGAGATCGGCCGTGGCATCCAGCACCGCGTCCGCCGTACGCGCCGTGTTGGCGATGCTCAGCCGAAGGTCGATCCCGGGATGGCGGACCTTGAAGCGAGCGAGCATCGGCGGCAACCAGTGGTTCGCCACCGTCTGGCTGGCGACGATGCGCAGACGGCCCCGCTTCAGTCCGGCAAGTTCGGCCAGCACGATGCCGGCGTCCTCGGCGCGGGCAAGGACGGCGCGGGCCTCGGGCAGGAAGAGCCGACCCGCCTCAGTCAGTTCGATCCGTCGTCCGACGCGGTCGAACAGCCGGACGTCGTGGCGCTCCTCCAGCGCGGCGATGGCGGCGCTGGTCGCCGACTGCGTGAGGTTGAGCGCCTTCGCCGCTTCCGTCACATGCTCGCGTTCGGCCACGGCGACGAACACGCGAAGCTGATCGAGCGTCACAGCGTACCACCGGAGAGGCTCGGCATCGGGCTGTTCAGGCTGTCGTAGACGGCGGTCGCCACCGCCATCAGCCGCTCGCGCGGCGCCTCGGCCGACACGACATAGCCAAGGCCGGCATCGCGCCAGAAGAAGGCGGAGATGCCGTCCTCCTCGACGAACTGGAACGACGTCTCGTCCTTCTCGTCGGTCTTGATGAACAGCGTCAGCCGCGTGCCCTGGTCGTCGTCGTACATGAGCATCGCGGCAGGACCTGCGCCCGCCGGCAGGAGCCGCCCGCCCATCAGCCGATAGCCGAGCGCCGTCAGGTCCGGGGCCGACAGCCGCGTTCCCAGCCGCTTCGACAGCCATTGCAGGAGATGCGCCTCCTCGTCGGCGCGCACTTCGACGGGATGGGCCACCTCGACCACGAAGGTGCGATGCGCCGCGATCGCCTCGTCGGCCATGAACGCCACACGAGGCATCTGCGTCGGCACGTGCAGGACGTCGTTCGCGAGCCACCCGGCGGCGCTGCCGAGGATCAGCCAGCCCATGACGGCCGCGATGCGCAAGCGTGTGGTGGCGAAGCGACCGCGCCGAGCCTCGCGGATGTTGGCGATGCGCAGCCGCGCCGGGATCGGTTCTTCCGCCTTGAAGGCCAGCCGTGCGCGCAACGCCCGGGCGACCTCGCGGTCGCGATCGAGAGCCGCGGCGATCTCCGGTCGCTCGGTGAGATAGGCCTCGACTGCGGACAGTCGCTCGGCCGCGAGCCGTCCGTCCACATAGGCTTGCAGGTCGTCCTCACCGACGGGCGCGTCCCTGCGGCTCATTTGACTCTCCTCAAGGGCGCGCGGGCCCCGGTCTCCAAGATGGCGCGCAGCTTCTCGCGCGCCCGCGACAGGCGCGACATGACCGTGCCGACCGGAAGCCCGATCACCCGCGCCGCCTCGTCGTAGCTCATGTCCTCGACGCCGACGAGAAGGAGGACGGTGCGATGCTCCTCGCTGAGCGCATCGAGCCCCGCGAGAACGTCGCGAAGCCCGGCGCGGCCATCCTGGTCACCGTCCACCGTCGGCGGCGAGGCCATCTCGTCGAGCGCAACGTGGGGCCCGCGCCGCTTGTGCTGGCGCAGGCCCGAGAGGTGGAGGTTGCGCAGGATGGCGAACAGCCAAGCGCGCAGATCGCCGTCGGGCCGGCGCAGGTGCCAGCGTCCGACAGCGCGCTCCAGGCAGTCCTGGACGAGATCGTCGGCGGCGTCGCCATCGCGCACCAGCGCATAGGCATAGCGCCTGAGGCTCGGGATAAGCGGTTCGATCCGCGCCGCGATCTCGTCGGTGGACATGCCTTACTTCGCCAGCGCGGGATCGATCTGCCAAATCTCGTCGGTGAGCTTGCCGTCCCGGAACATCATGACGTAGCGCACGGGGATCTTGTTGTCGTTGGCGAAGACGACATCGGCGAGGACGGTGGCGCCCTTCGGGTTCATGCTCTCGGTCATGTTCACGACGTTGGCCTTCAGGCCCGTCTGCGCCTTGGCGAACTTCGCCCAGGTCGCGGCGATCTCGGGACCCGTATAGGTGCCATCGAGCGGACCGCCGACCCAGTGAAGCGTTGCGGATGGCGCGTAGGCGGCGGTGACCGCAGCGGTATCGCCCTTGGCGATCGCTTCGATATGCGCCTTCGCCATGTCGCCGGCGGGACCCGCAAGCGCGGCCGAAGCCCCGGCGGAGAGAATGGCGATGGCTGCGAGGAGGGTCTTCATGGCTCGGTGTCCTTCGGTTCGGCCGAGATTGGCCCACGGAAGACGACGGGGAACGGCGCTTATTCCCAAAGGACTGAAAATTTGAGACGAGCGGGGTCAGTTCGGCGTTTCAGACGGAACGTCCGCTAACGGCGCAAGCTGAAAGGGCGACAAACGGCTTCGAAGGGTCGAAAGCTGTCGTTCGATATCCTTAGGGCACCACGATGGCCACCTTCAGAACCCACTCCAGCTTCTTCGCCAGCGTCGGCCCCTTGCCATAGTCCGGCCGATCGAACTTGTGGCCCATGAGCTCGGCGTCGATCAGGTCCGGCGCATCGGCGTCGGTTAGCCGATCCTTGAAGCCATGCCGGAAGGAGTAGAGGGTCTGCCCCTCGTTCTCGGTCAGCTTGTTCTCAACGAGGAACTTGTTGACGGTTGCCGAGAGCGTTCCACCACGATCCTTGTAGGTGCCGGCAGCCGCGGCCAGTAGCTTCGCGCCGTCGAGTGATGGGCCCACCAGAGGAAGCTCTCGCTTCGAAAACTTCGTCTTCAGCACACGACCGGGATAATCGACGATCGCAATGTGCGGGATCTCTGCGTCCAGGCGGATGTCTTCGGCTCGTAGCCCAGCGAGCTCGCTCGGCCGCGCGCCTGTGTTGATCATCGCCAAAACGACCCCGCGCGCCGCATCGTTCAGGCCGTCCAGCGCGCCGGGTGCCAGGATCCGGTCGCGGATGAACTCGGCCGAGTAGGGCGGCCGCTTCTTGTCCCCCTCGTCGGCGAAGCGCAGGCCCCGGAACTGGCGCGGCAGGTTCATGTCGCGCAGGTCCGACACCCGGGCGATCATCTTGCCGACGTGCGTCACGTCCTTGTTGGCCGACTCGACGCTGAGCCCCTCCTCGATCCGGCCGAACCACCAGTCGCGGAACGCGATCGCGTCGCCGCGGCTGAGGCTCGCGATCGGCTTGTCCCCGATCACCGAGATGATGTTGCGGACCGCGCGGACGTGGGGCAGGCGCCACTTGTGCAGCTGCATGTCCGACATCTGGCGGCGCTCCTGCCGGGTCAGGCTCTCGTAGTCGGCGACCAGTCCCGACAGCAGAAGGTCCGGCTCGGCGAGCGTGCCCCGCAGCGCCTGCACGAGTTGCGTCTCGTCGGGCGACGGCGGCGCGTCCTGCGCCTTCTCGATCGACACGCCCAGCCGCCGGAGGCGATCGATCAGCTCTCGGTCCGACACCGTGCCGAGTGCGGCCGGCCGATAGACGAAGCCCTCGAGGCGAGCGCGGCTGACGGCCGCCTGATACCGCTCATGGGCGTCGGCCGCGACACCGGAGAGTAGGTTCTGCCAGTAGGTCTCTGTCTCGGCGTTCAGTTTGTCGCGGATCCGCATCGCGTCGGCGAGGACGCTCGTCTCGGTACTGATGCGCACGCGCGGCCGCTGGTCGAGGTGTGCGACCTTCGCGGGGATCCGGCGCACGAAGTACCAGCGCCCTTCGCGCTTCACGAGCCAGCGCAGATCCTGTTCGCGCGTCATCGACACACCGTCGGCCGGGACGCAGTTTGGTACACAGGATGGAGCACAGTCGGTGGCATGCGTCTGAACCGATGCGCGAGGAAACGTCGCAAAGGCCTACGCTACAACGGGTCGGACGACAAGGTAGGAAAGTTTTCTGGCGGAGAGGATGGGATTCGAACCCACGATACGGTCTCCCGTATACTCCCTTAGCAGGGGAGCGCCTTCGACCACTCGGCCACCTCTCCGGTGCGGTTGAGGTACCGGAAGGCGAGGCGTTGTTCAAGGGGAGGCGGGACCGAGGTACCGCCAAATATCGCCGAACCGGTCGTTGGGTGCCCCACGAGGACGGCAACTTCGGCAGGGCCTTGTTTCCGCTGGCGATTGTCGATTGGCGGCGGGTCCGCTAATGCTGGAGGCGCGTCTGTCAACCTCGATGGTTTGGAAAGTTTAGCATTCGATGCGTCGCAGAACCCCGCTCATCGCCTTTGCCGTCCTGCTGGCGGCTGCCGCCTGGGGGTGGCGCAGCGGGGTCGTGGACATGGACGACGCGCGGCTGGACGCACCCGGCGCCTCGAACGTCGCGACGCTCGTTCCGCCTTCGGCGCCGCCGGCGCGCGATCCCGCGCCGTCTCCAGTGCCGGCTGTCGCGCCCGATGCGCCGCCGTCTGTAAAGCCGCAGGCGGCGCCGAGCTTCGATGTCGTTCGCGTCGAGCCCGACGGATCGACGGTGGTGGCGGGTCGCGCGGAGCCCGGCGAGGTCGTGACGCTGCGGAACGGCGCCGAAACGCTCGCCGAAACGAAGGCAGGTCCATCCGGCGATTTCGTGTTGGATCTGAGCCTGCCCGTCGGCGAGCATCGTCTGCGCCTGGCAGATGCGGGCAACGACCTGTCCGACGATGCGGCCGTCGTGAGCGTGCCGCCGGCCGGGCGACCGAAGGATCTCCTCGTCATGATGGATCGCCCCGGCGAGCCGACGCAGATCCTCGCGAGCCCCTCGCGGCCACAAGCCGACGAACCGGCCACCCCGGCGCCCGAAGCGGAGCCCCGCCTTGCCGCGACGACGCCCGTTCCCGATCCGGCACGCGGCGAGCAACCATCGGCGATCCCGCGCGCGACCCTCGGCGTCGAGGCGGTCGAGGTCGAGAACCGTCGCCTCTCGGTCGCGGGCGCCGCGCCGGAGGGCTCGCGCCTCAACGTCTATCTCGATGACAAGCTGGTCGGGCAGGCAGGCGGGACGGCCGACGAACGCTTTATCGCCAATGCCATGGCGGACGTCTCGGTCGGGCAGCATGTCGTACGCATCGACGAGATCGGCCGCGACGGGGCCGTGATCGCCCGGGCCGAAGTGCCCTTCACGCGGCCCGACGAGAACAGCATGGCGGCGATCGCGCCGAGCGTGCCGCCGGAAGCGCCGCGATCGACGGTGCCGGTCGGGCCGGACACCGATGGAGCCGCGGCTCCTTCACCGACCGCAAGCGCCGTGAGCGAGGCTACCGTGACCCCCTCGACCGGTGCAGAACCGGCCGTGGCGGCCTCCCAAGGTCCGGAGACCGTCATCCAGCCTGCCCTGCAGGCAGCGCAGGCCAAGGTCATCATCCGCCGCGGCGACACACTCTGGGGCATCTCGCGGCGCGCCTACGGACAGGGCGTGCGCTACACCGTGATCTATCTCGCGAACGGCGACCAGATCCGCGATCCCGACCGCATCTATCCCGGACAGGTCTTCCGCATGCCAGACGACGAGGGACGTCCGCCGCGCAGCTGACGTTCGCTGATCGGGAAAGGTTCGTCGCACTGGCGATCAGGAGCGTGGAGGACTAGAACGCCTCCAGACAAGACGGGCGCCCCCATCGGCCCCGCCCGCCGCTCCCGCCGTTCGGCGCGGGTGCGGCACACTCCATCCCGGATCTCTGCCGCGTGGCGAACCAGCAAGACACCGTATCGGGCGACGGCGCCGCCATGTGGCGAACGCTGCGCAACCTGTGGCCCTACATGTGGCCGAAGGAGCGGCCGGACCTTCAGAACCGCGTGCTCTGGGCGACCTTCTACCTCGTCCTGGCCAAGCTTTTGACGGTCGGCATTCCCTACTTCTTCAAGTGGGCGACCGATGCGCTGGACGGCGCGAACTCCGCACGGGCCTGGCTCCCGCTCGTCCTGACCGGCGCGGTGACGCTGGTCGTCGCCTACAACGTCGCGCGCGTCGTGTCGGTCGCGCTGAACCAGCTCCGCGATTCGCTGTTCGCCAGCGTCGGCCAATATGCGGTGCGCATCCTCGCCTTCCGCACCTTCGTCCACATGCACCAGCTCTCGCTGCGCTTCCACCTCGAGCGGCGCACCGGGGGGCTCAGCCGCATCATCGAGCGCGGCACGAAGGGCATCGAGACGATCGTCCGATTCACGATCCTGAACACCCTGCCGACGCTGCTCGAGTTCGCGCTGACGGCGGCGATCTTCGGATTCACCTACGGTGTGTCCTACCTCGTGGTCGTGACCGCGACGGTCGTCCTCTACGGCTGGTTCACGATCAAGGCGAGCGACTGGCGCATTGCGATCCGGCGCGAGATGAACGCGTCCGATACCGACGCCAACACCAAGGCGATCGACTCGCTCCTGAACTTCGAGACCGTGAAGTACTTCGGCAACGAGGGCATGGAGGCCGAGCGCTTCGACCGCTCCATGGCGCGCTACGAGAAGGCGGCGACCCAGACCTGGACGTCGCTCGGCTGGCTGAACTTCGGCCAGGGCGTGATCTTCTCCACCGGCATGGGCACGGCCATGGTGATGTCGGCGCTGGAGGTGCGCGCGGGCACGCAGACCCTCGGCGACTTCGTCTTCATCAACGCCCTTCTGATGCAGCTGTCCGTCCCGTTGAACTTCATCGGCTTCGTGTATCGCGAGATCCGGCAGGGGCTGACCGACATGGAGGAGATGTTCCGCCTCCTCGGCATCCGGCAGGAGGTCACCGACCGTCCCGGCGCGCGGGAGCTGGCGGTGTCGTCCGGCGCGATCCGCTTCGAGGACGTGCGCTTCTCCTACGACCCCGAACGGCCGATCCTGCGCGGCGTGTCGTTCGACGTGCCGGCCGGCAAGTCGGTCGCCATCGTCGGGCCGTCGGGCGCGGGCAAGTCGACGATCTCGCGCCTTCTCTTCCGCTTCTACGATGTCCAGGGCGGGCGCATCCTGATCGACGGTCAGGACATCGCGGCGGTGACGCAGGCCAGCGTGCGCAAGGCGATCGGCATCGTTCCGCAGGACACCGTTCTGTTCAACGACACGATCAGCTACAACATCCGCTACGGGCGGGTCGACGCCAGCGAGGACGACGTGCGCCGCGCCGCCGACCTCGCGCAGATCTCGCGCTTCATCGAGATGCTGCCGGACGGGTTCTCGACCATGGTCGGCGAGCGGGGCCTGAAGCTGTCGGGCGGTGAGAAGCAGCGCGTCGCGATCGCGCGCACGATTCTCAAGAGCCCACCGATCCTCGTCCTCGACGAGGCGACCTCGGCGCTCGACACCCACACCGAGCAGGAGATCCAGAGCGCCCTGCAGCTCGTCTCGCAGCGCCGCACGACGCTCACAATCGCCCATCGTCTGTCGACCATCGTCGATGCGGACGAGATTCTGGTGCTGCGGGCGGGCGAAATCGTCGAGCGGGGTACGCACCGCGACCTCCTGCAGCAGGGCGGACTCTATGCCGAACTCTGGACCATGCAGCGCGAGGAAAGCGAGGCCGAGGAGGCGCTGAAGCGCGTCCGCGAGGCCGAGCGCGCCGCGCTTGCCGCAAAGGCGCAGCGGCAGCCCGCCTGACGCGCGGTTGTGACCGGCATCCCGGCGTGCTCGGTTGTGGGCGCACCGGTTTGCGCCTATCTCCTTCGCTTGCTCCCCCTTTGAAAGGCACGACCCCGCCCGATGGACATGATCGCCTCGATCCGTAACGCCTTCGTCCCGATCCACCGGGCGGGCTATCCGTTCATTGCGGGCTTCTTCGTCGTCTCGCTCGTGCTGGGCCTCCTGTGGGAGCCGCTGTTCTGGCTCGGCCTCGTCCTGACGCTGTGGTGCGCGTATTTCTTCCGCGACCCGTCGCGCGTCACGCCGGTTTCGGACGAGCTCGTGGTCAGCCCCGCCGACGGGCGCGTGTCGCTGGTCGGCCATGTCGTGCCGCCGACCGAGCTCGGCCTCGGAGACGAGCCGATGCTGCGCGTCTCGGTGTTCATGAACGTCTTCAACTGCCACGTGAACCGCTCGCCGGTGCGGGGCCGGATCGCGCGCATCGCCTATCGCGAGGGGCAGTTCGCCAATGCCGAGCTCGACAAGGCGAGCGAGGTCAACGAGCGCTCCTCGATGGTTGTGGAGACGGTTCATGGCGAGGTGGGCGTCGTGCAGATCGCGGGCGCCGTCGCGCGCCGCATCGTGGTCTTCTCGCGTTCGGGCGATCCGCTGGAGGCGGGCGAGCGCTTCGGCCTCATCCGCTTCGGGTCGCGGCTCGACGTCTACCTGCCGGACGGCGCGCAGGCGCGCGTCAGCGAGGGCCAGATAGCGATCGCGGGCGAAACCGTGATCGCGGATTTCGGGCAGCGCCCCGCTTCGGTTCTCTGGCGCAAGGACTGAGGGGCGTCGTGGCCGACCGCGCGCCTTCCGCCGCCCGCATCACCTTCCGGCAGATCCTGCCGAACCTCGTCACGATCCTGTCCATCTGCGCGGGCGTGACGGGCATTCGCTTCGCCTTCGAGGGGCGGTTCGAACTGGCGGTCGGCCTCGTCCTCGGCGCCGCCTTCCTCGACGGCATCGACGGCCGCATCGCGCGCCTCGTCAACGGGCAGAGCCGGTTCGGCGCGGAGATGGACTCGCTCGCCGATATCGTGAACTTCGGCGTCGCGCCGGCGCTCCTTCTCTACGCCTACACGCTGCACGACGTCGGCTCCATCGGCTGGATCGCGGCGCTCCTCTACATCAGCGGCTGTGCATTGCGCCTCGCGCGTTTCAACACGATGCTCGACGTGCCCGACCGGCCCGCCTGGCATTCGCAGTTCTTCACCGGCATCCCGTCGCCGGCCGGCGCGGCCCTGGCGTTGTTTCCGATGTATCTGGGCTTTGCGAGCAACCTCTACCTGCCCGACATCACGCCGGCCTTCGCCGCCCTCTATCTCGTGGTCGTCGGCGTGCTGATGGCGAGCCGCATCCCGACCTTCTCGGGCAAGACGATCGGCATTCCGGTGCGCCGGGACCACGCGGTCGGCGTGGTTCTCGCGGTCGTCTTGTATATCGGCCTTCTGCTCAGCTTCTTCTGGGAGACGCTGACCGTCTCGGCCATCGCGTATTACGCAGCGATCCCGCTTTCGGTCCGGTCCTATCGCCGGCTGGCAGGGCGCGCGCAAGCATAAGGGGAAGGGGGCTGGCATGGCCAAGCAGTTCGAGCGCATCGAGGACAGCCATCTGGCCTTCATCGAGCGTCAGCACATCTTCTTCTTCGGGTCGGCTGTGGGTGACAGCCGCGTGAACATCTCGCCCCGGTCGACGCAGCACTTCCACGTTCTGGGAGACCTCACCGTCGCCTATCTCGACCTGACCGGAAGCGGCAGCGAGACGGCCGCCCACTCGATGGCGGGCGGACGGGCGACAGCCATGTTCTGCGCCTTCGAGGGTCCGCCGCTGATCCTGCGCCTTTATGGGCGAGCCCGCGTCGATTTTCGGGGCAGCCCTGCCTACGAGGCGTTCCTGGGCGAGCGTTACGCGTCCGGCGAACCGCTGGGCGCGCGTCAGGTCGTGACGCTGGACATCGATCTCGTCCAGACCTCCTGCGGCTTCGCCGTGCCGACCTTCGAGCATACCGGCGAGCGTCCGGTCCTCGACAACTGGGCCGAGAAGAAGGGCGAGGAGGGCCTGCGCGCCTATCGGCAGGAGAAGAACCTCACCAGTATCGACGGGTTGCCGACCGGTTTCGTGGAGGCCTGAGGGCCGCAGCTCAGTCCGGCGCGTGGTAGCGCAGGAAACGGTTCTGACGCACGTCGAAGAGTTGTCCCGTTTCGGTCAGCTCCGGCATGGCGAGCGGCAGGATGCGCGCGGCGACGTCGACCGGCTTGGGAAGCGTTTCCGGGTCTTCTCCGGGCATGGCGAGCGCGCGCATGGCGGTGCGCGTCGCGCCCGGATTGACGGAGTTCACCCGAAGCGGCGTGTTGGCGGTCTCGTTCGCCCAAGAGCGCACCATCGCCTCGTCTGCCGCCTTGGTCGCGGCATAAAGCCCCCAGAACGCCTTGCAGGAATGGGCCGCGCCCGAGGAAAGGACGATCGCCCGTCCGTGGGCCGAGGCGCGCAGGAGCGGGTCCACCGCGCGGATCATCCGCCAGGTCGAGGTCACGTTGAGCAGCATCGTGCGCTCGAAGACCTTCGCCTCGATGTGGCCGATCGGCGCGAGCACGCCGAGAACGCCCGCATTGGCGACGAGAACGTCAAGCTTGCCCCAGCGCTCGTGGATCGCGCCGCCCAGCCGATCGATGCCGGCCATGTCGGCGAGGTCGAGCGGTACGAGCGTCGCCGCGCCCCCTGCTGACTTGATCTCGTCGTCGAGCTCTTCGAGCCCGCCCACCGTGCGGGCGACGGCGATCACATGCGCGCCTTCCCCCGCCAGCTGCCTGGCGAGGTGGTAGCCGATGCCGCGCGAGGCCCCGGTCACGAGCGCGACCGCGCCGTTCAATCGTCCTGCCATGCGTCTCTCTCGGGTCCGTCCGTTCCGGGTCAGCCGTTGGTGGCGAGGAGCGACAGCGGGCGCGTCTCCTCCGCGCTGTCGAAGTCGGTCAGCGCCGTCGGGTAGTCGCCCGTGAAGCACGCGTCGCAGAACTGCGGCGCCTGCCGGTTGCGCTCGGGCTCCGAGGTGGCGCGGTAGAGGCCGTCGATCGACAGGAAGGCGAGGCTGTCGACCTTGATGTAGTCGGCCATCTCCGCGATCGACATGCGCGAGGCGAGCAGCTTCGACTTCTCGGGCGTGTCGACGCCGTAGAAGCAGCTCGCCGAGGTCGGCGGCGACGCGATGCGCATATGCACCTCGGTCGCGCCCGCGTCGCGAACGAGCTGCACGATCTTCTGGCTCGTCGTGCCGCGAACGATGGAGTCGTCCACCAGGATGACGCGCTTGCCCTCGATGATGCGCCGGTTCGGGTTGTGCTTGAGCTTCACGCCCATGTGCCGGATCGAGTCGGTCGGCTGGATGAAGGTGCGCCCGACATAATGGTTGCGGATGATGCCGAGCTCGAACGGAAGCCCCGCCTCCTGCGCGTAGCCGATCGCTGCCGGCACGCCGGAATCGGGCACCGGCACCACGATGTCCGCGTCCGCGTGGCTTTCGCGCGCCAGCTCCGAGCCGATCCGCTTGCGGATCTCGTAGACGTTGCGCCCTTCGACGTTGGAGTCGGGCCGCGCGAAGTAGACGTATTCGAAAATGCAGAAGCGCGACCGGCGCTTCTGGAACGGGAAGTCGCTCTCGATGCCGCCGTCGGTGACGGTGATCATCTCGCCCGGCTTGATGTCGCGGATGAACTCCGCGCCGATGATGTCGAGTGCGCAGGTCTCGGAAGCAAGGACGAAGGCGTCGTCGAGGCGCCCGAGCACGAGCGGACGGATGCCGAGCGGATCGCGCACGCCGATCATGCGGTCGGGCGTCATGCCAACCAGGGAATAGGCGCCCTCGAGGCGCGAAAGGGCATCGATCAGCTTGTCGTTGAAGTGGCGCGCGGCGCTGGTGGCGACGAGATGGAGAATCGTCTCGGTATCGGAGGTCGACGAGAAGATCGAGCCGCGTCGTTGGAGCTCACGCTGCACGGTGAGGGCATTGGTGATGTTGCCGTTGTGGGCGACGGCGAAGCCGCCGGCCGAAAGCTCGGCGAAGAAGGGCTGCACGTTGCGCAGGCCGCCACCGCCGGTCGTCGCATAGCGCGTATGGCCGATCGCACAGCCACCCGGCAGCCGCTCCAGCACCGACTGCTTGGT
The DNA here is from genome assembly GCF_001463765.1 of Aureimonas sp. AU4. Lineage (GTDB taxonomy): Bacteria > Pseudomonadota > Alphaproteobacteria > Rhizobiales > Rhizobiaceae > Aureimonas. Next base: position 63,934 of record NZ_BBWK01000004.1, on the reverse strand, counting down.
GAACGTGTCGCCGATCAAGCCGGAATGGCGCTCCACGTGGAACTGGCGCCCGTCGTAGGAGACGATGCCGGCCGCTTCCTGCCCTCGATGCTGCAGCGAGTGCAGGCCGAGCGTGACGAGCGCCGCCGCATCCTGGCGGTTGAAGATGCCGAAGACGCCGCACTCCTCATGCAGCGTGTCGTCGTCGAAGGGCGTCTCGTCCATGGGCTGAACCTCTCGTCCTGCCGAGTACCGGAACCACGCCCCATATGGGGGCGCGTCGGTGGGAATGCGAAAAGCTGAGAAGCCCGGGGAGCCGTGGGCTTCCGGGCTTCGTCCTGTCGGGAGCGTCCGCGCGCGGCGCGAGGCCCGGGTCTGGTCAGTTGGCCGGCGCTTCGGCCGGCTGTTCCTCGTCCTGCTGGATCGCGTCCTCGATCGAGGCCGGCGAGCCGCCTGCCGGCGCCTCGGATGCCGCCGGGCCGTCGGCCGGGGTTGCCGGTGCGCCGAACCGCTCGCGGATCGTCTCTTCCGGGTTGTCGGGGAGCGCGGCGACGAGGCGGGTGCCAAGGTCGTCCAGGAACGGCTTGAAGTGGGCGTTCGAGACCCAGGGTGGCTGATTGCCGGTCTGGGGCGGTGTCAGCCAGTTGAAGAACACCATCGCGACGACGACGAGGAGGAGGCCGCGCGCGGCGCCGAAGGCGAAGCCGAGCACGCGGTCGATGGCCCCGACGCGGCTGTCGATGATGAAGTCCGCGATCTTCAGCGTGATGAAGGAGACCACGATCAGCGTCAGGAAGAACAGGCCCGCCGCCGAGGCCGCCAGCGCGACCTTTTCGTTGTGGATGTAGTTCATCGCGAAGGGCGTGACGCGCGCGTAGAACAGGAAGGCGACCACTGCGGCCACCACCCAGCTGACGATGCTCAGCACCTCGCGCGAGAAACCGCGAACCATCGCGAGCAGGCCCGAAACGAGCATGATCGCGACGAGGATCGCGTCGAGAAGGGTGACGTTCATCGGCTGTGGGCGCCTGCTCGCGTTCGGTGCTGGGTGCGTTGCATCATGCTTACACTTCGCAATAGGGCAAAAATCAAGCCTCGGCTTCCAGCGCACCCGCCGCGACGCGGGCGACAAGGTCCGGCAACTGCTCGATTTCCACGGTTTCGCCGTCGCGCGAGCGCGGCATGTCGGGGCCGAGCAGCGGCTGCACCGACTGGCGGAAGCCGAGCTTCTCTGCTTCCTTCAGCCGCTGGCCGCCATGGGAGACCGGCCGCACCGATCCCGACAGGCTGATCTCGCCGAAATACACGCAGTCCGCCGGCAGCGGGCGGCCCGACAGCGAGGAGACGAGCGCGGCCGCCACCGCGAGATCGGCGGCGGGCTCCTTGATCCGGTAGCCTCCAGCGACGTTGAGATAGACGTCGTGCTGCCCGAGCCGCACGCCGCAATGGGCCTCCAGCACCGCCAGCACCATGGCGAGGCGCGGCTGGTCCCAACCGATCACCGAGCGGCGCGGCGTGCCGAGCGGCGAGGGGGCGACGAGCGCCTGGATCTCGACGAGGACCGGGCGCGTGCCCTCCATCCCGGCGAACACAGCGGCACCCGGTGCCTTGCCGTTGCGCTCGCCGAGAAACAGCTCGGACGGGTTCGGCACCTCGCGCAGGCCCGCGTCCCCCATCTCGAAGACGCCGATCTCGTCGGTCGGGCCGAAGCGATTCTTGACCGTGCGCAGGATGCGATAGTGATGCGCGCCCTCGCCCTCGAAGTAGAGCACGGCGTCGACCATGTGTTCAACGACGCGCGGGCCCGCGATCTGGCCTTCCTTCGTGACATGGCCGACGAGGATCATCGCCGCGCCTGTGGACTTGGCATAGCGGATTAGCGCCTGGCTTCCGGCGCGAACCTGCGTGACGGTTCCCGGCGCCGATTCCACCGCATCGGTCCAGACGGTCTGGATCGAATCGATGATGACGAGATCGGGCCGCTTGTCCTGGCCGAGCGTGGCGAGGATGTCCTCGATATTGGTCTCGGCCAGAAGCTCGACCGAGGCGTCGGCGGCCTTGAGGCGCTGGGCGCGAAGGCGCACCTGCGCGACCGCCTCCTCGCCCGACACGTAGATCACGCGGTTGCCGGCGCGCGCGAGCGCGGCCGCCGCCTGCATCAGAAGTGTCGATTTGCCGATGCCCGGATCACCGCCGACGAGAAGCGCCGATCCGCGCACGATGCCGCCGCCCGTCACGCGGTCGAACTCGTCGATGCCGGTGCGGATGCGCGGCGCCTCCTCGGCCTCGCCCTGGAGCGGGAGAAGCGCCGAGGGACGCCCCTTGCGGCGAGAGCGCGAGACCGGACCTCCGGCGATGCCGCCGCCGATATCCGACTCCTCGACGATCGTGTTCCACTCGCCGCAGGCCTCGCACTTTCCCTGCCAGCGCGAGGTCACGGCGCCGCAGTTCTGGCAGACGAAGGTCGTCTTCGCCTTGGCCATCAGCCGGCGATCCTTAGGGAAGATGCGCTCGTCATGAAGGGCTACTCGTAGCGCTCGGGCAGATGGCTCTCCTCGGCCAGGTCCGTGAAGCGCGTGAACTCGGCCTGGAAGGCGAGGGGGATCGAGCCCGTCGGTCCGTGGCGCTGCTTGGCGACGATGACCTCGGCCTTGCCGCGCGCCTCGTTCATCTCCTGCTGCCACTTCAGATGCTCGTCCGTGCCGAGCTTGGGCTCCTTGTTCTGAAGGTAGTACTCGTCGCGATACACGAACATCACGACGTCGGCGTCCTGCTCGATCGAGCCTGACTCGCGAAGGTCGGAGAGCTGCGGGCGCTTGTCGTCGCGGTTCTCGACCTGGCGCGAGAGCTGGGAGAGCGCGATGATCGGGACGTGCAGCTCCTTGGCGAGAGCCTTCAGGCCGGTGGTGATCTCGGTGATCTCCTGCACGCGGTTGCCCGCGCTCTTGGAGGAGCCCTGCATCAGCTGCACGTAGTCGATCACCATTACGTCGAGGCCGCGCTGGCGCTTGAGGCGGCGGGCTCTGGCCGATAGCGCGGCGATGGAGATGCCGCCGGTCTGGTCGATGTAGAGCGGCGCCTTCTGCATCATCTCCGAGCAGGCAACGAGCTTGGCGTATTCGGCGTCCGTGATGTTGCCGCGCCGAATCTTGGACGAGGACACCTCGGCCTGCTCCGACATGATGCGGGTGGCGAGCTGTTCGGCGCTCATCTCGAGCGAGAAGAAGGCGACCACGCCGCCGTTCTTGGCCTTGTAGGATCCGTCGGCCTGCTCGGCCGGCTCGTAGGCCGAGGCGATGTTGAAGGCGATGTTGGTGGCGAGCGACGTCTTGCCCATCGCCGGGCGGCCGGCAAGGATGATGAGGTCGGAGGGCTGGAGGCCACCCATCCGCTTGTCCATCTCGCGGATGCCGGACGAGATGCCCGACAGGCCGCCGTCGCGGTCCTTCGCCGCGCCCGCCATCTCGATGGCGAGCGTCATCGCGTCCTCGAAGGACTGGAAGCCGCCGTCGTAGCGGCCGGTTTCGGCGAGTTCGAAGAGCGCGCGCTCGGCGTCCTCGATCTGCTGCTTGGGCTCGGCGTCGATCGGCGCGTCGAAGGCGACGTTCACCATGTCCTCGCCGATGCGGATCAGCGAGCGGCGGATGGCGAGGTCGTAGACCGCCCGGCCGTAGTCGGCCGTGTTGATGATCGTCGTGGCCTCGGCAGCCAGGCGCGCGAGATACTGCGCGACGCTCATCTCGCCGACGCGGTCGTTGGCGGCGAGGAAGGTCTTGATCGTGACGGGCGTCGCGATCTTGCCCATGCGGATCATCTGCGAGGCCTTGCCGAAGATCTCGCGGTGGATCGGCTCGTAGAAGTGCTCGGCCTTCAGAAAATCGTGGACGATGTAATAGGCGTCGTTGTTCACCAGAATCGCACCGAGCAGAGCCTGCTCGGCTTCGATGTTGGCGGGGGCCTCGCGATAAAGCGGCGACTCCTCTTCGAACTTGCGCGCGGCGTCCGCCATGGCGCGTCTCCTGTAGGCTCGGACGAAGCGTCGATCCTACAGGAGATGGGGTCCCGTTACCAACTTTCCGAGGGGTTCCCCGCCCGAAAAGCGGATCATTTTCCTAGCCTCGCGCAAGCTCCGCCAGCCGCTATTCGGCGGCGACGCACGCCCGCTCGGGCTGTTCGACGGCGCGCGCCTCGCGCTGCTTCAGCGCCTTTTCGGTCTCCGTCATGTAGTCACGGCGGATCGGAAGCGCGTCGACGGCGTGGGTCAGCTGGATCTGGAAGACGACGTAGCCCTGCCAGCGGAACGAGGCCTCGGAGATCGCGAGGTAGAACTCCCACATGCGGCAGAAGCGCCGGTCGTAGAGCGCTTCGGCCTCGGACCAACGCTCAAGGAAGGCCATGCGCCAGGCGCGGCACGTCTCGGCATAGTGCAATCTCAGGACCTCGATATCGGTGATTCCCAGCCCGGAGCATTCGATCGCCGGCATCACCTCGGACAGCGACGGGATGTAGCCGCCCGGAAAGATGTGCCGGTCGATGAAGCTGTTGGTGTTGTAGGGGGGCGTCGTGCGTCCGATCGTATGGAGCAGCATGACGCCATCCGGCTTCAGGAGCTTGGCGGCCTGTTGGAAGAACGGATCGTAGAAGTCGCGACCGACATGCTCGAACATGCCGACCGAGACGATGCGGTCGAAGCGCTCCTCGATATGGCGGTAATCCTGCAGCTCGAAACGGACGCGGTCCGACAGTCCGCTCTCGACGGCCCGCGTGTTGGACCGCTTCAGCTGCTCGTCGGAAAGCGTCACACCCTTGACCCGCGCCCCGCACTCGCGCGCGAGGTAAAGGCCCATGCCACCCCAGCCGCTCCCGATGTCGAGCGTCGAGAGGCCGGGCCGGTCGAAGCGGAGCTTGGCCGCGATATGCCGCTTCTTGGCGAGCTGAGCGTCGGCGAGCGACTGTTCGGGCGTCTCGAAATAGGCGCAGGAATACTGCCAGTCCGGGTCGAGAAAGAGGGCGTATAGATCGCCCGACAGGTCGTAGTGCCGCTGCACGTTGCGCCGGGAGCGCTTCGGCACGTTGTTCTGCACGACGCGTCGGTAAAGAAGGCGGACCTGCTCGATCGCCTTCATCCACGGCTGGCCGGTCGCGGTCATGGCCGCGTTGTCGAAGACGAGCGCGATCAGGTCGTAGATCGAGCCCAACACCATGTCGACCTCGCCGTCCATGTAGCATTCGCCGAGTTTCAAGGCGGGGTTGTGGCCGATCTGGCGTTCGGCCGCGCGGGTCTTGATCGCGAGCTCGACATGGGGCGGCTCGCCGTCGCCGAAGCTGTGGTGCCCGCCGTCCACCGTGTGGATGGTCAGCGTCCCCTTTCGAATGAGACGCTTCAGGTAAAACGAGAGAAGCGGATACATGAACGCCTCCAGACTCACCGGCGCTCTCTGGCGCGCCAGCCAAATCAGAATGACGTGATCGAACGAAAAGAAAAGGCGTCCCGACCGATCGGGACGCCCTGAAGTTGAAAAAAGCTAAGTCGGACGAAACGTCGATCGTCCCGATGCCAGGGTCAGCCCTGCGCCTCTTCGGTGGTCTCGCCCGCCTCGGTCTCCTCGGCGGCCTCTTCCTCGTCGGCGTACTCGTCCTCCACGCCGTAGATCGCGGCAGCCGAGGTGAGCGTCTCGCCGCGCGACTGGCGCTCGGCCTCCTCCGCGGAGCGGGCGACGTTCACGTTGATCGTGATCGAGACCTCGGCGTGGAGGATGATCTTCACCTTGTGAATGCCGATCGCCTTGATCGGCTGGTTGAGTTCGACCGCGTTCCGGCTGACGTCGAAGCCCTCGGCCTTCAGGATGTCGGCGAGGTCGCGAGCCGAGACCGAACCGTAGAGCTGACCGGTCTCGCCGGCCGAGCGGATGATCGTGAAGCTCTTGCCGTCGAGCGTCTCGCCCAGGCCCTGGGCCTCGGTGCGGCGCTCCTCGTTGCGGGCGATGAGCTGTGTCTTCTGCGACTCGAACTTGGCGCGGTTCGCGTCGTTGGCGCGGAGCGCGCGGCCCGTCGGCAGCAGGTAGTTGCGGGCGTAGCCGTCGCGCACGCGAACGGTGTCGCCGAGACCGCCGAGACGGTTGATGCGCTCGAGAAGGATGACGTCCATGGTCAGGTGTCCTTTTGTGTGGTTGCGGGATCAGGCACTTGCCGGCGAGGCCGGCGGTTTCGCGGTCTCGAACAGGCCGAGAACCAGGAAGGCGAGGAGCGGGAACGACAGGAGCGCGATCGCCGCGTAGGTCGTGAAGAGGATGAGGGTGCGCGAGCCGCGCCCGCGCGTGCGCCGGTGGAGCGCGGCGAGGCCGACGAGCGTGAAGGCGAGCGCCAGGGCACCGACGAGCACCGCCGCGACGGTTCCGGCCGCGCCGCCGAGAAACGAGGCGGCCAGGGCCAGCGCGAAGAGCGTCAGCGCCGCGCGGGGCAGGATCGCGGTGGCGGGCAGGTCGTCGCGGGGGCGTTGGAGGCGTCCGCTCGCTCGCGCGATCGCCGCCGACACGTAGAGGCAGATCACCAGCGTCAGGAGAAGGAAGGCCGGCTGAACGAAGGGAATGGCGCCCACGACGAAGCGGGCGATCTCCTGCACCTGCGCGGATTGGATATCGGCACCGGCTCCCTGCTGGGTCAGCGCGTCGGCGACGAGCGGGGCCAGTTCGTCGCGGTCGAACCCGATTAGGGCGCCGAGAGCGACGCAGGCCGCCGCCGCCAGCAGCGCGGCCGCGAACAGGATGCGGCGGATCGGGAACCAGTCGAGGACGGGCTGGCCGTTGGCGCCTTCAGTCGGGCGCGCAAGGCCGGCGATATGCCCGAGGATGGCGGCAGGCAGGGCGACGGGGATGAGAACCGAGAAGCCCGCGTTGAGCGTGCCGGCGGCGGCGGCGACGGCGCCGAAGGCCGACAGGGCGGCGACGAAGCCGCTGGCCGATCCCCAGCCAAGGCTGGCAAGCATGACGGGAACGGGAGCCACGAGCGCGAGGCCGACCGCGCCGCTCGACTGCGTGACGAGTCCGGCGAACAGGAGGGCGGAGGCAAGGCCGGCGAGGAGGCCGACGAGAAGGGCGCTGGGCTTCATGAACTCTTCGCTGTCCTGCGGGCTTCGCAGTTAGGGGCGGGGTGCCCCAGCTCGGCGATTGGCATCAAATCCTGCGAGCGGGCGCCGAGCACCGGGCAGGAGAATGGCCGACCGCCGAAGCGGCGGTCGGCCGGTGGTCCTTACTTCAGGACGTAGGGCAGGAGGCCCAGGAAGCGGGCGCGCTTGATCGCCTGGGCGAGGGCGCGCTGGTTCTTCTGGGAAACGGCCGTGATGCGCGAGGGCACGATCTTGCCGCGCTCGGAGATGTAGCGCTGCAGGAGACGGACGTCCTTGTAGTCGATCTTCGGCGACTCGCCCGACGCGAACGGGTCGGACTTGCGACGACGATGGAACGGACGACGGGTCGGGAGCTGGGCGATGTCGACCATTTACGCGGCCTCCTCGGTGCGGGGACGGCGGGGACGGTCGTCGTCCTCGCGGCGCGGACGGTCGCCGTCGCGGTCACGGCGCGGCGGACGGTCGCCGCCGTCGCGGTCGCCGCGACGCGGACGGTCGTCGCGCTTCTGCATCATGGCCGACTGGTTCTCGTCGTGCTCTTCGACGCGAATCGTGATGTAGCGCAGGATGTCTTCGTTGAAGCGCATCTGGCGCTCCATCTCCACGACCGCAGCGGCGGGCGCGTCGATGTTCATGAGCGTGTAGTAGGCCTTCCGGTTCTTCTTGATCCGGTAGGTGAGGGTCTTGAGACCCCAATTCTCGACCTTGCCGACCTTGCCGCCATTGGCCTCGATCACGCCGCGGTACTGATCCACGAGCGCTTCGACCTGCTGGCCGCTGATGTCCTGTCGGGCAAGGAAAACGTGCTCGTAGAGAGCCATGGCGTTTGCCTTTCCATCGCGTTGGATCGCACGGGGCACAGCGGCTAAGCCTCTGCGACTCTCCTCGAATACCGACCGGCTGGCGGGCGGTGCTGGAAAGACGCGTCAGGTGAGACGGTCGAGAGCGGGGACACGGGAAGAGACGGGCGAGCCCGCATCGTTCGAGCTGACGCGCAAACGACTTCCGTTCAGCCCCCGGCTGTGGCATCCGGCGACGACGGGGTGCGCTTAGCCCAATCTTCCCTGCGTGGCAAGTCTTCGGCCCGTTTCGGTGCCTTGGCGACCTTGACATGCAACCGGACGCTGCCCATTCACCGCCCCAACGATGGACCGGGAGGACAGGACGACATGACGCTAGCGCTGATCTTTCCGGGACAGGGCAGCCAGGCGGTCGGCATGGGCCGCGAACTGGCCGACGCCTTTCCCGAGAGCCGCGCCGTCTTCGAGGCTGTCGACGAGGCTCTGGGCGAGCGCCTGAGCGACACGATCTGGAACGGCCCGGAGGATGCGCTCCGCCTGACGCGCAACGCGCAGCCTGCCCTGATGGCCGTGTCGCTTGCGGCGATGCGCGCGCTGGAGGCGCGCGGCTTCGACTGGGGGCGCGTCGAGTTCGTGGCGGGCCACTCGCTCGGCGAATACTCGGCGCTGGCCGCGGCCGGCGCGCTGGACGTCGCCGACGCCGCGCGTTTGTTGCGCATTCGCGGCGACGCCATGCAGGCGGCGGTGCCCGAAGGCGAGGGCGCGATGGCCGCGATCCTCGGTCTCGACGACGGCGACCTCGCCAGGGTCTGCGCCGAGGCCGGCCAGGGCGGCGTGTGCCAGATCGCCAACGACAATGGCGGTGGCCAGATCGTGATTTCCGGCACGCGCGCGGCGGTCGAGCGCGCCATGGCGGCGGCGCTGGAGCGCGGTGCCAAGCGCGCCATCCCGCTGCCTGTCTCGGCACCCTTCCATTGCATGCTGATGCAGCCGGCCGCCGACCGCATGGCCGAAGCGCTCGCGGCGGCACGGATCGAGGCGCCGCGCGCCCCGCTGGTCGCCAACGTCCTGGCGTCCGCCATCTCCGACCCGAGCGAGATCCGCGAGCGGCTGGTGGAGCAGGTAACGGGGCAGGTGCGCTGGCGCGAGAGCATGGCCTATCTGGCCGATGCCGAGGTCGACACCTTGTTCGAGGTGGGCGCCGGCAAGGTGCTCGCCGGACTTGCCAAGCGCATTGACAAGCGCCTTGCCGCCTCGAGCGTCGGCACGCCCGCCGACGTCGACGCCGCGATCGCGCGTCTCGCCTGACTTTTTTCTTCAAGGACCAGCCCCATGTTCGACCTTTCCGGCCGCAAGGCCCTTGTCACAGGTGCCAGCGGCGGGATCGGCGAGGCGATCGCGCGCAAGCTCCACGCGGCGGGCGCCGTGGTCGGCCTGCACGGCACGCGGCGCGAAAAGCTCGAGGCGCTGGCAGGCGAATTCGGCGAGCGTGTCCACGTGTTTCCGGCCGACCTCGGCGACCGGACGGCGCAGTCGGCCCTGGCTGAAACGGCCGAGGCCGAACTCGGCGGTGTCGACATCCTCGTCAACAACGCCGGCATCACGAAGGACGGGCTCTTCGTGCGCATGTCGGACGAGGACTGGGACCGCATCATCGAGGTCGACCTCACCTCGGCCTTCCGCCTGACGCGCGGCCTGACGCACCCGATGATGCGCCGCCGCTTTGGCCGTATCATCAACATCACCTCGGTCGTCGCCGTCACCGGCAACCCCGGACAGGCGAACTACTGCGCGGCCAAGGCCGGCATGATCGGCTTCTCGAAGTCGCTCGCCCAGGAGATCGCCTCGCGCAACGTCACGGTGAACTGCATCGCCCCCGGTTTCATCGCGAGCGCGATGACCGACAAGCTGAACGAGAAGCAGCAGGAAGCCATTCTCGGCGCCATTCCCATGAAGCGCATGGGTGCGGGCGACGACATCGCGGCGGCCGCGCTCTACCTCGCCTCGGCCGAGGCCGGCTACGTCACTGGCCAGACTTTGCACGTCAACGGCGGCATGGCGATGATCTGAAGCCGGCTGCGCTTGGCACCCTTGCGGGTTGGCCCCTTGCCGGGGCCGTGCTAATCCCCGGTCTGCCGGGCTTCGCAAGCGGCGAACCGGCATTGCAGCCGTCCCGTATCGTGCCGCTCCGCTGGCTCGCGCCGGCTGGAGGGCCGCTTGATAATCCCCCCTCCGGCGTCTAACGAAAACGGCGGAAGCCACTTCAACACAAGGACTGACCATGAGCGATACCGCTGAACGGGTGAAGAAGATCGTCGTCGAGCATCTGGGCGTCGAGCAGGAGAAGGTGACGGAGAACGCTTCGTTCATCGACGACCTGGGCGCGGACAGCTTGGACACGGTCGAGCTCGTCATGGCGTTCGAGGAGGAGTTCGGCGTCGAGATCCCCGACGATGCGGCCGAGACGATCCTGACCGTCGGCGACGCGGTGAAGTTCATCGAGAAGAACCAGGCCTGATGGCCTGACCCTACTTTCGGGGATCGCCTCGATCCCCTTGGGCGAACCCTTGACGGTTCGCCCAGTTCGCCCGGATGACCGGGCCTCTCTTCCGTGAGAAAACGAACCGAGACGAAGGGTTGGGCTACCAGACCATGAGACGCGTCGTGATCACCGGTACCGGGATGGTATCTCCTTTGGGATGCGGAACGGAGGTGACCTGGTCGCGCTTGCTGGCTGGACAGAACGGTGCCCGCCGCGTCACGGAGTTCGAGGTCGACGACCTTCCCGCCAAGATCGCCTGCCGCATTCCGGTTGGCGACGGCACCGACGGCACTTACAATGCCGACAACTGGATGGAGCCCAAGGACCAGCGGAAGGTCGATCCCTTTATCGTCTACGGCATGGCTGCCGCCGACATGGCGCTGGCCGACGCGAACTGGCATCCCGAAACCGACGAGGACCAGATCGCCACCGGCGTCCTGATCGGGTCGGGCATCGGCGGCCTGGAGGGCATCGTCGACGCCGGCTACACGCTACGCGACAAGGGCCCCCGGCGCATCTCGCCCTTCTTCATTCCCGGCCGTCTGATCAACCTCGTGTCGGGCCAGGTCTCGATCCGGCACAAGCTGCGCGGACCCAACCATGCCGTCGTGACGGCCTGCTCCACCGGCGCGCACGCCATCGGCGACGCCGCGCGGATGATCGCTCTCGGCGATGCGGACGTGATGGTGGCCGGCGGCGCCGAGTCGCCGATCTGCCGCATCTCGCTGGCGGGCTTCGCCGCCTGCAAGGCGCTCTCGACGCAGCACAACGACGATCCGCAGCGAGCCTCGCGCCCCTACGACAAGGATCGCGACGGCTTCGTCATGGGCGAAGGCGCGGGCATCGTCGTTCTGGAGGATCTGGACCACGCTCTCGCGCGCGGCGCGAAGATCTACGCCGAAGTGGTCGGCTACGGCCTGTCGGGCGACGCCTATCACATCACCGCCCCGTCCGAGGACGGCGACGGCGCCTACCGCTGCATGGGCATGGCGCTGAAGCGCGCCGGACTGACGGCGAACGACATCGACTACGTCAACGCCCACGGCACCTCCACCATGGCCGACACGATCGAGCTTGGCGCCGTCGAGCGTTTGGCGGGCGATGCCGCGCCGCGCATCTCCATGTCGTCGACGAAATCCGCAACGGGCCATCTTCTCGGCGCGGCGGGCGCCATCGAGGCGATCTTCGCGACCCTCTCGATCCGTGACAACATCGTCCCACCGACCCTCAACCTCGACAATCCCGAACGGGAGACGGCGATCGATCTCGTGCCGCACAAGGCGCGGCAGCGGGACGTGAATGTCGCGGTGTCCAACTCCTTCGGCTTCGGCGGAACGAACGCGTCGCTGGTCCTGCGCCGCTACGTGGGCTGACCGGACGGCGTTTCGCCATATTCGCAGCTGATTCAGCAGGAGGGGGCGGCCGGATGATCTCCGGACCGCCCCCGCCGTTTGTTTTCAAGCCGCCGCACGGCGGAACCAGGCCCGGGAGAAGAGCGTGACGTCCGGCCCCCAGCCCAACGACACCCCGATTCCTCCGACCGTCGAGGAGATTCGCGCGGCGCGGCGCAACCGTCGCTCGCGAGGTGCCCGCAACGGTCTCGTGATCGCGATGAACTTCCTGTTCACGATCGCCCTTTTTCTGGCGCTCTGCGCCGGCGCGCTTCTCTGGTGGGGCAAGGGGGAGTTCGACGGACAAGGACCGCTCGCCGCCGAGGCGACCTATCTCGTCCCGAAGGGCGGTGGTCTGGATGGCATCGCGAGCGGGCTGGAGCGGGCAGGCATCATCTCCAGCGCCACGATCTTCGAATACGGCGTTCGCCTCGAAGGGGCCGGCGGCAAGCTCAAGGCGGGCGAATACGCCTTCGCGCCGGGTGCGAGCATGCGCGACGTCATGGAAACGCTGCGCGACGGCAACGCCATCCTGCATGCCGTGACGGTGCCGGAGGGATGGACGGTCACCCAGATCTTCGCGCGGCTGGCGGCCGAGGAGGCGCTGGCGGGCGACCTGCCTCCGATGGTGCCGGAGGGAACGCTCCTGCCGGAGACCTACCGCTTCACGCGCGGGCAGAGCCGCGCCGAGATCGTCCAGCAGATGAGCGCGGCGCAGGCCAAGCTCGTGAAGGAACTGTGGTCGGACCGCGCGTCGAACCTGCCGATCTCGGACATCGGCCAGTTCGTGACGCTGGCCTCGATCGTCGAGAAGGAGACGGGCATCGCGGCGGAGCGTCCGCACGTCGCCTCGGTCTTCATCAATCGCCTGCGCAAGAACATGCGCCTGCAATCGGATCCGACCATCATCTACGGCATATGGGGCGGTGCCGGTAAGCCGCTGAACGAGCCGATCCGGCAGTCCCACATCCAGGGCGAGACGCCCTACAACACCTACGTCATTCGGGGCCTGCCGCCGGGACCGATCGCCAATCCCGGGCGCGCGGCCCTCGAGGCGGTGGCCCATCCGCTGGACACCGACGACCTCTACTTCGTAGCGGACGGGACGGGCGGGCATGCCTTCGCCTCGACGCTCGACCAGCACAACGCGAATGTGCGCCGCTACCGCGCGATCGAGCGCCAGACGGCGAACGACCAGAACGCCACGGGCACCGGCGTCCGGGCGATCGCACCCTGATTTCCAGCCCGCCTAACCGACCTTCAAGGACCGCGCGATGAGCCTTCGCAGCATGACCGGCTTCGCGCGCGTGGAACGCGACGCTGAGCCCACGGGCTTCTCGTGGGAGTTGCGCTCCGTGAACGGCAAGGGGCTCGACCTGCGGCTCCGGTTGCCCCCAGGACTGGAGGATCTGGAAGCTGACATCCGTCGCCTTGTGGGGTCGGCTCTTGGGCGCGGCAACGTCCAAGCTACGCTCTCGCTCCGTCGCGAGACGATGGAGGAGGCGGCGGGCTTCCGCGTCAACGAGATACTTCTCGCGGAACTGCTGCGGCTGTCCGATGCGCTGGTCAGCGAGGGGCGTGCCGCGCCCCCGAGCGCCGACGGTCTCCTGGCGCTGCGCGGTGTGATTGAGGTGGCGGAGGTGGGGTCGGCCGCCGGCGCGCTGGCGGAGCATCGCGCCGAGGTGCTGGCTGCGCTGTCCGAAGCCCTCTTGGCGCTGCGCCGTTCGCGAGAGATCGAGGGGCAGGCGCTCGCCGACGTTCTCAACGCCCGCCTCGACCGGATCGAGGAACTGACGGCCATGGCGGAGGCGCATCCGGCGCGCAGCGTCGAGGCGATTCGTTTGCGTCTCGCCGATCAGGTCGCGCTGCTGCGCGGGGCTGCCGATGGGCTGGACGAAGCCCGCCTCCACCAAGAGGCGACGCTGCTCGCGACCCGTGCCGACATCCGCGAGGAACTGGACCGCCTGACGGCTCATGTCGCGGCGGCCCGCGAACTCCTGTCGCTCGACGAACCCGTTGGCCGTCGTCTCGACTTCCTGTCGCAAGAATTTAACCGCGAGGCGAATACGCTCTGCGCCAAATCGAACGCAACCGGGCTGACGGCCATAGGGCTTGATCTCAAGCTTTCGGTCGACCAGTTCCGCGAACAGGTGCAGAATATAGAATGAAGTCGTTGACCGATATCGAATCGACCATCTCCATCGCGCGGCGCGGCCTGATGCTGGTCATCTCGTCGCCGTCGGGCGCGGGCAAGTCGACGATCGCGCGGAACCTCCTTGAACTCGATCCCCGCTTCTCGCTTTCCATCAGCGTGACGACCCGCAAGCGACGGCCGAGCGAAATCGACGGCGTTCACTACCACTTCATCGACGTGCCGACATTCGAGCGCCTGCGGGCGACCGATGCGTTGCTCGAATGGGCGGAGGTCCACGGCAACCTGTACGGAACGCCTCGTGACGCCGCCGAAAAGGCGATGCGCGAAGGCCGTGACATGCTCTTCGACATCGACTGGCAGGGCGCGCGCCAGCTTCAGGAGCAGGCGAAGTCCGACATCGTGTCGATCTTCATCCTGCCGCCGTCGATGAAGGAGCTGAAGATGCGCCTCATGCGGCGCGCCGAGGACTCCGGCGACACCATCGCCATGCGGCTGCGCAATGCGAGCGTCGAGATCGAGCGCTGGCGCGACTACGAGTATGTCGTCGTGAACGACGATCTGGACCGCGCCTTCTCCGCCGTCCTCTCGATCGTGAACGCCGAGCGTCTGCGCCGGGACCGGCGGCCGGGCCTCTTCGACTTCACCCAGTCGCTGCTGGAGGAGGCGCTCGACCTCTAGCGGGTCAGCGCGTTCGCGAGATCGACGAATTCGGCGACCGAGAGCGTCTCGGCGCGACGCTGCGGGTCGATCTCCACCGACCGGAGAAGCGCCTCACCGCCGACAGGTTTCAGGCTTTGCCGCAGCATCTTGCGACGCTGTCCGAACGCGGCCTGCGTGACGCGTTCGAGATCGGATAGGCGAGCAGGCAGGGGCGCGGCGACCGGCTCGATCTGGACGATGGAGGACGTGACCTTGGGCGGCGGCGTGAAGGCCTCGCGCGACACGTCGAAGAGGATCGAGGCTCGCGTGCGCCAGCCGCACAGGACGCCGAGCCGCCCGTAGTGGTCGTCGTCCGGCCCCGCCACGATGCGGAGCGCGACCTCGCGCTGGAACATGAGCGTGAGGCTGGTCCAGCGCGGCGGCCACGGCTCGACGGTGACCCAGTTGAGCAGGAGCTGGGTTCCGACGTTGTAGGGTAGGTTCGCGACGATCTTATAGGGACCCTCGCAGAGGCTTGCCGGGTCGATCTCCAACGCGTCGCCCTCGACGACCGTGAGGCGTCCGGGATAGTGCGCGGCGATCGCCTGCAGGGCGGGAAGGCAACGCGGATCCTTTTCGATCGCGATCACGCGTCCCGCTCCGTGCGCGAGCAGGGCGCGCGTCAAACCGCCGGGACCCGGACCCACCTCGACGACGGTCTCGCCCTCGAGCGGCATGGCCTGGCGCGCGATGCGGCCGGTCAGGTTCAGGTCGAGGAGGAAGTTCTGGCCGAGGGCCCGACGCGGGTCGAGGCCGTTGGCCTCCATCACCTCGCGCAGCGGCGGCAGCCCGTCGAAGGCGAGGCTCACGCGGCGACCGGCGCCTCGGCGCGGATGGCGGCCATGCGGCCGGCGAGCCTGAGAGCTGCAATGAAGCTGTTGGGTCGCGCCGTTCCCTTGCCCGCGCGATCGGCGGCGGTCCCGTGATCGGGCGAGGTGCGGATGACCGGCAGGCCCAGCGTGACGTTGACCGTTTCGTCGAAGGCGAGCGTCTTGGCCGGGATCAGGGCCTGGTCGTGATACATGCAGAGCGCGACGTCATAGGTCGCCCGCGCCTCCGGATGGAAAAGCGTGTCGCCGGGAAGCGGCCCGAACGCCTCGACGCCGGCCGCACGGAGGATCTCGACCGCCGGCCGCACGATCTCCTCGTCCTCGCGGCCGATCGCGCCCCGTTCGCCGGCGTGCGGGTTGAGACCGGCGATGGCCAGCCGGGGCGCGTCGAGCGCGAAACGCGTGCGCAGGTCGTCCGATACGATCCGCGCGGTGGAGACGATGAGGTCCGTCGTCAAAGCCGCCGGAACCTCGGAGAGGGGGATGTGAATGGTCACGGGGACGCAGGAAAGGTCCGGTCCCGTCAGCAGCATCACCGGCTGTAGCGTCCGGCCCGTGAGTGAGCCGCAAAGCTCCGCTAGATACTCCGTATGGCCCGGATGGGCGAAGCCGACGTCGTAGAGCGCCTTCTTGTCGATCGGGTTGGTCACGAGGGCCGCCACGTCGCCCGAAAGGCACAGCCGCGTCGCGCGGTCGATCGCCTCGACCGTTCCCGCGCCGTTCGCCGGATCCGGACGACCCGGTTCCTCCAGATGGCGGTTCACGAGCGGCAGGACCGCCAGATCGTCGTTGTTGCCCTCCAGCGCCTCGGCCGGCGCGCCGACCGTGCGGATCGATACGTCGATCCCGAGCCGCTCGGTGCGCTGCGCGACCATTTCGGGATCTGCCAGCAGCACGAAGCGGGGAAGGCCGAGACGCTCGCGATCCCGGTGGGCCATGAGAGTCACGTCGGCGCCGACGCCGGACGGTTCGCCGATCGTGACCGCAAGAAGCGGCGAGGGGGCCTCGCCCATTATCAGCGCCGAACGATCGTGGCGCGGTCCTTCAGCTTCTTGAGAAGGGCCTGATCGGGCTCCTGCTTGCCCATCGCCTCCATGTCGCGCGCCTGGAACACCATGGCGGCGGCTTGGTCGTCGCTGATGGAGCGCGTGTCGCAGACCACGACGAACTCGACGCCGCGCTCGGTCTCGATCGCCTTGGTCGTCTTGCCGCGCGAGGCGGCGACGATGTCGCTCTTCCAGCGCGGGGGAAGCTCGGGCTGCGCGACGCGGCCCAGATCGCGCACCGTCACGTCCTTCAGACCCTTGGCGAGATCGTAGGTCGAGGCGCATGAATTGAAGCGCTGGCGCATGGCGTTGGCTTCCTGCATACGGCGCGCCAGCAGCGAGCCGCGCTGCGCGGGCGGAACCACGAAGATCACCTGCTGCAGCGTGTACTCGGTCGTGGACGGCTTCTGCCCGCCCTGCTGGAGCATGCGCTGAACGACCTCGGACTCCGTCAGCCGCTCGCTCTGGCGCATGTTGGCCTGGACGGCCTGTCCCCACGCCATCTGGACGCGGATGTAGTCCTTGAAGCCCTTGGTCGAGAAGCCGGCGCGGGACAGAACCTCACCGAGCTGCGCCTCGGTCAGCTTGTTGTCCTTGGCGAAGCGCCCGAAGGCCTCGTCCACCATGGGATCGGGGATCTGGATGCCGCGGCGGCGGGCTTCCTGAACCTTCAACGCCTCGTCGATCAGCTCGTTGGTCGCCGCATCGGCCCCGCCGGGGGCACGCCGAAGCTTCATGAAGGCGAGACGCTGGTTGATCTGGAAGGTCGTGATCGGCTGCTTGTTGACGACGACCTTGATCTCGGAGGCGGCCTGCGCAAGCGGCATTCCGGACGTCAGAACCGTTGCCGCCAACGCGGAGCACAGCAACATGCGGACGGCAAATCGGCGGATCATGATGGGTTCGGCTCCGATTCTCGGATGGCGGACGGTCGACGGCTGGCGCACTCGTGGCACGGGCTCTTGGCGAAACCATGGTGGTTCTAGCCCAAGCGTCCCGCGACCGGAAGATCGCGAGAGCCGATCCGGCAAGCCTCGCGCCTGCGTCAGTTCGAACCGAGGCCGTAGCCGAAGTCGGCGTCCGCCAGCGTGCGAAGCGACAGCTTGAACATGACCTTGGTCTGGGCCGAGGTCAGGTTGTAGCGGTCGCTCGTGTTCTTGTACTCGGCGATGAGGCTGAAACACTCATCCGCGTAGCCGACGCCGAACGAGCGGTCGATGATCTGCGCGTTCTCGATGTCGTAGGACAGCGAACCGAAGGTCTTGATCTGGTCGGTGACGCGCAGCGTCGCAGCGGTCGTGACCTGATGCCGGTCCACGGGGAACCCGTAGGTCGGCTGCGCTCCGATGAGGGAGTAGACCACCGACGTGTCGAGGCGCTTGTAGGACACCCCGCCCATGAGATCCGCGCGGTTCACGTCGAGCGAGTCCTTGTCGAAGCGTCCCTGCGCCCCGAGGCTGACGCCGATCGGTGTCGCGAGCGTGATCGCCGAGACGTAGTCGGACCGGTCGTTCTGCAGCCCCGACTCGAAGCCGACCAAGGCGTAGTCGACCTGCGCGTAGGGGTTCTCGCCCGCAAGATGGAAGGACTGGCCGATCAGCGCGTCGATCGCGTAGCCGGCACCGAAGACGCCGGAATACTGCACGCCGACATTGGCCCGCGTGCCGCCCTCGATCCGGTCGTAGCCGGAGAACTTGTCTTCCGAGAAGAGGTTGCCCGCGTTGAAGACGAGGCTCTGCGCATCCTCGTTCGGCAGCCTGCCGGCGGCGGTCTCGTCGGGGCGCACCAGAAGCTGCGCGATCGGCGTGATGACATGGCTCGAGTTGCTCGTCTCGATCAGCCAGGGATATCGCGCTTCGAGCCCGGCCGTCGCCATCCCGCGAAGCCCGGCTTCGTCCACGTCGACGCCGCCGAGGCCGAGCGGAAGGTTGCCGTAGGGGTAGCCGACCGCGCTCATGTCCGCGCGGTAGACGTCGGCCCGCGCCGAGAGCGACGGCGTCAGTAGGAGGCCGCCGGAGGTCGTGAAGGTGCGGCGCCACTCCGCCTGCGTGGTGGCGCGCGAGTAGTCGCCTTCCAGCGAGTTGCGGCGGAAGACGTCGGTCCGGTAGGGGAAGCCGTTCGCCGTGCTGCAGACGCCGTTCTCGATGAAGGCGGACTGGCAGAGCAGGAGGTAGCCCGGGCTCGTCGCGTCGCGGCGCAGGTTCGTGACGTTGACGTCGTAGGTGACCTGGCCGCCGAG
Organism: Aureimonas sp. AU4; assembly: GCF_001463765.1. Taxonomy (GTDB): domain Bacteria; phylum Pseudomonadota; class Alphaproteobacteria; order Rhizobiales; family Rhizobiaceae; genus Aureimonas. The sequence goes on along the minus strand of NZ_BBWK01000004.1, from coordinate 45,127 downwards.
AACGGGGTTCTCGTCGATGTACTGGTAGTCGAGCGTCGGCAGGACGTAGGGCTGGACGTCCTGCGTCAGGCGGTTCTGCGTCTGAACGTCGAACTTCTGGGCGCGCAGGTCGAAGAAGCTCTGGTCGCCCAGACCCGTCAGGTAGATCTCCGACGTGTGGTAGACGCGATTGAAGTTCTCGATCTCGTAGTTGTTCGAGAAATTGTTGTCGCTCTGCGCGAGAACATCCCAGCCGAAGGTCCAGCGATCGCTGAGCGCGAACCGGCCGGTCGTTCCGACCATGCCCCGGTTCTCGCCGGGGAAGTCCTGGTTGATCGACACGCCGTCGTAGCGGAAGTCGTCGAAGGCGGTCGGATCGCGCTGCGAGATGCCCGCCGTTTGGAGCGTGAAGTAGCCGTTCTCGAACGCCTTGCGGTACTCGGCCTCGGCGAGGAAGCCCTGCTTGGAGTAGGGCGTTCCCGCGATCGTCAGGTCGGAGCTGTCGTCGAGCGCGAAGTAGTATGGAATGCGCACGCCGAAGCCGGTCTTGCTCGACGACTTGAACGAGGGCGCGAGAAGGCCGGACTGGCGCTTCACGGTGGGATCGGGCGTCGCGAAGTAGGGCAGGTAGGCGAGCGGTGCCCCGAAGAGCTCCAGCCTCGCGCCATAATACCGGATCACCTTGCGGTCCTGATCCCAGACGATTCGCCGGGCCTTGACCTGCCAGGTGGGGGGACGCTCGGGATGCTGCTTGCACGCCTCGCAGGCCGTGTAGACGCCCTGCTCGAACGTCGTGCGCTGGCCGGGGCCGCGCACCGCCTGCCCGGCTGCGAAGCGGGTGTTGTCGGGCGTCTCGATGCGCAGCGCCTCGACGAAGCCGTTCGCGAAGTCGTCCGTCACGTCGATCGAGTCGGCGTAGATGCGGTTGCCGCCCGGCTCCACCAGTTCGACGTCGCCCGAGGCGACGAGACGGCGGGAGGCCTGATCGTAGACGATGTTGCGCGCGACGAGCTTGTAGCCGCCGTAGTTGATCTGCACGCCGCCGGCGGCCGTGACGACGGACCGGTCGCTGTCATAGGTGACGGTGTCGGCTTCCAGGAAGAGCTGGGAGCCGGCCGGCACGCTGACGTTGGCGCCCAGTTCCCCAAGCGATGCCTGGGCGTGCGCCACCGAGGGCGCAAGCGCCAGCGCCGAGAGCGCCGCGCCCGCCAGAAGTGCGCTCCGGAACGCCGATCGCCCCCCGGCGATCGTCCGGCGCGAGATCCCCCTCGCTGTCATACTACCCGTCCTCTTGATGGAGCAGGATCGTCGTCCCGAACAACCCTGCCGCCACGACCGGAAACCAAGCCGCAACGACGGTCGGAATCACGGCATTGCTTCCCAGCGCCTGGGCCAGGAAGGTGATCACGTAAAGCACGAAGCCGGCTGCGACGCCACTGACGATCAGGCCGCCCGACTGGCCCGTGCGGGCATATCTCACCGCGACGGTGCCCGCGAGCAACGTCATGGCGACGAAAAGGGCAGGGCGGGCGATCAGGGTCTGCAGGCGCATGGAGAAGGCGTCGGCATTGTATCCGAGTGCGCGCGCGACACCGATTTTGCTCCAAAGGCCCCAGATCGAGATGGCTTCGGGGTCGGCGAGGCGCTGCTCGATGTATTCGGGCAACAGGGTCGTGGGAATGGAAACCGCGTCGCGGCGCTCCGGTGGAAAGCCGATGCGGGTGATCGTCGGGTTCTCGATGCGCCAGGTGCTGTCCACGAGGCGCGCCTGCGCGGCGTCGATGCGCTCGGACACGATTCCGTCAGTGTTGAGGATGAAGGCGGTGACGCCGCCCATCACCGCTCCACCGTCCGAGACGGAACGACCGCCGATGATCGATTCGACCCCGTTGCCCGTCTGTCGCAACCAAGGAGCGCGGGCGTTCGGCGCGACGGTCACGCCGCCGATCGACGTTTCGATGTCGGCAGACTTGGCCCGGGCGAGCGAGGCGACGGGATTGTAGGCGAATACCGCCAGCGCGCCGATGAGGATCGAACCCGCCATGAAGGGCGCAAGGATCTGCCAGACCGAAACACCCGCTGCACGTGCCACCACGAGCTCCATCTTCCGGTTCAGGGAAACCAGCGTGAAGATCGACGAGAAGAGGATGATGAACGGGAAGGCCTGCTCGATGAAGGCGGGAACGCGCAGCGCCGAGATCGTCGCGATGGTCGAGAAGTCGATCTGCGCGGACGAACCCCGACGGCTGACCTCGATCATGTCGATCAGGTAGGTCAGCGCGTAGACCGCGATCAGCGTCGAGACGAAGCTGACGAGATATCGCCGAAGGAAGTAGAGGCTGAGCGTGCGCTGCCTCATGTGCCGGGCGTCCGGCCCTCGAAGGGGGCGAGCGGCAGGGAGCGCACGAGCCACGTGCCGAAGCGGCGCACGGCGTCATTCGACCGGCGGACCCAGCGCAGCTCGCTGACATTCACGTTGCGCAGGTAGAGCCACAGGTCGAAGACGATGGCCGAGATCGGAAGGGCGTAGACGAGCCACACCGTCTGCACCTCGTCCTGGACCATCGACAGGGCGACGAAGCCGAGCGCCTTGAGGACGAGCGCGCCGCTGAGGCCCAGCATCATGGCGGCGCCCGGGCCCTGGCGGTTCGTCCTCGGGTGTCCCGCCACGATCAGCGCCCAGAGCGCGAAGGCGATCGGATACAGGAAGTCGGTGCGGCGCTGTGCCAGTTCCTCGGTGAACTGGTTGGGGTGGAGCTGGTAGACGCGATCGTTCGGGTCCGGGTTCAGGAGTTCGCGCGTCGAGCGCTCCGACATGCGGATCCAGTCGCCCGCGTCCACGGGGCGCAGGTTCGCCAAATCGAACGCGTAGGTCTGGAACTCGATGATCGAGACCGCGCCGTCCTTGTTGTCGCGACGGTGCAGCTGCCCGTCGTCGAGAACGAGATAGGATTGGCCGAGGCGCTCCACGACCGTCGCCTCGCGTGCGAAGTAGGTGAGATCGAGCGCCGGATCGCGCGTATCGGACAGGAAGAGGCCGCGAACGTTGGGTCCGCGCGCCTCCTTGATGCTCATGATCAGGCCGTCCTGCACGCGCTCGAAGCGTCCGGGCTGGAGAAAGAGGCTGATTGCGTCGGCGTTGATCGCGCGCACCCCGTTCTGGAAGGCGCTGGAGGCGAGCGGCCCGACGAAGTTGGAGTTCACGAAGACGATCAGCGCCGCGAGCGCTCCGAGCAGCAGGATCGGATTGGCGATCACCTTGCGCGATCCGCCCGATGCCGCGATCACGGCGCGTTCCGAATCGGCGTTCAGGGTGTTGAGCGTCTGGATCGCGCCGATCAGGAGCGCGAAGGGCACGACGCCCGCCGCCAGATCGGGCATGAGCATCAGGGCGATCCAGAAGATGTCGCCTGCCGCCGTTGCCGTCGTGCGCACGATGTCGAGCCGCTGCAGGACCTGCACGATCCACACCACCAGCACCAGGGCGGCGAGCGCCCCCGCGCTGAAGGTCAGCGCCCGGCGGAAGATGTAGCGTTCCAAAATCTTCATGCGTCGTTCGTGTCGCAAATCCGTTCCTGAGCCGCCGACGCTCGGCCTTCGCCTCCCTACACTGGGTCAGCTTGGCTAAAGAAGGGCGAACGCGCATGGTTAGCGCTTTCTGAACCGCCGCACCACTCTTGCAATGCGCATACGGGACACGACAATGAGGGCCTCGCGGGCTCGGCATTGTCGCATCGGGCTCGTTCGAATCGGCGCCTCCGTTCCGGTCGACGCCGCCTCATCATGACCTCGGAGTCGACATGTCCCAGCAACCCGTCCTTCGCTTCGCGCGCCCCGACCTGCCCCAGGGCGGCGTGCTCGTCGTCCTGACCGAGAGCGCCGAGACTCTGCCGCAGGCCCTGCCGGGTGAACTGCGCGACGGGCTCGCGAAGGCGGCGCGGCTCGCGAAGTTCAAGGGCAAGAGCCTGTCGGCGGCTGAACTGGTCGCTCCATCGGGATCGGGGCTCGACCGCATTCTCCTCCTCGGCACGAAGGGCGAGGGCGCTCCCGGCGAGGAAGACCGCCTCAAGCTCGGCGGCACGATCGCCGCCAAGCTCAAGGGCGTCGAGACGGCGACTGTCTGGGCGGACGGCATCGACGCGGAGGCGATCGCCGACATCGGCCTCGGCGTCCTCCTGCGCAGCTACCGCTTTGATCGCTACAAGTCGCGCAAGACCAAGCCGGGTGAGGACGAGGAGAACGGCGACGTCGCGGCGACGATCACCTTCCTGACCGGCGACCCGGAGGGCGCGGAGAAGGCCTTCGCGATCGCGCAGGAGGTGTCAGCCGGCGTGATCCTCGCGCGCGACCTCGTGAACGAGCCGGCCAACGTCCTGACGACCACGGAATACGCCTCGCGCATCGCCGCTCTGCGCGACAGCGGGCTCGAGGTCGAGATTCTCGACGAGAACCGGATGCGCGAGCTGAAGATGCACGCGCTGCTGGGCGTCGCGCAGGGCTCGCCCATGCCGCCGCGCCTGTGCATCATGCGCTGGAACGGTGCCGGCAACGACGAGGCGCCGCTCGCCTTCGTTGGCAAGGGCGTCATCTTCGACACCGGCGGCATCTCCATCAAGCCGGCCGCCGGCATGGAGGACATGAAGGGCGACATGGGCGGCTCGGCCGCCGTGGTCGGTCTGATGCGCGCGCTGGCGGGCCGCAAGGCGAAGATCAACGCGGTCGGCGTCGTCGGCCTCGTCGAGAACGCCGTCGACGGCAAGGCGCAGCGGCCCGGCGACATCGTGACGGCCATGTCCGGCACGACGATCGAGGTCCTCAACACCGACGCGGAAGGCCGCCTCGTTCTGGCGGATGCGCTCTGGTACACGCAGGAGCGCTACAAGCCGCGCTTCATGATCAACCTCGCGACCCTGACGGGCGCCATCATCGTGGCGCTCGGCAACCATCACGCCGGGCTCTTCTCCAACAACGACGAGCTGGCCGACCGGCTTCTCTCGGCCGGCCTCTCGACGGGCGAGAAGGTGTGGCGCATGCCGCTCGGCAAGGAGTACGACAAGCAGATCGAGGGCAAGTTCGCCGATATCAAGAACATCGGCAACGGCCGGGCCGGCGGCTCGATCACGGCGGCGCAGTTCCTCCAGCGCTTCGTCAACGACGTGCCCTGGGCCCATCTCGACGTGGCGGGCACCGCCATGGGCTCGCCCTCCAACGAGTACAACCAGTCCTGGGCGTCGGGCTTCGGCGTCCGGCTCCTCGACCGTCTCGTGCGCGAGCACTACGAGGCGCGCTGACCGGCGTGCCGGAGGTCCTGTTCTACCACCTGACGGAAAGCCGGCTCGAGGAGGCGCTGCCCGACCTCCTCGAGCGCTCTCTCGCGCGCGGCTGGCGGGTCGTCGTGCAGTGCGCGACGACCGAGCGGCGCGACGCTTTGGATCAGCACCTCTGGACCTTTCGGGAGGACAGCTTCCTTCCCCACGCGACCGACGCGGCGGCTTCGGCCGCCGCGATGCAGCCGATCCTCCTCACCACCGATCCGATGCAGCGCGCCAACGAGCCGCAGGTGCGCTTCATAGTGGAGGGGGCGAGTCCCGACAGCGGCTGGGGGGAGGCGCTGCGCGGCGTCTACCTTTTCGATGGGCACGACGACCACCAGCTTCGCATCGCCCGGGAGCGGTGGCGGGCCGAGAAGGCCGCCGGCCACGACATCACCTACTGGCAGCAGACCGAGGATCGGCGCTGGGTGAAACGGGCTTGAACCTCAGCTGAGGTCCCGATCGAGGAATTCGAGGACGGCGGTGGCGTAGCCCGCCGGGTCCTCGATCGGCGCCGAATGCCCGACATCCGGCAGGATCACCAACGAGGCGCCGGGGATCGTCTCGGCCATGTATTCCGTGTGCTTCCGGCTGATCGCCTCGTCGTGGTCGCCGATCACGATCTCGGTCGGCACGGTGATCGAGGCCAGCTCGTCGGCCGTGAAGTTCGGCTCGTTGGCCCAGAGCGCGTGAATTTCCTCCGCCACATCGTCGTAATGGCGCAGCTCGGGCACCGTCTCGGGTGCGACATAGTGCTTGACGCCGTCCGGCGTGGCGTTGGCCGCCTGGACGAAAAGGCGCGTCAGGCGCTCGGGATGGTGGATCGCGATGTCCAGGCCGATGATGCCCCCGTCGCTCCATCCCACGAGAGCCGCCTTCTGGATGCCCAGCGTGTCGAGGAGCTTGAGGTAGTCGTCGGCCATCAGGTCGTAGGTGATCGGGTCGGCCGTGCGCGTCGAGCGGCCCTGGCCGCGACTGTCGGCGACGATCACCTGATGGTTCTCGGCCAGCGCCGCGATCTGGTCGCGCCAGACGCTGGAGTCGGACAATCCCCCGTGAATCAGCAGAAGCGGAGATCCCTCGCCGTAGACGCGGAAGAAAAGCTCGATTCCGTTGACGCTGGCATAGCCGACCTGGTTCGAGACGAGCGGTCCGCTCGCCTCCGCCTGCCTGTGGAGAGGCATGACGACGGCGCTGGCCACACACGCCAAGACCAGGGACGCGAGGAGCCGACGCGCCATGACAGGATCCTTCCCGACCGATCTGGCGGACCGATCCCGCCGCCCTTCAGAACGACGGTAGAAGCCGATTCGTTGCCACACAATATAACGCGGACGTGATTATTCGGCGGCCATCGCCGCGTCATGCTCGGTGGTCAGCTCCAGCCACTCGCCCTCGACCTTTTCGAGCGTGCGCTCGGCATCGCTCTTCTGCTTGGCGAGAGCCGACGCCTTGGACGGATCCTTGGTGTAGAGCGACGGGTCCGCCAGCTTCGCGTCGAGATCGGCGATCGTCTTCTGGAGCCGCGTCAGCTGAATCTCAAGGCCCGAGATCTTTTGACGAAGGGGCTTCAAGGTCTCGCGTCGCTCGGCGGCAAGGCGCCGCTGGTCCTGCTTGGAAACGATCACCGGGGCCGCCACGACCTCGACGGACTCGCCCTGGTTTCCGCCGCCCGCCCGGGCGCCCGACAGGATGAGCTTCTTGTAGTCCTCCAGGTCGCCGTCGTAGCGCGACACCGTTCCCTCGCCCACGATCCAGAGGCGGTCCATCGTCGCCTCGACCATGTGCCGGTCGTGGCTGATCAGGATCACGGCGCCCGAATAGTCGTTGAGCGCGTGGACCAGACTCTCGCGCGCCTCGATGTCGAGGTGGTTCGTCGGCTCGTCGAGGATGAGGACGTTGGGCGAATCGATGGTCGCGAGGCCCATGAGGAGGCGCGCCTTCTCGCCTCCCGACAGTGAGTCTGCCACCGTGTCCATCTTCTGCGTCGGCAGGCCCATCCGCGCGACGCGCGCGCGCACCTTCGCTTCCGGCGCGTCCGGCACGAAGCGTCGAACGTGCTGGACCGCGGTCTCGGAGGGCCGAAGGTCGTCGATCTGGTGCTGCGCGAACATCGCGATCTTGAGGCCCGGTGCGCGCGTCACCTGTCCCGACTGGGCCGTCAGACGCTCGGCCAGGAGCTTGGCGAAGGTCGACTTGCCGTTGCCGTTGGCGCCGAGCAGCGCGATGCGGTCGTCGGCGTCGATGCGCAGGTTCAGGTTGCGCAGGATCGAGCGCTCGGGCGTGTAGCCGACCGACACGTTCTCCATCCGGATGATCGGGGAGGCCAGGACCTTGGCCGGCTCGGGAAAGACGAAGGGCGTGACATGCTCTTCGACGATCGCCTGGAGCGGCTTCATGCGCTCCAGCGCCTTGAGCCGAGACTGCGCCTGCCGGGCCTTAGAGGCCTTGGCGCGGAAGCGCTCGACGAAGGCTTCCATGTGCTTGCGCGCGGCATCCTGCTTGACGATCGCTTTCTGCAGGAGCTCCAGCTTCTCGGCGCGCTGGCGCTCGAAGCTGTCGTAGTCGCCGCGATAGAAGACGAGCTTCTTCTGATCGAGATGCACGATCGCGTTCACGGCGTTGTTCAGGACGTCGCGGTCGTGGCTGATGATGAGAACCGTATAGGGGTATCGCGCGACGAAGTTCTCGAGCCAAAGCGTGCCCTCGAGGTCGAGGTAGTTCGTCGGCTCGTCCAGAAGCAGGAGGTCGGGCCGCGAGAACAGAACCGCCGCGAGCGCGACGCGCATGCGCCACCCGCCCGAGAAGGACGATACGGGGCGCGCCTGTGCCCGAGCGTCGAAGCCGAGGCCGTCGAGGATCGCGGCCGCGCGCGCCTCGGCGGAGTGGCTCTCGATGTCCGCGAGCCGCAGGTGGATCTCGGAGATGCGGTCCGGGTCCCTCGCGGTTTCGGCCTCGTCCAGCAGCGCGACGCGCTCGAGATCCGCCGCAAGGACGACCTCCAGCAACGACTGCTCGGTGCCGGGCGCCTCCTGCGCCACCTGTCCGATGCGGGTGCCCTTCGGGATCGACACGCTGCCGCTTTCCGAGCCGAGGTCGCCCGTGATGACGCGGAAGAGGGTCGACTTGCCCGCCCCGTTGCGGCCCACGAGACCGGCCTTCGTACCGCTCGGGATCGAGAGCGTGGCATGGTCGATCAGAAGGCGCCCGGCAACGCGGGCCGAAAGGTCGGTGATCTGCAGCATGGGCGGCTTTTCGCATGATCGCGCGCACCGGGACAAGGGCGCGAGGCGCTGGTCGATCGGGCCGCGCAACGCTATGGGCCGGGCGCCCAAACCGGAGGAATGCCTGCCATGACGATCCAGCTCTACGATCTCGTCGGCGCCGACCCGGCGCGTCCCTTCTCGCCTCACTGCTGGAAGGCGCGCATGGCGCTGGCGCACAAGGGGCTGCCGTTCGAGGCGGTGCCGGTCCGCTTCCCCGAGGTCGCGACGCTGGAAGGCGGGGAGGGGCGCACCGTGCCGCTGATCCGCGACGGCGACACCGTGGTCCAGGACAGCTTCGCGATCGCGGAATATCTCGACGATCGCTATCCCGACCGGCCGATGCTCTTCGAGGGCGCGAGTGGGCGGGCTCTCACCCGCTTCGTCGAGAGCTGGATGCAGCGGACGATCCATCCCTATCTCGTCTCGGTCGCCGTGCTCGACATCCACGCCCTGCAGGACGAGGCGGGGCAGGCCTGGTTCCGGGCTCGGCGTGAGGCGCTCTTCGGCAAGCCGCTGGAGGAGGTCCAGTCGGGGCGCACGCCCGAAGCGGCGGGCGCCTTCGACAGGACGCTCGAGCCGCTGCGCGTCACCCTGAAGCGGCAGCCGTTCCTTGGTGGCGAGACGCCGCGCTTTGCCGACTACGTCGTATTCGGCGGCTTCCAGTGGGCGCGTGTCGCATCGCGCTATCGCGTCATGCCGGAGGCCGGCGATCCGATCCGGGACTGGTTCGAGCGGTGCCTCGACCTGCACCAAGGCCTCGGCCGTCGCACGCCGGCCGCTGCCTGAACTTGCCGGTCCTCCGGGGCGCCGCTATAGAGCGGCCCCGCTTCCCAAACGATTCCAACGAGGAAACAGAGCCCATGGCCATCGAGCGCACCTTCTCCATGATCAAGCCCGACGCGACCCGTCGCAACCTGACGGGCGCGATCACCAAGATGCTGGAAGAGGGTGGCCTGCGCGTCGTCGCTTCCAAGCGCGTGTGGATGAGCCGCCGCGAGGCCGAGGGCTTCTACGCGGTCCACAAGGAGCGCCCCTTCTTCGGCGAACTCGTCGAGTCCATGTCGGCCGGCCCGACGATCGTCCAGGTGCTGGAAGGCGAGAACGCCATCTCGCGCAACCGCGAGCTGATGGGCGCGACCAACCCCTCGCAGGCCGCCGACGGTACGATCCGCAAGGTGCATGCGCTGTCGATCGGCGAGAACTCGGTCCACGGTTCGGACGCGCCGGAGACCGCGCAGCAGGAGATCGCCTACTGGTTCTCCGAGACCGAGATCGTCGGCTGATCTCAGCCCGACCGGACTGACGCGACGCCGGCCCTCGGGCCGGCGTTTTCGTGTCTAGAGACGGTGCCAGCGGCTCGCGGAATGGTCGTCCGTGTCCTTGGCCGTCACCCATTCGCCGACTGTGCCGTCGATCAGGTGCTCGCGCTTCCAGAAGGGGGCGCGGGTCTTCATGAAGTCCATCACGAACTCGGCCGCCTCGAAGGCGGCTTGGCGGTGCGTCGAGGCGCAGGCCAGAAACACGATCTCCTCGCCCGGGCGCACGCGACCGTGCCGGTGGACGCATCGCGCGGCCAGAAGCGGCCAGCGCTCGGCCGCCTCGCGCAGGATGCGCTCGATCTCGCGTTCCGCCATGCCGGGATAGTGCTCGAGTTCCAGCGCGGCCAAACGTCCGCCCTCGTCGCGGCAGAAGCCGAGAAAGGTCACGACCGCGCCGGCCTCGCCGCGCGGAGTGGCAAGGCGCGTTTCCTCGGCGATGTCGATTCGCCCGCCGGTCACGGCCGCGCTAAGAACCGTCACGTCAGCCCCCGGTCATGGGCGGGAAGATCGCGACTTCCTTTGCGCCCTCCAGCGGCTGGGAATGCTCGACATGCTCCTGGTCGATCGCGACGCGCACGACCTCGGGCGCCTGGAGGGCCGCCGCGTGGTTGTCGGACTGCGCCTTCAGCCAGAGCAGGAGATCCCCGACGGTCACGACGCCCGCGGGAAGGACGACCTCCTCCTCCGCCATGCCGATCCGCTCGCGGATCCAGGCGAAATAGACGATCTTCATGCCACGCCTCCGGTTGGGTTCGGGCGATCGCGCGCCCCTTCAGTCACCGATATGGCGCAGGCCTGCACGGAAGTAATCGTATCCCGTGTAAAGCGTGATGAGGGCCGCGATCCACAGGAGCGCGATCCCGGTCTCGGTCACGAAGTCGAAGACGCGGTCTCCGGCCGGGCCGGCGAGCAGGAAGCTGAGCGCCACCATCTGCGTCGCGGTCTTCCACTTGGCGAGCCGGGTGACGGGCACCGACACCTTCAGCTCGGCCAGGTACTCGCGCAGGCCCGACACGAGTATCTCGCGGCACAGGATGACGATCGCCGCCCAGATCGACCATCCTGCGATCGTGCCGTCGGCGGCCAAAAGAAGAAGCACGGCGGCCACCAGCAACTTGTCGGCGATGGGGTCGAGCATGCGCCCGATCGTCGATGTCTGCTGCCAGGCGCGGGCGAGGTAGCCGTCGAGCCAGTCCGTGACGCTGGCCACCACGAACAGGCCGAGAGCCCACCAGCGGGCGGTCTCGGAGCCGTGCAGCTTCCCTTCCACGAAGAAGCAGAGAACCACCAGCGGCACGGCCACGATGCGCGCGTAGGTGAGAAGGTTCGGGATGTTCAGCGCCCGTCTGGTGGCCATGCGGTGGGTCCGGTTCTTGAGAAGGCCGGCGACCGAACCGCGTAACGGAACGATCAGTTGATCCGCTGTTCAAACGCGCCCGCCGCGCCCGCGTCAACAGCGGGACCGGCAAGAGCGGTGCGAAAGCGGGGATTGCCGTTACTGGCGCTCGTGGAAATGATCGTAGATCGTCCGCGCCATCGCGGCGGAGATCCCCTCGACCTTGAGAAGATCGTCCATCGCCGCGCGCGACACGGCCTTGGCCGTTCCGAAATGGTGCAGGAGCGCGCGCTTGCGCGAGGGGCCGATCCCGCCGATCTCGTCGAGCGGGTTCTTGACGAGTTCCTTCTTGCGCTTGGCGCGGTGCGTGCCGATCGCGAAGCGGTGGGCCTCGTCCCGCAGTCGCTGGACGAAATAGAGCACGGGGTCGCGCGGCGGCAGCGAGAAGGGCTCGCGTCCCTCGACGATGAAGCGCTCGCGGCCCGCGTCGCGGTCGACGCCCTTCGCGACGCCGATCGTCGTCACCTTGTCGGCGATGCCGAGGTCGCCGAGAATCTTGCGAACGGCCGAGATCTGCCCCTTGCCGCCGTCCACGAGGACGAGGTCGGGCCAGGCCGGCATGTCCGCCTCGTCTGCGACCTCTTCCGGCGCCTCGGGGTCGGCCGGCGGCCGATCCGGGGCAGGGCCGGTCGCGCCTTCCTCCTTGATGAGACGCGAGAAGCGGCGGGTCATGACCTCGCGCATCATGCCGAAGTCGTCACCCGGCGTGATGTCCTGACCCTTGATGTTGAACTTGCGGTACTGGCTCTTCGCAAACCCTTGAGGACCCGCGACGATCATCGCGCCGACGGCGGCCGTGCCCATGATGTGCGAGTTGTCGAAGACCTCGATGCGGCGCGGCACGCGCTCCAGCGCGAAGGTTTCCTTGAGGCCGGCCAGCAGGCGCGCCTGCGACGACGTCTCGGCCAGGCGACGGCCGAGGGCCTCGCGCGCGTTCGACGTCGCGTGGTCGACCAGATCGCGCTTTTCGCCCCGCTTGGGCACCGCGATCTCGACGCGCCGCTCGGCGCGCGTCGACAGGAGTTCGGCGAGGATCGCGGCGTCCTCGATCTCCACCGGCAGCAGCACGAGGCTGGCCGCCGGCTTGTCCTCGTAGAACTGCGCGAGGAAGGCGCCCAGCACCTCGCCGGGCTCCAGCGACGGGTCGGCCTTGGGGAAGTAGGCCCGGTTGCCCCAGTTCTGGTTGGTGCGGAAGAAGAAGACCTGGATGCAGGTCAACCCGCCTTCCTGATGAATCGCGAAGACGTCCGCCTCCTCGACCCCGTGCGGGTTGATGCCCTGGTGCCCCTGGATATGGGCGAGCGCCGAGAGCCGGTCGCGGAACACGGCCGCGCGCTCGAAGTCGAGGTCCATCGAGGCTTCCTGCATCGCCTCGGCGATCGCGCGCTTCACTTGCGCCGACTTACCGGACAGGAAGGCCTTCGCGTCCGAGACGAGGCCCGCGTAGTCCTCCAGACTGATTTCGCGCGTGCAGGGGCCCGAGCATCGCTTGATCTGGTAGAGGAGGCAGGGACGCGTGCGCGTCTCGTAGACGCTGTCGGTGCAGGTGCGCAGAAGAAAGGCGCGCTGTAGCGAGGCGACCGTTCGGCCCACGGCTCCGCCCGAGGCGAAGGGGCCGAAGTAGCTGCCCTTCCGCGAGCGCGCTCCGCGGTGCTTGAAGACCGCCGGCGCCTCGTGGTCGTCCGAGACGAGGATGTAGGGAAACGACTTGTCGTCCCGCATCAGGACGTTGAAGCGGGGCCGCAGACGCTTGATGAGGTTGGCTTCCAGAAGGAGCGCCTCGGTCTCGGTGCGGGTGGTGACGAACTCCATGTGGCGCGTCGCGCGGATCATGCGCGCGATGCGGTTCGTGTGCCCGGCCATGCGCGTGTAGCTCGCCACGCGCTTCTTCAGCGACTTCGCCTTGCCGACGTAGAGGACCTCGTTCGCCTCGTCGAACATGCGATAGACGCCGGGGCTGTTGGGCAACTGGCGCTGGAAGGCGAGGATCAGCTCTGCGCCGACCAGCGTCTGGTCGACGTCGCGACCGCCATTGTCCCACTCGATCGCGGCCAGGAGGGGACTGGGCTCGGCGGCCGCTTCGGCTTCCTCGCCATCCAGGTCCTCCGGCTCGTCCTCGAAATCGATGGCGGTTTCGTCGGTCATCTCGTCCTGACGGGGCATGCGGGGTGCGAGCGCCCGCGCCGAGCGGCCGCGAGGCCGGCGGCGCAGACGCCAAGCCTCGGCCAGGGAAACCGTCGCGCCGTTCATTCTTTCTTCATGCTTCATGCCGCCGCGAAAGCGGGAGCGAATGGGGCATGAGAAAGGCGGGCGGGCCGACCGGGGCAGTCGGTCACATATGGGAAGAATCCCGTGAGTGTCACCCCGCTGCAATTGGCAAAATGCGGGGTGCGATCTTAGCTGGAGGGGCGAGCGACGATCCCTTCGCACCGTCCGCCGGGTCCGTGCCGGTATGGCGGGAACCGGGCAGGGTACCGGGCGTTCGCGAAACGAATGGGCGGGCACAGGCCGGCCCCGAGATCGAGGATCCGATGAGCGTTCGGCGCGTCATGATGGTTGCGATGGCTCTGGTGCCGCTTGCGGCGACCGCGGCGCTGTCGGCCGACGCCGTGCTTCCCGACCCGTCGGCGCCGATCGCTCCGGACGTCTACACGTGGTCCGGCCCCTATGCCGGCGGCTTCGTCGGCTACAACTTCGCGAACTTCGATACCAAGGGCGCTGCTTCGATCGACGGCGAGGGTGCCGTCGGCGGCGTCTATGCCGGCTACAACCTTCAGACGGACCGCCTCGTCTACGGCGCGGAGATCGATGCCGGCGCGTCCGATGTCGATGCCGGTGGTTTCAACTACGCGACCGGCGTTCCGATCTCCGCCAACTCGACGGCCTTTGGTTCGCTGCGGGCGCGGGTCGGCATCGCGATGGACCCGATCCTTCTGTTCGCCACCGGCGGCGTCGCTCTGTCCAACCAGAAGATGAGCCTCGGCGGCTTCGAGGACGACAACACCCATGTCGGCTTCACGGTGGGCGCCGGCGTCGAGGCGCAGGTCGCCAAGGGCGTGACGTCCCGCGTCGAGTATCGATACTCCGACTTCGACTCCAAGAACTACGATCTCGGAAACGTCTCGGTGTCGTCCGGCTTCGACGAGCACTCCATCCGCGCCGGCCTCGCCCTCAAGTTCTGAGCGCTGGCCCGGCGCGGCCGGGCGTCAGGCGGCCGGGCGGCGTGCCGCAAGGTGCGGATGGGTCGCGTAGAAGTCGTCCATCCATTGCGCGAGCGCGGCGTGACGGTCGCGAAACACGCTGGAATAGCGAAGGTCGAGCCAGCCGAGATCGGATGCCACCGCGATATGCGCGAGGTTCGGCATATCGCCGAGCGTTTCGACCTCCCGGCCCAGCGCGTCGAGCGAGCGGTGCGCACGTCGCCACTGCTTGTCCACCCAGGGCTGGTGCCGCTTCTCCTCGGGACGGTAGCGCACTTCGTAGAGTGTCATCATCGCGGCTTCCGCCATGCCGTCCGCCAGCGCCTCGATGCGCTTGGCGTGCGACCATTCCGCCAGACCCTGGGGAATGAGGAGGTTGCCGCTTGAGCGGTCCAGCCACTCGCAGATGACTCGGCTGTCATAGAGCGTCGAGCCGTCGTCGAGGATCAGCGCGGGAATCTTGCCGATCGGATTGCTGCCGATCAGCGTCGATCCTTCCTCCGCCGTGTCGGTCGGCACGAGTTCCAGGTCGATGCCGCAGATCGCGGCGGCCATGCGGACCTTCGACGTGAAGGGCGAGGGGCGGGAGCCGAGCAGACGCATCGGACGTCAGAACCGGCGCAGCGATTCGCAGTTCGCGCCGTAGACGCGCCAAGGGTCGAAGCCGAGGATGCAGCCCTCCGCACGCCAGCTGACGCCGGCGAAGCCCATCGGATACTCCACGACGTAGTAGAGCGTCCGGCGCTCGCCGGTCGAGACCAGAGCGGTACCCTGGCAGTAGCGGCGCTCGATCCTCTTGCGCTCGGTGCGCGGCTGGTAGCTCTTCTCGAAGAGCTCGCTGAACTCCACCACGGCGATCTGCGCCGGCACCGTGCGCTGAACGCCGTATTCGAACTGGTCCTCGACCTGCGCCAGGACCCGGGGATCCTCGCAGGACGGGACGAGCGCCGTGTAGACGACCGCCGGGGCAGGGGCCGCCACGTAGTCGGCGGCGGGCGCCATCGTCGCGCTGCCCATCAGGGACGACAGGGCCAGAATGGCGGCGAGGCTGCGGCGCATGGTGAGATCCTTCGGTGCGTCTGGCCGCGCCGGTCACGACCCGGGCGCCGCCTCTTTTTCGACAACATATCGCACTCGCGTCACTCGGGAACCAGCATTTCCACGCTGAATGATCCGCCGCGGTCAGTTTCGAGCAATGGTCGCAGAAGGGCGAGGATGCGCTCGGCCTCCGGCGCGAAGGTCCAGGGCGGATTCACCACGAGAAAGCCGGTGCCGACGAGGCGGTCGTCGGCGCCCATCGGCTCGCGGAGGAGCTCCGCCGCCACGACGTTGCGCAGGCCGCTTTCCCGGATGCCGGATAGGAGGGCCGAGCGCCGCTCGCGCTGCTTGACCGGATACCAGACCGCGTAGATGCCGCCCGGCCAGCGGCGCCAGGCAGCGGCGACGCGCTCGACGATCCGTTCGTGCTCGCCCGTCTCCTCGAAGGGCGGGTCGATGAGGACGACGCCGCGCTTCTCCTTGGGTGGCAGGTGCGCGCCGAGCGCCAGCCAGCCGTCGAGATGGGTCGCGCGCACCTGATAGTCGCCCGCGAACTCGTCGTGGAGGATTTGCGCATCGGCCGGGTGCAATTCGTAGAGCGAAAGGCGGTCCTGCGGTCGCATGAGGGTCCGTGCGACGAGCGGCGAGCCCGGATAGCTGTCGGCGCCATGCGCCGCGCGCACCGCCTCGACCGCCTCCCGATAAGGCCGCAGCAACGGATCGACCCAGACCGGCGAAGCGACGAGCCGGTCGATGCCTTCGACCCGCTCGCCGGTGCGGCGCGCCTCGTCGCCGGACAGGTCGTAGCGTCCGATGCCGGCATGCGTGTCGAGAATCCGGAAGGCCTTGGGCTTGAGCTTCAGATATTCGATCAGGCGTGCGAGCAGCGCGTGCTTCACGACATCCGCGAAGTTCCCGGCATGGAAGGCGTGGCGGTAGTTCACAAGGCTTGTCCTCGAAACGTCACCCGTTCGGTCGACGCAGCGTTCAATCGTCCTGTCCCCTTTGGGAACCGGAACCCCATCCCATATCCCGCGTCTCGTGTCGCGAGCGACGTCTCCCGCGTCGCCGCGAAGCAGGATCACGAAGGAAACGTCTCCATATGGCCGACTCGAAGCTCTTCGAACCGTTCGACCTGGGTCCGACCCGCCTCTCCAACCGTACCGTGATGGCACCGCTCACGCGCTCGCGCGCCACCTCCGACGGCGTGCCCAAGGACATGCACGTCACCTACTATCGCCAGCGCGCCGGCGCCGGCCTCATCATCTCCGAGGCGACCAACATCTCGGTCGAGGGTCGCGGCTACGCCTGGACGCCCGGCATCTACAGCGACGAGCAGGTCGCCGCCTGGAAGCGCGTGACCGACGCTGTGCACGAGGAAGGCGGCAAGATCTTCCTCCAGCTCTGGCACGTGGGGCGCATCTCGCATCCCGACCTCCAGCCGAACGGCGGCCTGCCGGTCGCCCCGTCCGCGGTGAAGCCGTCCGGGAAGGCCTTTACCGAGGAGGGCTTCAAGGAGCATGTCGAGCCGCGCGCGCTGGACGAGAGCGAGCTGCCGCGCGTCGTCGAAGACTACCGCCACGCCACCCGCAACGCGCGGGCCGCCGGTTTCGACGGCGTCGAGGTCCACTCGGCGAATGGCTACCTTCTCGACCAGTTCCTGCGCGACGGCACCAACAAGCGCACGGACCGCTACGGCGGATCGGTCGAGAACCGCCTGCGCTTCCCGCTCGAAGTCCTGGACGCCGTGATCGCGGAATGGGACGCGGGCCATGTCGGCATCCGCATCTCGCCCGTCACGGTGATGGGCGGTTCCTCGGAAAGCGACCAGCAGGGCCTCTTCAACGCCTATGTCGACGAGATCGCCAAGCGCGGCATCGTCTATATGCACGTGATCGAGGGGCAGACCGGCGGCGACCGCGACAAGGACCACTTCGACTATCACGCGCTGCGGACCCGCTTCGGCGGCACCTACATGGGCAACAACGAGTACGACTACGAACTCGCCCTGAAGCGTCTCAACGAGGGCGAGATCGATCTCGTCTGCTTCGGCAAGCTCTTCATCTCGAACCCCGATCTCCCGGCGCGTCTGCAGCTCGGAGCCCCCCTTAACGAGTGGGACAACGACACGTTCTACGGCGGCGACGAGCACGGCTACACGGACTATCCGGCGCTCTCGCCCGAGGAGCGTACGCGCTACGGCCAGGCAGCCTGATACCCTTGAGCCTGCGGCGGGCGGGAGCTTCGCGCTTCCGCCCGCCGCGTTGATGGATCGCATCGCCAAAAAGAATGGGCGGCGGATGGCCGGCTTCGCTATAGGCGGAGCATGAACCAGATCGCCCCCGCCAAGGCCTTCACGGCCTGTCCGCACGACTGCCCGTCGACCTGCGCGCTGGAGGTCGAGGTGCTCGGCCCCTCGCGCATCGGACGCGTGCGCGGCGCCGAGGAGAACAGCTACACCGCCGGCGTCATTTGCGCGAAGGTCGCGCGCTATGCCGAGCGGGTCCACCATCCCGACCGCCTGATGCACCCGTTGCAGCGGGTCGGCGAGAAGGGCGGCGGCGAATGGCGCCCGATCTCCTGGGACGAGGCGCTGGACCTCGTGGCGGAGCGCTTCGTTCAAGCCGAGGCACGGCATGGATCCGAGACCGTCTGGCCCTACTACTACGCCGGTACGATGGGCCTCGTGCAGCGCGACGGCATCCATCGTCTGCGGCACGCCAAGCGCTACTCCAATCAGTTCGACTCGATCTGCACGAACCTTGCCTGGACGGGCTTCGTGGCGGGCACCGGCAAGCTTGCCGGGGTCGATCCGCGCGAGATGGCGGTGTCCGACTGCGTCGTCATCTGGGGCACCAACGCGGTGGCGACGCAGGTCAACGTCATGACCCACGCCGTGCGCGCCCGAAAGGAGCGCGGTGCGCCGATCGTCGTGATCGACATCTACGACAATCCGACGATGCGTCAGGCCGATGTCGCGCTGAAGCTGCGGCCGGGCACGGACGGCGCTCTGGCCTGCGCGCTCATGCACGTCGCCTTCCGCGACGGGACGGCTGACCGCGCCTATCTCGCGCGCTTCGCCGACGACGCGGCGGGGCTCGAGGCGCACCTCGCGACGCGCGGGCCCGAATGGGCGGCTGATATCACCGGTCTCACCATCGCCGAGATCGAGAGCTTCGCGACTCTTCTCGGCCGCACGCCGCGCAGTTACTTCCGCCTCGGCTACGGCTTCTCGCGCCAGCGCAACGGCGCGGTCGCCATGCACGCGGCCCTGAGCGTTCCTACCGTCTTCGGCCACTGGCAGCATGAGGGCGGCGGCGCCTTCCACTCGAACTCCGGCATCTGGGGCTTCGACAAGAGCCTGATCGAGGGGCACGCCTATCGAGATCCCACGATCCGCCACCTCGACCAGTCGCGCATCGGCGCGGTGCTGACGGGCGATCCGGGCGCGCTCGCCGGCGGTCCGCCGGTGACGGCCATGCTCGTGCAGAACACCAACCCCGCCAACGTCGCGCCTGAGCAGCGCCTCGTGCGCCGGGGCCTGATGCGCGAGGACCTCTTCGTCTGCGTCCACGAGCAGTTCATGACCGACACGGCAAAGCTTGCCGACCTCGTTCTGCCGGCCGCCACCTCGATGGAGTACGACGACATCTACCGGGGCGGCGGGCAGAGCCATGTCCTGCTTGGGCCCAAGGTCATCGACCATCCCGAGACCGTGCGCACGAACCATTTCGTGATCGAGCAGCTTGCGAAGCGGCTCGGCGTCGCCGATCGTCCCGGTTTCGGCCTGACCGAGCGCGAGCTGATCGACGACATGCTCAAGCGCTCGGGCTATCGCGGGCTGGAGGCGCTGGAACGCGAACGCTGGGAGGACCGCCAGCCGCCCTTCCCGGAGGCGCACTATCTCGAGGGCTTCGGCACGAAAGACGGTCGCTTCCGCTTTCGTGCGGACTGGGTCGGCATGGCGGCGCCGAACCGGCCGCCGCTCTCGATGGGACTGCTCGGCCCGGTCGTGGACCTGCCAAGCTTTCCCGACCATGCGCCGCTGATCGAGGAGGCCGACGAAAGCCACCCCTTCCGCCTCGCCACCCCGCCGGCGCGCCAGTTCCTCAACTCGACCTTCGCCGAGACGAGCGGATCGCGTCAGCGCGAGGGCCGGCCCGAACTGCGCAGCCACCCAGACGATGCCGCAAGGCTGGGTCTGTCGGCGGATCAGCGCGTCCGCGTCGGAAACCAACGCGGCGACGTCGTGCTCCCGCTGCGGATCGACGACGGCATGAAGCCAGGCGTCCTCGTTCACGAGGGGCTCTGGCCGAACGGCGCGTTCGAGAACGGGGAGGGGATCAACGTCCTGACCGGTGCGGACCCCACCGCGCCGTTCGGCGGCGCGGCCTTTCACGACAACCGGGTCTGGCTGCGTCCGGCCTGAGCGGTCAGGCGGGGAGCGGCGAGACGAGGATGGTCGGCTCGGCGATGCTCGCGCCGGCATCGCCGGACACGATGGCCCGCCCTTCGGCCCAGCGAACCGCGCCGCTCGCGACGAGCGCCAGGGCGTGCGGGTAAAGGCGATGCTCGGCGGCGAGAAGCCGCTGCGACAGCGTTTCGGGCGTATCGCCCGGCGCGATCGCGATCGCGGCCTGGGCGATGATAGGTCCCTCGTCCATGCCGGCCGTGACGAAATGCACCGTGCAGCCGTGGACGCGCATGCCCGCCTCCAGCGCGCGCTCGTGCGTGTGCAGGCCGGGAAAGAGCGGCAGAAGGGACGGGTGGATGTTGATCATCCGCCCGGCGTAGCGCTCCGTGAAGTCGGCTGTCAGAAGACGCATGTAGCCGGCAAGGCATACGATGTCCGGCTGGAACCGCTCGATCGCCTCGACCAGCGCCGCCTCGTGGGCCTCGCGCGAGCCGAAGTCGCGGTGGTTGACGGTCGCCGTGCCGATGCCGTGCTCTGCCGCCATCGCGAGACCGCCCGCATCGGGCCGGTTCGACAGGACGCCCACGATCTCCGCCGGATAGGCGGGGTCGGCGGCCGCGTCGATCAGCGCCCGCATGTTGGAGCCGCGACCCGAGATCAGGACCGCGACGCGCTTGCGCGCGCTCACAGCGCGAGGGAGCCGTTGAAGGTGACCGCCGCCTCGCCCTCGCGAGGCAGGAGGCGGCCGAGCGACACGACCCGCTCGCCTTCTTCCGCGAGGAGGGCAGCGAGCGCCGCGGCATTCGCCTCGCTCACCACCACCACCATGCCAATGCCGCAGTTGAAGGTGCGCAGCATCTCGCGCTCAGCGACGCCGCCCTGCCGAGCCAGCCAGCCGAAGACCGGCGGGACCGGCACCGCCGGCAGATCGATGTCGGCGCGCAGCGTCTCGGGCAGGACGCGCGGAATGTTCTCGGTGAAGCCGCCGCCCGTGATGTGGGCGAGCGCCTTGATGCCAGCCTCCTCGCGGATCGCCCGCAGAAGCGAGCGCACATAGATCCGTGTCGGCGTGAGGAGCACCTGCCCGAGCGTGCCGTCCGCGTCGAAGGGCGCGAGCCCGTCCAGTGCGGCGCCGCTCGCCTCGACGATGCGACGAACCAGCGAGTAGCCGTTGGAGTGAAGGCCCGAGGAGGCGAGGCCGAGGAGCACGTCGCCCGATGCGATGTCGCCGGACGGCAGCAAGGCGCCGCGCTCGGCCGCGCCCACCGCGAAGCCCGCCAGATCGTAGTCGCGACCGGCGTAGAGGCCCGGCATCTCGGCCGTTTCGCCGCCGATCAGCGCGCAGCCGGCCTGCCGGCACCCTTCCGCGATGCCCGACACGATCGCCTCGCCCTCCGCCGGATCGAGCTTTCCGGTCGCGAAGTAGTCGAGGAAGAACAGGGGCTCGGCGCCCTGGACCACGAGGTCGTTGACGCACATGGCGACGAGGTCGATACCGATCGTGTCGTGCCGCCCCGCATCGATCGCGACGCGCAGCTTCGTGCCGACGCCGTCGTTGGCGGCGACGAGGACCGGGTCCCGGAAGCCGGCGGCCTTCAGGTCGAACAACCCGCCGAACCCCCCGATCTCGCCGTCGGCGCCGGCTCGCCGCGTCGAGCGCACAAGCGGCTTGATGCGGCGCACCAGTTCGTTTCCGGCATCGATATCGACGCCCGCATCGGCATAGGTGAGCCCGTTGGTGTCGCTAGCGCTCATGTCGGCTCCGCCGCGGTTCGAAGGGAAATCGCGAGTTCGCATGATCGCTCACCCCTCGCAAGCCTTATCCGGGCGCGCGCTTGACCAGCCCGCACCCCCCTGCCTATCTCGCATGCTGCAACGCCCGCGCCCGACGAACGGGCGGCGTCGCGGCTGGAGCACCCGCATGACGAGCCGAGACCGCAGCCGACTCCTCCAGCGCCAGATCCTGTTCTGGAGCCTGTCGGCCGGACTTCTGGTCGTCTGCCTCTGGATCTTCCGCGGCATCCTCCTGCCCTTCGTGCTGGGCATGGTGATGGCCTACTTCCTCGACCCGATCGCCGACTGGCTGGAGCGGCGAGGCCTCTCGCGGCTGCTCGCCAGCATCGTGATCCTCGTCGCCTTCATCGTCATCTTCATCCTTGTGCTCCTGATCCTGGTACCCGTGATCAGCGGGCAGATCTCTAGTTTCGTCGAGCGCTTGCCACAGTATCTCGGGCGGTTGCAGGAGCTCGCGATCGACCTGCGCAACGGTCCGCTCTCGCGCTTCGTGGAGGGAAGCGAGCAGACCCTGCAGCAGGATTTCCAGGCCGTCGTGCGCCAGCTCTCGGGATTCGTGACGGGCTTTGTCGCCTCGCTCTGGACCTCGAGCCTCGCGCTCGTGAACTTCGTGTCGCTCTTCGTCGTCACGCCGGTCGTCGCCTTCTATCTCCTGCTCGACTGGGACCGGATGATCGCGTCGGTCGATGCGATGGTGCCGCGCCAGTACGTGACGACGGTGCGGCGGCTCGCGCGCGACATCGACCGCTCGGTCGCGGGTTTCGTGCGCGGGCAGGGGTCGGTCTGCCTCATCCTCGGCACCTACTATGCCGTCGGGCTGACGCTGGTGGGACTGAACTTCGGGCTGCTGATCGGCTTCTTCGCGGGGCTCATCTCCTTCATTCCCTATGTCGGCTCGGCGGTGGGCCTCGTGATCGCGCTCGGCGTCGCGCTGGTCCAGTTCTCGCCCGACTGGGTCTGGGTCGCGGCGACGCTCGGCGTCTTCTTCACGGGGCAGTTCGTGGAAGGGAACATCCTGCAGCCCAAGCTCGTCGGCGCCTCGGTCGGCCTGCACCCGGTCTGGCTGATGTTCGCGCTCTTCGCCTTCGGCGCGATCTTCGGATTCGTCGGCCTTCTGATCGCGGTGCCGGCCGCCGCGGCTGTGGGTGTTCTCGTACGGTTTGCAATTCATCAATACATGGGTAGCGAAATGTACTACGGGCGACCTCTCGAGGTGACCCCGGCCGGACGGGCGCTGGAAAGCGAGCGGTCCGAGACCGCCCTGCGTAACCAGCTCGAACCGGGGCCCCGACGCGATTGACCCAAGCCCGCGCCCAGCAGCTGCCGCTCGATCTCGGCTCCCGGCCCTCGCTCGCCCGCGACGATCTCGTCGTGTCCGAGGCCAACGCCTTCGCGGTCGGCGCCGTGGACGCCTGGCCGGAATGGCCCCATCCCGTCGTGATGGTGGTCGGACCCAAGGGCTCCGGCAAGACGCACCTCGCCTGCGCCTGGCAGGATCAGTCGGGCGCCGCGCCCTTCCTCCCCGGGGAGGCGCTGCCCGAGCCGCCCTTTGGGGTGGTGATCGAGGATGTCGATCGGCTGCCCTATGCCGAGGAGGACCTCTTCGCGCTCGTGAACGCGGCCCGGCTCGGCAACGGCTTCGTCATGCTTACCTCGCGCGTTCGCCCGGCCGCCCTGCGCCTGCGCACGCCCGATCTCCTGTCGCGCCTGCGGGCGGCGACCGTCCTCGAGATGACGGCGCCCGACGACGACCTTCTCGTCGGCGTTCTCATGAAGCTGGCGGCGGACCGGCAGCTCGAACTCGACCCGCGCCTTCTCGACTTCGCGCTGCGGCGCATGGATCGCTCGCTGGACGGCGCCGCCGAACTTGTGCGCCGGCTCGACCTGGCGACCCTTGCGGCCCGCGAGCGGCCGTCGCGACCGCTTCTGAAGCGAGTTCTCGACGAGATGTCCGTGGAAAGTCCCCGGCCGTCATGAAAGGATCGCGTCCGTCGTCTAGTCCCGCGCGACCACGACAGACAGGAGGCGATGCGATCGTGAGCGAGACCGTCAGCGAAGAAAAGAAGCCCGCCCGTTCCGCGAGCCGCCGCCGCGCTGCCGAAACCCCGGCCGCGGACGCCCCCGCGACCATCGCCCCGGACGGAGAGCTCGCGGTCCGCATCGATCTGCCGGAGGCCGTGCCCGATCTCGACCAGCCGCTGATGGAGGCGATCGGCGCCGTGCCGGCCGCGCCTGCGCCGGAGGTCGCGCCGCCCGCCGCGCCCGACCTTCCGCCGGACCGCTACGTCAACCGCGAGATCTCCTGGCTGCAGTTCAACCGACGCGTCCTGGAGGAATCCGAGAACACCGCGCATCCGCTGCTCGAGCGCGTTCGCTTCCTTTCGATCTCGGCCGGGAATCTCGACGAGTTCTTCATGGTGCGTGTCGCTGGCCTTGCGGGCCAGGTGCGCGCGAAGCTGGAAATTCGGTCCGACGACGGCCTCCTGCCGCAGGAGCAACTGAACCTCATCCTCGCCGAGGTGGAGGCGCTGCAGGTCGCCCAGCAGGCTTCGCTGGCCGAGCTCGTGAAGGCATTGAAGGCCGAGAACATCCTGATCGTGGGCGCGGGCGAGCTCAAGAAGCACGACCGCGCCTGGCTCGAGAAGCACTTCGACGACGCCATCTTCCCGGTCCTGACCCCGCTTTCGGTGGACCCGGCGCACCCGTTCCCGTTCATTCCGAACCTCGGCTTCTCGATGGCCTTCGCGCTGGAGCGCGAGCGCGACTCGCAGCGCATGAACGCGCTTCTGCGCCTGCCGACCGCGCTGCAGCGCTTCATCGAGATGCCCGTGACGGATTCGGGCCAGGCTCGCTTCGTGCCGCTGGAGAGCGTCGTCGCGCTCTTCATCTCGCGCCTCTTCCCCGGCTACCGCGTGCGCGGGCAGGGCACGTTCCGCATCATCCGCGACTCGGACATCGAGGTCGAGGAGGAGGCGGAGGATCTCGTCCGCCTGTTCGAGACGGCTCTGAAGCGGCGGCGCCGGGGACGCGTCATCCGGATCGAGTTCGACCACGTCATGCCTGAGGGCCTGCGCAACTTCGTGGCCGGCGAACTCAACGTGTCGGAGAACCGCGTCTCTGTCATGGACGGGATGCTGGCGCTCGATTCCGTCTCGCAGATCGTCCGCGTGCCGCGCGACGACCTGAAGTTCTCGTCCTACATCCCGCGCTTTCCCGAGCGCATCCGCGAGCATAACGGCGACTGCTTCGCCGCGATCCGCGAGAAGGACATCGTCATCCACCACCCTTACGAGAGCTTCGACGTGGTGGTGCAGTTCCTGCGGCAGGCGGCGCTCGACCCCAACGTCGTCGCCATCAAGCAGACGCTCTACCGCACCTCGAATGACTCGCCGATCGTGCGAGCGCTCGTCGACGCCGCCGAGGCCGGCAAGTCGGTGACGGCGCTGGTGGAACTCAAGGCCCGTTTCGACGAAGAGGCCAACATCAAGTGGGCGCGCGACCTGGAGCGCGCCGGCGTTCAGGTCGTCTTCGGCTTCATCGAGAAGAAGACCCATTCCAAGATGAGCCTCGTGGTGCGGCGCGAGGAGGGCAAGCTCGTCTCGTTCGTGCACCTGGGCACGGGCAACTACCACCCGATCACCGCCAAGATCTACACGGACCTCAGCTACTTCACGGCCGATCCCGACATCGCGCACGACGTCTCGATCATCTTCAACTACATCACCGGCTACGCCGAGCCCTCGACGCTGCGCAAGCTGGCGGTCTCGCCGCTGACGCTGCGCCGACGCATCCTCCAGCACATCGAGGAGGAGATCGCCCACGAGAAGGCGGGGCGTCCCGGCCAGATCTGGATGAAGATGAACTCGCTGGTCGACAGCGAGATCATCGACGCGCTGTACCGGGCGAGCCAGGCGGGGGTCGAGATCGACCTTGTGGTGCGTGGCATCTGCTGCCTGAAGCCGCGCGTGCCGGGCCTGTCCGACAACATCCGCGTCAAGTCGATCATCGGCCGCTTCCTCGAGCATAGCCGCATCTTCTGCTTCGGCGCCGGGCACGGGTTGCCTTCGGAAAAGGCTCTCGTCTACATGGGCTCGGCCGACATGATGCCGCGGAACCTCGATCGCCGGGTGGAGACGATGGTGCCCATCACGACCCCGACGGTTCACAGCCAGGTGCTCTCGCAGATCATGCTCGCCAACATTCTCGACAATCAGCAGAGCTGGTCGTTGCTGTCGGACGGCACCTCGCGCCGCATCACCCCCTCGGAAGGGGAGATGCCGTTCAACGCTCAGCGCTACTTCATGACCAACCCGAGCCTCTCGGGACGAGGGAAGGCCCTGAAATCGAATGCACCAAAGCTCATCGCCCGACAGCGTGCCGAGCATTCCCGCTTCGATTGACGCAGACGCCCAGGGGCGAATCCGCGACCGGGTTCCGGTCGCGGTGGTGGATATCGGCTCGAACTCGGTGCGCCTCGTCATCTACGAGGGCAACAGCCGGGCGCCCACCATCCTCTTCAACGAAAAGGTGCTGAGCGGCCTCGGCCGGGGCCTCGCGCAGACCAATCGCCTCGACGACAAGGCGGTGGCGAGCGCCATCGGCGCGCTGACGCGTTTTCGCGTCCTGTGTCGCCAGTCGGGCGTCGGCGAGGTGCATCCGATCGCGACCGCCGCCGCCCGCGAGGCGACCAACGGTCCCGACTTCATCCGGGCGGCGGAAGAGGCGATCGGCTGCCCGATCACGATCCTGTCCGGCGCCGACGAGGCGCGCTTTGCGGCCGAGGGCGTGATGGCGGGCTTCCATGCGCCGAGCGGCTTTGCGGGAGATCTCGGCGGCGGCAGCCTCGAGATTGTCGAGATCAGCAACGGCGCAATCGGGCAGGGCATCACCATGCCGCTCGGCGGGCTGCGGCTGCAGGACCTGTCCGGCAACGATCCGGCCAAGGCCCGGGCCATCGCCGACAGCCACGTGGTCGCCTCGGGCTTCGGCCCGCTCGCCGCCGGCCGCCCCTTCTTCGCCGTGGGAGGAACCTGGCGCAACCTCTTCCGATTGCACATGGAGCAGACGGGATACCCGCTCCACGTGATGCACGGCTATACGGTGAAGGCGGCGGAAGCGTCGGACTTTCTGGCGGCGGTCGTGAAGAGCGACCCCGACAAGCTGCCGGGCATCTCTGCGGTCTCGCGTTCCCGCCGGCAGCTTTTGGCCTTCGGTGCCGTCGCCATGCAGGCGGTCATCCAGCATCTCAAGCCGTCCGAGATCGTCCTGTCGGCCTACGGCGTGCGGGAGGGTTACCTCCACTCGCGCCTGTCGGACGAGGAGAAGGCCAAGGACCCGCTGATCGAGGCGGCGCACGAGCTTTCGATCCTGCGCTCGCGCTCGCCGCGTCACAATGAGGAACTGGTGGAGTGGACGAACCGGACGTTCACGACCCTGGGCATCGCAGAGACGCTGGACGAGGCGCGCCTCAGGCGCGCGGCCTGCCTTCTCACGGACATCTCCTGGCGCGCGCACCCAGACTATCGCGGTCGCCAGAGCATGTCGATCATCGTCAACGCGAACTTTCCCGCCGTCGATCATGCGGGCCGCGCCTATCTCGGGCTCGCCAACTACTATCGATACGAGGGCGAGTTCGATCCGGTGGCGCTGAACATTCTGGGTCAGGCGATCGACACGCGCTCGCTGCATCTGGCGCGCGTCCTGGCCTCGCTCTTCCGCGTGACCTACCTCCTCACCGCTGCGATGCCGGGTGTGCTCGGCCGCCTGCGCTGGGTCCACGACCCGCGCGGCGGTTTCACGCTCGCAATCCCGCGCGATCTAGCCGGTCTGGTGGGCGAGCGACCGGAGGCTCGCCTTCAGGCCTTTTCGCGCATCGTGGAGCGGACGCTGCGGATGGAGGTGCGCTGAGGCCGCCGCGTCAGAGCGCGACGACCTCGACCTTGCGGTTGCGATAGACGAGGGCCGTGCGCCCGGCCAGAAGATCGAGCGCGCGTGCGCCGAAGAGCTCGCGCCGCCAGCCCTGGAGCGCCGGCACGTCGGCCTTCTCGCCCTCGACCGCCAGCTTCTCGAGATCGTCGCCGGACGCGATCATCCGGCCCGCGACGCCCCGCTCCTCCACCACGATCTTCAGAAGCACGCGCAGGAACTCAACGGCGGCCGCCGTGCCTTCGGGCAGGTTGGGCGGGCGCGGAATGGGCGGCAGCTCGCCGCGCGGCACGGCCAGGGCACGGCCGACGGCGGCCACGATTTCTCGTCCCGCCGAGGAGCGCTCGAAACCCTTCGAGACCGAGCGCAGGCGACCCAGCGCGCCTTCGTCCTTCGGCTGCTGCTGCGCGATCTCGTAGATCGCGTCATCTTTGAGGATGCGGCTGCGCGGCTGGTCGCGGGCTCGGGCCTCACGCTCGCGCCATGCGGCGACCTCCTTGAGGACCTGCAGCTCGATCGGCTTGCGGATCCGCAGCTTCAGGCGGCGCCAGGCGTCGTCGGGATGGATGTCGTAGGTGCGGGGGTCGGTGAGAACCGCCATCTCGTCCTGCAACCAGTCCGTTCGCCCTTCCACCTCCAGCGCCGAGCGCAGGAACCGGTAGGCGTCGCGCAGGTAGGTCACGTCGGCCAGAGCGTAGGTGAGCTGGTCCTCCGACAACGGCCGGTGCCGCCAGTCGGTGAAGCGCGAGGTCTTGTCGATGCGGCCCGAGCTCGTGCGCGCGACGAGCTGGTCGTAGGCGATCGATTCGCCGAAGCCGCACACCATGGCGGCGACCTGCGTGTCGAAGAGGGGCGCCGGAATGAGGCCGCCGAGCTTGTGGATGATCTCGACGTCCTGCCGGGCGGCGTGGAACACCTTGAGGACGCCTCGGTCCGCCATCAGCTCGAAGAACGGCGACAGATCGATGCCGGGCGCCAGCGGGTCCACCAGAACGGCGAGGTCGTCGGAGGCCATCTGAACGAGGCACAGCTCCGGCCAGAAGGTCGTCTCCCGGATGAACTCCGTGTCGACGGTCACGAACTCAGCGCGAGCGAGCGTCTGGCAGGCATCCTGAAGGGCGGTGGTCGTGGTGATGGGCTCCATCCCGTCTCCTTAGCGCCTTGGACCGCCGCTTGCACGTCGCGCGCGTGAGATGAGGCCATCTATTCACCGGATTAGACCGCCGGGGCGAAACCTTGACAGCCGTTAACGGCCATGCGTTTTCCGCCCACTAGACCGGGGCGCGGCGCAAGGCGCGCGTCCAGCCGAGTTCAGTCGAAAGAAGAACCATGCATCGCTACCGCAGCCATACCTGTGCCGCGCTTCGCCCCGCCCATGTCGGCGAGACCGTCCGCCTCTCGGGTTGGGTTCACCGGGTTCGCGACCACGGGGGCCTGCTCTTCATCGACCTACGCGATCACTACGGCCTCACCCAGATCGTGGTGGACCCGGAAAGCCCCGCCTTCAGGACGGCCGAGGCGGTGCGCTCGGAATGGGTGATCCGCGTCGACGGCGAGGTGAAGGCCCGCACGCCCGAGACCGTGAACTCGAAGCTGCCGACCGGCGAGGTGGAGATCTTCGCGCGGGAGATCGAGGTGCTGGCGCAGGCCAAGGAACTGCCGCTGCCGGTCTTCGGCGAGCCGGAATATCCGGAGGACGTGCGCCTTCGCTACCGCTTCCTCGACCTTCGGCGCGACACGCTTCATCGCAACATCATGCGCCGCACGCAGGTTGTCGCCGCCATGCGCCGTCGCATGACCGAGGCCGGCTTCAACGAGTTCCAGACCCCGATCCTGACAGCCTCCTCGCCGGAGGGCGCGCGCGACTTCCTCGTGCCCTCGCGCCTCCACAACGGCATGTTCTACGCGCTGCCCCAGGCTCCGCAGCAGTACAAGCAGCTCCTGATGATGTCGGGCTTCGACCGCTACTTCCAGATCGCGCCCTGTTTCCGCGACGAGGACCCGCGCGCCGACCGCTTCTACGGCGAGTTCTACCAGCTCGACCTCGAGATGAGCTTCGTCGAGCAGGAGGACGTGTTCCAGACCATGGAGCCCGTGATCCGCGGCATCTTCGAGGAGTTCGCGGACGGCAAGCCGGTGTCGCAGACGTTCCGGCGCATTCCCTATGCCGAGTCGATCCGCAAGTACGGCTCCGACAAGCCGGATCTGCGCAACCCGATCGAGATGCAGGCCGTAACCGACCATTTCGCGGGCTCGGGCTTCAAGGTCTTCGCCGGCATGATCGCCAAGGATCCGGCGGTCGAGGTCTGGGCCATCCCGGCCAAGACCGGCGGCAGCCGCGCCTTCTGCGACCGCATGAACTCATGGGCGCAGGGCGAGGGTCAGCCGGGCCTCGGCTACATCTTCTGGCGCGAGGAGGGCGGCAAGATCGAGGGCGCGGGGCCGCTCGCCAAGAACATCGGCGAGGAGCGCACCGAGGCGATCCGCACGCAGCTTGACCTGGAGCCGGGCGACGCCTGCTTCTTCGTCGCGGGGCTGCCGTCCAAGTTCTACGCCTTCGCCGGCTTGGCGCGCACCCGCGTCGGCGAGGAGTTGAACCTTGTCGATCGCGACCGGTTCGAGCTCGCCTGGATCATCGACTTTCCGTTCTACGAGTGGGACGAGGACAACAAGAAGGTCGATTTCGCGCACAACCCCTTCTCCATGCCGCAGGGCGGCATCGAGGCGCTGGAGGGCCAGGAGCCGCTCACCATCAAGGCGTTCCAGTACGACATCGTCTGCAACGGCTTCGAGATCGCGTCGGGCGGCATCCGCAACCAGCTTCCCGAGACGATGGTGAAGGCATTCGAGATCGCCGGCTACTCGCGGGCCGATGTCGAGGAGCGGTTCGGAGGCCTCTACCGCGCCTTCCAGTACGGCGCGCCGCCCCATGGCGGCATGGCGGCGGGCGTGGACCGCATCGTCATGCTGCTGTGCGGCGCCAAGAACCTGCGCGAGATCGCGCTGTTCCCGATGAACCAGCAGGCCCACGACCTTCTGATGGGGGCGCCTGCCGAGGCGACGCCCGCGCAGCTTCGCGAGCTGGGGCTTCGAGCGATCCCGGCCGCGCCGAAGGCCTGAGGCTTCCGCCCGCCGTCGTTCCCCACGGGAAGGACGGTGGGCGTCCGACCATTGCTGGGCGCGGCCGCGTCCACAACGGTTTCCACGATGTTGATGGAAGCACGCGAACAAGAATGACTTCGAGAACCCGCAGTTAACCGCGTTGCGCGTTCACAGGATAGTGGGCGCTTCTTTCATGACGCGGAAAGGTTGACCGTCGAATGATCCGGCTCGAACCGGACCTATCGAACGGAAAGCCTCATGGACACGCTGATCTCGCGCGCCGAGTGTCCCGTGTATGTCGACCTCGACGGAACGCTGATCCGCAGCGATCTCCTGTGGGAGACGCTGTTCCTCTTCGCTCGGCAAAACCCCCTCCAGTTCTGCCGCGTCTTCGGCTGGCTTGCGCAAGGGAAGGCGGTGCTCAAGGACGAGCTCGCCGCGCGCGTCGAGTTCGATGCGGCGACCCTTCCGTATCGCGAGGAAGTCGTCGCAGCCCTTCAGGCCGAACGCGAGATGGGCCGGCGCGTCGTCCTGGCAACGGCCTCGAACGAGCGCCTCGCCCATGCCGTTGCCGACCATCTCGGCCTGTTCGACGAGGTGCTGGCGAGCGATCGCGACACGAACCTGTCCTCGTCCCGCAAGCTGGAGCGCATTCAGGCCGGCTGCGGCGCGCAGGGCTTCGACTACTTCGGAAACTCGCAGGACGACGTCTGCCTCTTCCAGGCGGCACGGCAGGCGACCGTCGTGCAGCCCGACCGGGCCGCCACCAACTGGCATACCGGCGCCGATCCCCACACGAGGCTGATCCGCGACGAAGGGCATCCCGCCCGGGCGCTCGTGAAGGCGCTCCGCCCGCATCAGTGGATGAAGAACGTCCTTGTCTTCGTGCCGATCGTGCTGACGCAGGAGTTCCTGAACTTCGGCCTGTTCTTCGCGGGCTTCCTCGCCTTTTTGTCCTTTTCCTTCGCCGCCTCGTCGGTCTACATCGTCAACGACCTCCTCGACCTCAGCGCCGACCGGCGCCACCGGACGAAGCGAAACAGGCCTTTCGCCTCGGGGCGCGTGCCCATTCCGACCGGGCTCCTGATGGCGGCGGGGCTCTTGGTCCTGTCGTTCGGGATCGCGGCCTTCCTGCCACCCACCTTCGCGCTGGTTCTCGCGGTCTACCTCGCGGCGACGACCGCCTATTCCTTCGCGCTCAAGCGAATGCTCCTGATCGACGTCCTGACGCTGGCCGGGCTCTACACCATGCGCATCGTCGGCGGTTCGGCCGCCGCGACGACGCAGGAGTCCTTCTGGCTCCTCGCCTTCTCGATCTTCTTCTTCCTCTCGCTGGCCCTTGTGAAGCGCTACACCGAGCTTGCCGACTTCGGCAGCGGCGCGTCGCGCGCCGTCACCGGCCGCGGCTATGTGGACGAGGACATCGAGACGATCGGGCAGGCGGGCATGGCCTCCGGCTTCGCCTCGGTGCTGGTTCTCGCGCTCTACATCGACAGCGCCGAGGTCAACTCGCTCTACAACCACCCCTACATGATCTGGCCGCTCTGCCCGCTGGTTCTCTACATCATCGTGCGCATCTGGGTTCTCGCCCGCCGCCGCCAGATGAACGAGGATCCGGTCGTCTTCATTCTGCGCGACTGGCGCTCGCAGATCATGATCGCGATCGGCGCCATCATGTTCGCCGGGGCCGCCTATGTCTGAGACCTACGACAGCTGGGGCCGGCTCGAAGGCCCCGCCGGCGGACGACGGGCGATCGAGGGTGGGGGCGGTTTCCCCGCGATCCGCTCGCCGGCCGGGCTCCTTCCACGCGGCAACGGGCGCTCCTACGGCGACAGCTGTCTCAACGATGGTGGCCTTCTGGTCGACATGACCGCGCGCGACCGCATCCTCGGCTTCGATGCGGAGACGGGGCTTCTGGACGCCGAGCCGGGCGTGCTCCTGCGCGACGTCACGAGGCTGGTGGCGCCGCTCGGCTGGTTTCTGCCGGTGACGCCGGGCACGCAGTTCGTGACGCTCGGCGGAGCGCTCGCCAACGACGTTCACGGCAAGAACCACCACAGGCGCGGCACGTTCGGCGCCTGGGTCGAGGACTTCACGCTGCAGCGTTCGGACCGCTCGCCGATGCGCTGTGCCCGCGACGAGAATGCCGAACTCTACGCCGCCACGATCGGGGGCATGGGTCTGACCGGCATCGTCACGCGGCTGCGCGTGCGGATGATGCGCGTGGCCTCGGCGTCGATCCGCCAGGTGACGCATCGCTTCCGCCGCTTGGAGGAATATTTCGACGAGGCCGCCGAGGCGGACGCGCGCCACGAATACGCGGTCGCCTGGATCGATTCGCTTGCGACCGGTCCGAACCTTGGGCGCGGGCACCTCATCTGCGGCGATCACGAGCCGGACGGGTCGCTGTCGGGCGAGGCGAGACCGGCACGGCTCAAGGTGCCGTTCACACCGCCGGTCAGCCCGTTGCGCGGGCTCGCGCTGCGCGCCTTCAACGAGCTCTACTACCGGCGTGCGCCGAAGGGGCGGAGCGAGCGCGTCGTGGCGTTCGAGCCCTTCTTCTATCCGCTCGACGGGGTGGCGGACTGGAACCGCCTCTATGGACCGGGGGGGCTGCTGCAGCACCAGAGCGTCGTCCCGGAGGCGGGCGGGGCCAAGGCGGTGCGTGCCCTCATCGAATGCGCGCACGCGCACGGGCAGGGGTCGTTCCTCACCGTCCTGAAACGTTTCGGCGAGCGTCCCAGCCCGGGACTGATCAGCTTCCCACGGCCCGGCTGGACGCTGACGCTCGACTTTCCCAACCGCGGGCGGCGAACGCTCGACCTGATGGCTGCGCTCGACCGCATCGCCGTCGATGCGGGTGGGGCGGTCAATCCCTACAAGGACGCGACAATGTCGCCGGAGACCTTCGCGGCCTCCTTTCCGCAATGGAAACGTCTGGAGGCTTGGCGGGATCCCGCGATCGTCTCAGACAGCTGGCGGCGCACGGCGCTTCGTCTCCCCGCCCAGGCGACTCGGGCCGAAGCGGCCTGACACCATTCGTTGACGCTGCGGAAGATCAAAGCGGCACCGTTAAGCGGAGCCCAAGAGGCCGCAGGACAGATTGCATCCCGAAGTGGCGCATGAGGCGCCCGAGGAGCCGACATGAGTCGCTACATCCCCTTCATCCTCTTCACGGTGTTCACCAACGCCGCGGCCCAGATGATGCTGAAATACGGCATGATGCAGCTGGGCCCGTTGAGCTTCGCCGGGGTGAACCCGATCCTGAAGCTGCTCCAGATCGTCTTCAGCCCGTTCGTCTTCCTGGGGCTCCTGACCTTCGTGATCTCGATGGCCTCGCACCTCTTCGTCCTGTCGAAGGTCGAGCTGTCCTACGCCTATCCGTTCCTGTCGCTCGCCTATGTCGTGGTCGCGTTCGCGGCCTGGATGCTCTTCGGCGAGCAACTGACGGCCGCCCGCATCGGCGGCATCGCGCTGATCTGCGCGGGAACGGTCCTGATCGCCCGAGGCGGTGGCACCGTGGTCGACGACCGGGCCGCCGCGACGCTCGCCCGTAACACCACCACCACGCAGGGTATCGTTCGATGAAGCACATCATCTTCGGCGGCGACGGCTTCGTCGGCCGCCATCTGGCCGCACGCCTCGTCTCCGACGGCGAGGAGGTGATCGTCGCCGACATCGTCAAGTCCGACCTGCCGCACTACGCCCGGTGCCGGCACATGACGGTGGACGTCACCGATCCGGCGGCGGTCCGCTCCGTGCCGATGACCGCCGACGACATGGTCTACAACCTGTCGGCCAAGATGCTGTCGCCGCTGCAGGTGCGGGCCAAGCGCCACGAGTTCTTCTATCCCGTGAACTACGACGGGACGAAGCACATCATGGAGGCGATGAACGAGGCGGGCGCCATGCGCCTCGTTCACTTCACCACTGACATGATCTACGGCCACACGGTCACGACGCCGATGACCGAGGACCACCCGGTCGCCCCGCTCGGCGAGTACGGCATGTCGAAGTTGGAGACCGAGCACCTTGCCGCCGAATGGCGCGAGCGCGGCATGCGCATCTCGCTTTTCCGCCCGCGCCTCATCATCGGCCCGGGCCGCCTCGGCATCCTGGAGAAGCTGTTCAAGCTGATCGACGCGAACCTTCCGGTTCCAATGATCGGTTCAGGCCGCAACCCCTATCAGTTCATCTCGGTCTTCGACTGCGCCGAGGCCGCGCGCCTCGCGTGGAAGGCGGGCGTGCCGAACGAGGCCTACAATCTCGGCTCGCTCAACCCGCCGCCGGTGCGCAAGCTCCTGGGCGACCTCGTGCGCCATGCGGGCTCGCGCTCGATCCTGCTGCCGACCCCGGCTTGGGCGGTAAAGCGCACGCTCGACATGCTGGATGCCATGAACCGGCCGCTCATGGATCCCGAGCAGTACCTGATCGCCGACGAGGAATGCGTGCTCGACGTGTCGAAGGGCGCGCGCGACCTCGGCTGGGTGCCGCAGTACCGTGATGAGGACATGCTGATCGCCGCCTATACGGAATATCGGGCCAAGAAGGACGGTACGGTCATGCCCGCCCGCGCCTTCGCAGAAGCCGCCGAGTAAGGGAAGGAACCGAACCCATGCTGGATCGCCCCATCACCGCCGCCCCCGGACTCGACGCCGCGCCGCGCGTCGGCCCGCCCAAGCCCGACCTCCTGACGGTCGAGGATGCGAAGGCCATGGACGTCGGCACCATGGCCGACCTCTTCAAGCATCACGTGAACCCCGGCCAGTTCCATTTCATGAAGCTGCTCGGCTTTCATAAGGTGAAGGTCGAACGCGCCGAGGGCATGTTCTACGTCGACCAGAACGGCCGGCGCATCCTCGACTTCTTCGGCGGCTTCGGCTCGCTCGCCTTCGGTCACAACCATCCGCGCATCCTGGAGGCGCGCCAGCGCTTCCAGGACGAGAAGCGGCACGAGATCGCGATCGCCTTCCTGTCGCAATACGCCTCGGCGCTGGCCAAGAACGTGGCGGCCTGCTCGCCCGGCGAACTCGACATGGTGTTCCTCGGCTCGTCAGGCTCCGAGGCCATGGAGGCCGCCATCAAGGTGGCCGAGCGCGCCTCGGGCCGCAAGAACTGCAAGATCGTCCACGCCGAGAACTCCTTCCACGGCAAGACCAAGGGCGTTCTGTCGATCACCGACTCGCCGCTCTACAAGGGCGAGTTCAAGCTCGTCGACAACACCTACCGCGTGCCCTTCGGCGATCTGGCCGCGTTGACGGCGGTCGTGCGCTCGGACCCGGACGTCGGCGTCGTCGTGCTGGAGACCATTCAGGGCGGCGGCGGCATCATCGAGGCCCCGACCGAGTACTGGCAGGGCGTTCGCGCCCTATGCGACCAGCATAAGGTCATCTGGGTCGCGGACGAGGTACAGTGCGGCTACGGCCGCTCCGGGCGCTTCTACGCCTTCGAGCACCATGGCGTCGTGCCGGACGTGACGGCGCTCGCCAAGAGCTTCGGCGGCGGAAAGGCGGCCATGGCGGCGATGATCGCACGGCGCGACGTCTACATGCGCGCCTACGGCACGCCGAAGACCGCGATGATCCATGCACACGCGACCTTCGGCGGCATCGGAGAGGGCTGCGTCACCTCGATCGAGGCGCTCAACACGCTCTACGACGAGGATCTGATCGGCAATGCCGAGGTGGTCGGAGCCTACCTGAAGGAACGCCTCCAGGCGATCGCCGAGAAGTATCCGTCGCTCGTCAAGGAGGTGCGCGGACGCGGCCTGATGGTGGGCCTCGAGTTCCAGGACTTCTCCAAGACGCTGCCCTTCGCGCTTCGCCCGATGGTGGCGCTTCTCGACGACAAGCTGAAGGGCTCGCTTTCGGGCTTCGTCGGCGCCCTGCTCTTGAAGGACTACGACTGCCTCGTCGCCTTCACGGAATACAACCGCAACGTCATTCGCCTCGAGCCGCCGCTGATCTGCACCCACGACAACGTGGACCAGTTCTGCGACGCGCTGGACGACCTGCTCGGCCGGGGCATCGTCTCGATCGTCAAGGACTTCGTGAAGACGCAGATGGGCTGAAGGCCCGAAGCGACCTGAGATGCGGGAAGGAGCCGGGCGGAGACGCCTGACCCCTTCGCTCGTTCAGGACGAGGGTGCGAGATCGGCGCGGACATAGGCCTGCCAGCAGGGCGACAGGTCGACGAGACGGTGGCGACTGAGCGCCGGTTCGTACAGGCGGCGCAGCGACATGTTGGCGTTGGTGACCGGGCAGCGCGGGTAGAGGACGAGATCGGCCGCTTCCACGGCGGCCCTTGCCGCTGCGTCCAGCGGCGGAACGGCGCGGAACGGGTCGGCGCCGATCGCGATCTGCGGCACCGCCTCCTTGTCGAGAAGATATGCGAAGGGATTCACGAAGTTGAGGTCCATCACGGTGCGGAAGCGCACGCCGTTCGCCGTCTCGTAGGCGCGCACGGCGTCGACCGCCTCGCTGGCCGCGAGAAGCCATGCGACCTGGAAGTCCAACTCGGAATACAGGGTGAAGGTCGGCAGGAGATCGGCGTCGGCGAAGGCCTGATAGCTGTCGCGATGATCGATGTAGCTGCGCAGGAGATCGTAGCCGCGCTCGATCACCTCGGGCCGCTGCGAGACCTGGCCGAGACCCTTGAGATTCGACACGGGAAGAACCTCGTAGCGTGCCTGACCGATCAGAGCCCGCATGCCCTTGTGCGCGACGTTGACCGCGGGCGGTACGGCGGTCGCCGCGACAAGGGCGAAGACGAGCACCGTGCCGCGATCGGCATACCGGCCCGCTGCCGTCAGGATGGCGAGAAGGACGGGCCAGATGAAGATGAAGGCCTGACCGCCCGTGTTCTGTGTCTCGTAGAAGAGCCCCGCGAAGAGCATGACGGCCAGCCAGACGGCGTTCCGGTCCAGCAGCGCGTGGAGCGTCGCCAAACTCGGACGTCGCAGGGCCGAGAGCGCCAGCTCGCGCGCCGACCGTCTGTCCAGCCAGAGCAGAGCGGCGACGAGGCAGAGCCCGGAGCCGAAGATGCCGAAGTGGATCGAGGCGGCCTGGATGAAACGGCTCGCAAGAACGCCTTCGTTCATCGTCACGAGCGTCGAGATGTCCGCAACGTAGGCGGAAACGAGACCGTCGGCGGCCTCGATGAGCCCGAGGCCGAGAGCGAAGGCGCCCAGCGCGCCCAGTGCCGTCGCGAGGCGAACGCGGCCGGCCGCGAAGGCGAAGGCGCAGAGAAGACCGCCCGTGATGAAGCCGGTGATCTTCGACAGGAAGAGCGCAAGGCAGCACCAGGCGATCGCAAAGAGCAGCACTCGCTGGCGCCGCTCGAAGACCAGCGCCACCGCCAGCGGGTAGAGAACCTGCGCACCTTGCCTGTTGTAGATGCCGTATCCGTCGACGCTGGGGAAGCTCGACGCCTGCTCGACGTTGATCGGGAACAGCACGAAGAGCAGCAGAGGCAGGAGCAGCGCGAGGGCAAGACCTCGCGACGAGCGGTCGATGCGCGCCAGGACCGGAAGGATCGGCGGCAGGGTGACGAGGAGATAGGACCACTGGGTCAGGAGCAGCGGCTGTCCCGCCGGGAAGAGGCGCATGCCGAGCGCCTGCAGCCAGTATCCGAGCGGCCCGACGGGTGCGAAGAAGTCGACCGACGGGACCTGGCCGTCGAGGACGCGCGTCGCTCCGTCGACGACGACGTAGAGGTCCCAGTACATGGCGCCGATCGGCACCGTGACGCGCAGGCTCAAGAGCACCGCGCAGGCGAGAAGCGCGCAGAGGCTCACGCCGAGCGGCGTCAGGATCGTGTCGGCCAGCCGCCCCGGGACGCGCTCGGCCATGCCCTTCGTCGAACCGCTGATCTCGCTCAACTCCAGCCTCCGTCCGGCGCGTCCGTGCGTCCGGGGCCGCACCGCCGGCGACCGGCGCGGCGGTCGCCTGCGGCCGCGAAGCGCATGCGCTGCCTCGGGTCCGGGGGTTGTTAGCGCCCCGAAGTTGCGCGAGGGTTGTGGTCCCGACGCTGACGCCCCCGCGTGACGGCTCGACGACCGGATGCGCGGCTCCGCCAGGAGAGCCCGCCCATGCGCATGCTGATCGCAGCCCTCGCCCTATCGGCGGCTTTCCTGTTTCCCGCTCGCGCGGAAGAGATGCCGGTCGACGTCGAGCTCGTGCTCGCGGTGGATGTTTCCTGGTCGATGGACCGGGCCGAACAAGAGATCCAGCGGGCCGGCTACGTCGCCGCGCTGCGCAGTCCGGAGGTGCAGAAGGCCATCCTCGAAGGGGGCTATGGCCGCATAGCGGTAGCCTATGTCGAATGGGCCGGGGATCTTACGCAGACCGTCGTGGTCCCCTGGACCCTGATCGACTCGAAGGAGAGCGCGGAAGCTTTTGCCTACCGCCTTTCGGTGGAGGAACCGGATCGTGAACGTCGAACGTCCATCTCGGCCGCGATCGACTTCGTGGTGCCCATGTTCGACGGCAACGGATTTGCCGGAATGCGCAGGGTTATCGACATTTCCGGCGATGGGCCGAACAATCAGGGACGCCCGGTCGTAGCCGCGCGCAGCGCCGCGGCGGAACGCGGGATCACCATCAACGGCCTGCCGCTCATGACGTCGGGAGAGGGCGATCCCATGGGACGGTGGGGCTCGATCGACAATCTCGACCGCTACTACGCCGACTGCGTGATCGGCGGACCCGGTGCCTTCGTCATCCCGGTGAATGCGTGGTCGCAGTTCCCCGAGGCGGTTCGCCGGAAACTCGTCCTGGAACTGGCGAGCCTCTGGCCGGAGCGCAGATCCGCCGAGACGATGGACATCGTTCGCATCGCCGCACCCGGTGCATCCGACTGCATGATCGGGGAATCGATGTGGCAGCGGCGCTATGACCGCTGACCGTCAGATCTTCGAGCGCGAGGCGGAACGCGTCTCGGCGCCGCGACGTCGCATCGCGCCCTGCTCGAACACGAGAACCATCACGATCGCAAAGGCGAAGGGAACCAGCAGGTAGAGGATGCGGAACACGAGGAGGGCTGCCAGAACGTCCGTTTCGGCCATGTCCGACAGACCTGCAAGGAAGGTCACTTCGAGAACGCCGAGACCGCCTGGCGCATGCGAGATCAGCGCGAGCGAGAAGGAGATCACGAAGATCGCGAGCACCGTGACGAACCCGGGATTTCCAGCCGCCGGGAGGGCGAAGTAGATGATCGCGGCCGCGGCGACGATCTCGAGGGGCGCGGCGATGAGCTGCCGCAGGACGACGTCGCGCTTGGGATACTGGAGCTGGAACTTGCCGATATGGCGGGGCGGCAGGCCCCGCAGGCTTCCGTAGACGTAGAGGGCGAGGGCCGCGACGATCGCGAGCGCAACGGCCACCGGCACCATCTGCGGCAAGTCGAAATAGCGTCGGACGATCGACGGCTTGATCAAAAGCGAGCCGGCCGTGACGATCAGCACCCCGAGCCCGAAGGTGAAGGAGCAGAAGGCGATCAGAAGGGCGATCTCGGAACCGCGCAGACCCTTCGACGAATAGGCGCGGTAGCGAACCACGGCACCCGAAAAGACGGAGGCGCCGATATTGTGCGACAGGGCGTAGGTCGTGAACGACGTCGCCGCCACGAACGGCATCGAGATCCGGCGTCCGATGTGCCGCAGCGCGAGCCGGTCGTAATAGGCCAGCATGACGTAGGCGAGGGCGGCCGAGAGAATCGAGCCGGTCCACTGCGTCGCCGAAATGGCCGTGAAGCTCGCCCAGATATCCTCCAGCGAGAGTCCGCGAACCTCGCGATAGAGGAGCCAGCACGAAACGATGACGGCGAGGCCACCGATCACCGGCCAGATGGCGTCCTTCAGTTTCATGCGGCGTCCTTCCCATTCACGGGATCGCATCGATCGGGCTCGGGGCGCAGATCCGAGGTCACACCCCGGTTGCGTCACACATAGCTATGGAAGGTAGCGAACAAAAGAACACGAAATCGTTTGCCGCAGCATGCGGTCTCACGTCTCCCCGCATGTTCTGTCCACCATGATCGATCGGGGGCGATCGATTTTCATCGACCCCAACGGAACCAAATGCGGCATCTTGCCATTCTTCGACCGCATTCTCGACCTTTCGGAGTTTCTGGTCATGATCCGTCGTATGCCCGCCGTCGTCGCTGCCCTCGCGGCCGTCATGGCTCTTTCCGCTTGCGCCAACACCGTTCGCGGTGTCGGTCGCGACGTCGGCAACACGGTTCAGGCAACTGGGCAGGCGGCACAAGACATCGCTCCCCGTCGCTAACGCAACCGCATAAGCCAAAGTCTGAAAGGCGGCTGGTCACCCAGCCGCCTTATTTCGTTCTGGCTCCTCGATCGCGAAGTGCGGGCTGCCGTTTCCCGTCTCCGGAAACGTGGCGATGCCGAATTCCTTCCCGGAACGCTTCAGCCTGCGGCAGCGACAAGCTGAGCGATTTCCGCACGATGGAACGGTTTGCTGACGCGGCGCACGGAGCGGAAGCGCGCGGGCAGGGCGTGGCGATTGCCCGTGACGAAGCAGAAGGGAATGCGGCGGTCGGTAAGGCGGTCCGCGAGTGGAAGCGACGTCACGCCATACAAGTCCAGGTCGAGAAGCGCGAAATCGACGACGGTTTCGGAAAGGGCCAACCCTTCGGTCAAGGTGCGGGCCCAGACACAGTCGACGCTGGCCGTTTCCGTGACGATGTCCTCGAGATCCATCGCGATGAGCGGTTCGTCTTCGACAATCAGAACGCGCATCGGACGTCTCCCTCGAATCGCTGCAGGACAACGGCGCGGCGGGCGATGAGTTCGATTTTCACCGAATTCGAATAAAGAACTCGTACGTCATGGTTTCCGTTTCGTGAACGTCGCGGTCTAGACAGCGGTGGCGAACTGATCGTCGGCGACCAACTCGGGCTGCGCGTTGCGCGCGAAGTGGCGAAGCATGGTCTCCGCGACACGATCGGCGGGCATCGGCTTTCCGAAGTGGTAGCCCTGCAACTGGTCGCAATCCAGCATCGACAGTATCTCGGCCTGTTCGGGTGTCTCCACGCCTTCCGTGGTGACCTTCATGCCCATGTGATGGCCCATGGCGATGATTGTCTCGAGGATACGTTCGATATTGGGCTCGCCTTCGTTCAAGGCGACCATGAACGACTGGTCGATCTTCAGTTTGTCGAACGGGAAGCGCCAGAGGTAGCCGAGCGACGAGTAACCGGTCCCGAAGTCGTCCATGGCGATCGAGATGCCCAGCGCCTTGATCTCCTGCAACTGGCGCAGGACGCTGTCGCGCCGATCAAGGAGTAGCGATTCGACGACCTCGATCTCCAGCCGGTGGCCGGCAATGCCGGCGTCGGCAAGCGCATCGGTGATCACGGGCAAAAGGTCGTCCTCGGCGAACTGGACGGCCGAAAGGTTGACCGAGACGAAGAGGGGCTCGGGCCAAAGCGCGATCTGGCGGGTCGCCTCGCGCAGGACCCAGTTTCCGATGTCCTTGATGAGGCCCCGCGCCTCTGCGATCGGAATGAAGACGGAAGGCGGGATGTAGCCGCCCTCGCCGTCGGGCAGGCGGATCAACGCCTCGAAACCGAGAGCGGTGCCCTGCTTGGCCGAGACGATCGGCTGGTAGAAGAGTTCGAAGCCGTCTTGCGCGAGCGCCGCGCGCACCATCCGCTCGACCGTCCGGCGCCGGTGCGCCTCTTCGTCCATGCCGGGATCGAAGAGGACGTAGTTGCCGAGCTTGTGGCTCTTGTGAACGGTGAGCGCCAGTTCGGCATGGCGCACGATCTCGTCGAAGGTTCGGCCGTGATCCGGGGTCGAGGCGACGCCGATGCAGATGCGCGGCTGCAGGCAGTGGCCGTCGATGACGATATCCTGCTCCAGCGCATTCTTGAGACGAACCGCCAGGGCCTCGATCTCGGCGATCGTGGTCGTGCGCCGCTGCAGTACCACGAAGTCGTCCGGCCCGATGCGCGCGGCGAGATCGCCGACGTCGGGCATCGTCTTGAGACGGTTGGCGAGCGTGCGGAGCAGTTCGTCCCCGATCGGCTGGCCGAGCGCGTTGTTCGTATCGCCGAGATTCTGAAGATCGACGAAGAAGACCGTCAACCGTTCACGCGTTGCCCGAGCGGTCGCGAGGATGCGATCGGCTTCTTCCTGCATTCGCTTGCGGTTGAGGAGCCCGGTCAGCGCATCGTGGTTCGCGAGGAACTGGATGCGCTCGTCGGCCTGCTCGATGCGCCGCTTGCGCTGGATGTAGATGAGGGCGGGGATGCCGGTCGCGGTGATCAAGATGCCGACGAGTACGGCGGCGGCGACCCCGAGCACTCGCGCATAGGTGCCGTAGGCGCTGCCGCTGTCGGGCATGAGGCCGAGGAAGCCGACGCGTCGGCCATCCTGTTCAAGCGGCAGGATGACGACGTAGTCGCCGCTCGCCCGCTTCTCGAGCGCAACCCAGGCGCCCTCGCGATTGACGTAGTCCGCGGCCAGCCGGTCGCCCGTCACGGTTCCGCCAGGGCGGTTGCGCAGGAGCCATTCGTAGCGGATGGATCGCGGCGAATAGACCTCGCTGCCCTGCTCGTCGAAGATGGTGAAGTTCGCAATGCCCGAGGCGGCGGAGATGTCGCGCACCGAGGTCTCGATGTCGACCTCGCGCGAGAGGCCCGTGAGAAGCGCGTCCAATGCGCTCTGGTTGCCCGTCAGGTAGCTGGCGAACCGGGTGGCGGCCCGTTCCGCGTCCGCTTCCATGAGCTTGTCGACGGATCGTTGAGCTAGAAAGACGCTCGCGCAGCCGACGGTCGCGAGGACGATCGCGCCGCCCATCGTCGTCATCATGTACGAGCGAATTGCTTTGAGTTTC
Source organism: Aureimonas sp. AU4 (assembly GCF_001463765.1). Taxonomy (GTDB): domain Bacteria; phylum Pseudomonadota; class Alphaproteobacteria; order Rhizobiales; family Rhizobiaceae; genus Aureimonas. The sequence goes on along the minus strand of NZ_BBWK01000004.1, from coordinate 1,521 downwards.
ATCGCATATGGCCCCTCGCGCCGACCATAGGCATGGGACCGTTAACAAGTCAGTCCGCCGGACGTGCCTTCGGCTCGACCTGCCACCGCCGGTGGAACCACATCCACTGCTCGGGATGCTCGCGAACCCAGCCTTCCACAACGTCGTTCAGAAGCTGGCAGGTGGCGTCGATGTCGATGTCGCCGTTTTCGGAGCGCGGCAGGTCCAGCTTCGGCTGGAGTTCGAGGCGATAGCGGCCGTTCGGAAGCCTAATCGACCGGGCGGGGTGAACGTCGCAATCGAACTGCCGGGCCAGCTTGGCGAGGAGAGGGTTCGTGCGACAGGGGCGCCCGAAGAACGTTCCCAGCCGGCCCTTCGCGAACTTCTGGTCGACCAGCATGCCGACATGGCCGCCGCGCTGGAGCACGCCGGCCAGGGCCCAGGCGGCGCCGGCCTTCGAGGGAACGAGCTTCCCACTGTGCGTTCTGCGCGTGCGCTGAACCTCGCGCGCGATGTATCGGTTGTTGGGTTGCCGAAAGAGGGCGGTCACTTCGAGCCCGAACGTCGCGGCACAGATGGGAAGAAGTTCGAAGCATCCCGCATGGGCCGTGAAGAAGATGGTCGGGCGGGTGCTGTCGCGCAACTGCTCGAAGATCTCGATGCCGTCCACCTCGACGCGGCCGGTGCCGGGCGGCTGGCTCGGGTCGAAATCGAACAGGGCGTCGAGAAAGACGTATTCGGCCGCGACGCGGCCCATCTGACCCCAGTTCGCGACGGCAGTCTCGCGGACCCACTCCTCGGACTTCTCCGGATAGGCCGCGCGCAGGTTCTCGACCGCGAGGCGATGGCGCGGCGTCCACGGGCCGATCCATCGCGCGAGACGGTCGGCAAACGCCAGCCCGCGCTCTGCCGGAAAACGGCGAAGAAGCGCGAGGATCGCGAACAGGATCTGGGCGACGAGGTAGTTACGGGCCTTCTTCTGGAGCTTCCAGGCCCGCGCGAGCCGCTGGTTCATGCGGCGGCCCGAAGCTCCTCCCGGTCGAGGCGAAGCAGGATCTTGCCGAAGACCTGCCGCCCCTCCATGCGGGCCAGCGCGACGCCGATCTCGTCGAAGCCGACCTCGGTGTCGACCACCGGGCGAACGAGGCCGCGCGCCATCTTCTCCATGGCGTCGGCCATGTTCTCCATCCGGCAGCCGAACGAGCCGATGAGGCGGAGCTGCTGCTGGAACAGCATCATGAGGTTGACTTGCGTCGAGACGCCCGAGGTCGAACCGCAGGTGACCAGCCGGCCGCCACGCCGCATGCAGAGCATTGATCCGGCGAACGTATCGGCGCCGACATGCTCGAACACGACGTCGACGCCGCGCTTCCGGGTCAGCTTGCGTACGGCGCCCTCGAATCGGTCCGAGCGGTAGTTGATGACATGATCGGCGCCGAGGGCGCGTGCGGGTTCGATCTTCTCGTCGGAGCCGACGGTCGTGATCACGGTCGCGCCGTGCCGCTTCGCGAGCTGGATCGCGGCGGTTCCGATACCCGACCC
>NZ_BBWK01000003.1 GCF_001463765.1 Aureimonas sp. AU4 | reverse complement strand
TTCCGATCCCCGACCCGCCGGCATGAACGAGGATCGTCTCGCCTGGCTCGAGCTTGGCGTTGTCGAACAGCATGTGCTCGACCGTTCCGAAGGTGACGGGCGCCAGCGCCGCGCCGACGGCGTCGCAGCCGGGAGGGGCGGGGACGAGGAGGCGGGCCGGCAGGTTGATGCTCTCTTGCGCGAAGCCGTCGAGATGGAAGCCGTGAACGCCGCCGACATGCTCGCACAGATTGTCGGCGCCCGCCCGGCAGGCCCGGCACAGGCCGCAGGTCCGCGCGCCGTAGATCGACACGAGCTGGCCGGGCACGAGACCGCTCGTGCCCTCGCCGAGCCGCTCGACGACGCCCGACGCCTCCGCGCCGATCGTCAGCGGCAGCTTGCGCTTGGCGAAGGCCATGCCGCGCCAACCCCAGACGTCGATATGGTTGAGCGCGACGACGGAGATGCGCACCGTGACCTCGCCGGGCCCCGGATCACCCGGTCCGTCGATCTCGACCGGCCGCAGATCCTTGTCGGCGATGAGTTGCAATGCGCGCATCGTACTGAAAACCTCGGGTTCGCTCGGATCGGGTGTCAGCCGCGCGGTTCGCGGCCGAGAACCAGCGATACGTTCTGACCGCCGAACCCGAACGAGTTCGACAGGACGGCCGAGACGTCGGCCGGGCGGGCCTTGTTCGGCACCGTGTCGAGCGGAATGGCGGTATCGGGTTGATCGTAGTTGATGGTGGGCGGAAGCACGCCCTCGCGCATGGCGAGGATCGAGATCACCGCCTCGATGGCGCCGGCGGCCGTCAGCGTATGCCCGATCATCGACTTGGATGAGGAGATCGGCGTGCGCTGGATATCGTCGCCGAACACGGCGGCAAGGCCGATATACTCCATCCGGTCGTTCTCGGGCGTCGAGGTGCCGTGAGCGTTGATGTAGCCGATGTCCTGGGGACCGATGCCGGCGTCGGCAAGGCCTGCGCGGATCGTCGCGATGATCGGCGAACCGTCGGGCTTGGAGCGGGTGCGATGGAAATCGTCCGCCTTTTCTCCGACGCCGAGAAGCACGCCGAGCACCGTGGCGCCTCGCGCCCGGGCGGCGGACAAGGACTCAAGAACGAGGCCGCCCGCGCCCTCGGCCATCACGAAACCGTCCCGGTCGCGGGAGAAGGGCTTGGAGGCGCGTTCGGGAACCGCGTTCTGGGTCGAGAGAGCCGAGAGGAGCGAGAAGCGGATCAGCGCCTCGGCGCCGACCGACCCGTCCGTGCCGATGGCGATGCAACGCTCGGTCTCGCCCCGGCGGATGGCCTCGACGCCGAGTTGAATCGCGCTTGCGCCAGAGGCGCATGCGGTCGACAGCGTCACGGGAAGGCCGCGAGTGCCCAAAACGTCAGACAGGCGCTCCGAAATGCCGCCGAAGAGGGTCAGGTCGTAGATCGACGGCGAACGGTTGGTGCGCGCAAGCTCGAGGAGGCGATCGTAGCCCGCTTCCTCCCGCGCCTCGCCGGAGAGCTTGTCGAGATAAAGGCGCTGAGACCATTCCAGCTCGATCGGCGGAGCCGCGAGAAACAACGGGCCTCCGAAATGCCTGTCCGGCAGACCCGCCTGCTCGATCGCTTCGCGTCCTGCGGCTTCCGCCAGCGCATAGGAGAGGTCGATGCCGCTCCAGGGCTCGACGTTCATGAAGTCGACCGTGCCGGCGATGGTGGTGCGCAGGTTGTCGGTCGGGAAACGCGTGATCGAATGGATGCCCGAACGGCCTGCGGTCAGCGCCGACCAGTTGTCGGCGACGCCACGACCGAGCGAGGTGACGAGGCCGACGCCTGTGACGGCGACGACGTGACGACCGAGATGATCGAGATCGCTTGCGGGCATGATTCTCTCCCGTCCCTTCAGCGCGCGGTCGTGTCGAGCACGCAGACGCCCTCGCCGCGACGATGACCATGGCTCGTCACGACCACCGAACGCGGCGCGAAGTCGGCTGGACGCTCCTCGCCGCCGCCGGCCGGCAAAGGGAGAATGCCGCGCGACAGGCAGATGGCCCCCAGCGCGATGGAGGCGGGGAACTGCGCCTCGAAGCCGTGCCCGACAAGGTTCGCGACGGCGCGGACCGGCACCTCGTTCAAACGCGGGGCCAGCGCCTGCGTCTCGCGCACCATGTCGTCCGCGAGGCCGGTCGCACCCGACAGGACGAGGGTTTCGTCGGCGATCGCGCCGCTTTCCTCGATCATCGTGCCCAGACGCTCGGCCATGCCCTCGGGGCGACCTCGATCGCCGGCGACGAAACGCACCGCGCCATAGGCGGTCGCGCCGCGCTCGGCCGCGCTTTCTGCGGACTCGAGAACAAGGAAGGCGCCCATGCTTCCGGGCACGAGGCCGCCGTTCCCGCCGCGCCGCGCGGACACCGGCTGCCAGCCCTCGCGAAGCAGCATTCCCGCCAGTTCGTAGTTGAGGAGGAGGTCCTTGCGCTCGGCCGAAAAGGCGCCGCCGACGAGGCAGATGCGGCTCTGTCCGGCCCGCACGCGAGCGGCGCCAACCTGCACGGCGGACACGCCCGCACCCTCTTCGCCCATGAAGGTCCGCGACGAGCCGGTCACCTTGTGGACGATCGAGATGTTGCCCGCCATGAGGTTCGAAAGCTGGGCCAGGAACAGGGTCGGCCGCAATTCGCTCGACAGGAGCTCGTTCATCAGCGGGCGCGGATCGTCGAGGCCGCGCGCACGCGCCATGACGAGGGCGTCCACCGCCGGGTCGCGCTCGCCGCCGCCGGCCGCCACGATCATGTCAACGCCTGAGCGGACGCTCTCCTCGGCCGGGATGCCCGCATCCTCGAGCGCGAGCCCCGCAGCATAAACGCCGATCTTCTGCCAGGTCTCCATCTGCCGCTGGTCGCCCTTCTTGGCGATCTGACGGCTCCAGTCGATCTCCGGCAGCGGATGGACGAGGTAGGGGGCGAACCGGTCGGCTTCGATGCGCGGCTGCGGCGTCGTCGTGTCCCGCAGGCGGGACACGTGCGCCTCGACACCCTCGCCGAGCGACGATACGAGGCCAACCCCCGTGATCAGCACCGTGTGCGAGGCATCCGGCATGACGATTCCGTTTCCAAAGGGGCCGCGCGCGTCGGGAGGCGCGGCCTTGAGAAGCCTAGGCGAAGGAGCTGTGTCAGGCAGCCTTGGCCGCGCGTAGCTCGTCGATCTTGGCGACTAGGTTCTTCATCACGAAGTATTCCTCGGTGCTGGCCTGGCCGTCGTTGACGCGTTGGGTCCAGGTCTCGAGCGGGATCTTGATTCCGAACTCCTTGTCGATCGCGAAGACGATGTCGAGGAAGTCCAGGGAATCGATGCCGAGATCGTCGATCGTATGGCTCTCGGGCGTGATCTGGCTGCGATCGATCTCGCTCGTTTCGGAGATGATGTCGGCCACGCGGTCGAAGGTTGAAGACAAGACGCGTACCTCGTAGATGCGGGAGATCGGTTGGAAAGCCAGCCTATAGGCAATCCTCCGGCTTTTGCAAAGCAGGCCGACCCGGCCCGGCTTCTGGCCGGACTGTTTCCATTGCGGGTATCGGAATGCGTCGGTTCCGCACGAAACCCGATCAGAAGGCGTCCAGCCAGACCATGACGGAATCCCGACGCAGTGTCCCGTTTTCCTATCGTCCCGGCCGGCCGCTCTTCGCGGTCGCGCCGATGATCGATTGGACGGATCGGCATTGTCGCATGCTGCACCGCCTGCTGGCGCCCGATGCGCTCCTCTACACCGAAATGGTCGTCGCGGACGCCGTGCTGCATGGGGACCGCGAGCGCATTCTCGGCTTCGACGCGGCCGAACACCCGGTTGCGCTTCAGCTCGGAGGCTCGGACCCCGACAAGCTCGCCCGGGCCGCGGCGATCGGCGCCGGAATGGGATACGACGAAATCAACTTCAACGTCGGCTGCCCGTCCGATCGCGTGCAGTCGGGCGCGTTCGGCGCCTGTCTCATGCGCGAGCCGAAGCTCGTGGGAGCCTGTCTCAAGGCGATGCGCGAGGCGGTCGCGGTGCCCGTCACCGTGAAATGCCGCATCGGTGTCGACGAGCAGGAGACCGGCCCCGCCCTCGACGCGCTGGCGGACGAGGCGGTCGAAGCGGGCGTTTCCGCGATCTGGGTCCATGCGCGGAAAGCCTGGCTGAAAGGGCTGAGCCCCAAGGAGAATCGCGAGATTCCGCCGCTCGACTACGAGCGGGTCTACGCGCTGAAGCGCCGCCTGCCGGATGTGTTCGTGGGGTTGAACGGCGGTCTTGCAAGCGTGGCGGCGGGCGCCGGGCAGATCGGTCGCGTCGATGGCGTGATGCTGGGGCGTGCGGCCTACAACCAGCCCGACGACCTGCGCAACGTCGCGCCGCTGATCGCGAAGGTCGAGCGTCGTCCCATCGAGGACGGCGAGTTGATCGAGGCGATGACGCACTACGCCGAGCAGCATATCGCGCGCGGCGGACGCCTCGGGCAGGTCACGCGCCACATGACCTCGCTCTTCGCCGGCCGTCCCGGTGCGCGGCGCTGGCGGCAGATCCTCTCCGAGGACGCGGTGCGGCCCGGCGCCGATGCGAGCCTCATCGCGCGCGCTTTTACCGAGGTCCGTCCCATCGAAACCGTCGCGGCCTGACCCCGCTACTCGGTGAGCACCAAGCGGTCGCCGCGAAACTCGACCGAGCGGAACGTGTCGAGGAAGCTCAAGCCGAGGAGGCCGACGCCAAGCGGCTCGTCCACGACGACGGCCGGCACGTCGCGCCGCTCGATCCCGCCCACGTCGAGGCGATCGATGCGGACGCTCGCCGCATGCGCCACGCCGTTCGCGGTCCGGATCGGCGTCGTATAGCGCAGCGTGTCGGTCGCAATGCCCGCGCGGGCGGCCGACGCCCGATCGAGCGCCACGACGCTGGCCCCCGTATCCGCGATGAAGCGCAGCCGCTCGCCGTTCACCGAGGCCTCGAGGTGGAACTGCCCGTCCTGCGCCCGCTCGACGGAAACCTGACGGTCGCCTGCCTCTCCCGTCGTCACCGTGCGGCCCGGCTGGAGGACCGACAACATCCGGTCACCCACGAAGCGGAGTTCCGGACCGAACGCGTAAAGGCCGATCACGACCGCGAAGGCAGCCATCCACGCGACGGCCGCAAGCGCCGACCGGCCCCAGCGTCCCCGCGCCGACCGAACGACGCCCGCGCCGATCACGGTGGCGAGGACGCCGCCATACAGGAGGCCGGCGAAGTCTCCGTCCGCCATTCCAAGGAAGCCTGTCCCGCCAAGAACGAGAATCGCGCCGCCGATGGCGAGGAGGGCGATGACGATCCAGAACAGGCGGTCCCTCATCTCGCGTCCGTCAGGCATTCGGCAACCGGGCAAGCCTCGCCAGCACGGCTCTCTGCTCCGGCTCCGTCATGGTCGCCCAGTGCATGATCTCGGCAAGGGTCCGCCGGCACGACAGGCAAATCGTGCGGTCCGCGGACAGGCGGCATTCGCGGCGGCAAGGCGAGGGGACCGTCAAGCGTCATGTTCCGTTAGGTGGGCGCCGGAGCGAGGCGCGGCAACGCGGTGGCGCGCCATCTCACGCAAACGCGACCGTCAGCCGAGTTCCGTCATGGCCGGCATGACTTCCAGCACCCGCGAATGCGGAAAGATCGCGATGGCCTCTGTTCCCTTTCCGACCGCGGAATGCAGCTCGAACGTGCCGTTATGCAGCTCGACGAGAGCCCGCACGATCGGAAGTCCGAGGCCGGTGCCCTGCTCGGCGCTCTTGATGGCCGCCGCGCCCTGACCGAACGACGAGAGAACGATGGGGATCTCGTGCGACGGGATGCCGGGACCGGTATCGCGAACCGAGACGTACTGACCGCCACCCGCCGTCCAGCCGACCCGAAGCAGGATCCGGCCGTTGGGCGGGGTGAACTTCACCGCATTCGACAGAAGGTTCAACGTCACCTGCCGGAGCGAGCGCGGATCGCCCCAAAGCTGCGGCAGTCCCTGTTCGAACTCGCCGACGAGCGAGATGTTCTTGGCATCCGCCTTGAGCTGGACGAAGGCGATCGAAGCCTCGGCGACCGAGACCAGTTCCACCGGTTCTTCGTTCAACGTGTAGCGCCCGGCCTCGATCCGCGAAAGGTCGAGGATCTCGTTGATGAGGTCCAGGAGATGCTGGCCCGACGTATGGATGTCGCCGACATATTCCTTGTAGGTCGGATTGCCGAGCGGTCCGAGAATCTCCTTCATGATGACCTCGGAGAAGCCGAGGATCGCGTTGAGCGGCGTGCGCAGCTCGTGGCTCATGGTGGCGAGGAAACGCGATTTGGCGAGGCTGGCCTCCTCGGCCCGCGCCCGCGCCTCGTCGAAATGCGTCCGTGCGATCTCGACTTCCGCGACCAGCTGCTCGCGTTGCGCCGTATGGTGCAGCAGCTCGATCGATGAGCGTCGGAAGCGGTGGGCCGCAAGGCCGGAGCCGGCAACGGCGAGCAGCGTCGCCGTCTCGAAGACGTCGATCGGAAAGCGCGCGCCGCCGGCGAGCGAGACGGCCGAAGCGATTGCCAGCGGAAGCAGGCCGGCTGCCACGGCTTGCGCGAGATGAGCGCCGAGAAAGGCAACGCCGATCGCCCAGACAAGCGCGAGCACGAAACGCGCGCCTTCGCCGATGGTCGGCACGCAGGTTCCGCAGTCTGGCGCGAGCGTCCAGACGACCAGGGGGAGCGTCATGACCGCGAGCGCGAACTGGAAAAGACGTGGCCAGCGCCCGATCGAGGGACTTCCGCCATGACGCGAGCGGAAAAGAGCGACAGCGGCGAGTGAGGGCAGGAGGCCAGCTACGCCGAGCGCCATCCAGCGGAGTGGTAGGGAGCCGTCGGCATTCCACTGAACGAGCATGACCAGGCCGAGCAGCGCCGTCTGCAATATAGCTAGGAGAGGGACGCTGGCGACGTGGCGCTCCAGAAGGTCCTGCTCGATGCCGGGTGGAAGCCCCTCGCTCGATGCCAGGCGCTCGCGCGCCAGACGCAGCGTGCGGCCGACGTCGCTGCCGGCATCGGAGCCGCGCAGGCTTGGCGACATGGGAGGCGGAGATGCTAGGGACATCGAACGCGGCGGAACTCGATCCAGGATACGGCTTGGGCCTGCCTATCCTGTTGCGGAAAGCTTAAGGAATTGGCTTAAGAAACGCGTAAAGAGACGCCGATCGACGGGATGGAGCCACTGTCCGAGGGGAGTACGCAACGGGACCATTCGGGTGGATCGGAGGGTGCCTGCGACCTGGAAACGCGTAGCCGGTCCTGCCGCGTCTGCCGCGACGCGCCGATCGGACGGCCTCTGGAGCGGGAGCCCAGACCGATCGTCGCCCTGTCGCGGACGGCCCGCATCTTCATTGCGGGGCAGGCACCGGGCGCGCGGGCCGACCAGTCCGGCATTCCGTTCTCCGATCCCTCCGGCGAACGGCTCCGGGACTGGATGGGGATCGGGCCGGATGTCTTCTACGATCGGAGCCGAATCGCGATCGTGCCGATGGGGTTCTGTTTCCCCGGACTCGACCGGCATGGCGGCGACCGTCCGCCGCGCCGCGAGTGCCGACTGACGTGGCACGAGGAGGTCTTTCGAAGCCTCGGCAGCGTCGAACTCCTTCTCATGGTCGGCGGCCATGCGCAGGTCTGGCATGCGCGCCGGGCCGGCATCACCTTGCCGGAGGGCAGGGTCGGTGCGGCGGTCGCCGCATGGCGGAACGAGTCGTTCATGCAGGCGACGCCACGGCTTCTGCCTCTGCCGCATCCGTCCTGGCGCAACAACGCATGGCTGCGACGCAACACGTGGTTCGAGGCCGATCTCCTGCCCGAGTTGCGGCGGCTCGTCGCGCAACTGACGTGACGCATCGCGGAGACCTGTTAAAAGGCCCTATCGCGAACGGGGATCGCTGAATGGACAGGTTGGACAAAAAAATCCTGCGTCTCCTGCAGGAGGACTCGACGCTGGCGGTGGCTGACGTCGCCAAGCGTGTCGGCCTGTCCACCACGCCGTGCTGGCGTCGTATCCAGAAGCTCGAGGAAGAGGGCGTCATCCGGCGTCGCGTCGCCGTGCTCGATCCGACGAAGATCAATGCGCGCGTGACGGTCTTCGTCTCGGTGCGCACGGCGACCCATTCCGTGGAATGGTTGAAGCGATTCTCGGAGGTCGTCTCGGAGTTCGACGAGGTCGTCGAGTTCTATCGCATGAGCGGAGACGTCGACTATCTCCTGCGCGTCGTCGTGCCGGACATCGCCGCCTACGACGCCTTCTACAAGCGCCTCATCGCCCGGATCGAGATCCGGGACGTCTCGTCGTCCTTCGCGATGGAGCAAATCAAGTACACGACCGAGCTGCCGCTCGACTACATGATCCTCGAGAAGGGCGACCGGGACGCGTGATGCCCCGGTCGCCGGCCGTCAACGCGTTAGGCGGGCCAGGAGGGACGAGGTGTCCCAGCGTCGACCGCCCATGGTCTCCACCTCGGCGTAGAACTGGTCGACGAGGGCGGTGACGGGAAGCGTGGCGCCGTTGCGCCGCGCCTCGTCGAGGCAGATGCCGAGGTCCTTGCGCATCCATTCGACGGCGAAACCGAAGTCGTAGCGGCCTTCCGCCATGGTCTTGTGGCGGTTCTCCATCTGCCACGAACCCGCGGCGCCCTTGGAGATGACCTCAACCACCTTCGCAAGGTCGAGCCCGGCCTTCTGGCCAAAATGCAGCGCTTCCGAGAGGCCCTCGACGAGACCTGCGATGCAGATCTGGTTCATCATCTTCGCCAGTTGCCCGCTGCCGGCCGGACCCATCAGGCCGACCATGCGCGAGTAGCTGTCAAGGACCGGGCGAACCGTCTCGAACGTCGCCTCGTCACCGCCCACCATCACGGTCAGGACGCCGTTTTCGGCGCCAGCCTGTCCTCCGGACACGGGAGCATCGAGAAAGCCGCAGCCTTTCGCTCGCGCCGCCTCGTCGAGCTCGCGCGCAAGGGTCGCGGACGCCGTGGTATGGTCCACGAGTACGGCTCCGGGCGCGAGGTCCGCGAGGATGCCGTCTTCGCCGTAGACGACGCTGCGCACGTCGTCGTCATTTCCCACGCACATGAACACGACCTCGGCACCCATCGCGGCCTCGCGCGGCGTCGCAGCTTTGCGCCCCTTGTTCTCGCGGGCCCACGTCTCCGACTTCTCGGCCGTCCTGTTGAACACGGCGACCTCGTGCCCGCCCTTGCCGACAAGATGCCTCGCCATCGGGTAACCCATGACACCTAAGCCCACGAACGCGACCTTCATCGATTCCACTCCGACCTTCTGCGTTTCGGCCTGCGCTAGCAGGTTCGGCAATGCCCGCGAAAGAGGTGCCGGGAGCGACGCCATCGATCGCCGATCCTCGCAGCGGAATCCATATCCGGCTCATGAACCGAATCGGTCCCGGTTCCGTTGGGGAACTCAAGGGTTTCGTGATGCTGAGAGGCGCTTGGGAATGCCGCGTGGGAGTTCGATATCGAAGGGCCTGTCGAGGCCGCGAGGCCGCCCGGCGAAGGCCGATGCTGCCGAACTGACCGGCAGGATCGTCGCGGTAGCAGCGAGACGCTTCCTCGACGAAGGATTCGAGGCGACCAGCATGGACGCGGTCGCCGCCGAGGCGGGCATCTCGAAGCGGACACTCTATGCCCGGTTTCGATCCAAGCCACTCCTTCTCCAGGCGGTGGCCGACCATCTCTTCACGGAAACCAAAAGCGAGTTCACGCGCTATCACGATGTGACCGAAACGCCCGTGAAAGTGCTTCGCGACATGGCGCATCACATGCACCGTCGCATCCTGATGCCGTTCAGCGTCGACGTCTATCGCCTGCTGGTGTCCCAGTCCGAACGCCAGCGGGATGGCGGTGGCCTGATGCTTGGCGCGGACCGTTACTTGAAGCCGTTGATTTCGGCGCTGACGATGCAGTTCCAACGCGCGGCGGACGAGGGCGCCATCACGGAGCGGTGGGATCCGGCCTTCTTGGCGGAGCAGTTCCTGGAAGCGGTCTGCGCCTCGGACCTGCGCCGGCTCGTTTTCGGCTACGATCTGCCGGAGCGTCCCGAGATCCAGCGAACGCTGATCGATCGGCGCGTCGATCTGTTCTTTGCGGCTCTCGGCCCGGGTGCCAGCGCTTCTAACGGCGAAGATGCCGCGTCGCACGCCGCTCGACCCAGTCGGTCAGGTGACGAAGAAGCTCGACAAGCACGAGGTAGAAGACGGCAGCCCAAATATATGTCTGAAAATCGAATGTCTTACTGAAAGCGCGCCGCGTCTCGCCGAACAGGTCGAAGACGGTGATGATCGCGACCACCGCAGAGGTCTTGATCATCAGGATCAGTTCGTTCGCATAGGGGCGCAGTGCGACGATGAGCGCCTGCGGCAGGATGATGCGGCGCAGGGTTGTCAGTCTCGAGAGCGCGAGCGACTTCGCGCCTTCCCATTGCCCCGCCGGCACGCTCTCGATGGCGCCACGCAGGATCTCCGCCTGATACGCCGCCGTGTTCAGAGTCATCGCCAGGATGGCGCAGTACCAGGCTTCACGAAAGAACCACCAGAGGCCCACCGACTCGATCGCGCCCCGGAACGAGCCGAGTCCGTAGTAGATGAGGAAGATCTGCGCGAGAAACGGCGTGCCGCGAAAGAAGGTGACGTAGGCGCCGCTCATGCCCCGCGCGATGCGGTTCGACGACATGCGCCCTGCCGCCACTGCCACGGAAAGAAGTGCGCCGAGCGTGTAGGAGATCGCGACCAGCGTGATCGTGACCCGCAGACCGGCGAGATAGGACGGACCGTATGTGCCGATGAAGGTCGGATTGAAGACCGACACGAGGTAGGCGACGAGGGCGATGCCGCCCGCGACCCAGATGCCAAGGATCAGGATGCCGAGAAGGCCGGGCTTCGCGCGTGACTGCACAGGGGCGGTGATGGTCATCGCGCGACCTCGCCGCGCCGCGCCCAGCCTTCGACGCGCCGGACGACGGCAAGCGAGGCGAAGGTCAGCAACAGATAAAGGACGCATGCGAGGGCGAAAAAGGGAAACTGCTCGCGCGTGACGCGGGCGGCGATTCCGGTCTGCCGCAGGATATCGGCAAGGCCGATGACCGACACGAGCGAGGTGTCCTTCAATAGGTTCAGCCAGACGTTGGTCAGGCCCGGCAGGCTGATCCGCACGAGCTGGGGGAAGATGACAAGGCGCAGGATCGCCATGCGGGACAGGCCGAGCGCGCGGCCACCTTCCCACTGACCGGCCGGGATGGCCTGGAAGGCGGACAGAAAGACCTCGCTCGCGTAGGCGGCGAAGACAATGCCGAGCCCGATCATGCCCGCTACGAAGCTGGAGAGGAGAATCTGCTCGAAGCCGGTCGCGCCGGTTATGAGATTGAGAACGTTCTGGCCGCCGTAGAAGACCAGAAAGAGCGTCAGGAGCTCGGGGAGACCGCGAAACAGGGTCGTGTAGATCTGCGCGGCGAGACGCAGCGCCGGGTCGGCGCTGCGCTTGGCAACGGCGAGCGCGAAACCCAGTCCAAGACCAAAGGGAAGGGTGGCGATCGCGAGCGCGGCCGTGACGAGCACGCCGGATGCGATCTCGTCGCCCCATCCGTTGTCGCCGAAACTGAGAAGCTGAAGGAAATTCATGACCCTGTGACCCGACGCGCGCTACGGCCCGTCATCGTCGGGGAAACGACCGGAGCGCCCTGCGGGTGGCACAGGACGCCCCTTGGTGTCGAGTCGCCGGAGCGAGTCCAGAGCATCGCCCGGTCCTGCCACGGCAGGAGGCGCCGCAGATCGATTGCCTGCATCTGCGGCGGTCCTCGGTGGATTACTTACCGTAGACGTCGAACTTGAAGTACTTGTCCTGGATCGTCTTGTAGGTGCCGTCGGCGCGGATCGCGATGATCGCGTCGTCGAACATCTTCTTCAACTTCTCGTCGCCCTTGCGCAAGGCGATGCCGGCGCCTCGGCCGTAGATCTGCTCGTTCGGGGGAAGCGCTCCGAGCACCTTGCAGCACGCGCCTTCCGGGCTGTCGATCCACTGCGACAGAACGACGATATCGTCGGAAACCGCGTCCAGGCGGCCGTTCTCGATATCGAGCTTGTATTCCTCTGCGGTCGGATAAACGCGCACATCGGCATCCGGGAAGTATGTCTCCACGGCCTGCGCATGGGTGGTCGAGCCCTGCACGCCGATCGTCTTGCCGGAAAGCGAGGCCGCCTTCGTGTCGGCGATCGTCGAGTCCTTGGGCACCGCCAGCGCGCCCGGCGTGTTGTAGTATTTGTTGGTGAAGAGCACCTGCTTCTCGCGCTCGGGCGTGATCGACATCGAGGCGATCACCGCGTCGAAGCGGTCGTTCTGCAGCGCGGGGATCATGCCGTCCCAGTCGTTCGTCACGAAGGAGCAGGTGACCTTCATCTGCTTGCACAGGGCGTTCGCGATATCGATGTCGAAGCCCTGAAGCTTGCCCGACGCGTCGAGGAAGTTGAACGGCGGATAGGCCCCTTCCGAGCCGATGCGAACCTCAGTCCAAGTCTTGTTGGCGTCGCCGCTCTGGGCGACCGCCGCGCCGGCGAGCGTCGACAGCGTCACGGCAGCCAGGAGAAGGGTCTTGATGGTTCGCATGGAACAATGAGTCCTTGGAATAAGGCGATGACTTCGCGGCACCAGGCGTTGGGGCCTTCGAAACGGGCATGCCCATTATCGGTGCGATAGTGCCGGTTTCCCCGCGCGGCGCAAGAGACGATGCCGTGCGACTCAACCGATTTCGCCACGTGTCACGTGAAGACGGGCGCGGTCGAGATCCTCCGGCGTATTGATATTGAAGAACGGGTCACCGTCCGGCGCATCGGCGACCGGTGGAAAATCGACCACGGCATGCGGGGCGGCCGTCGCGAGCGCGCGGATCGACCGGCCATGCGCGTCAGCGATGCGCGAGGCGGCTTCGCTGCTCCAGACGGCGAAGGTGGGTATCCAGCGTCCCCGATAGGTCGGGATCGCGACGCCATCCGGCGGGACGGAGGACGACAGACGCTCGACGAGGTCGAGCGGCAGGAACGGGGTGTCGCCCGCCGCGGGCGCAAGCTGAAAGGGTGCATCTTCTGCGCGAGCTGCGAGATGGTGCCAGGCGGACACGATCCCCACGCCCGGACCCTGGAACAGTTCACCCTCATCCGGCACGACCACCCGACCGAGCGCATCAGCGAACGGACTCGGCGCGACGGAGACGAGAAGGTCGTCGACCTGCGGCGCAAGCCGCTCGATGACGTGCTCGATCAGGGGGCGACCGGCGAGATGCACGAACGGCTTCGGCACGTCCGCGCCGAGGCGCGAACCCCGGCCGCCGGCCAGCACCACGCCGACGACCGACACTCGCGTTCTCACGGCACCTCGGCTTCGGCGGCGGTCTTGATCCCCCTCCGCGTTTCGCGGCGAATCATGTAGGCGCCGCTCGCAACCACGATCGCGGATCCCAGAAGCGCCGACGGACCTGGCATTTCCGCGAATACGAGCACCCCGAGCACGAAGGCCGACAGTAGAACGCTGTAGCGGAACGGAGCGACGAAGCTCATGTCGCCGAGCCGCACGGCCAACACGATCAGAACGTAGCCCGTGCCGACCGCGACCGCCGCCACGGCGAGCATCGTCCAGAGCGTCGGCGTCATGGGCTGCCAGCCGGCGGCCGGAAGCCAGGCGAAGCCTGTCAGGCATACGGCGCCGGCCGTGATGCAGGCGACGTGGAGGGAGGGGATCGACACCGGCATCGCCCGGGTCACGAGATCGCGCAGCGCCGCGCTGAGCACCGACAGGATGACCCAGACCGCGTAGATGTTGAAGCCTTCGGTGTCCGGCCGCACGATGATCAGCACGCCGACGAAGCCGACCGCGATCGCGCACCACCTCCGCCACCCGACGCGCTCTCGCAGGAACACAGCCGCCAGCAGCGTGATGGTCAGCGGCAGCGCTTGGAAGATCGCCGTCGTATTGGCGAGCGGCATGTGCCGAAGGGCGGTGATATAGGCGATCGTCGTGCCGATATCGGCGAGGGCACGCCACATCACAGCGCGGTGGAACGCCTGCCGCCAAGGCAGGAGGGCACCGAACCAGAGCGCCAGGCCGACGAGCAACGTGGTCGTCATGACACCACGAAGGGCCATGATCTGCGCCGTCTCGATCGATCCTGACGACAGTTTCACGAGCGTGTCGTTGACGGCGAAGGCGGTCTGGGAGGCCACCATAAGGGCAGCCGCCCTGACGTTGCTGTTTGCCGTCGAGGACGACGGTATGGACGACGGCAAGATATGCGTTCCCCATGAGTAGGATGGGGAGGGATTAGGACGCCGGACGGCACGAGACCAGTGCCGACGGGCCGACCGGCGTCAAATCCGTTTCGTCGCGCCTCAGTAGTAGCCGCGACGGCCCGAGTTGCGGCCGATCACGGCACCCGCGGTGCCACCCGCCACTCCGCCGATCACCGCGCCGGTGCCGCCACCGACCGCATTGCCGACGACCGCTCCGCCGGCACCGCCGATGAGCGCGCCACCCACCGTCCGCTCGGACGTGGTGCAACCCGTCGAAACGAGCATGACGGCTCCGAGCGCCAGCGCCGGCTTCCAAACAGATTTCATGATCGACCTTCCTACAAACGCCCCCGCTGAACTCGCGGTGCGTCGCCAACGCTTGAGCGGCCCGCTCGTTCCCTGTGCGACCGCTTATCCCCCAGTCACGCTCATGTGCCTCGAGACGGAGGGACGTCGCGTCGCCCGATCGATGACGAAGTCGTGCCCCTTCGGCTTGCGCGCGATGGCTTCGTCGATCGCGCGATGCAGCGCCTCGTCGCCCTCCGAGCCGCGAACGACGGCTCGCAGATCCGCCGCGTCCTCCTGCCCGAGGCACATGTAGAGCGTTCCCGTGCAGGTCAGGCGCACGCGGTTGCAGCTTTCGCAGAAGTTGTGGGTCATCGGCGTGATGAACCCGAGGCGCCCGCCGGTCTCCGCGACCGTCACATAGCGCGCGGGGCCTCCCGTCCGGTGTGGCGATTCCTGCAGCGTGTATCGCTCGGAAAGGCGTGCGCGCACGAAATCGAGCGGCAGGTAGCGATCTGTGCGGTCCTCGTCGATCTCACCCATCGGCATGGTCTCGATCACGGTCATGTCGTGACCCTCGCCGTGGGCCCAGGCGATCATGTCGGCGAGCTCGAACTCGTTGAAGCCCTTGAGCGCGACAGCGTTGATCTTGATCCGGATGCCGGCCCGGCGCGCAGCGTCTATACCTTCCAGCACCCGGCCCAGCTCGCCGCGCCGGGTGATCACGCGAAACTTCTCGGGATCGAGCGTATCCAGCGATACGTTCAGGCGCCGCACGCCGCAATCGGCGAGCTCCGCCGCGAAACGGGCCAGCTGCGATCCGTTGGTCGTCAGGGTGAGCTCGCCGAGGCGGCCTGTCGCCAGATGGCGCGAGAGCGATCGGACGAGTTGCATGACGTCGCGGCGCACGAGGGGCTCGCCGCCCGTCAACCGCAGCCGCCGAACGCCCCGCTCGACGAACGCACTCGCGATGCGGTCGAGCTCCTCGAGGGTGAGGAGGTCGCGTTTGGGCAGGAACTGCATGTTCTCGGACATGCAGTAGGTGCAGCGGAAGTCGCAGCGATCCGTCACGGAGATGCGCAGGTACGAGATCGCGCGCCCGAACGGATCGACGATCGGCGCGGCGCTGGTGGTGATCGGACCGGACCGGTCGAGTAGGTTCATGGAGCGCCGACGCTCATCGGCGCCGTCCTTTTCTTTCAATTCCCACCCGAATGTGGAAGGGGGTGAGGGGAGGGTCAAGCAAAGCGTCCCACGGAGTTCACGATGCCGTCCACAAATCAGGACCGCGCGCCCGATCAGATCCGAGTCTCGCGCGACCGACGAAGCCTGACCGTCGTCCACGCGGACGGCGCGCGCGACACGTTCTCGGCCGAATTGCTGCGCGTCCTTTCGCCCTCGGCCGAGGTTCAGGGGCACTCGCCCGAGCAGCGCGTGACGGTGGGCGGCAAGCGGGACGTCGCGATCGCCGACGTTCAGCCGGTCGGACACTACGCGGTGCGGATCGTCTTCGACGACGGCCACGATACCGGACTCTTCACGTGGCGCTACCTGTCCTCGCTCGGCGTCGAGCGCGACGCGCGGTGGAACGCCTACCTGGACGAGCTGAAAACCAAGGGCCTGCGCCGCGAGCCGGTCTGAGTCGGCTTCAGCTGGCGGCGGGTTTGCCCGGCTCCTGTGGAACGAAGCCCGGCAGGCTGTCGAACGCCGCCTTGAGCGAGTCGGACCACCCGTCCGAGATAATCCGGAAATACGGGTCGCGCTGGTCGAACCGTTGACGGTAGCCGGCGGCGAACGCGTCAGTCTCGTAGAGTTGGAGGTCGATGGGTAGGCCAACGGAGAGATTGGACTTGATGGTCGAATCGAACGACACAAGCAGCAGCTTGACCGCGTCCTCCAGTCGCATCGCCGCGTCGTAGGTCCGCACGATGATCGGGCGGCCGTACTTGTGTTCGCCGATCTGGAAGAAGGGGTTGTCCGGCCCCGCCTCGATGAAGTTGCCTTCGGGATAGATCATGAACAGGCGCGGTCGCCCGCCCTTGATCTGGCCACCCAGGATGAACGAGCCGAGGAAACGGCTCTCGGCGTTGGGACCGCCCTCGGCCGTGTAGGAGATGACCTCGCGCAGCGTTTCGCCCACCAGTTTGGCGGTTTGGAACATCGAGGGCTGCTTCAGAAAGTTGCCGCGCCTCTCGGACGGCAGCACTCCGCGCTCCTCCAGAAGCGAGATCGTCGATTGGGTGGTCGCAAGGTTGCCGGCCGAGAGAAGGCAAAGGAAGCGGTCCCCCGGAACACTCCAGGAGCGAAGCTTGGTGACAACGGAGATGTTGTCGACACCCGCATTCGTCCGCGTGTCCGACATGAACACGATGCCCCGATCGAGGAGCATGCCGACGCAATAGGTCATGAATATCGCCTCCCGCAGCCGAGCCGCCTCACTTGCGGGCCTGCTTATCGCGCGAGGCTGGACCGGGCCACAAGATTGCGCGACTCAATCCGCCCGGGATGGGGGTAGCGCATCTTACAGGCTGAGACTCTCAGGAGAAGAAGCCGTAGGAACGCGCGATCTCGTTGGACAGGCGGTTCCCGTCCACGATCAAGTCCTCCAGGAATTCGTGCAAGCCCCCGTCGATGATCTGCTTGATGGTGCGCGACTCAAAGCGCGCCGCCGTCTCCTTCGCCAACCGGTGGCACTCGTGCTCGACGCCATAGGCCCGCGCGAGGTAGTCGAGGCTGTCGTTGATGCAGCGGTAGGAGTAGCTCAGCGAGCGGGGCATGCGCTTGTTGAGAACGAGGAAGTCGATGATGTCGGTCGCGCGGAACTCCGGCTCGTACTCCCACGCATAGGACCTCAGGGCCGAGACGGAGCGCAGAAGCGAGCCCCACTGGTAGTTGTCCAGCGAGGAGCCGACCGAGGAATGGTCCGGCAGAAGCACCCAGTATTTGACGTCGAGAATGCGCGCCGTGTTGTCCGCGCGCTCCAGAAACGTGCCGAGATTGCAGAAGTCGAAGATCTCGTTGCGCAGCATCGTGCCGTAGAACGACCCACGAATCAGCGCCGTGCGCGCCTTCACCAGATCCAGAACAGCCGGCAGATCGTCGACCGGCCGCGCGAAGCGCGAGCGCAGGATGATCCAGCTCTCGTTGATCGCCTCCCAGGTCTCGCGAGTCAGCGCGGTTCGCACCATGCGGCCGTTCGTCCGGGCAACGCCGATCGAGGACAGGATCGAGGACGGGTTGTCGAGGTCGCGGACCATGAAGTCGATGATCCGCTCGGGGGCGAAGTCGTCGTACTTCTCGAGATACTGGGTCTCGATGCCTGCCGACACCAGCACCGACTGCCACTCTTCCGGCTGCCCGCTCAGGTTGGTGAGCGACAGGCGCAGTCCCGCATCGAGCAGGCGGGCCGTGTTCTCGGCCCTTTCGATGTAGCGTTGCATCCAGAAGAGGCCGTTGGCGGTGCGTCCGAGAAGCGGCATGAGGTCGGCAAATGCCTCCGAGGAGTGAGGAAGATCGGCGAGAGAAAGGCTTGAACGCGGTCAGTCCTCCAGCACCCAGGTATCCTTCGTACCGCCGCCCTGACTGGAATTGACGACGAGCGATCCCTCCTTGAGGGCAACGCGCGTCAGGCCGCCGGGAATGATCTTCACGGCGTCGCTGACGAGGACGAAGGGGCGCAGGTCGACATGGCGCGGGGCGAGGCCGGCTTCCGTCAGGATGGGAACGGTCGAGAGCGCAAGGGTCGGCTGGGCGATGTAGTTGCCGGGTCGCTCCCGCAGCTTGGCGGCGAAGACCTCGCGCTCCGCCTTCGAGGCGGCGGGGCCGACCAGCATGCCGTAGCCGCCGGAGCCGTGGACCTCCTTCACGACGAGCTCGTGCAGGTTGTCGAGGACATGGCTGAGGCTGTCGGGCTCCGCGCAGCGGAACGTCGGAACGTTCTCCAGAAGGGCGGGGCGTCCGGTGTAGAACTCGACGATCGCCGGCATGTAGGAATAGATCGCCTTGTCGTCGGCGATGCCGGTTCCGGGCGCGTTGGCGATCGTGATGCCGCCCGCGCGGTAGACGTCCATGATGCCGGGCACGCCCAGCATCGAGTCCGAACGGAAGGCGAGGGGGTCGAGATAGGCGTCGTCGACCCGCCGGTAGAGGACGTCGATGGGCAGGTAGCCTTCGGTCGTACGCATTGCGATGCGCCCGTCGATCAGCTTGAGGTCGGATCCTTCCACCAGCTCGACGCCCATCTGGTCGGCCAGGAAGGCGTGCTCGTAATAGGCCGAGTTGTGGATGCCGGGCGTCAGGATCGCGACGCGCGGCGAGCCCTCGCAAGCGGCCGGCGCGACGGCCGAGAGCGAGCGGCGCAGGTGCCCGGGGTACGTCTCGACCGGCCGCACCCTGTTCTGTGCGAAGAGTTCGGGAAACATCTGCATCATCGTTTCGCGATTCTCGATCATGTAGGACACGCCGGATGGCGTCCGGGCGTTGTCCTCCAGGACGTAGAACTGGTTTTCGGCCGTGCGCACGATGTCGACGCCGATGATGTGCGTGTAAACGCCGCCCGGCGGCCGGAAGCCGACCATCTGGGGCAGGAAGGCCTCGTTGTTGTCGATCAGGCGTCTGGGAACGATGCCCGCCCGCACGATCTCCTGGCCGTGGTAGATGTCGTCGAGGAAGGCGTTGAGCGCTGTAACGCGCTGTTCGATCCCCTCCGCCAGCCGGCTCCACTCGGCGCCGGAGATGATGCGCGGCACGAGGTCGAATGGAATCAGCCGCTCGGACGCCTCCTGTTCCCCGTACACGTTGAAGGTGATGCCGGTTCGCCGGAAGAAACCTTCCGCCTCGGTGGCCTTCTGGGCGAGTGTCTGGGGAACCTGTTGCGAGAACCAGGAATGAAAGCGGCGATAGGGGGCGCGCACGTCCGCATCGGACACCAGCATCTCGTCGAACCCGCTCAAGCCCCGTCCTTCCATTTTGCTGCCCTGCGGGAATGATGCGCGAAACCGCAGCAATGCCAAGCGGCTTTTGCCGGAAATGCGCAGACAAGCCGCAAATCGTCGAAAGCTTGAGCGAGCGCTTGCGCCCACCTCCCTCCCTCGCCCATCTTGCCCGCCCGCAGCGCTCGGGAGGACACGATGGCCAAATCCAAGGAGGAGCCTGCCAACAGGCTCGACATGGCGGCGCGCGCCGGTTGGCTCTACTACGTCGCGGGAAACACGCAGGACGAGATCGCGGCCAAACTGGGTCTGTCGCGGCAGGCGGCGCAGCGTCTGGTCTCCCTGTCCATGTCGTCGGGGCTTGTGCGGGTGCGGATCGAGCATCCGGTTGCCGAATCGCTGGAGCTCGGCCGCAGCCTCGCAGAGCACTTCGGATTGGATGCCATCGAGGTCGCCATGTCCGATTCGGCAAGACCTTCGCTTCTCGGTATCGCCTCCGCCTGTGCCGCGCGTTTCGAACGGGAGTTGCAGCGCGCCGAGCCGCTTGTCGTAGGGGTCGGGACCGGAAGGAGCCTCCGGGCGGCTGTCGAGCAGATGTCGCCGGTGCGCTGCCCGCAGCACCGCATCGTATCGCTGACCGGCAGCATCGCGCCGGACGGCACGGCCGCCGTCTACAACGTCATCTTCTCGCTTGCCGACAAGATCGCGGCGGCGCACTACCCGATGCCGCTGCCGGTCGTCGCACCTTCGGCCGAGGAGCGCACCGTCCTGCGAGGACAGGCCATGCTGAGGCCGTTGCACGAACTGGCGGAGCGGCCGGACATCGCCTTCGTCGGAATCGGCGAGATGGGTCCGCAGGCACAGCTTCTGGTCGACCGGTTCATCTCACAGCAGGAGTGCGACGAGGTCATGGCGCAAGGTGCGGTGGGCGAGATCATCGGCTGGGTCTTCGATCGGGAAGGGCGCGTCCTCGATTGCGCCCTTAACGGCCGCGTGCTCAGCGTCCCGCTTCCGTTTCCTACGGAGACCCGGGTTGTTGGGGTGGCGGCGGGAGCCTCCAAGGTCGAGGCCATCCTCGGAGCGTTGCGCGGGCACCTCGTCGACGAGCTCATCACGGACGAAGAGACCGCGCGTCTCCTTCTCGCGGCGGTTGATGGCGGGGGCCTTGCAAAGCACCGGAAGGCGAGAAAGAAATAACCGATGGAGCTCTGATCGCGGCGCGTGCGGTGCGGCACGAGAATCGTTTGACAAGGCTCCGGGATCGGTGGGAATTTGCCCGCACGCCGGGTATTTGCCCGTCAGTAGGCTTTGGGAGGCTCTACATGAATTACCGTGCATGGATGGCGGGCGCGATTTCGTTGGCCGCGTTGGCGACTGCGCCGGCTTTGGCGCAGACGACGCTGACGATCGGCACCGTCAACAACAACGACATGATCCGCATGCAGGGTCTGACGTCGGAGTTCACCAAGCAGCATCCCGACATTTCGGTGAACTGGGTGACGCTCGAGGAGAACGTGCTGCGCCAGCGTGTGACCACCGACATCGCCACCAAGGGCGGGCAATTCGATATCATGACGATCGGCACCTACGAGGTTCCGATCTGGTCGAAGCAGCAGTGGCTGGCGCCGCTCAGCAACCTCGGCGCCGAGTACAACGCCGACGACCTGCTGCCGCCGATCCGCGCGGCGCTCTCGACCGACGGCACGCTTTACGCCGCTCCCTTCTATGCCGAGAGCGTCATGACGCTCTATCGCAAGGATCTCCTCGACAAGGCCGGGCTCAAGATGCCCGAGAAGCCGACATGGGACTTCATCGCCCAGGCCGCCGAGAAGATGACCGACAAGAATGCCGGCGTGTACGGCCTGTGCCTTCGCGGAAAGCCGGGCTGGGGCGAGAACATGGCCTTCCTCGGCAACATGGCTCGCGAATTCGGCGCGAATTACTTCGACGCCAACTGGAAGCCGCAGTTCGAGAGCGAGGGCTGGAAGAAGGCCGTCACGCTCTACGTCGACCTGATGACCAAGTACGGCCCCCCGGGTGCGGCCTCGAACGGCTTCAACGAGAACCTCTCGCTCTTCGGCCAGGGCAAGTGCGGCATGTGGATGGACGCGACTGTCGCGGCTTCCTTCGTGACCGATCCGAAGCAGAGCCAGGTTTCCGATAAGGTCGGCTTCGCGCCGGCCCCGTGCGGAACCGACAGCTGCCCCAACGAAGGTGCGAACTGGCTCTGGGCCTGGTCGCTGGCCATTCCGGCTTCCTCGCAGAAGAAGGAAGCGGCCGAGACGTTCATCTCGTGGGCGACCTCGAAGGCCTATGCCGACCTCGTGGCCTCGAAGGAGGGCTGGGCCAACGTGCCTCCGGGCACGCGCACCTCGCTCTACAAGAACCCCGAGTACACGAAGGCCGCGCCCTTCGCCGAGCAGACGCTCGCCGCGATCAATCGCGCCGATCCCTCGGCCGGTCCCGACAAGCCTTATGTCGGCCTGCAGTTCGCCGCGATCCCGGAGTTCCAGGGGCTCGGCACGGCGGTCGGACAGCAGATGGCGGCGGCTCTCTCGGGCTCGACCACGGTCGACAAGGCGCTCGCCGCGGCCCAGGCCCAGGCGACGCGCGAGATGACCCGCGCCGGCTACATCAAGTAGGCTGAGAGCCGGGCCTGTCGGGCG
Source organism: Aureimonas sp. AU4 (assembly GCF_001463765.1). GTDB lineage: Bacteria > Pseudomonadota > Alphaproteobacteria > Rhizobiales > Rhizobiaceae > Aureimonas. The sequence continues at coordinate 31,293 of NZ_BBWK01000003.1, read as the reverse complement.
CATCGCAAGGCGCCCGGCAGGTCCTATCGATTTTCGCCGCATGGGTTAGGCCGGTCCCAGCCTTCCCGCGAGACTGCCGGGCGCGGCGGGGTACCGCTGCGCCCGGCCTGTTTCACCGCCGTCGATCCCGTCCGGGGATCGCCGCCCTTTTCCGGATCGAGCCCATGGCGACCACCCATACGAAGTCGGCCGCGCGTGCCATGATGGCACCGTCTGTCATCGCGCTCTTCATCTGGATGATCGTCCCGCTCGTTCTGACGATCTATTTCTCGACGCTGCGCTACGGGTTCTACAATCCCGAGACGCCCTTCGTCGGCTTCGAGAATTACCAGTACTTCCTGACCGATCCGCGCTTCTTCAGCGCCTTCCAGAACACTTTGATCCTGGTCGCGGGCGTGCTCGCCATCACCGTGATCGGCGGAACGCTGATCGCGCTTCTGCTCGACCAGGAATTCTTCGGCCAGTCGCCCGTGCGCCTTCTGGTGCTGGCCCCCTTCTTCGTCATGCCGACGGTGGCCGCGCTGGTGTGGAAGAACATGATGATGAACCCGGTCTACGGCGTCATCGGCCAGGCGCTGAACGGGCTCGGCCTTCCGTCCATCAACTGGCTGACCGACTATCCGCTCCTGTCGATCATCATCATCGTCGCGTGGATCTGGCTGCCCTTCGCGACCCTGATCCTCCTGACCTCGCTGCAGTCGCTGTCGGAGGACCAGAAGGAGGCGGCCGAGATGGACGGCGCCAAGCCGCTGTCGATCTTCTTCTACATCACCCTGCCGCACATGAAGCGAGCGATCACGATCGTCATCCTGATCCAGACGATCTTCCTTCTGTCCGTCTATGCCGAGATCTTCGTGACGACGGGCGGCGGCGAGTCGTCTTCGAACCTGCCCTTCCTGATCGCGTCGATCATCTCGCTCGAGGGCGACGTGGGAACGGCTTCGGCGGGCGGCATTGTCGCGGTCATCCTCGCCAATGTCGTGTCGATCTTTCTCGTCCGCCTCGTCGGCAAGAACCTGGAGGCCTGAGTTCGATGTCGCGCCGCGTCTCGCCCCGCCGCAAGATCGGCATGACCGTCCTCGCATGGGCGGTTGGCCTTCTGATCTTCTTCCCGATTCTCTGGACGGTCCTGACCTCCTTCAAGACCGAGCTCGACGCGATCGCCATCCCGCCGAAGTTCCTGTTCTTCGACTGGACGACGGAAAACTACGTCGCCATCCAGGAGCAGCGGAACTACTTCTCGTTCCTTCTGAACTCGATCTACCTGTCGCTCGGATCGACGGCGCTCGGGCTTCTCTTCGCCATACCCGCCGCTTGGGCGATGGCCTTCTCGCCCACGCCGCGCACCAAGGACGTTCTCCTCTGGATGCTGTCGACCAAGATGATGCCGGCGGTCGGCGCGCTCGTCCCGATCACGATCCTGTTCCGCAATTTCGGGCTGCTCGACAGCCGCTTCGGCTTGATCGTCATCCTGTTCCTGATCAACCTGCCGATCATGGTCTGGATGCTCTACACCTACTTCAAGGAGATCCCTGGCGAGATCCTGGAGGCGGCCCGAATGGACGGCGCGAACCTGCGGCAGGAGCTGCTGCGTGTGCTTGCCCCCATGGCGGTTCCGGGCATCGCCTCGACGATCCTCCTCAACGTGATCCTGGCCTGGAACGAGGCCTTCTGGACGCTGCTTCTCACGACCACCAACGCCGCGCCTCTTTCGGCCTTCATCGCCTCCTTCTCCAGTCCGCAGGGCAACTTCTACGCCAAGCTCTCGGCCGCCTCGACGCTTGCCATCGCGCCCATTCTCATCATCGGATGGTTCTCGCAGAAGCAGCTGGTTCGCGGCCTGACCTTCGGCGCCGTGAAGTGACCCGTCTCGCAAAGGAAACGCGTTCATGAGTGCGATCCACCTCCAGAAGGTGCGCAAGACCTTCGGCGACGCCGTGATCATTCCCGGCATCGACCTCGACATCCGCGACGGCGAGTTCGTGGTCTTCGTCGGTCCTTCGGGCTGCGGAAAGTCGACGCTCTTGCGCCTGATCGCGGGGCTGGAGGACGTGTCGGCGGGCAAGATCGAGATAGACGGGCGCGACGTCACCGAGGCGCCGCCCGCCAAGCGCGGCCTTGCCATGGTCTTCCAGTCATACGCGCTCTACCCGCACATGACGGTCGCGGCCAATATCGGCTTCCCGCTCAAGATGGCGAACATGCCGAAGGACGAGATCGATCGGAAGGTGAAGGCCGCCGCGGCGACGCTCAACCTGACCGACTACCTTCACCGGCGACCACGCGAGCTCTCCGGCGGCCAGCGCCAGCGCGTCGCCATCGGCCGCGCCATCGTGCGCGAGCCCAAGGGGTTTCTCTTCGACGAACCGCTGTCGAACCTCGACGCGGCGCTGCGGGTCAACATGCGACTGGAGCTGTCCGAGCTTCATCAGCAGCTCAAGACGACCATGATCTACGTCACCCACGACCAGGTCGAGGCCATGACCATGGCCGACAAGATCGTCGTCCTGAACCGGGGCAACATCGAGCAGGTCGGCTCGCCGCTCGAACTTTATTCCCGACCCGCGAACCTCTTCGTCGCCGGCTTCATCGGCTCGCCGAAGATGAACTTCCTGAAGGGCGAGTACGCCGCGCGCGGCGGCGCCGCGACCATGGGCATCCGGCCCGAGCATCTTGCGCTGTCCACGACCGGCGGCGAGCTTCGCGGGACGGCCGGCGTCTCGGAGCATCTCGGCTCCGACACGTTCGTTCACATCAAGCTCGACAACGGCGAGCAGGTGACGGCCCGTTCTCCGGGCGACTTCCGCGTGAACCACGGCGATACCGTCTACCTGACGCCGGAGGCTGGGCGTCTTCATCGGTTCGACGACAAGGGCCTCAGCGTCCATTGAGCCGGCTCGAGGGGCGATGCCCCTCCCGAAATGCCGGCCGGCCACCCCGTCGGACCATTCCGACGCTTGAGCCTGCACGCCCCATGCGATAGGCCGTGCGCGGCAACCGCCGCGCCTGGGTCCTTGTAGTCCGGCCGGCTCTGCGCGGCCCGGCCGCGCCATCCCGAGGTGATGCGACGAATGCTGGACGTACGGCAGCTGAGAATTCCCGAGGTTCTGGAGATCAAGCCCCGCAAGTTCGGCGACCACCGTGGCTTCTTCTCCGAAACCTTCAATCAGGACCGGCTGCGCGAGAACGGCATCGACCTCGACTGGATGCAGGACAACCAGTCCTATTCCGCCGAAGCCGGAACGCTGCGCGGCCTTCACTACCAGGAGCCCCCTTTCGCGCAGGACAAGCTGGTCCGCGTCCTGCGCGGCCGCATCCTGGATGTCGCGGTCGACATCCGGAAGGGCTCGCCGAGCTACGGCCAGTGGGTCGCGCTGGAGCTGTCGGCCGATCTCTTCAACCAGATTTTGGTGCCGAAGGGGTTTGCCCACGGTTTCCTGACTCTCGAGCCCGACACCGAGGTCTTCTATAAGGTGACCGCTCGCTATAGCGGCGAGCATGATCGCTCGATCCGCTTCGACGATCCGGCCATCGGCATCGACTGGCCGCTCGCCGGTCGCCAACCCGTTCTCTCCGCCAAGGATGCGAGCGCGCCGACGCTGGAAGAGGCGCGGACACCCTTCGTCTTCGAGGAGGCCAGCCGATGAAGATTCTCGTCACCGGCGGTGCTGGCTTCATCGGGTCGGCGGTCTGCCGCCACCTGATCGCCGATACGGACCATTCCGTCGTCAACCTCGACAAGCTGACCTATGCCGCGACGCTGGGCTCGGTGGCCTCGGTCGAGGCGAACCCGCGTTATCGCTTCGCGCAAGGGGACATTCTCGATCGGCGCTTCGTGTCCGAACTGCTCGAGGCCGAGAAGCCGGACGCCGTCATGCATCTGGCGGCGGAGAGCCATGTCGATCGCTCGATCGACGGTCCGGGCGACTTCATCCAGACCAACATCGTCGGCACCTACGAGCTTCTGGAAGCCGTGCGCGCCTACTGGGCGAAGCTTCCCGATGGACGAAAGGCGGACTTCCGCTTCCATCACGTCTCGACCGACGAGGTGTACGGCGATCTGCCGCTAGACGACAGCCTTTTCACCGAGGAGACGCCCTACGCGCCGTCCTCGCCCTACTCGGCCTCGAAGGCGGCGTCCGATCACCTCGCGATGGCCTGGTTCCACACCTACCACCTGCCGGTGGTTCTCTCGAACTGCTCGAACAACTACGGGCCGTTCCACTTCCCCGAGAAGCTCATCCCCCTGATGATCCTCAACGGGCTGGAGGGGCGGCGCCTGCCGGTCTACGGCCGGGGCGAGAACGTGCGCGACTGGCTCTATGTCGGCGACCACGCCAAGGCGCTGGCGCTCGTCGCCACGAAGGGCGTACCCGGCCGCTCCTACAATATCGGCGGGCGCAACGAGCGCTCGAACCTCACCGTCGTCGAGACGATCTGCGACACGCTCGACCGCCACGCGCCACCGCTCAACACCGGTTCGCGTCGCCAGCTCATCGACTTCGTGACGGATCGACCCGGCCACGACCTGCGCTACGCGATCGACGCCACCCGCATCGAGACCGAGCTCGGCTGGCGCGCGGAGGAGACCTTCGACACGGGCCTGGAGAAGACGATCCGCTGGTATCTGGACAACGAGAGCTGGTGGCGTCCGATCCGCGAGAAGCGCTACTTCGGCGAGCGGCTCGGCTCGAAGACGGCGGAGAAGGTCTGAGCCCATGCGCATTCTGGTCACCGGGCGCGAGGGACAGGTCGCTCAGGCGATGCTGGCCCTCGACGGGCAGGGCGTCGAGATCGTCGCCGTCGGACGGCCCGACCTCGACATCACGCAGGCTCGATCGGTCCGCGACATCGTTGCCGAACTCAAGCCCGACGTCGTGGTCAACGCGGCCGCCTATACGGCGGTGGATCGTGCCGAGAGCGACGAGGCGGCGGCCTTTCTCGTGAACCGCGACGGCTCGCGCAACGTCGCCTCGGTCGCGGCGGAATTCGACCTTCCGGTCGTGCAGATCTCGACGGACTACGTCTTCGACGGCCAAGGCGAAGGCCGCTATCGCGAAGACGCGCCGACCGGTCCGCAAGGCGTCTACGGACGCTCCAAGCTCGATGGCGAGCTAGCCGTCGCCGACGCTAACCCCGCGCACGCGATCCTGCGCACGGCCTGGGTCTACGGCCCGTTCGGGCAGAACTTCCTGAAGACCATGCTGCGGCTGGCAAGCGACCGGGACGTGGTTCGCGTGGTCGCCGATCAGCACGGCACGCCGACCTATGCGCCGGACATCGCCGAGGGCATCGTGGCCGTGGCGCGCGGTCTCAGGACCGGCACGCCGACGGCACGCGGAACCTTCCACATGGTAGCCGAGGGCGAGACGACCTGGGCGGGCTTCGCGGAAGAGATCTTCGCCCGCTCCGCCGAGCGCGGCGGACCGTCCGCCCGTGTCGAGCCGATTGCGACCAGCGACTATCCGACGCCGGCCAAGCGTCCGGCCAACTCGCGGCTCGATACGACACGCTTTGCCGAGAGCTTCGGGCACCGGCTGCCGGACTGGCGCTCGGGCGTCGTCCGTTGCCTCGAAGCGCTGGAGCGCGCATCCGCGCGATGACGGGGAGGGCCGTGCCGGTCGTCTTCGTCCACGTCCACTACCCGGACGTTTGGGCGGACATGGCGCGCGAGATCGCGGCCGCCTTCGACCGGCCCTTTGGTCTCGTGATCACCTGCCGCGACGACGATATCGAACTGGCGAGCGTCGATACGCCTCATCTCGTCTACACGCGGCGTCTGCGGACCGAGAACCGGGGTCGCGACGTCCTGCCCTTCATCCGGGCGCTGCGCGAGATGGGGGACGACTTCGACATCGGTCTGAAGCTCCATACCAAGCGATCGAAGCATCGTGCCGACGGCGAGGACTGGCGGCACTACATGACCGACTCGCTGCTCGTCGGAGAGGGCGGGACTCCCGACGCGCTGCGGCTGATGGAGCGCGAGCGGGAGTTGGGGCTCGTTGCGCCGCTCGCCCATCTTCTGCCGCTCGAGGGCCGGATCGCGCTCAACCGCCGGGCGATGCGGCGCGTTGCCGAACGCATGGACATCTCTCTCGACTTCGACGAGCTGGCGCAGAAACGCTTTGCGGCCGGTTCCATGTTCTGGTTCCGACGCAATGCCTTGCGCGCCTTTTCGGTGAACGAACTCGAAGACCTGTTCCCGCGCGAGAAGGGCCAGTTGGACGGCACGGCGGCCCACGCGGCGGAACGGCTTTTCGCTCTCGTCAGCGAGCGGGCAGGCTACTGGGTCACGGCGGCGGAGGCGCTTCCGGGTCTCTTGGGGGCCTCCCGGCTCGATGCGCAGAGCCGGACCGCGCTGACGGAGGAAGCTGTCTCACGGACGCCCAACCCCTTCGCGCTGCCGATCAGCCGCTTTTGGGGACGCCATCCCTACTTGCTGCTCGCCGCGCACCACGCCTATGTCCGCACGCCGAAGCCGATCTGGCGCGTGGCGCGCCAGCTTCTTCGTCGGTTCACGCTGGACCCCGAAGCGCGATCTTAGGCGGCGGCCCGGCCGAGCGACGCAAGCGCGGCGCGCACCGCGTCGACGATCCGATCCTGCGTCTCTTCGTCGAGATAGGCGTGCATCGGCAGACTCACGACATCGCGGCATAGGGCCTCAGTCACCGGCAATCCGTTGCCGCCGACAGGCCAGTGCCGATAGGCCGTCTGCTGGTGCAGGCCCTTGCCGTAGTAGATGACGGTCGGAACGCCGCGCTCGCGCATGGCGACCGTAAAGGCGTCCCGATGTCCGCCGGGAATGCGGACCGTATACTGCGCCCAGGTCGAGACGACATCGGGCTCGATCGTCTGCGGCGCGACGAGCCCGTCGAGAAGTTCGTGGTAGCGCCGGGCAATGCGCGTGCGGGCCTCGATCTCGTCGGGGAAGATCGCAAGCTTCTCGATCAGCACGGCCGCCTGGAACGTGTCGAGGCGGGCCGTCAGGCCGAGGCGGACGTTGTCGTACTTGTCGCTGCCCTGGCCGTGGATGCGGATGGAGCGCAGGATCGCGGCAAGCTCCGCGTCGTCGGTCTGCATCGCGCCGCCGTCGCCCCAGCAACCGAGTGGCTTGGCGGGATAGAAGCTCGTCGCCACCACATCCGCGAAGGCACCGGCCTGACGACCGTCGCGCGTCGAGCCGTAGCCCTGCGCGGCGTCCGAGATGAGCTTCAGCCCGAACTCGTCGGCGACGGCGCGGATCTGCGCATAGTCGGCGATCTGGCCGAAGAGGTCGACCGCGATGATGGCCCGGGGGGTGAGGTTGCCGCGTCGGACGACCTCCTCGACGGTGCGGCGCAGATGGGCTGGATCGAGATTGAACGTGCCGGGCAGCACATCGACGAAGACCGGGGTCGCGCCCACCAGACCGACGACCTCGGCGGTTGCCGCGAAGGTGAAGCTCGGCACGAAGACGGCGTCGCCCGAGCCGATGCCCCAGGCCATGAGCGGCATGACGAGCGCGTCGGTACCAGAGCCGCAGGTGATGGTCTCCTTCGCGCCGGAAAACGCGCCGAGCGCGATTTCCAGTTCCGTGACGTCGGGACCCATGATGAACGAGCCCTGATCCATGATCCGCCCAAGCCGCGCCTCGATGGCAGGACGCACGCGGTCGCGCTGCGTGGCGAGATCGATGAACGGGATCGTGGACATGGGCGGGCGCTCCGGATGCGGCAGTTGGGGCGAAGGGCTATCGGTTTCGGGCATTAAATCAACCCGCTAGCGGGATCGCACCGTTCACGTTTGGCGCGCCACGTGCCGCCCTTCGTGACCGGCGACCGTATCGCTCAACAACTCGCGATAAAGGCTTGTCACGGCCGCCATGACGTCGCGCTCCGTGTACCCGTCGCGAACGCGCGCCGCCGCCGCCGCGCCCAAGCGGTGAACGAGATCGCGCGAGGCGGCGAGTTCGGCGATGACGCCCGCCAGTCCGTCGACATCGTCCACTGGGCGCACGAAGCCGTCCACGCCGTCGCGCACGAACGAGCGGCAGCCGGGAACGTCGGTGGTGAGGTTGAGTCGGCCGCAGGCGGCCGATTCCAGAAGCGTCCGCGGCAGGCCCTCGCCGCCCCGGGAGGGAAGGATCGCGGCGTCGTGCCGCGCCCAGACGGCCACCACGTCCCGCGTCGGGCCAAGATAGCGAATGCCGTCGCGCTCGTTCCATTCCTGCAGCGTCTCCGCCGCAATGGCGCGCGGGTTCGAAGGATCGGGCGCGCCGAAGAGGTCGAGTTCGACCTCGACGCCTTGCCGCCGGGCGAGCGTCACGGCCTCAACGGCCGTATCGACCCCCTTCGACCAGAGCATGCGCGCGACGAGAGCCAGACGCAGCGGGCCGTCGGCAAGAGGTGGCTGAATGGGTAGGGCGAGCGGGTCGATGCCGGCGCCTCCGACGAAACGGCAGTCGGCATCTGCCGGGTCCAGCCCCAGCACGAGCGGGTCGTCCCTGTTCTCGAACAGGAAGACCGTTCGTGGCGAGCGCAGGGGACCGCGCAGTAAAGAGCGCAGCACGAGGCGCCCCAGGCGCCCCTTCGCGTCAAGTCGCGCACCCACGAGCCCGAGCCCGGTCGGAGCGAAGACCCGGCGTTCGATACGGGCCGCGCGCGCCGCCGCGCCGCCGGTCAGGATCGACTTCAGGGCGATGCAATGGACGAGGTCCGGCCGCTCTGCGACGAGAACGGCGCGCAAGTCGGCGACCGCACGCAGAAGCGCGCGCGGATCGAGGCTGCGGCGTTCCGCTTCCACGGCAACGATGCGGGCGCCTGTCGCCTCGATCGCCTCCGCATGGTCGCGCACCCGCGTCACGACGACGACGTCCAGTCCCATCTCGCGTGCGGCGCGGGCCATGGGCAGAAAATGCGAGGCGAAGAACCAGTCCTCGGTGACGACGAAGGCGATCTTGGGCATGGCCACGTCTATCGGCGCGACGAAGCCCGGCCGCAAGACAGCAGACGCAGAACCGGAGACGACCGGGACTTCATGCGTCGCGCGAGGATGCGCGCCTCAATCCTCTGTCGCGGCAAGTTCGATTGCACGCGCGCCGGTGAGGTCACGCTGGCAGGAAAGCGCTTGTGAGGTCCGGATCGTCCCGTCTTTCCAGAAGGCGAAGACGCGGTCGCATTCGGCGTCGCGATACGCGATCCAGGCGCGTTGCGCGGCTTTCAGGGTGGAGACGATATCGGTCTCGTAGTTGGCCGAAAGTTCGCGGTCCTTCTCCTCGGCCGCCTTCATGGCCGCCTTGTAGTTGCGGTTGAGGATCGTGTCCCAGGCGGCCCGTTCACTTTCGAGGCAGGTGTCGATCGCCTCCGTCGTCTCCGCGCCCGGCAGGGCGGTGCATTTGTCCGACGCCTTTCCGATGCAGCGTCTCGGATCGTCCTTGGCGGACGCCAGACAAGTCTCGACGCTACGCAGCGTCTCGGCCTCGCTCGGACCAAAGTCCTGGGCTGGGGCGACGGCTCCCGTGGCGAGTAGCACGAGCATGGACAGGAATGCGACGCGCGTCGCCATGGCGGGTTGGCTCCTCTGGAGGACGGGACTAGACCGGAGGAAAACTATCCTTCAGGTTGCCCGGGAACAATCCGCCGTGTCGCTCATCGCCTTTCTTCTTTTGTCCGCGGCCGTCGCCTCGACGGGCATCCTCTTCAAGCCGGGATCCTGGTACCGGGGCCTGAAGAAGCCCGGCTGGACGCCCCCCAATCTCGCTTTTCCGATCGTCTGGTCGATCCTCTACGTGCTGATCGCCATCAGCGGCTGGCTCGTCTGGCGGCAGATCGGTCCCGGCTGGCCGTTTCTGGTTTTCGGCGCGCAACTCCTCGCCAACCTGCTCTGGTCGTGGCTCTTCTTCGGGAAGCATCGTCCGGACCTCGCCTTCGGCGATATCGTCGCGCTCTGGCTGCTTGTTGCCGCCAACATTGCGGTCTTCGCCCCGGTCAGCACGTTCGCCGCTTGGCTTCTCGTGCCGTATCTCGTCTGGGTCAGCGTCGCGCTGGTGCTCAATCTTTCGGTGTGGAGGCTCAACCGCGATCGCGGCGTCTTCGCCTGAACCGGCAGCTTGACGCGGTCCGAGGCGTCCTCCACACCCCCGGCGCCGCATCCGGCGACCGAGGGGACCGACCATGAGCTTTGCCATCTATCCGAGCCTCGACGGCCGCTCGGTCTTCGTCACGGGCGGCGCGTCGGGCATCGGGGCGGACATCGTGCGCGCCTTTGCGGCGCAGGGCTCGCGCGTCGGCTTCGTCGATCTCGACGAGACGCGCGCCGCTTCGCTCGTCGCGGAGATCGAGGCGTCCGGAGAGGGTGAGGTCGCGTTCGAGGCGTGCGATCTGCGTGACATCGAGGCTTTGCGCGTCGCGCTCCGTCGCCTGCGCGAACGGGTCGGACCGGCCGAGGTTCTGGTCAACAACGCCGCGCGCGACGACCGCCACGGATGGCAGGACGTCACGCCGGATTACTACGACGAGCGCATCGCGACGAACCTGCGGCACATGTTCTTCGCGATCCAGGCCGTCGCGCCCGACATGATCGCCGCCAATCGCGGCTCGATCGTCAACCTCGGCTCGAATTCCTGGTGGGAGGCGGGCGGCGGAATGCCGGTCTACACCACGGCCAAGGCTGCCGTTCACGGGATGACGCGCTCGTTCGCGCGCGACCTCGGGCCCCATCGCATCCGCGTCAATACGGTCGTGCCGGGCTGGGTGATGACGGACCGGCAGAAGGAACTCTGGGTGACGCCCGAGGCGTTGGACCGCACGCTTGCTCGGCAGTGCATTCCGGTTCCCATCGAGCCGGTCTACCTCGCGCGCATGGTCCTTTTCCTGGCCTCCGACGACGCGGCCATGTGCACCGCCAACAACTACATGGTCGAGGCGGGCTCGATCTGATCGCTGTCGGGCTTCTTCCGGGCGCTGTCGTCTCGTCGCTACCGCAGCGCGCGGCGATCGGCTAAGGCGAACCATCCGTTTCGCCCGCCCCGAGGGAGCCCCGAGCGCCGTGCCCACGTCCGAAGACTTCATCCTTTCCCTGTCCTGCCCGAATCGTCCGGGCATCGTGGCGGCGGTGTCGCGGCACCTCTTCGACAACGGGGCGGACATTCGCGAGGCCGCCCAGTTCGACGATCCCGAGACAGGGCGCTTCTTCATGCGCGTCCGCTTCGCGATCGTTCAGGCGGTGGTGACGGTGGACAGCCTGACTAAGGGCTTCGAGACCATCGCCGACCGCTTCGGCATGGAGTGGCGCGTCTCGTCGAGCGCCAAGCGGCAGAAGGTGCTGATCCTCGTCTCGCGCTTCGATCACTGCCTTGCCGATCTGCTCTACCGCTGGCGGATCGGCGAGCTTGCGATGGACATCGTCGGCATCGCCGCGAACTACCCGCGCGAGACCTACGGGCACCACGACTTCGACGGCATCCCGTTCCACCACCTGCCGGTGACGCGCGACACCAAACGCGAACAGGAGGGGCGCATCCTCTCCATCGTCGAGGAGACGGGCGCCGACCTCGTCGTCTTGGCACGCTACATGCAGATCCTGTCGGACGAGATGTCGGCCGCGCTCTCGGGCCGCTGCATCAACATCCATCATTCGTTCCTCCCTGGATTCAAGGGGGCCAAGCCCTACCATCAGGCGCATCAGCGCGGCGTGAAGCTGATCGGCGCGACGGCTCATTACGTGACCGCCGACCTCGACGAGGGTCCGATCATCGAGCAGGACGTCGAGCGCATCTCGCATCAGGACGCGCCGGAGGACCTCGTACGCAAAGGCCGTGACATCGAGCGCCGCGTCCTTTCCCGGGCGATCGCCTGGCATCTCGACAACCGCGTCATCCTGAACGGCGACAAGACGGTGGTCTTCCGCGACTGATCTGCAACGGGTTCCGTCTCGAGGACGAGCGGGACCCGAAAATTAACCCTCAGTTAAGCCTGAGGGTGTTCAGTCGGTCATCAACGAAGCCTTAACGATGATGACCGAAACATTAACATCCCGCAAAGCGGTCCGCCTGCGCGGTCGATCCTTCCTGGCCCTGGTGCTTTCGCCGGAACTGCCGTTCCGCGACTGGCTGGCCCAGCTGGACGATCTCGCGCGGCGATCCACCGGCTTCTTTCTCGGCCGCCCGATCGTCCTCGACGTCAGCGGTCTCCCCATCACGCGCGAACAGCTCGCCGACCTCCTGGCCGAGCTGACGAAGCGCAACGTCCGCGTCATGGGCATCGAGGGCGCATTGCCCTCGATCCTCGGTCCCGGAATGCCGCCCGAGATGCGGGGCGGCCGAAACGCTCCCGACATCGAGGTGCCGGAGGGGGGCGCTGCCCCGGCGGCGGCCAAGCCGGCGGTCGAGACCGCGCAGGCCCGCTTCGCCATGCCGGCGCCCACCCCCTCGCTGCTGATCGAGACGCCCGTCCGCTCCGGCCAGTCCATCATCTTCCCGGAGGGCGACGTCACCGTGCTCGGCTCGATCTCGTCCGGCGCGGAAGTGATCGCCGGCGGCTCGATCCACGTCTACGGCGCGCTGCGGGGCAGGGCGCTCGCCGGCTCCAGCGGCAACGAGAATGCGCGCATCTTCTGCCGCAAGCTCGAGGCCGAGCTCATCGCCATCGACGGTCTCTACAAGACCGCCGAGGACATCGACCCCAAGGTCTTCGGACAGCCGGTCCATGCCTGGCTCGACGATACCGTTCTGAAGACCGTGGTCCTGCCCGCGTGATACGGCAGGCGTTCCACGGCACGCAACTCAGGCAGCCCGACCGTCTGGGCCTCGACAACAAGGGAAGGAATGGCCTCCATGGCTGAAGTGATGGTTGTGACATCGGGCAAGGGGGGCGTCGGAAAGACGACCTCGACGGCAGCTTTGGGAGCGGCCCTCGCCCAGGCCGGCCAGAAGGTCGTCGTGGTCGACTTTGACGTCGGACTGCGCAACCTCGACCTCGTCATGGGCGCCGAGCGCCGGGTCGTCTACGACCTCATCAACGTCGTGCAGGGCGACGCCAACCTCAACCAGGCGCTGATCCGCGACAAGCGCGTGGATACGCTCTGCCTGCTGCCGGCCTCGCAGACACGCGACAAGGACAACCTGACGCAGGACGGCGTCGATCGCGTGATGGACCAGCTCCGCGCGCAGTTCGACTGGGTCATCTGCGACAGCCCCGCCGGCATCGAGCGCGGCGCGACGCTTGCGATGCGCCACGCCGACGTCGCGGTGGTCGTGACCAACCCCGAGGTGTCGTCCGTTCGCGATTCGGATCGCATCATCGGCCTTCTCGACTCGAAGACCCTTCGTGCCGAAAGCGGCAGCCGCATCGAGAAGCATCTCCTGCTGACGCGCTACGACGCGATGCGCGCCGAGCGCGGGGACATGCTGAAGATCGACGACGTGCTGGAGATCCTTTCGATCCCGCTCCTCGGCATCGTGCCCGAGAGCCCGGAAGTGCTGCGCGCCTCGAACCTCGGCACGCCCGTGACGCTGAGCGACGCCCAGAGCGCTCCGGCACGGGCCTATGCGGACGCCGCGCGGCGTCTCATGGGCCAGACCATTCCGATGACCGTGCCGGCCGACCGCAGCAAGGGGCTCCTCAACAAGTTCTTCGGCCGGAGGGCTGCATGAACCTTTTCAACCTGTTCCAGAAGCGGTCCGCCGCTTCGTCCAGCGCGCCGGCGGCGCGTGAGCGCCTTCAGGTCCTGCTCGCGCACGAGCGGGCCGAGATCGGGCAGGCCGACCTCGTGTCGGTGCTGCGGGAGGAGATCCTCGCCGTCATCGCCAAGCATGTTCCGGTCAATCGGGACAAGGTGAAGGTGAAGATGGATCGCGGTGACCAGATCTCGATGCTCGAGGTCGACATCGAGCTGCCGCAGCTCGCCGGCGCCGCGCTGGCCCACTAGCCATCGGCGGTGCCTGGCGCCGTCGTCACTGCGCCGTCCGGGTGATCTCCCTTCCGGACGGTGCTCTTCCCAAGGAGAGATCCATGAGCCGAGCCGAACTTCTGGTCCGCCTCCAGCGCGTGCAGGACATGCCGCAGATGCAGGGGCGCAATATCCGCTCCGTTGCGGCGATCCTCTCGATCGAAGCCCTCAAGAAGCATGTGGAGGTCTGCGAGGCGCAGGCCGAGAAGGCGGCGCTCAAGCAGTAGGCGTCCGCCGAAACGAAAAAGGGCCGCCGCATCCCGAACGGATACGGCGGCCCGCGCTGTTCGCGAACCGGCCCGGTCAGGGCAGGAGATTGTGGCTCTTCAGGAAGTCCTCGGCGACCGCGCGTGCCGGCTCGCCGCCGACCTGGACGCGGCCGTTCAGGTCCTGCAGCGTCTCGAGGTCGAGCTTCTCGAAGATGGGCTTCAGGACGTCGGCGATCTTCGGGTTCGCCTGGAGAACCGCCTCGCGAACGATCGGCGCGGGCTGGTAGATTGGCTGGACGTTCTTGTCGTCCTCCAGCACCTTGAGGCCGGACGGCGCGATGCCGCCATCCGTCCCGTAGACCATGGCCGTGTTGACCCCGCTCGTCCCCTGAGCGGCCGCGGCGATCGTCGCCGCCGTATCGCCGCCGGAGAGCGTCAGCAGCTGTTCGGGCTTCAGCGTGAATTGATACGTCGTCTGGAAGGCCGGCAGGGCGGAAGGCGAGTTCACGAACTCGGCCGACGCTGCGAGCTTGGCGTCGCCGCCGCCCGACACCCAGCGGCCGAAGTCGCTGAGCGTCCTCAGGTTGTTGCTGTTCGCCACGTCGTCACGGACCGCCATCCCCCACGTATTGTTGGCGCTCGCGGGCGTCAGCCAGACGATCTTGTTGGCATCGTAGTCGAGCTTCTTGGCCTCTTCGTAGGCCGCCGCTGCGTCCTTCCAGATCGGCGCGTCCGCCTTATTGAAGAAGAAGGCCGCATTGCCCGTGTATTCCGGGTAGATATCGATCTCACCCGCCGTGATCGCCTGCCGCATCACGGGCGTGCCGCCGAGTTGCAGGCGGTCGGTCGTCTCGATTCCGGCATTCTGGAGCGCGAGCAGCATGATGTTGCCGATGACGCCGCCCTCCGTGTCGATCTTCGAGGAGACGACGACGGGCGCGGCGAAGGCGGAGCCGGCCAACAGGGCGCTGGCCACGGCGGCGGTGAAGAGAAACGGCAGACGCGGCACGAAGATTCTCCCGACGTGAATCGGCGCGATGGGTGCCGATCCGGAAGCGGCGATCCTGCGTCAATCGCCGGATTTCGCAAGCCATTTCTGCGCGACATGCGGCGCGCGGGCGTCTGTCGTCATGGCACAAACGAAGAGTCGTTAAATTTATCTGAATACAGGCGGAACCGATTGGTGGCTCGCACGTAGTACCACCTTGCGGCAACAGGTTGGGGGACGGCGATGACCGCTTCCGAGATCGTGACGGCCTACGAGGCGGGCGTCATCACGGAGAACGAGGCAACCGAACAGGGGATGGTCGAAACCATCGACGACCTCTACTCGCGTGTTCCACGCGAGCGGCGCTATGGCGGACAGGTCGCAAACCGTCAGGGCGAACTGCAACGCCGGCACGGATGACCGGCGGCTGGGTCGCCCTTTCTCGGCGACTTGATCGACGCAGGCGTTGCTCATAACCACGGAGGCCGGGTTTTCGTCCGGTGCCGGAGTTTCGCGCCCATGACCGTCTTGTCCGTTAATGTGAACGCCGTGGCGATGTTGCGCAATCGGCGCAACCTGCCTTGGCCCGACCTTGCCCATATCGGTCGCCTCGCCCTGCAAAGCGGCGCGGGAGGCCTGACGGTGCATCCGAGGCCCGATCAGCGTCACGTGCGCTTCTCGGATCTGCCGACGCTGCGCGAACTCATCGACACCGACTTTCCGTCCGCTGAGTTCAACATCGAGGGTTATCCGAGCGATGACTTCCTGCGCCTGTGCGAGGATGCACGGGCGGATCAGGTGACCCTGGTGCCGGATGATCCGAGCCAGGCGACATCGGACCACGGTTGGGACTTCGAGGCGTCGCGCGACACCCTTCGACCGGTTATCGAGCGTCTGCGAGGGCGGGGCACTCGCGTGTCGCTTTTTTCGAACCCATCTCCTCAGGGTCTCGAGGCAGCGGCTGAACTCGGCGCGGAGCGAATCGAACTGTATACCGGCCCCTATGGCGCAACCCACGCCGACGCCGACGCCGCCATGCGGGAGATAGACCGCCTTCGCGAGACGGCCGAGCGTGCCTTCGCGCTTGGGATGGACGTCAACGCGGGACACGATCTGACGGTCGGCAACCTGCCGGCGCTCAAGCGGGCGATCCCCCGGCTTGCCGAGGTCTCGATCGGCCACGCGCTGACGGCCGATGCCCTGGAATACGGAATGCCGGAGACGGTACGTCGCTTCCTTGCGGCGCTCTCCGCGTGAGGCGAGATCGTCGGCTGAGTGTCGCGGTCATCGGCGACGCGCGAGCCATTCAGGACGCGCTCGTCGGTCATCACATCGTGTCGCTCGCGGACGTGCTCCGAGGAGGTGTGGTCGATTGCGTGGTCCTTTCCGACTTCGGCCCGGATGATCTGGTTCGGGCCCGAAGCCTCGCCGCGGGCGGAACGCCCGACGCCGTCGTCCTTGGCTCGGCCGGCAGCACGGACATCCGGCGTTTCGGCTTCCGAAACGTTCGCGAGACACAAGCCTCGTCCCTCGCCGCCATTCTCGGCGACATCGCCGCCTCTGGCGACGCCGAGCCGTTGCGTGCCCTCGTTCGTGCCGTCGAGGGGCATCTGATCGAGGTTTCGTGCGTTTCCGGCGTTCTTCAGAAGGGTGACACGGTCTGCGAGGCTCGCGAGGGGCTCGGTGCCTTGGTCGAAGACGTCGAAGACGTGGATGGGGATCTGGTCCGGTTGACCCTTGACCGTTCGCTTGCGGTATCGCCCGGCGACGTCATCTGCCGCCTCACGGAGCGACCCGAGGTCGCCGACCAGTTCGCCGCCCGCATCGTCTGGCAGGGCGGGGTGCCGCTGATCGCGGGCCGCGCCTATCGATTGAAAGTCGGCGAAAAGATCGTGACCGGCAGCGTCACGACGATCAAGCATCGCATCGAGCCGGGCATCGCCGAGCCGCTGGCCGCCCGCACGCTGCGCGACGGCGAGACCGGAGCCGTGAACCTGTCGCTGCGTTCGCCCATCGCCTTCGATCTGACCGACCGCAGTGGGCGCCTGCGCCGCGTGCGCGTCTACGACACGAGCGAGGAAACGCTTCTGGGCACCGGCGTCCTCGACTTCGCCCTGCGCCGGGCCGCTAACATCCACTGGCAAAGCGTTGCGGTCTCCAAGTCCCAGCGCGCCGCGCTCAAGCACCAGAAGCCGGTCCTCGTGTGGTTCACGGGCTTGTCCGGTTCCGGCAAGTCGACCGTGGCCAACCTGCTCGAGGCGCGCCTCATTTCTGAGGGCTGCCATACGTATCTGCTCGACGGCGACAATGTACGCCACGGTCTCAACCGCGATCTCGGCTTCACCGATGCCGATCGCGTCGAGAACATCCGCCGCGTCGCCGAGATCGCGAAGCTGATGGTGGATGCAGGACTGATCGTGCTCGCGTCATTCATCTCACCCTTCCGTGCCGAGCGCGCTCTCGCCCGCGATCTGCTCGGCGAGGGCGAGTTCGTGGAGGTCTTCGTCGATGCCCCGCTCGCGGTTGCGGAGGAGCGGGACCCCAAGGGCCTTTATCGCCGGGCGCGTCGAGGCGAGCTGCGCAACTTCACCGGGATCGACAGTCCCTATGAGGCGCCCGACCGGCCGGACATCCGGCTCGATACCGCGTCGACGCCGGCCGAAACGCTTGCGGAGCAGGTTTTCGCGCTTCTGGCGGAGCGAGGGCATCTCGTAGCGTGAGCGCCTGTGGCGCATCCCGGCCGCTGCCGATATAAGCCGCCCGAAACGCAAGCGGATGGGAAGCGTCGAGGACATGAAGGGTATCGTACTTGCCGGTGGCAGCGGGACGCGTCTGCATCCCATGACCTTGACCGCGTCGAAGCAGTTGCTGCCGGTCTACGACAAGCCGATGATCTACTATCCGCTGACGACGCTGATGCTGGCGGGCGTTCGCGACATCCTGATCATTTCGACGCCCCACGACCTGCCGCGCTTTCGCGATCTGCTCGGCAGCGGCGAGGCGTGGGGGGTAAGCTTCACCTATGCCGAGCAGCCGAGTCCCGATGGTCTGGCGCAAGCCTATCTGATCGGCGAGGAGTTCGTGGCGGGCGAGAGTTCCGTCCTCATCCTTGGCGACAACCTCTTCTATGGCCACGGTCTGCCGGAACTTCTGACGCGGGCCGCCGAGCGGCCGAGCGGCGCCAGCGTCTTCGCCTACCATGTGGCCGATCCCGAGCGTTACGGCATCGTCGCCTTCGACAAGGGTGGTCGCGCCCTGTCGATCGAGGAGAAGCCGGAGAAGCCGGCGTCGAACTGGGCCGTCACGGGCCTCTACTTCTACGACGGCCGTGCCTCCGGTCTTGCACGCAGCCTGAAGCCGTCGCCGCGCGGCGAGCTCGAGATCACGGACCTCAACCGGATCTACCTCGAGGAGGGAAGCCTCAGCGTCGAGACGATGGGGCGTGGCTTCGCCTGGCTCGATACCGGCACGCCGGACTCGCTCCTCGAGGCGGCCGAGTTCGTGCGCACGCTCGAGCATCGCCAGGGCTTCAAGATAGCCTGCCCGGAGGAGGTCGCCTTCCAGAGGGGCTTCATCGACGCGCAGCAGCTTCTGGCGCTGGGCAAGCGACTGGGGAAGAGCACCTACGGCCGCTACCTGCAGCGGATCGCGGAGAACTGAGATATGGATCGGCGTGCCCGGCTCGAGGCCGGCTTGGCGGACCTGCGTGCCGGAATCCGGCGGCGCGAGCTCTGGCTCTTTCTTGGCTGGCGCGACGTCCAGAAGCATTATCGTCGCTCTGTGCTCGGGCCCTTCTGGCTGACCCTGTCCATGGGCATCATGGTGGCGGGTCTTGGCGTCCTGTACTCGCAGATCTTCAACATGGAGATCTCGACCTACCTGCCGTTCCTCGCGCTCGGCTTCATCCTGTGGGGTCTGATCGGCACGTCGATCACGAATGCCTGCACCGTGTTCACCTCCGCGGCGAGCTCGGTGCGACAGATTCACATGCCGCTCAGCATCTATGTGTTCCAGTTCGCTTGGTCGCAGCTCATTACCTTCGCCCATAACTTCGTGATCTACATCGCGGTCGCGCTGATCTTTTCGATCAAGCCGTCCTGGTCGACGCTTCTCGTCATACCCGCGATCGGGCTGTTCACGCTCAATGCCGTCTTCTGCGCGATGATCCTAGGGCCGCTCTGCGCGCGGTTCCGCGACATACCGCTGATCATCGCGAGCCTGATCCAGGTCGCCTTCTTCATGACCCCGGTTCTCTGGAGCGCGGAGCAGATCCCGCAGCGCGCCCACTTCGTGAACCTCAACCCGTTCTACCACTTCATCGAGATCGCACGCGAACCGCTGCTCGGGGAGCCGATCAGCCTCCTGCACTGGGTCGTCGCGATCGTCCTGACGGCGATCCTCGGAACGGCATCCTTCCTCTTCTACGCGCGCTTTCGCTCGCGCGTCGCCTACTGGGCTTGAACCGCATGGCATCCGTAACCTTCGAGGATGTCGTGGTCGACATCCCGATCTACGACGCGAGCAGTCGTTCGCTGAAGAACAACGTCCTAGCCGCAGCCACCGGGGGGCAGATTCGCCCGCGCGAGGGGCGTGGCAAGGTGGCCATTCGCGCGGTCGACAGCATGACCCTGCGGTTCGACCATGGTGACCGCGTCGGGCTGATCGGACACAACGGCGCGGGCAAGTCGACGATCCTGCGCGTGATCTCCGGCATCTACGAGCCGACCGGCGGGCGCGTCCGCGTCGAGGGCGAGGTCGCCGCCATGTTCGATATCGGCTTCGGCATGGACCCGGAGGCGACGGGCTGGGAGAACATCACGCTGCGCGGCATGCTGCTCGGCTACTCCAAGCGCGAGATCGAGCGCCGGGCGCCGCAGATCGGCGCCGATACGGGACTGGGCGAGTTCCTCGACATGCCGCTGCGCACCTACAGCGCCGGTATGGCGACGCGCCTCGCCTTTGCCGTCTCGACCTCGATCCGTCCCGAAATACTGTTGATCGACGAGGGCATCGGGGCGGGCGACGCCGCCTTCATCGAGCAGGCGCAGCAACGGTTGCGGACCTTTATCGGCGAAGCTGGCCTGCTCGTCATGGCCTCGCATTCCAACTCGCTCCTGCGCGAGTGGTGCCGGACCGGATTGTGGCTGGAACACGGCCGTATTCGCATGCAGGGCGAGATCGCAGAGGTGATCGCCGCCTACGAGAAGCACGTCAGCGCCGTAGCGTGAGCGGGCAGGGTTAGGCGCTTCGGTCGCCGAACCCGTGCGACCTCGACCACCTCAGGCGGGGTTTGCTCGCTCCTGCTTGCAGCCCGCAACCGAACCGACGTGATCTGAACGGGCGGATCGACCCTTCTCGCGTGCGGTCGGCACAAACGACGCGCCCGTTGCACTCAACGACGAAAACGATCGGCGGGATGATTCGGGAACATGGTGGGCGCGACAGGGATCGAACCTGTGACCCCCTCGGTGTGAACGAGGTGCTCTCCCGCTGAGCTACGCGCCCTTGCGATCGGTGCGCCTTGGCGCCCGTCGGGTAGGAGGTGTTTAGGCAAAAGGCCGCGCGCCGTCAATCGGCCGCGACGGTTTCCATGAGCCGGAAAAGCGCGGAGGCGTCGATCTCGCGAAAGTGCGTCACGACGAGGTCGGCTTTCGCCCGGGCGGCGGGGCAGGGATCGTAGCCGAAATCCACGAGGACGGACCGCAGCCCCGCGCGCCGCGCCGCCTCCATGTCCGTGTCGGTGTCGCCGATCATCACGCTGCGCGCGGCCGTGCCGCGTGCGAGCGAGACGGTTCCCAGGAGATGGACCGGATCGGGCTTGCGGCCAGCGAACGTGTCGCTGCCGCAGATCGCGACGAAGTCGCCGGCGAGGCCGAGTTCCGCGAGAAGCCGCTGTGCGAGGCTTTCCGTCTTGTTGGTGCAGATGGCGAGCCGGAAGCCAGCTCGGCGCAGCCGGTCCAGTGCCTCCACCGCACCCGGGAAGGGCCGCGAATCGTCGGCTATGTGCGCGCCGTATCGCTCGAGAAAGCGCGGCAGTTGCTCTGTCAGGCTCGCTTCGTCAGCCTCGCGGCCGGCCATTTCGTAACCAAGCCGCAGGATGGCTCGCGCCCCGCGCCCGGCATGGGGGCGCACGTCATCGACGTGCAAAGCGGGAAGGCCTGCAAGTTGAAGGCAATGATTCAGCGCGCCCGTCAGGTCCGGGGCCGTGTCCACCAGCGTGCCGTCCAGATCGAAGACGGCCAAAGGCGCCTCGTTGTCGAGAGCGGGTTCGAAGGGGGCGATGGTGCGCCTGGGCGGCTGAGCGTTCATGTGGGGGCGACTTTGGCCGGGGCGGACAACGAATCAAGCCGCTGGGGACTCGCTCCCCCCCATTCCGGTTCGAGCGACGCAACAGGGCAACACGAAAGGGGATCGTGTATCCCCAATGGTTTCCAAGGCGTTTCGGTCTGCAACGTTTCCTTGCCCGGTGAACCGTCGTAAGGGCGAAGCGCGAGACGGGGAGACGAGCGATGGATGCGGCGGACGGGAAGCGGCGCGCGGCTGCGGCGGCCTTAACGGAGGTTCGCCAGGGAATGCGGCTCGGCATCGGCACGGGATCGACCGCCGAAGCCTTCGTTCATCTTCTGTCGGTGCGCATCCGCGACGAGGGCTTGCGGATTGTCGGGGTGCCGACCTCGGAGAGGACGGCGGCGCTCTGCCGCGACCTCGGCGTTCCGCTGACGACGCTCGACGACATGCCCGAGCTCGATCTCACGATCGACGGCGCCGACGAGATCGACACGTCGCTTCGGCTCATCAAGGGGGGAGGCGGGGCGCTTCTTCGCGAGAAGATCGTCGCCGCCAGCTCGGCCCGGATGATCGTGATCGCCGACAGCAGCAAGACGGTCGATACGCTCGGCACCTTCCCGCTGCCGGTCGAGATCAATCCGTTCGGGGCTGTGGCGACGCGGATCCAGATCGAGAAAGCCGCGTCGCGCCTAGGGCTGGACGGTGCGCTCACGCTCCGCATGCGCGACGCCGTTCCGTTCGTCACCGATGGCGGGCACCATATCCTCGACGCATCATTTGGCCGTATTCCCGATCCAGAAGCGCTTTCCGCGTCCCTCCATGCCGTTCCAGGCGTCGTCGAGCACGGCCTCTTCATCGGATTGGCCACGGCAGCCGTGATCGCTCGCGGCGGGGAGATCGAGGTTCGAGGCGCGCTCTAGCGTCCGGGGCTTGCGACGACGCGCGGAGTTTGGCACCTGCAGCCCGAACGACCGTCGGTCGGTTTGAACGAGGAAAAGATCTTGATGGTCAGCACTAGCTTGCGTCGTGGGCTGCTCCCCTTCGCTGCCGCCGCCTTTTGGTTCGCGACGCCCGCGATGGCGCAGGACGTCAGCCCCGCCCATCTGGCAGCGGCGCGCGAGGCAGTGGATGCGATCGACGCCACCGAGCAGTTCGATCAGATCCTCCTGAACGCGGCGACGCAGATCAAGGCCGAGCTGATCGTCAATAATCCGAATCTCCAGAACGAGATTTCCAACATGGTGGACGAGAACGCTTTGGCGCTCGCTCCCCGTCGCGGCGATCTGGAGAACGAGGTCGCGCGCATCTACGCCAAGCTCTTCACCGAGCAGGAGCTTCGCGAGATCGCGCAGTTCTACAAGTCCGAGGCGGGTCGCAAGCTCATCTCGCAGGGGCCCGCCGCCTCGCGCGACATGATGCAGGCGGCCGACGTCTGGTCGAACGGCATCGTGCGCGACCTTCGCAACAGCGCCCAGCAGGGCATGCGGCGTTTGGCGCCCCCTGCCGAGGCCAGCACCGCGCAGTGACGGCACGCGCTCACGCGCTATAGATGCAAAGGCGGCCGCAACGGCCGCCTTTTTCGTGATGGGGACAGTACCAGTGGCGTCGAGCGGATACGACTACGACTTCTTCGTGATCGGCGGCGGGTCGGGCGGCGTTCGCGCAGCTCGCCGGGCGGCGGCGCTCGGGCTGCGCGTCGGCATCACCGAGGAGTATCGCTACGGCGGCACCTGCGTGATCCGCGGCTGCGTGCCGAAGAAGATCATGGTCTATGCCTCGCGCTTCTCCGAAGAGTTCGAGGATGCACATGCCTTCGGCTGGAGCGTAGGCGATACGAGCTTCGACTGGTCCAGGCTGATCGAGGCGAAGGACAAGGAGATCGCGCGCCTCGAGGGACTTTACCGCGCGAACCTCGCAAGGGCCGGAACCCAAATCCTCGAGGGTCGTGCCGTCCTGGAGGGTCCGAACCAGGTTCGGCTTCTCGCCGATGATCGCGTCGTCACCGCCGAGCGTATCCTGCTTGCGGTCGGCGGCAGCGCGGACAGCGTCGCCGCGCTACCCGGTGCCGAGTACTGCATCACCTCCAACGAGGCTTTCCACCTCAAAGCGCTGCCGCGCGAGATCGCGATCCTGGGGGGCGGATACATCGCGGTCGAGTTCGCCAACATCTTCCACGGCCTCGGCTCTAAGGTAACGCTGGTCCTGCGCGGCGATAGGCTTCTCAAGGGGTTCGAGGAGGATCTTCGCGACGAGCTTCAGGCTCAGATGATCGCCAAGGGTATCGAGATTCGGACCGGCGAGTCCTTTGCGGACGTTGCCATGGCCCGGGACGGTCGTATGGCCGTGACGCTGAAGGGTGGCGACCGGCTCGTGGTCGACCAGGCGATGCTCGCGGTCGGGCGCAAGCCCAACACGATCGACCTCGGCTGCGAGCGGGCGGGCGTGGAGCTGGACGAGAAGGGCTCCGTTCGCGTCGACGACTACTCTCGCACCACCTCGCCCGGCATCTATGCCATCGGCGACTGCACTGACCGCCTGCAGCTGACCCCGGTCGCGATCCACGAGGCCATGTGCCTCGTCGACACGTTGTTCCTCGACCGTCCCACCAAGCCCGATCTCGACTTCGTGCCGACCGCTGTCTTCTCGCAACCTGAGCTCGGCACGGTCGGCCTGACCGAGGCTGAGGCCGTCAGGCGCTTCGGCGACATCGATATCTTCCGGGCCCGCTTCAAGCCGCTCAAGCACACCGTGACGGGCCGCGAGGAGCGCACGCTCATGAAGCTCGTGGTCGCAGCCGATGGCGGGCGCGTTCTCGGCGCGCATGTTCTGGGTGGCGATGCGGGCGAGCTCGCGCAGATCCTCGGCATCTGCGTCAAGGCGGAGCTGACCAAGGATGCCTTCGACCGTACCATGGCGGTTCACCCCACAGCAGCCGAGGAGCTCGTCACGCTGTATGACCCAAGCTACCGCATCCGAGGCGGTCAGCGGATCGAGAGCTGAGGTTGCCGCGCGCGTTCGGGTGACAAGCGGCTGAAATCCTGCGTATAAGCCGCCCATCGTTCGCTCCGACGGGCGGCCGGCACCTCGCTTCGCCGGCACTTCTGCCGGAGGCCGCATAGGGCGGCGAAGGAGGTCATATGGTCAAGGATTGGAATCCCAAGAGCTGGCGCGCGAAGCCGATCCAGCAGGTTCCCGCCTATCCCGATCTCGATGCCCTGGCCGAAACCGAGAAGCGCCTCGCGTCCTTTCCGCCGCTCGTTTTTGCAGGTGAGGCGCGCAAGCTGAAGCGTGCGCTCGGCGAGGTCGCGGAGGGCCGTGCCTTCCTGCTCCAGGGCGGTGACTGCGCCGAGAGCTTCGCCGAGCATGGCGCCGACAACATTCGCGACTTCTTCCGCGCCTTTCTGCAAATGGCCGTCGTCCTCACCTTCGCGGCGTCCTCGCCGGTGGTGAAGGTCGGTCGCATCGCGGGCCAGTTCGCCAAGCCTCGTTCGTCGGGCGACGAGACGAAGAACGGCGTCACGCTGCCGTCCTACCGCGGCGACATCATCAACGGCATCGACTTCGATGAGGCCTCGCGCATCCCGGCGCCCGAGCGCCAGGAGATGGCCTACCGCCAGTCGGCTGCGACGCTGAACCTTCTGCGCGCCTTCGCGCAGGGTGGCTACGCCAATCTGGATAACGTTCATCAGTGGATGCTCGGCTTCGTGTCCGGCAGCCCGCAGGCGGAGCGCTACGGCCAGTTGGCCGACCGCATCTCCGAGACGATGAACTTCATGCGCGCGATCGGCATCAACTCCGAGTCGCATCCCTCGCTGCGCGAGACGGATTTCTTCACGAGCCACGAGGCGCTGCTTCTGGGCTACGAGGAGGCGCTGACGCGCGTCGATTCGACGAGCGGCGAGTGGTACGCGACCTCGGGCCACATGATCTGGATCGGCGATCGCACGCGCCAGATCGACCATGCCCATGTCGAATACTGCCGCGGCATCCGCAATCCGATCGGCCTGAAGTGCGGGCCCTCGCTTGCCGCCGACGACCTCATCCGCCTGATCGACGTCCTCAACCCTGCAAACGAGGCGGGACGCCTGACGCTCATCACGCGCTTCGGCCACGAGAAGGCGGCCGAGCACCTGCCGCGCCTCGTGCGCGCCGTGGAGCGGGAAGGGCGTAAGGTCGTGTGGTCGTGCGATCCCATGCACGGCAACACGATCACGGTGAACGACTACAAGACGCGCCCCTTCGAGCGCATCCTCGCCGAGGTCGAGACCTTCTTCGACGTGCATCGCGCCGAAGGAACGCATGCCGGCGGCATCCATGTCGAGATGACCGGCAAGGACGTGACCGAATGCACGGGCGGCGCGCGTCCGGTTCTCGCCGAGGACCTGTCCGACCGCTACCACACGCACTGCGATCCGCGTCTCAACGCCAATCAGGCGCTGGAGCTCTCGTTCCTGGTGGCCGAACGCATCAAGAAGGAGCAGGAGGCTCATCCGCCTCGGCAGGTCGTCAACTTCTGACGGGTCGACGCCACGTCGTCTCATGCGAAAGGGCGGTCCGAAAGGCACCGCCCTTTTTCGTTCTCGCCGTTGGCGATCAGTCGTTGCGGCGCTTGGCGGTCGTGCGCGAGGGGCTCAGATCGTCGTCGCAGCGGTCGCGCCGAAGCAAGCGGTCGCGCAGGAGCGAGCCGCCCTGCTGCCACATGATGAAGGCGACCAGCGCCACGAGCAGAACGCCCACCACCACCATCGCCCAATGCTCCATCTGCTCGAGCCGTGCGAAGACGCCGGTGATGGAGTAGCCGAAGACGTAGCCGATGGTGGTGAAGAGGCCGGCCCAGATGAAGGCGCCGATCGCGTTGAGAACAAGGAAGCGCGGGACGCTGATCGACGACAGGCCGAGCGCGATGAGGCCCGGGACCCGAAGGCCGTAGACGTAACGGTTCACGATCACGAAGTACGCCTGGAAGCGGTCGACGAGGCGCAGTGCCTTGGCGAACTTCGGCTTCTTCGTCCATCGCCTTACCCAGCGGCTGTCGGAGAAGTAGCGAGCGAAGAGGAAGACCGCGAGGTCGCCGCAGAAGGACCCGACCAGCGCGAGGGCGGCCATCAGCTCGAGCGGATAGGTACCCCGATAGGCCAGGAATCCGCCGATGATCGCGAAGACCTCGCCCTCGAAGAACGTCCCGATGAAGACGATGATCGGACCGAAGCGGTCGATCAGGTCGAGAATCTCATACACACGCGACTCCGAACGGCGCTGACCCGGACGTGGCGCACCCGGCGGACGCTATGTCGGGCTTGCGGACGATTTTGCAAACCCAAAAGGCATGGAAGCCTGATTGCCCCTAATGCCTGTGGCGGTCGCGTACCGCTGCGGCCGTTCGTTTCAGGCGTCGCGTCGCTGCAAACCCAGTTCGATGCGGGCCAGTCGCGTTTCCATCGCCAGGAGGGCTTCACGCAAGGACGCCTCGGACGCCTCCCGCCGCATGTCGTCGAGCTTCTCGTGCAGCGCCATGATCTCGATCTCGGCCTTGAGGTTCACCTCGTAGTCGAGGCTCGCGTCGAGCCGGTCGCGCTTGGCCGCTCTGTTCTGCGACATCATGATGATCGGCGCCTGGATGGCGGCGATCATCGAGAGGACGAGGTTCAGGAAGATGTAGGGATAGGGATCGAACGCCTCGCGGACGAGGAGAACCGAGTTCATCACGACCCACGCGGCCAGGAAGGCGAGGAACCCGATGATGAAAGACCAAGAGCCGCCAACGCGCGCGATCGCGTCCGCGAGCCGGTCGCCGAACGTCGTTTCGCCCTGGATCTTGTCGTTGACGTCGCTGGAGATCGGCTGGTGCTGGCGTGAACTCTCCAGCACCCGCCGTTCGACGGGCTTCAAACGCTCGAGCGGCCGCCCGAAGATGCGCAGGGCCAGGCTGCGGCCGTTCCGAATCGGATCCATGGTCCGTCTCCAGCAAATGATGAAAGCAGCGGTCGATGGTGTGCGCCGGCCGGCGCGGGACGTGCTATGGCTCCATATAACGCGCCTGGGAATGCCGTCCCGGTCGTCATCCCATTAAGAATAGGAAAGCTGGCGCCGCGCTCGATCGCCGGTCCGGCGCGAAGCTTCGCCGATGTGGAACGAACTCCCCGCGCTTTCGGACGTGGCGGCTGCAAGCCTTGCGGTCGGCGTCCTTTTTCTCGCGCGCTTCGCCTTGGCGCTGCGCCGCCTGCGCGCTGACAGCGGCCTTCGGGGCGGCGGGATGCGTCATGCTTGGGGCGTTCGCTTCGCCGGTTCCTTCGGCACCGAACACGAGCCGGAGCGGCGGCACGCGGCGCGCCAGCTCGGCATCGGTCTCGTGTTCCTCAGCATAGCGGTGGCTCTCTATGGTTGGCTGGTGTCCGTGTCCGTCCTCAGGCCCATTCTTGCCGAGGGTGGGCTGGTCGCCCTCGGGCGGCGCATCGTGACGTGAGCGGCTTTCTCGACTTCGCGCGTCGCAATGCCCGCTGGCTGGGCGGCACGTTCCTCCTATGCTTCGGCTCGTCCTTCGGTCAGACCTTCTTCATCTCCCTGTCGGGCGGCGAGATCCGGCGCGAACTCTCGCTCTCCAACGGCGCCTTCGGCTTCATCTACATGATGGCGACGCTGGGCAGCGCCGCCACGCTACCCTTTGCCGGACGGCTGCTCGACCGATTTTCGACCCGACGGATCGCCGCCGTCGTGATACTCGGGCTTGCGGTTGCCTGCCTCCTGATGGCCGCCGTCCGCAACGTCGCGATGCTGGTGGTCGCCATCTACCTCCTGCGCTTCTTCGGGCAGGGGATGATGTCGCAGATCGCCTTCACCGCGGTTGGCCGCTGGTTCGTCGCCAATCGCGGACGGGCGGTCTCGATCGCGACCATCGGCAACCAGGCCGGCGAGGCGATCTTTCCGCTTTCCTTCGTGGTGCTGGCCGGGTGGCTCGGTTGGCGCGGCAACTGGATGTTGTCCGCCGCCGTCCTCGTCCTCGTCGCGCTGCCCGCCATCACGACGCTCGTGCGCCGCGAGCGCGATCCCGCATCCGGACACCGTGCGTCGCTGCGACCGGCGGCGCGGGACTGGACGATCGGCGAAGTGCTCCGCTCCTGGGAGTTCTACGTCCTGTGCCTCGGCGTTCTCGCGCCGCCCTTCATCGCGACGAGCATCTTCTTTCACCAGGTCTACCTGACCGAGGAGCGCGGCTGGCCGCTGGAAGTCTTCGCGTCCTCGTTCATCGTCATGTCCGGGGTGACTGCGGCCTTCGCGCTGGTCTGCGGATGGATGATCGACCGTTTCACCGCGCTTCGCATCCTGCCCTTCTTTCTCGTGCCGATGACGCTGGCTTGCCTCGTGATCGCGAACGCGAGCGAGATCGGCTACGTCTTTCTCTTCATGGCGCTGCTCGGCATCTCGAACGGGTTCTCGGCGACGCTATTCGGCGCGCTCTGGCCAGAGGTGTATGGCACGAAGCATCTCGGCCAACTCCGTTCCCTGGTTCTGGCGGCGATCGTCTTCGGCTCTGCGCTCGGCCCCGGTCTGACCGGCGTGCTGATCGATCGAGGCGTGCCGCTCTCCTCACAGATCAACGTCATGGCGTTCTACTGCCTGGTCGCGACGATCCTCATGACGCTGGTTTCGCTGCGGCTGAGAGGCGCCGCCCACCTGCGCCCGGTCGAGGCGCCCCTGCCGGAGCCGATCGTCGATCGGGTCGATTCCGAACCCGCCGTCGGCCGGTCGGACGCGTGATTGCGCCCGCGCCGCGCGCGGTCTAATCGCGGCGCATGGCTCCCATCGTCCGCTTCGCTCCGTCGCCCACCGGCTATCTCCACATCGGAAACCTGCGCCCGGCGCTCTTCAACTGGCTCTTCGCCCAGCGCGAGGGCGGCCGGTTCATCCTGCGCTACGACGACACGGACCTCGAACGGTCGAAGCGCGAATATGCCGACGCGGTCCTGGAGGACATCGAGTGGATCGGCCTGCGCCCGGACGAGATCGCGCGCCAGTCCCAGCGGCTCGACCGCTATGATGCCGCCTCCGAGCGGCTGCGGGATAGCGGCGCGATCTACCCCTGCTTCGAAACGGCGGACGAGCTGGAGCGTGCGCGCCGCCGTCGTCTCGCGCGCGGGCTTCCACCCGTCTATACGCGTGATGCGCTTCGCCTGAACGCCGAGGAGCGCGCGCGGCTCGAGGCGGAAGGCCGCAAGCCCTACTGGCGCTTTCGGCTGCCGAACGCGCCGGACGGATCGCTCGATCCCGTTCGCACCGAAATCCGCTGGAACGACCTCGTACGCGGCGAGGAACTGGTCGATCTCGCCTCGCTCTCCGATCCCGTAGTGCGACGGGAGGACGGAACCTACCTCTATACCTTCACCTCGGTCGTCGACGACGCCGAGATGGGCATTACCCACATCCTGCGCGGCGACGACCACGTGACGAACACGGGCGTTCAGATCGCGATCTTCGAAGCGCTCGGCGCGCCCGTGCCGCGCTTCGGGCATTTCAACCTTCTCACCACGATCGACGGCGAGGGCCTGTCCAAGCGCAGCGGCGCCCTGTCGCTTCGCACACTGCGCGAGGAGGGCTTCGAGCCCATGGCCGTCGCCTCGCTGGCCGTGCTGACCGGCCTCTCCGGTTCGATCGAGGCTGTGCCCGATCTCGGCACGCTCGCCCGCCGCCTCGACTTCGGCGCCGTGTCGCACTCGAGCGCAAAGTTCGATCCGGCAAACCTCCTGCGCCTCAACGCCGAGCTCGTCCACGCCAAGCAAACCGGCGAGGTCGCGGAAGAGCTTGAAGGTATGGGCGTGCCGGCCGACCGGGCGGATGCCTTCTGGCTCACCGTACGAGGCAATTGCGAACGGGTGCGCGATGCCGCAGCCTGGGCCGATATCATCTGGAAGGGGCCGTCGCAGGAGGCGGCTGTTGCGGACGCGGACCGCGCCTTCGTTGCGGACGCGATCGATGCGCTGCCGCCGGAACCTTTCGCTGCAACGACCTGGAAGCTCTGGACTGACGATCTCAAGGCGCGCACGGGACGCAAGGGTCGCGCGCTCTTCCTGCCGTTGCGCATCGCGCTGACGGGACGCGAGCACGGACCGGATATGTCCGCGCTTCTGCCGCTGATCGGGCGCGAGAAGGCGCTGGAACGCCGCCCCTAGCCCGACGCCGACGATCCTTGATCCGTCCCGGGATAGTCTGGGCCACCTTATCCGGCTCGCACCGTCCGCTGCCGAAGCGAGTTTGCTCCGGCGGCGGACGGTTTCAGGCGTTCGACGCCCGGTTCTCGTCCTTCTGCACGGCCTCCGCCACGGCGATGGCGGCCATGTTGACGACGCCGCGCGAGGTGACGGATGGCGTGAGGATGTGAGCCGGCCGGGCGGTGCCGAGAAGGATCGGTCCGACATGCAGCGCGTCGGTCGTCACCTTGACGACGTTCATCGTGATGTTGGCGGCATCCAGCGTCGGGAAGAGCAGAAGGTTGGCGTCGCCCTTCAGCGACGTTTCCGGCATGACGCGACGGCGCAACTCCTCCGACAGCGCGGCATCGCCGTGCATCTCGCCGTCGATCTCCATGTCGATGCCGCTCTCCTGCACCAGCGCCAGAGCGCGGCGCAGCTTCTGCGCGTCCTCCATGTCGCTCGTGCCGAAGTTGGACGAGGACAGGAGCGCGGCCCTCGGCTTGATGCCGAAGCGATGGATCTCGATCGAGGCCAGCTTGGCGATCTCGGCGAGGCACTCGGCGGACGGGCTCTCCTGGACGTAGGTGTCGGCGAAGAAGAGCGTCCGCTCCGACGAGATCAGAAGGCTGAGCGCGGAAAGGTTGCGGACCCCCGGCGCCTTGCCGATCACCTGCCGGATGTCGCGGATATGGCGGGG
>NZ_BBWK01000002.1 GCF_001463765.1 Aureimonas sp. AU4 | reverse complement strand
GGATATGGCGGGTGAAACGCCCGCCGAGGCCGCAGATCATCACGTCGGCGTCGCCGCGCGAGACGGAGACCGCCGCGATCACGGTCGTGTTCGTGCGCACCAGCGCGCGGGCCGTGTCGGGATTGACGCCGAGCCGACCGACCTTCGCAAAATAGTGGTCCACGTAGTCGCGGTAGCGCGGGTCGTCCTCCGGGTTCACCACCTCGAAGTCGGTGCCGGGCCGGATGCGAAGGCCGAAGCGCTCCAGGCGCGTCTCCAGGACGCTCGGGCGCCCGACGAGGATCGGAACGCCGATCCGCTCCTCCAGCATCACCTGCGCGGCGCGCAGCACGCGCTCGTCTTCGCCGTCCGCGAAGATCACGCGCTTGCCGGAGTCGCGGCCGATCGCGAAGATCGGCTTCATCACGAGCCCTGAGCGGAAGACGAAGCGGTTCAGGCGGTCGAGGTAGCTGTCCCAGTCCGCAATGGGCCGGGCGGCGACACCAGTCGCCTCGGCGGCACGGGCCACCGCCGGCGCGATCTTGAGGATCAGGCGCGGGTCGAACGGCGAGGGAATGAGGTATTCCGGCCCGAAGACCGGCGTCTCGGAGCCGTAGGCCTTGGCCGCGACCTCGGACACCTCCTCGCGGGCCAGCGCTGCGATGGCGTCGACGGCCGCGACCTTCATCTCCTCGTTGATCGCCGTCGCGCCGCAGTCGAGAGCGCCCCGGAAGATGTACGGGAAGCAGAGCACGTTGTTGACTTGGTTCGCGAAGTCCGACCGGCCGGTGCAGATCATGGCATCCGGGCGAACGGCGCGCGCGAGCTCCGGCATGATCTCCGGCGTCGGGTTGGCGAGCGCCAGGATCAGCGGGCGGGGCGCCATCTTCTCGAGAAGCTCGGGCTTGAGGACGCCTCCGGCCGACAGACCGAGGAAGATGTCCGCGCCATCGATCACCTCGGCCAGCGAGCGAGCCTCGGTCTGCCGGGCGTAGACCGCGAGCCACCGGTCCGAGCGTCCCGGCCGTCCCTCGTAGACCACGCCGTCGATATCGGTGCAGGTGATGTTTTCGGGCTTGGCGCCGAGCGAGACGAGAAGGTTCAGGCAGGCGAGCGCCGCCGCGCCCGCACCGGACGTCACGATCCGGACGTCCTCGATGCGCTTGTCTGAAAGGAGCAGCGCGTTGCGCACGGCCGCCGCCACGATGATCGCCGTGCCATGCTGGTCGTCGTGGAAGACCGGGATGCCCATCCGGGCCCGCAGCTTCTCCTCGACCTCGAAGCATTCCGGCGCCTTGATGTCCTCGAGGTTGATGCCGCCGAAGGTGGGCTCCAGCGCGGCCACGACGTCCACGAGCCGGTCGATCTCGGTCGCGTCCACCTCGATGTCGAAGACGTCGATGTCGGCGAATTTCTTGAAGAGGACGGCCTTGCCCTCCATCACCGGCTTCGAGGCGAGGGGGCCGATATTGCCGAGGCCGAGCACCGCCGTGCCGTTCGAGACCACCGCCACGAGGTTGGCGCGGCCGGTATAGTCGGCCGCCAGACTCGGGTCCTTCTCGATCTCCAGGCAGGGTGCGGCGACACCCGGCGAATAGGCGAGCGCCAGGTCGCGCTGGTTGCCGAGCGGCTTCGTCGCGTGGACGCCGAGCTTACCGGGCTTGGGGTGCCGATGGTAGAACAGTGCCTGCTCGTCGAGGTCCTTGCGTGCCTGGCCGGGTCGGTTGGAATCGATATCGGCCATGGGACGGCTCCGTTCAGACGCTGATGTTGCATGCCTCCTAAAGCACAAGCTCCGGCAGGGGCAACGCGGGAATGCGCCGCCGTCATACGCACGCAACGCAACTCGGGCAGGAAGATCGGCACACGAGGCGTTTCGACGGTGCATGCCCATGACGCATCACGCTCCGATCCCGATGTACCGGACACTCTTCCTGTCCGACGTCCATCTCGGGTCCCGCGCCGCACAGGCCGAGCTCCTGATCGACTTCCTGGACCGTCACGACGCCGAGACGATTTATCTCGTCGGCGACATCGTGGACGGGTGGCGGCTCAAGCGCTCCTGGCACTGGCCGCCGTCCCATAACGACGTGATCCGCAAGATTCTCGGCAAGGCCCGAAAGGGCACGCGGGTCGTCTATGTGCCGGGCAACCACGACGAGTTCGCCCGCGACTTCCTCGGCCGCCACTTCGGCGACATCGAGGTGAAGCTCAACGACGTCCACGAGACGGCGGATGGGCGGCGGTTCCTGGTCATGCACGGAGACGAGTTCGACGTGGTCGTGCGCAACGCCCGCCTCATCGCCTATCTCGGCGACTTCGGCTACGACGCCGCCATCGCCATCAACCACGTCCTGAACATGGTTCGCCGCCGGATCGGCTTCGGCTACTGGTCGTTCTCGTCCTGGGTGAAGCTGAAGGTCAAGAACGCCGTCTCCTTCATAGGGGCCTTCGAGACGGCGCTCGCCAACGAGGCCAGCCGCTGGAACTGCGATGGCGTCATCTGCGGCCATATCCACCATCCGCAGATCGCGATCCGGGGCGGTATCGAATACGTCAACACGGGCGACTGGGTCGAAAGCTGCTCGGCCGTCGCGGAACGGCATGACGGCCAGCTCGAGCTCATCCGCTGGACGCGGCTTGGCGACGCGCGGCGACCGGAACTGTCGCTCCTGGCATCGGGTCGCCAGGGGGTGACGATCTCCGAGCCGGAGTTCGAGCGCCTCGCCGCGGAGCGTGTCCGTTGCGCATCCTGATCGGAACCGACGCCTGGCTGCCGCAGGTCAACGGTGTCGTTCGCACGCTGGCGAACCTGACCGCCGAACTGGCGGCGATGGGGCACGAGGTCGAACTCGTGACTCCGGCGGATTTCCGTACGATCGCCTGTCCGACCTACCCGCAGATTCGCCTCGCCTGGGCGCGCCGGCAGGCGGTGCTCGACCGCCTGCGCCGCTTCGATCCCGACATCGTCCATATCGCGACCGAGGGCCCGATCGGCGTCCAGTTGCGTGCCGCCTGCCTTTCGATCGGCAAGCGTTTCACCACGAGCTTCCACACGCGGTTTCCGGAATATGTCCGCAGCCGTGCGCCCGTACCGCTCGCGCTGTCCTACGCTCTGCTGCGGCGCTTCCATGCGCCTGCGACGGCCTGCCTCGTGACGACCGAAGCGATGCGCGCCGATCTGTCCGCTCGCGGTTTCCAGAGGCTCGCGACGTGGACGCGCGGGGTCGATCTCTCGCAGTTCCGGCCGGTCGAGCCCGTCGCCCTCGACCTGCCGCGACCGGTCTTCGTCACGGTCTCCCGCCTGGCGCCGGAGAAGAACATCGAGGGTTTCCTCGATCTCGACCTGCCGGGCTCGAAGCTGGTCGTCGGCGACGGGCCAGCCTTGGCATCGCTGCATCGGCGCTATCCGACGGTCCACTTCGCAGGCGCTCGGACGGGCGAGGATCTCGTCCGTCACTATGCCGCTGGAGACGTCTTCGTCTTCCCTTCGCGCACCGACACGTTCGGCATCGTCCTGATCGAGGCGCTGGCCTGCGGCCTGCCGTTCGCCGCTTTTCCAGAGCCCGGCCCGGTCGAGATCGCCGGAACGGGCGGGGCGGGCGCCGTCTCGCACGACCTCCGGGACGCGTGCCTCCGGGCCCTGCGCATCGATCCTTCGCTCGCGATCGAGCGCGCCCAGGATTTCACCTGGCGCGCCTGCGCGGAGGATTTCCTCGCGGCGGCGGAGACGTGCCGCAGGGCACGGCCGCTGCCCGAGATGGCGGTGATGGCCGCCTGAACCTCAGCCCCAAAGCGCGGGGGTGGCGGGAAAGACCCGCGACCCTTCGTAACGCAGGCCCGGCTCGCGGTCGCGCGAAAGAAGCAGCGGTCCGTCGAGATCGACGAACTCGGCTTCCTGCGCCAGCAGCAGGGCCGGCGCCATGGAGAGCGAGGTGCCCACCATGCAGCCGACCATGACGCCGAATCCATGTGCGCGCGCCTCGCGCAGGAAGCGAAGTCCCTCCGTCAGCCCGCCCGTCTTGTCGAGCTTCAGGTTGAGGAAGTCGTAGCGCCCCGCCAGCGCGGCGATGCTGTCCGCGCCGTGGACGCTCTCGTCGGCGCAGACCGGCAACGGGCGCGACAGGTTCGCGAGCATGATGTCGTCGGAGGCAGGCAGGGGTTGCTCGACGACGGAGGCACCGATCGCCGCCGCCTGACGCATGTGCTGCGCCAGGACGTCGCCGCGCCAGCCCTCGTTGGCATCGATCAGAAGCCGCGCCTCGGGTGCCGCCTGCCGCACGGCCTCGAGGCGTTCGCCGTCGAGGCCGTCGCCGCCGCCGAGCTTGATCTTCAGGACGGGACGCGAGGCTGCCGCTCGCGTCGCCTCCGCCATGGCATCCGGCGTGGCGAGGGAGATCGTGAAGGCGGTTTCGACCGCCGCCGGCTGCGGCAGCCCGGCGAGCTTCCAGACCGGGGTTCCGGTTTGCTTCGCCTCGAGGTCCCAAAGGGCGCAGTCGAGCGCGTTGCGGGCGGCGCCGGCCGGCAGGCGCGACTGGAGCTCGTCCCGGTTCAGCCCGCTCTCGACGGCGTCCCGCATGGTCTCGATCAGCGACGCTACACCGTCCGGCGTTTCGTTGTAGCGCGGGTAGGGCACACATTCGCCCTGTCCCGCCGCCCCGTCCTCCTCGATCCGGCAACGCACGACGACGGCCTCGGTCTTCGACCCACGCGAGATGGTGAAGGCTGCGGCGAGCGGCCAGCGCTCCACTGTGACCAAAAGACGACGACGCATGTTAATCCTTCACGATCGATCAACGACTCTTTGCCCGCCCCACGGGGTCCACTAGGTCTGGAGCCATCGGCCTTTGCCCGACGACCGTGGGTGCGCGTATCGGCAACCTACGCTCCGGCCGGCCAACGAAATCAAGGATCCCGATCCGCTCACATGCTCGACGTGCCCCAATCCGATCGGCGTGACGCGACGCGCGAGACGTCCGCGCCGACGCTCGACGCCGACAAGGACGGCGGCGGGCTGCGGCTGCGGCTGGGTGGCGACTGGCTGGCGCGCACCGTTGGCGGGGTCGAGAGCAAGGTCGAGGAGACCGGCAAGGCCGATCTCGGCAAGCAGGTCACGATCGACTGTTCCGGCGTCGGCCGCTTCGACACGTCGGGCGCCTATCTCGTCGAGCGTTTGTCGCGACGTTTGGCGGCCAAGGGCGGAGAGGTCTCCTTCGAGGGGATCGCGAAGAGCGACCAGACCCTGTTCGACGCCGTGCGCAAGGCGCTCGACGTCAAGCGTCCCGACAACAAGAAGCCGCCGAAGACGCCCGTCACGGACTTCTTCGCCTCCATCGGCGAGAACGTCTTCGCGATCGGGCGCGAGAGCCTGTCCGGCGTCAACATCGTCGGCGCCGCACTCTACGGCGCCGGGCGGCGCCTGACCGGGCAGACGCGTTGGCGGCCGGCCGCCATCGTCAACCAGATGGATCGGATGGGCGTTCGCGCCGTGCCGATCATCGCTCTCATGAGCTTTCTGATCGGGGCGGTGATCGCGCAGCAGGGCGCCTTCCAGCTGCGCAACTTCGGTGCCGAGATCTTCGTCGTCGACCTCGTCGGCATTCTCCAGCTTCGCGAAATCGGCGTCCTTCTGACCGCCATCATGATAGCCGGTCGATCGGGCTCGGCGATCACGGCCGAGATCGGCTCGATGAAGATGCGCGAGGAGGTCGACGCGCTGCACGTCATCGGCCTCAATCCGATCGGCGTCCTCGTCTTCCCGCGCCTCGTCGCGCTGATCATCGTGCTGCCGCTTCTGGCCTTCATCGCCGACAT
This sequence comes from Aureimonas sp. AU4, assembly GCF_001463765.1. GTDB lineage: Bacteria > Pseudomonadota > Alphaproteobacteria > Rhizobiales > Rhizobiaceae > Aureimonas. The sequence goes on along the minus strand of NZ_BBWK01000002.1, from coordinate 293,339 downwards.
CGCGGGCCTCGTCGGCGCCATCGCCATCACCTGGGTCTATTCCGGCATCCCGCCGGAAGCCTTCATTACCCGCATGCGGGCCGCCGTCACGGTCGGCACGGTGTTCGCGGGCCTCCTGAAAGCGCCCTTCATGGCGATCCTCATCGGCGTCGTCGCCTCGATGGAGGGCATGAAGGTCGGCGGCAGCGCCGAGAGCCTTGGCCAGCACGTCACCGCCTCCGTGGTGAAATCCATCTTCCTCGTCATCCTCCTCGATGCCGTCTTCGCGATCTTCTATGCCGCCATCGGATACTGATTCCCCCCGGCCGAAGCACGGCGACGAGCACGACGTCATCATCCGCGCGAGCGACGTGACCGTCCGCTTCGGCTCGAAGACGATTCTGGACGGGCTGTCGCTCGACGTGCGCCGCGGCGAGATCCTCGGCTTCGTCGGCGCCTCGGGAACCGGCAAGTCCGTGCTGCTGCGCACGATTCTCGGCCTCAACGCCAAGCAGGGCGGCACGATCGAGGTCTTCGGCATCGACTACGAGCGCGCGCCCGAGGAGCAGCGCCTTTCCGTCGAGCAGCGCTGGGGCGTCCTGTTCCAGCAGGGCGCGCTCTTCTCGTCGCTGACGGTTCTGGAGAACATCCAGGTCCCGATGCGCGAGTATCTCGATCTGTCGCCGCCGCTGATGGACGAGTTGGCGCGGCTCAAGATCGACCTCGTCGGGCTTGCCCCGGACGCGGCCGAGAAATACCCCTCCGAGCTCTCGGGAGGCATGATCAAGCGCGCCGCGCTGGCCCGCGCCCTGTCGCTCGATCCCGACATCGTCTTCCTGGACGAGCCGACCTCGGGCCTCGACCCGATCGGCGCGGCCGAGTTCGACGAGCTCATCATGACGCTGCGCGATACGCTGGGGCTCACCGTCTACATGGTGACCCACGACCTCGACAGCCTCTATCAGGCCTGCGACCGGATCGCGGTTCTCGGCAAGAAGAAGGTCCTCGTCGAGGGGCCGCTTCAGACCATGCTCGACAACGACGACCCCTGGGTCCGATCCTATTTCCATGGCAAGCGCGCCCGGGCCATCGTGGTCCCGGACGACGATGCGGATACCGACGAGAAGCACTGATGGAAAACCGGGCCAACTACGTCCTCGTCGGCATCTTCACCGTCGCCGTCCTGCTCGCCAGCTTCGGCTTCGTGTACTGGACCGCCAACGTATCGGACCGCGACTCGCGCACGACCCTTCTCGTGCGCATCGAGGGATCCGTGTCCGGACTCAGCCAGGGAAGTCAGGTCCTCTTCAACGGCCTGGGCGTCGGTACCGTCACGAACCTGCGCATCGACCCCAACAACCCGCGCGTCGTGATCGCGACGACGCAGATCGACCGCACGACTCCCGTCACGACCTCGACCACCGCCTCGCTCGGCTCGCAGGGCCTCACCGGCGTCAGCTTCATCGGCCTGTCGGGCGGCAACGTGAACGATCGCAACATCATCGCCTCGGCTGCCGAACAGGGCGCCGTGCCCGTGATCGTCGCCAACCCGTCCGATGTGACCGACATCCTGGCGACGGCCCGCGACATCGCCGAGCGTGCGAACAACATCCTCGGCCAGTTCGAGAGCATCGTGCAGGCGGTCGGCCCGGCCGTCCTGACCACGGCGCAGAACGTCAGCCGCACGTCCGAGAACGTGCAGACCTTCACGGCGAGCCTTGCCGCCAATGCCGACCAGATCGACGACTTCCTCGGCAGCCTCGGCCGTCTGTCGGAGAGCGCCAACAACGTGGCATTGCGTCTGCCGCCGATCCTCGATCAGGTCGGTAGCTTCGTGAGCGCGCTCGACGTCGCCTCGGTCAATCAGTCGATCCAGAACGTCGCCTCCATCACGCAGGCGGTCCGCGACCAGACCGGAGATATCGTCGCCGCGATCGAGTCGATCACGTCGACCGCCCGCAGCTTCGGCGGCGTCGGCCAGACGCTCAACGACAGCCTGCCGAGCGTGCAGGCCTTCCTCGGGCGCCTCGGTCCGCTTTCGGAAACGGCGACGAGCGTTGCCGCGCGGCTCGACAACACGCTCGCCGACGTCAAGGAGATCACGGCGGCGGTGGATCCCCAGCAGATTCGCCGCACCGTGGACGGCGTCAGCAGCTTCGCGGGCGCACTCGATGCGCAGTCCGGCCGCGTCGGCTCGGTGATTGCAGGCGCCGACACCGCGCTCGCCACGCTCAACGGTGCTCTTTCGGGCCTCAACGGAACGCGCGCGCGCGTCGACGAGATCCTCGCCGGAATCGATCCGGCCGATGTCGGCACGGCGATCAACAACGTGTCGTCCGCGACCACCAACATCGCGGCCGCCGCAGACTCCGTGCGCGGCGTGGCCGACGACATCGGAAAGCGCCGCGAGGACATCGACCAGTTCATCACCAACGCCCGCGACACGAGCGCCAACCTGCGCGTCGCTTCGGCGCAGGTTCAGGGCCTCATCAACTCCGTCGACGGTCTCGTGAATAGCCCCGATGGCAAGGGTCTGACCGCCGAGGCGCGCCAGACGCTCCAGTCCATCCGCCAGACCGCCGAGACGATCCAGCGCTCGGTCGGGCCGATCACGGCCAATATTCAGAACTTCTCCGGTCAGGGCCTGCAGGAAGTCCGCAACCTGATCCGCACCACCACGGAAGCCGTTCGCCGCGTCGAGACCGCCATCGTCGATCTCACCAACGATCCGAGCCGCGTTCTCTTCGGAGGCGGGGGAAGCGGATCCGGACAGGTTCGCGAGTATGACGGGCGGGTGCGCCGGTGACAGGGAACGTCAAGACGGACGACGGCAGGGGCCCGTGCGCCCTTGCCTCGCCAGTGTGCTGCGTTGAGGGGACCATGCCGCGTATCGCTTTCTCGAAATATCTCATGCTCGGCGCGATGGCCCTGGCGCTTGCGGCCTGCGGCTCGACCCGCCAGCCTCCTGCGACCTTCGAGCTCTCGCCGCCACCGCCCGCGCAGGTGAAGCGCGCCTCGACACGGGCGCAGATTCTGATCCCCGAGCCGACCGCGACCAAGACGCTCGACAGCCAGCAGATCGTCGTCAAGCCGACGCCCCAGACGGTCGAGTATCTCGGCGACAGCCAGTGGACCGATCGCCTGCCGCGCCTCGTGCAATTGCGCCTTCTGCAGGGGTTCCAGAACACGGGGCGCGTCGGCGCCGCCGGCGTTCCGGGGCAGGGGCTGGCGATCGACTATCAGGTCGTGATGGAGGTCCGTCGCTTCGAGATGTCGCTGACGCCGAGCCCGACCGCGATCGTCGAGATCTCCGCGAAGGTCCTCAACGACCGGACCGGACAGGTCCGCGCGACCCGTATCTTCCGCGGTGAGCAGGCGGCGCGCGGTGCCGGCAACGCCGCCTATGTCGAAGCGATCGACGCGGCCTTCGGTTCGGTGGCGGATGAGATCGTCGCCTGGACGATCGGTCTCGTCTGAGACCTCACGATCCCGCACGGTCCCCAAAGGCCCACCTTTCGAGGCGGGCCTTTTGCGTTGTGGATGCCACGCCCCGGCTTTGCGGCAGATAGTTGAGGGAAACGGGAAGCCCCGAGGCGTGATCGCCTCAGGCGTACCGCTGGCTGCTACATCGGGCGAAAGGTCGTTGCAAAAAACGACCCGACGCGATGGCGGCCTGATCGGTCCGCAAACGAAAGGGCCGGCTCCTCGCGGAGCCGGCCCTTTCGCTCATGTTCTTGCTGGTCCGTCGTGTCAGTCGAAGCGGCCCGACGCGTGTGCCAGCATCGTGTAGACCTTTCCGGTGTCGGAGGTCAGGTAGCCCTTGGAGCGCGTGTTGTCGGGGTCCTTCCGGGCCGCGTCCGCCAGCAGCAGCTCGAAGTCCGCGATGTAGCGATCCACCGCCTTACGGAACTCCGTATCCCGCTGGTACTTCCGGCGGATCTCGTCGAACGTCTGCTGCCCCTTCATGGTGTAGAGGCGGCGCGTAAAGACGTTGCGCTCGCCCGCCCGGTAGCGGTCCCACAGTTCCACCGACGCGTTGTGGTCGATCGCCCGGGCGATATCCACCGACAGAGAGTTCAGCGAGTCCACCACGTGGGCCTGACTGCGCTCGGCCTGGACCGGTCGGCGATCGCCTTCGGGCTCGCGCATCGGCTCGGCGTCGTCTTCGTCCTCCGAGGCACGACGGAGGAGATCCGACACCCAACCGCCCTGACGCTCGGCCGTAGCGGCCGGTGCGGGGGCCGGAGCCGGCGTCGAGGGACGCAGGGCGGACCCGGTGCGCGGCGCCGGAGCCGGCGAGGTCGACGACGCGGACGGCTGGCTCTGCGTGCTCGCCGTCGACTGGTAGCCTCCGCCGGACCGCATGTCGCGAGCCAGGTTTCCTTCGACGATCAGACTGCCGGCGAGGCGGTTCTCGACCTCGTCTTCGCTGACCTGCTGCGCCGGCCGCTGCGCCGCCGGACGCTGCGGCTGCGGCTCGGCAGTCCGCACACGCTGGCCGGACTGCGGGACCTGGGCATCCAGGGCGCGCCCGGACTGCGACACGATCTCGCTCAGTTCGCGCAGCGCGCGGATCTGGTCCGAGACCGCCCGTCGCATGGCGCGCGTGCTTTCCCGCGTCTCGTCCGGCAGTTCGAAGACGCCCCGGCGGATCTCGCCGCGTGCATTCTCGAGTTCCTCGCGGATGTCCTTGGCGGCCTGGCGGAGCGCGCCGGTCGCCTGGGCGAAGCGATCGGTCGCCTCCTCGATGACGCTCTGCACGGATTCGCGAACGCTCTCGGAAGCCTCCTGCGAGCGGCGCTCGGTCTCCTCCAGCTGGCGCCCGGTCTCGGACAGCGTGGCCGTGAGGCCCTCACGTAGACCCTGCGTCACCTTCGTGCTGCGAGCCTCGACGTCGGCGAACATCGTTCCGACGACGCCCTCGAACGACCTCAGCATGCCATCGATCTCGCTGGAGCGTTGCGTCAGGCCCTGGGCAAGCGTGTCCAGCGCCTCGCGACGCTCGTCCAGCGTCAGCTGCAGGTTCGACTGCGTTGAGTCGAGGAGGCTCGCCACCTCGCCGAGCGTGCGGCCGTGCTCGCCGAAGCGCTCGAGGAGGGCGCCGAGCCGATCCGCGGAACCGCTCGTCGCCTGCCCGAGCTGCGTGACGTTGCGCTCCAGGCGGTCGGACGAGGCGGCGATCTCGTCGCCGAGCTTCTCCGCCTGCTCGCGGAAGCGGCCCCCGGTCTCGTGAAGCGTGCTTTCCGCACGGCCAAGGCTGCCGTTGGCTTCTTCCAGAAGCTCCTGCAGCGCGGCGTTGCCGGTGGACAGGCGATCGACCAGCTGAGCGACCTCGCCCACCAGGATCGAGCGCGAGCCCTCGATGGCGCCCGTCGCGTCGTCGGTCTTCCGGCCGATCGCTTCGACCAGTTCCTGGGCCGAGCGGCCGAGTTGCAGGATCGTTTCCTGAGCGCGAACCGAGAAGGCCTCGGCGGCTTGGGCGTTCTCCGCGCGGATGCGTGCGGCGACCTCGCGGGACGCGGTCTCCAGCGCGCGGACCGCCTCGGACCCGCTGGCACCCAGCCGATCGACGATCGGACGAGTCTCCTCCTCGATCAGGCGCGCGATCTCGGCGTTGCGCTCGCCCAGAAGATCGGACAGGGCGCGGGTACGCTCGTCCATGCGCTGGCCGACATCGTCCGCCCGCAGGGAGAGGAGGCGGTCTGCGCCCTCGACCTGACGCTCGATCTCCTGACCGAAGGTCGAGGTGTCGACGAGGATGCGCTCGCGCGCCTGCTCGGCCTCGATGCGGATCGCGGTCGCGGCATCGGCGAGGCGCTGCGCGATCTGCGAGCCTTCCTCGACCATGGAGCGTCGCGTGGCTTCCGCGTCGCGCAGGATGGCGCCAGACACCTCACCGCTCTCCTGCCGGATTGCGACGGCGATACCGGCGAAGTCCTCGCGAATGCCGGCGGCGGCGGCGTCCACCTCGCTGCGCAGATGACCGGCGGCTTCGGCCAGCTCCTGGCGCATGCCGCCGTTCGCTCCGGCCAAAGCCTCGGTGATCAGCGACGACAGGCCCGACAGTTCCTCGACGAAGCGCACCGCGCGCGTTTCCAGCGCCTCGTGGCCGCGATCGGTCTCGGCGGCAACGGTCTCGGCCGCCTCGCGGACCTTGACCGCGAAGGTCTCGGCATCCGCGCTGATGCGGGTGCGTGCTTCCTCGGCCTGCCGGCCGAGGGCGGCCGAAGCGGCGGCAAGGTTCTCGACCAGACGTCCCGCATCGCTTCCGATGCGCTCCTGCGCTTCTTCGGTGGCCGACTGGAGGAGGGCGGTCGCCTCCTGCATGCCGGTCACGACGCGCTGCGCGTGGGCTTCGATCTCGCGCTTGGCGACATCGGTCTCGCCGCGCATGGCGAGGGCAAGGTTGCCGACGTCGGTCGCGATGCGACCGGCATCCTCGCGGATCAGGCGGCGGGCGAGGTCGCCCGCCTCGCGCAGGCGATCGTTGGCCGTTGTGAAGTCGGTGACGAGCGCGGTCGTGTGCTCGCCCACCTCGCGGCGCATGGCGTCCGCCTGATCGCGCATGCCGATCGAGGCAGCCGCCATCTCTTCGCGGATCTGGGCCGCGTCGGTGACGAAGCGCTCGCGCGACTGGTCGCCGACGATGCGCAGCCGCTCGCCCGCAGCGTCCACCTCGCCGGCCAGGACGACGGCCTGATCGGCCACCTTCCGGCGTGCGGCATCGGCTTCCTCGCGAAGGCGCTCGGCCATCGTTTCCAGGCTGCCCGCGAACTCGCCGGCCACCTCGGCCAGGCGCTCGCGCGCCGCTTCCGCCTCGCTCCGCATGGCGAGCGTCGCGCCGCCGATCTGCGTGGTGAAGGCATCTCCCTCGAGCGCCAGGGCCTCGCGGAGCTCTTCGGCATCCCCCTTCATGCGGGCCGTCACGTCGGCCACGTTGCGACCGAGCGTCTCGACCTCCTGCGTGAAGCGCTGGCGCGACTCCTCGCCTGCGGCACGGATGGCCTCGGCCGACGTCGCGATGTCGCGGGCGATACGCTCCGCCTCGCCGGTCAGCGTCTGGCGCGCCGTCTCGGACGTCTCGGCGACGGAAGCCTGGACGTTCTGCAGGCGCTCCTCGAAGCGGGCGGCTTCTTCCGCGAAGCGGGCGCGGGCTTCTTCCGACGACGTCTGGAACACGCGGCCGATATCGCCGACGATCACCGAGAAGCGCTCGGTCTCGCCCCGGAGGCCGGTTCGGGCGCGGTCGGCTTCCTCGCCGAGGTTGGCGGTCGCGGCGACGATCGACTCGCGCAGCGTGTCCGCGATCAGCGAGGCGCGGCCGTTTAGCGTGCGCTCGATGTTGGCGAGGCCCCGGTCCAGCGTCGCCGAGATCGTCTCGGTCCGCTGATCGACCGCCTCGGCCAGCGCCGTGGCGCCGCCCTGAAGGGCCGTCTCGATCTCGGTCCGCTTCTCCTCCAGCGACTGCGTGACCAGACCGGCGCTCTGCTCGAGCGCGCGGCGCACGTCGTCGGCGCGATCGCCAAGGGTCGCCGCGAGCGAGCTCGCCACGTCCTCGATCGCGGAGGTCAGGTTGTCGCGGCGCTCGTCCATCGCGGTGGCGAGTTGGCCGTCCGACTCGACCAGCGCGATGCGGAGCGCCTCGAGCCTCCCGTCGAAGGTCGTCATAATGCCCGTGCGACCGCGATCCAACTCGCTCGCCAGCTTCTCCGTACGGGCGTCGAGGTCCGTGAGAAGCGAGGTGCCGGACGTGTCGGACAGCTGACGCAGGGCGTCGATCCGCTGCTCCAGGCCATCGAAGATCGCCGCGCGGGCTGCTTCCACCTTTTCGCGAAGGGTCGATCCGCGGGTCTCCAGACCCTCGGTCAGGAGTTCCGATGCGCTTTCGATCGCCGCCAGAACCGCCGATGCGCCGACGCCGAGCTCGGTCGACAGTTCGCCCGTACGCTCCTCGATGAGCGAGGCGATGGAGCCGCCCGACGATTCGAGCTGGCCGCGCAGGTCCGCAACGCGGGCCGACAGCGTCTCGGCGACGCGGCGCACCGCCGCCTCGAAGGCCTCCTCGATCACGCTCGTCTGGCCGCCGAGCCGCGTCACGAACTCCTCGCGCCGCGTCTCGTCCGCCAGAAGAACCGCCTCGAGGCGGGCGATGACGTCGCCGTCGAGGCGCGACGTGTAGTGCTCGAGCGTCGTCGTCAGGCGCTCGCCGCTGTCGCGCATCAGGGTCTCGCCGGAGGCCAGACGGTCGGCGACTTCGGTCGACAGGGCGCGCGTGCGTTCGTCGAGGTCAGCGAGGAAGCGGCCGGTCCGGCCGTCCAGCGTCCGGGTCAGCTCGCCGCGATGCAGCTCGATCGCCTCGCCGATCGCGCGGGACTTGTCCTCAAGCGACACATTGATGGCCGAGGAGCGCTCGGCGAGCAGCGCGTTGATCCGCTCGAGGCGATCGGCGAAGACGCCGCCGAGCGTCTCGCTGCGCTTGTCCATGACACCCGTCAGGCGCTCGACGCCCTGGTCTAGGACGATGCGCATCGCCTCGGTCTTCGCCGCGACGCCGGATGCCAGTCTGCCGTCCGCGCCGTCGAGCGCTGCTTCGATGCGGGCCGTGTTGCCTTCCAGCGTTTCGCTGATGGCCTGCGCCCGCTCGTCCAGCGAGGCGAGCAGATTCTGCTGCGCGAAAGCGAGCGAGGTGTCGATCTCGGCCGCGCTGTCGCTGAGGACCGATCCGAGCGACCCGATGCGGGCGTCGAAGAGGGCGCGAAGCTGGTCACCCTGACCGACGAGGATCTCGTCGACGCGGCCGACGACGGCCGAGGCCGTGTTCTCGATATGGGATTGGCCGACGGTGAAGGCTGCGCCGATCGCGGCCGCGCGCTCCGCCAGCATGCGGTCGAACTCGCCGGCGCGGATGCGCAACGCCGCATCCGCTTGATCGACGGAGCGCTCAAGCTCCGCACCACGTTCGCCGAGCGCCTCGACGATGGCGCCGGCTCGGGCGCCGACCAGCGTCTCGAGTGTGGCGAGCCGCGCGTCGAGCGCCCGCAGTACCTCGCCGTTTCGCTCGCCGAGCAGCGAATGCGCCCGCTCGATCCGCTCGCCGAGGCTCTGATCCAGAAGGCCGATGAAGCGGTCGCCATCGCCGGTCAGGCGCTGCGAACGGTCGTCGAGAGCAGAGACCAGACGGGCCACCAGCGCCTCGCCGTCGGCGGTCGCGCGCTGCGTGCGCTCGTCGAAGACGGCGGCAAGGTTGCGGTCGAACGTGTCGGTACCGCGCGTGAGAAGCTCGGAGCGCGTTTCCAGGAGCTCCGTCAGCGCCGCGTTCGAGGCGCGGACGCGCTCGTCCGCCTCGGTGCCGGCCGTCGATAGACGCTCGACCAGCGCATCCGTGCGGGCCTGGATTTCGGCCGTCTGGCGCTCCAACGTCTCCGACAGGTCGCGCGAAGCCGCTTCAAGCTGGCCTGTGGTCTCGCCCGCGGCGCGCGCGATGCGGCCGAGAACGTCGTTGCTCGACTGCTGCAGGGCGTCGTCGAGTTCGCGGCCCCGCGCCTCGAGACGGTTCGCCAGATCCTGGCTCCGCTCGTCGTAGGTCGCCGAGAGGGCACGGCTGCGCTCGTCCATCAGGGTGTGGAGGCGTGCGGTCGCTTCCTCGATCTGTCCGAGAATGCGGGTCGAAGCGCCGTCGACGTCCTGAACGAGACGCTCGTGCGAGCCGATCACCGAGGTCCGCAGATGCTCGGCGTGCTGGAGCATGGCCTCGCGCTCCGTCGCAAGATCCGCGACAAGGGCGCGGATCTTGACCTCGTTGTCGGCGTAGGCACGCTCCAGCGACGAGACCTCCGTCTGGACGAGCCCTTCGAGTTCGCCCATGCGCGCCAGCGCACGCTCGACGCCTTCGCCCAGCGCCGACACCTCGCGCCGGATCGCCTGACCGACGCTCGCGACGCGCTCGGAGGCGATCGACTCCGGTTCGGCGAGCCGAAGGGCGACCTCAGCCATCGAACGGCTCATGAGGCGCAGATCGGCGGAACGGCGGACCATGATCGAGAAGGCGATGATCAGCAGCGCGGGCAGGATGACAGCCATCGCGGCGACGGTCAGTGACAGGCCCGACGCGCTGAGCGAGAGCCCGCCGGCCTGATCGTTGAGCATGGCGGCCACGGCTCCGATGGAGAGGACGACCCAGGCGAGGGCGACGATGCTGCCGACGACAACCGTGCGGCGCGATGCGCGGCGGCTGAGCAGGGCGTCGGCCATGACGGCCGCTGATCGCTTCTCGTCGTTGGCGACGCGCGATCGAACGCTTTCGACGACGGGCTCGCCCTGGGGCGGGACGGCGCGCGGACGCTCGGCGCGTTCCGGGGCGGGAGCGTCACCGGCGGCTCGCTCCGCCCGCAGCCTCGAGGACGCGAGTTGACCAGCCGTGAAGCCGGCTGCGGCGCCCGCCGCGACAGCGGCCTGCGGCTCCGCTTCGGATGGGGCGGTATAGGGTGTCGGGGGCTCGACCTCGGGCGCGGCTGCGACGGGATGATCGAGGAGGTCCTCGCTGGTCAGCGAGAAGTCGGCCGGCTCCTCGGGCTCCCCATCCGGCATCTCGACGGGGTCGGTCGCCTCAGGCGACAGCGCCTCGGGGGCCGGCTCTTCGCGCAGGGCGCTGGTCGCTTCCTCGACGCTGCGCTCGAACTCGCTGAAGGCGAAGTCGATCGACACGCCCTCGGCCTTCAGCTCCTCCTCCTCGACATGGCCGGCGGCGTCGCCGCCGGTCTGGAGCCGTTCGGGGTCGCCCAGAAAGTCCGTGTCCTGCAACGCGGCTTCCAACTCGTTGACCGCGTCGTCGGAAAGCTGTTCGGCCGTCTTGGTGTTCGACATGGTGTGCCGCGCCTCGTACTCGTTACCTGGATCCGGACGCCGGCTGCTGCGCCGACGCCGATCCCGATCCGCCCGAACTCCTCCGTCGCAACGCACGGAAAGGCGGAATTTCGCTGCCTTAAATGGTAGATAGCACGGGGACTTTAGGAAACCTCAATTCCGCGGACTGCCTACAAGTTTAAACATTTGGTTAACGCTGATTCACATCTCGAATGCGGTGGATGGCGCTTTCGCGAGACGGCCCCGTTCAGGAACGGGTCATGTTTCGACACGCATGATGTGGGGACAAGCCGGAGATCGGTAGGTCGAGTCTGCGACGGGGCGGGCTTGTCCCCGCCTTTCTGAGCCGGCACGCCACGTTGGACGTATTCCTCACGCAATGACTGCGACCCAGATCCAAGCCGCGCCTTCGCTTTGCCCCTCGCGGGAGCGACCGATCGACCTCGTCCATCTCGCCCGCCAGACCGGGGGCAGCCAGTCGCTGGAACTCGAGGTGCTCGGCATCATGGCGCGCCAAATCGGCGATGCCCTGGCGATCTCAACGGAGCCGGACCCGCGCACCAACCTGCGCTCGCTGGCCCACGCGCTGTGCGGGGCGGCACGCAATATGGGAGCCTTCCCGCTGGCCCGCGCCGCCCGGCAGCTGGAAGCGCAGCCGGCGGACCGCGAGGCGCTAGACGGGTTTCGGCGGGAACTCAGCCGCGCGCTCGTCTTCATCCGGGCGCTGACGCTCATGGAGGACCGCGTTGACGGCGGCGGGCGTGCCCACTAACTGCGCGCCATGACCTCGATCGCCTTCATCGCCCCGGACGGAACCCGCTACGACATCGACGCGCCGAACGGCTCCAGCGCCATGGAGAACGCCATTCGCCGCGACGTGCCGGGCATCGACGCGGACTGCGGCGGGGCCTGTGCCTGCGCGACCTGCCACGTCTATGTCGACGAGCCGCATCTGGCGCTTCTCGGCAAGCCGGAAGCGATGGAGGAGGACATGCTGGACTTCGCGCTCGACGTACGCCCGCAATCTCGCTTGTCCTGCCAGATCCGGATCCGGCCGGAGCTGGAAGGGCTTGTGCTGCGGGTGCCCGATCGTCAGGCCTAGAAGGCTAGTTGCCGGCGACCTGAAGATTGCGGCGCAGCTCGCGGGCAAGGCGAGAATCGATGGCTCGCGCCTCGGATCGATCGAAAGCCAGCTGCTCCCGATCGTGGCTCTCGATGATGTTGCGCACCGTGGCGTTCACCTTCGAGGCCATCTGGCTGCAGTCGCCCATCGGCGGCAGCTCTCGCACTGTGTCCTCGATGCGTTTCAGAGCCGCCTTCGCGATGGTCGAATGCTGGTTCTCATGAGTCAGGATGTCGTCGCGGAGCGTCTTCCAGAGCACCTTCGTTCGCCCGTCGGCGCCTTTCGGGGCGTTCCAGCGTGGAAGGGTCTGATGGAGGGAGAGGCGATAGCTCGCTCGGTCGACTGCGCAGCGGCCGTTCACCGTCCTGTAGGTCGCGTCGCCGTTGAACGAGACCTGCGTCGAGCCAGCATGGCGCTCGCCACCGCTGCGCAACTGCGGCCCGTGCATGCCCATCGCGCGGTCGAGTTCGTCGAACGTCGAGCCCCGCACCATGAAGTAAGTGGTGCTTTCTTTGACCTGACCGGCCATTGCGGGCATCGCCGCCAGCGCGGAGACGATCGCGGTCGCGGCGACCACAAACTTCATGCATCTCTCCCGGGACACTTGAAAGGTTCGGTTCCTACGCTAACGAATCGCGCTGGTGGCACAAGAGGATTCTGTATGAAATTAATGCAACGTCGATGACCGCCGAAGAAATCGACAGCTCGACTGATTACTCGCGTCCTATCGACTGGCGTCTTGCGCATGGACGAAACCTGACGCTCGGCGCGAACGGCGTCCTGATGGGCATCCTCAACTGTACGCCCGACAGCTTCTCCGATGGCGGCCGATATGGAGGGAGCGTCGGGCAGGCCGTTGCCGCGGCACTGCGCATGGTTGAGGAGGGGGCCGCAATCATCGATGTCGGCGGCGAATCCACTCGCCCGAATGCCGAACCGGTCGAGCCAGACGTCGAGCAGGCTCGCGTCCTTCCCGTGATCGAAGCGTTGGCCCGCGTCTGCGACTGCCTGATCTCGGTGGACACCTACCGGGCCGAGACCGCCGAGCGTGCGATCGCCGCCGGTGCCCATATCGTCAACGACGTCTGGGGTGCGCAGCGCGAACCGGCCATCGCCGAGGTCGCGGCCCGGACTGGCGCCGGCCTCTGCCTCATGCATACCGGCCGCGAACGGGGGGTGGAACCGGATCCGATCCTCGACCAGGTCCGGTTTCTCGCGCGCTCGCTCGACATCGCGCGCGCGGCAGGCGTCACGGAGCAGGCGATCGTCCTTGATCCGGGATTCGGCTTCGCCAAGGACGTGCCGACCAACCTCGCGTTGATGGCGCGGTTCGCGGAACTGCACGCGCTCGAGCGGCCCCTGCTCGTCGGTACCTCGCGCAAGCGCTTCGTGCGTGCGGTGGCGGGAGAAGCCGGAGATGCAGACCGCGCGACGGCCGCGACGACGGCACTCCTGCGCGCCAAGGGCGCCGCGATCTTCCGCGTGCACGATGTCGCGGCCAACGCCGAGGCTTTGCGGGTGGCGGACGCCATGTTGCGGCAAGGCGCGCGGGCAGGCGCATGAGGGCGCTTCTCGGCCTTGGCGGCAACCTCGGCAATCCGCGCATGGCGATGGCCGAGGCGCTCGCGCGGCTCGATCGGGCCGCCGGCCGCATAACCCGAGTGTCGCGTCTCTACCGGACACCGCCCTGGGGACTGACGGAGCAGCCCGACTTCCTGAACTGCTGCGCCGAACTTCAGACGGTGCTCGAGCCGGAAATGCTTCTGGAATGCTGTCTCGAAACGGAGCGCCGCCTGCACCGCGTGCGGGACGTGCGGTGGGGACCCCGCACGATCGACATCGACATTCTCGATAGCGCGGGCGAACGGCGGGCGACAGATGCGCTAACGCTGCCGCACCCGCAGGTGACCCGACGAGCCTTCGTGCTCGTTCCGCTTGCCGAGATCGCGCCGGACGCCGAGTTCGGCGGACGGACGGTCGAGGCATGGCTCGCCGACCTCGATGCGTCGGCGATACGGTCGGAAACCGCCGATGGAGAGTGGTGGCGTTCGGTCGCCTAGCGCTCGATCGACGCCTTGCGGACGCTGCCGTCGCGCTTCAGCGTCATGCCGATGACGGGTACGAGTTCTCCCGCCACCTGGACCGAGATCGTGACCGCGAGCTTATCGGTATTGTCGAGCCGCGCGACCATGGCGCCCTTCAGCTGCTTGCGGTCGAGCCCGACCACGACGCGGTTGCCCTCGACATTGCCGGATATGATGTCCAGCCCCTTGCCCTGCGAGCCGTCGAGGAAGGCGCCCTTGTAGGACGAGCCGCCCCGGACGAAACGAGCGCTCATCGGCTGGGAGAAGAGACCGACCCGGCAGGTTCCATCGAGCGACATGCCGACCTCGCGGTCGGGCCGGGCACCGGCGAGATCGCAGGTGAACTTGGTGCCCTTGTATTTTCCGGCGACGATCTCGCCCGGACCCGTCCAGCGTCCGAACACCTGATCGAAGAAAACGGCATCGGGATCGGCGGCCCAAGCCGGAGCCTGAACGAGAACCGACGCAAGAAGACAGAATCCGGCAGCGAGCGAGCGGCGGAGCATGAGCGACCATCCGAGAAAGGCGACAAGTGCGTCTTCCTCGTTTATCGCCTCGAACGGTTAATCGATCCTTGCCGGCCGCCTCACGTCGCGTCACCCTGACCTCTCGCAAGGTCCGAGAGAAAGTCGCCCGCCTTGGGGCGTTGGATCGTGAGGAACGGAAGGGGACGGCAGAGATCCATCGCCGCGAGCCCGATACGCGCGGTCAGAAGTCCGTTGACGACGCCTTCGCCGAGCCGGGCCGAAAGCCGCGCTGCGACACCATGACCGACGACCTGCCCGATGAGGCTGTCTCCCACCGAGATCGTGCCGGTCACGGCGAGGTGGGCGAGAACGTCGCGCGTCAGGCGCACGAGTCCGATGGCGCCGGGACGCGCACCGTAGAGTTCCGACATGGCGCGGATCAGCCGGACCGTTTCGAACAAGACGAAGGCAAGGTCGACCACGGCCCTCGGGCTGACGGCCGTCACCACGGAGACGCGCTTCGACGAGGCCGCGACGAGCGCGCGCGCGCGCGCGTCGAGCGGCAGTAGCAATTCGCGCTCGGCCAGCGCGACGAGATCGCGACCGTCGATCACGTCGTCGCGCAGTTCCGAGAGTTGCGCCCGCCCGCGTGCGGTCTCACTTCGATCTGCGAGCAGCGTACCAAGACGCGCGACCACGGTCCTAGCGGCCTCGGCATCGTTCGTCTCAAAGGCGTGGCGGCCGTCGCGGCGTTCGCGCTCGACCGTGTCGAGACGCATGACGCCCATGACCTCGCGCAGGACGACACCCGCGACGCCGAGAAGAAGCAGAGCGGTCAACCCGATGGCCAACCAGCCCAGCCATTCGGCCCGCGCGAAGAGCTCGGAAATGAGCCGGTCGACCGACAGACCTAGCGCGAGGGAGGCGAGCGAGCCGAAGGCGACTGCGGCGAGGCGTCCGAACGAGAAGCCGCGACTCGACGGCCGGCGGCGGGCGGGCTCTGCATCGAGCGCGTCCAGAGCTACGCGCTCGAGAGCGTCGTCGGCTTCGATCTCAACGCGGGTCATGTCCTCCACCGCTCGCGGCGCGCGTGGTGCCGCCGGTCGGACGTCCACCGGCGGGGCGGACGGCAGATCGAAGGCGCCGGGTTGCCGGCCGCTCGGGCGATCGCTCATGCCAGCTTGTCCCCGATCAGGAACTGGAGCGCGCGGTCGAGGCGGATATGCGGGAGCGACAGGGTCAGCCCGGCCTCGTTGCGCTCCAGACGCGGCGGCCTGAACCGGACGAAGGTGAGGGGGTCGAGCCGCTCGCCGCCCTCGCCGCCTTTCAGGAGGCGGGAGACGTCTTCCGGCAGGTCGCCCGGAAAGACGGCGGTTTCCGTCTCGCCGTCGAAGCGCCTGCCACCGATGGTTTCGCCGGAGATGGGCGTGCCGACGATGACGGGCAGGCGATCGCCGCCCTCCGTGACGTTCGCCTCGCGGGTGGCCCGGATCGCGGCCATGGCGACGACCTCGGTTCGGGCACCGGAAAACTGGGCGCGTCCGATGGCATCGTCGACGAGCCGTCGCACCACCGCTTCCAGACGGGAGTGGCTTTCGCGGTGCAGGTGGTCGGCCTTCGTCGCGGCGACGAGGATGCGGTCGATACGGCGCGTGACGAAGGAGCCGAGCCAGGACGAGCGGCCGGGTCGGAAGCACGACAGGATATCGGTCAGCGCCGCCTCGAGGTCCGCCACCGCCTCCGGCCCGGCATTGATCGCCTGCAGGGCATCGACCAGCAGGACCTGCCGATCGAGACGCGCGAAGTGCTCACGGAAGAAGGGTTTGACAACGATCGACTTGTAGGCCTCGAACCGCCGTCCGTGGATGTCGGCAAGGCTTGCACGCCCATAGGCGCGATCCGGCTCGACAGGTAGGGGCGCGAAGGTGAGCGCGGGTGATCCTTCGAGATCGCCTGGCATCAGGAAGCGACCCGGCGGCAGCGTGGACAGCGCGGTGCGATCCTCACGGCACGCCCGCAGGTATGCGGCGAAGGCGCCGCTGAGCTTCTGGCTCGTCGGCTCGTCGGCGGGACGCGCGACGTCGAGACCGTCGAGTAGCGCTAGGAAGGGTCCCGCCATCTTGGCGCGCGAAGGCAGTCGCGCCCGCTCCAGCGACTCGCGGGAAAAGGTGGCGTAGTCCTTGTCCAGAAGCGGAAGGTCGAGCAGCCATTCGCCGGGATAGTCGACGATGTCGAGGCTGAGGCGACCGGGTGAGAACAGGCGCGACCAGCCGGATGCGGACTGGAACTCGATGGTCAGGCGCAGTTCCGAAACGGCGCGGGTCGACTGCGGCCAAAGCCTGTCCTCGAGCACCGTGCGGATATGCTCCTCGTACTGGAAGCGAGGCACGCCCGCATCAGGCTGCTCCTGCAGAAGCGCGCGCGATATGCGTCCGCGACTTTGCGCCTCGAACAGAGGAAGGCGACCGCCGTGCAGAAGGTTGTGGACGAGCGACGTGATGAAGACCGTCTTGCCGGCGCGCGACAGCCCGGCGACACCCAATCGCAGCGTCGGGTTGAAGAGGTGGGCACTGCGATCGGCGATGTTGTCGAGCGCGATCCGCGCTTCGTCGGCAAGGGTCGTCATGGGTTCCGATCGGCTGTCGTGACCGGCGCTATATAAGGGGGCCTCGCGCCGATCGACAGGCGCGGTCTCAGTTCGGCGGCGTTAGGGACAGGAGCCGTCCTTCCAGCAGTCTGCCTGCCGCGTCGATGCCGAGCTGCATCGTGATCCAAGTCGCCGGCTTGATCCCCGAGGAGAGCCGCTCGTCGTTTCCCGGACACCAGCGCGCGACGAACGTCTCGATCGTCGGGTTGTGGCCGACGAGGAGAACGGGCGAGGCGGCGTCGCCGGCGAGACATGCCGCTTCGTAGGCTTCTACGCCCATCGCATAGAGATGATCGTCGTAACGGAGCGGCGGTTCGCCAAGAGCCGGCAGCAGCGGAACCAGGGTCAGACGCGCCCGCTCCGCCGTCGAGCAAACGATCCGTGCGACGTCGACGGGCCGATGCAGGAGGCGGTCCCGGATGGATTCGACCTCGCGCCGGCCGCGATCGTCCAGTCCGCGAAGATGGTCGCGCTCGCCCGGCACGGCGCGCGAGGCATGAGCATGGCGCAGCAAATGCACCTTGATCTCGGTCATGGCATCCTCCTCCCGATGTGCTTTCCTGAGCGAGACGCGCCATCCCGGATGGCGTTCCAGCTATCCGGCCTACAGCCATGCGAAAGGCGATCGGATTAAGTATGGAGCGAAACTAAGGGATGTGGGGTGAGAGCGCCGCACGCGCATGGCGAGAGGTGCCGGGCGAGGCGAGCGCGATCGCGCTACCTGCCGATGCGGGACGTTTCTGTCGTGCGATCAGGGGGTTGTGACGTCTTGGCGCCAATTTCGACCTGTCGATCACGTAACTTGTCCCCCCAAGCGAGCGTCGATATAAGCACGCGCAGCAGGCGCCTTCGGAGAACGCGACATGAGCGAAACCCTTCCCCTCGGTCAGGGCCTCCCCGAGGACGGGCCGTTCATGAACGATCGGCAGAAGGAATACTTCCGCAAGAAGCTCCTGGCCTGGAAGTCCGAGATCCTGCGCGAGGCGAAGGAGACGCTCGAAGCGCTGGCCAGCGACAACGCGAACCAGGCGGATGCGGCGGACCGCGCGTCGTCCGAAACGGATCGGGCGATCGAGCTGCGGGCTCGTGATCGCCAGCGCAAGCTGATCTCGAAGATCGATGCCGCCATCGAGCGCATTGATGAAGGCACCTACGGGTATTGCGAGGAGACGGGCGAGCCTATCAGCCTGAAGCGTCTCGACGCGCGGCCGATCGCCACCCTGTCGCTCGAGGCGCAGGAGCGGCACGAGCGCCGCGAGAAGGTTTACCGGGACGAGTAGATCGCCTTCGCGTCGGATGGGAAGGGCCGCGACTGCGGCCCTTTTTCGTTTCAGCGACGATCCGAGACGTCCAGCGTGAAGTCGTGCAGGAGACGTTCCATCTCCTCCTCCAAGGTCAGCGTGCGAGCAGGCGACGCGCTCTCGGCTGGCGCCTGCGGCGCCGCAGGTTCTCCGAGTTCGCGATCGGCTGGCGCAGGCTCCGCCGGGCGATGCGGTGCTTCGACCGGTGCGGGCTGAGGCCGCGCCGCGGCGACGGGCGGTGCCGCAACCGGAGTAACGGGCTGGTGTTCGACGGCAGCGACGGCGGGCGCCGCTGCCGGTGCCGCAACCGGCTGCACGGGGTTGGCGCGGCGTGCCTGGATCGTCGTCGCGAAGCTGCGCACCGAGAGCGGCTGGCGCTCGGAGGTTGCCCCTGCTTCTTCGGTCTCGTCCCTGCCTTCGGTCGCCGCGACATCCGCGGCGCGGAAGACCGCCGGCTGGCGCGGTGGCGCAACGGGCAAGACGGGTTCGACAGCCGGAGCGGCCTCCGCGACCGGTACGGGGGGACCCGCCTGCGCCAACGAATTGCGCGAGGACGCCGCGTCTTCGTCTTCGCTGCGGACTGACTCCTCGCTGCGCGGGTTCATCTGCTCGCTGCGCGGCGTTGGAGTCGGGAAACCCTGCGGCAGCGTTGGAGTCGCCATCGAGCGGGGCTGGACAGGCTGGACGGACGTCGTCGCCTGGGTCGGCGTTCCATCGCTCGGTTGCGGCAGAGCGCTCTGAGCCTCCGGCGCTGGCCGCGCCGCGGGAGCGGGTGCCTGGGGCGGCTGCGGCGCGAGCACCGTCGCCGTTGACTGAGCCGGAGCGGCAGACGGCGGACGGGCAGCCGGCAGCGCGCGCTGGGTCGTCACGCCCAGGAAAGCGGGAAGGGCGGGCACCGGTGTGTCGGCAGCCGTGTCGCTCCGCGCCTCGCTCGGAGCGCGAGCCGGGAGCGGCCGTTCGCCGACGCGTTCGCGTAACGCGTCCTGCGGGAGGGCGCGCGCCGCAGCCGGTGACGTGCGAAGGTCGGCTGGCTCGACCGGCTCCTCGCGGACCGGAGCGGGAGAGCGGACGATGCGCGTCGCGCTCGGCACGTTTTCCCGTGCCGTCGGCGCAACCGGGGGTGGTGCGGCCTGCGGCTTGACCGGTGGCACGCGGCGTTGCGGCATGGGCGGCCTCGGCTCGGTCGGCATGTCCGGCTCCGTCCGACCCGCTGCGGGCGCGTCGACCGGGCGCGTGCGCACGCGCTGGATCCCGCTCTCCACGACGAGGTCGTTCTGGCCGCCGATCAGAAGGAGATGCTCGGTGTCGTCCCGCCGCACGAGAACGAGCTTGCGCTTCGGATCCACCGGCGACACGTCCAGGATCGCGAGGCGCGGTGCCCTGGAGCGCCCGCCCATGCCACCCGTTCCGGCGAAGACGCGCTTGGCAAGCCCGATGATCACCAGTGCGAGCAGGATGACGATCGCAGCCGACACGACGACGCTCACGATGGGGGCCAGACTGTCGCCGACCAGACCGGCAAGCCACTCACGCATATGCTCTTCCTTCGAATGGGACCGAGGGCCGCATGCCGGTTACCTCGAAGCCATGACTGTTTCGGACGAGGCAGACACGACTCGGACGCCGCAAGGTCCGCGTCAGCCTCGTTCTGCACCTCCCGTGTATCATGGAGAACGCGACGGGTTGGCGCAAATTCGACGAAATTGCATGCGCATGGCGCCGTCTGCTCGTAAACCGCTCGGTAACGGCCTTCGAGGCCGTTCCGGGCAGATGGAGCGAGTCCTTGGAACAGCCGAGCCCCGTGGCTTCGATACGAGACGAGAAGCCCTTGATCGACCGTGATTCCACGCCCGGCGGATTGCGGCGGCTCCTGTTTCTGGCCGGATTCCTTTTCGTTCTGGCGGCCGCCCTCGCGCTGTCGCGACATGCCTACGGAGCGCCCGCGCTGGTCGCGATCTTCGGCCTGCTCGCGATGGTCGGCATCGCCGCGGTCTTCGCCCTTGCGCTCGGCCTGATCCGAATCGGCGACGGCGACCGCACCGGTGGCATCGGCAAGGACTTCCTGGACGACCTTCCGACGGGAACCCTGATCACCGACCGGAAGGGCCGCATCGTCTACGCCAATCGGGCCTATGGCGAGCAGACCGGCGCGTCGAGCTCCGCCGAGGTCCGCACGCTGGAGCGTCTCCTTTCTCGGGAACCCGAAGCCTCCGAGGCCATCTACCGCCTGGCGAATCAAGCGCGCGAGCGCGTCCCGGGCGAGGAGGAGTTCCGCCTCAGTCGCGACCTACGGCAAGGCGTCGCGCCGAGCCCGCGCTGGTATCGCGCGACCGTTCGCGCGCTCGGCCGCACGGGCGAGCCGCTTCTCGCCTGGACGATCGCTGACATCACCAGCGAGCGCGAGGAGCAGGAGACCTTCTTTCGCGATCTTCAGCATGCGATCGACTATCTCGACCATGCGCCCGCGGGATTCTTCGCGTCCGACGAGGACGGCCGCATCACCTATCTCAACGCGACCCTGGCGGCATGGCTCGGCGTCGACCTCGCCGAGTTCCGTCCGCAGACGCGGTCCATCAGCGAGTTCCTGACCGAGGAAGGGCGCCTCATCCTCTTGCGGGCGCAGGCCGCCGCTTCGGGCAACGAGGTCGCGACGCTCGACCTCGATCTCGTCACCGCGGCAGGCCAGAGACTTCCCGTCCGGCTCCTGCGCAACTCCAGCCGTCGCGTCGACGGACGCAGCAAGCTGACCCGCACGCTCGTCCTGAACCAGCGTCCGAGCGGCGAGGGCGATCCGGCGCGTGCGGCCGAGGTGCGCTTCGTGCGCTTCTTCAACTCCTCGCCCATGGCCATTGCGGCCCTTGACGCCATGGGCCGAGTGCTTCGGGCGAACGCGGCCTTTACGAAGCTGTTCGGCGAGGCGGCGGCGCTCGGCGGCGTGATGATCACCGATTGCGTGCGCGACCAGAACCGCGAGACCATCCGGCAGGCACTTCTGGCCGCCGTGCGCGGGCAGGCCGGCATTCCCGCGCTCGACGTCCAGCTCGCAGGCGAGGCTGCGCGCGCCGCGCGTCTCTACGTCAGCGCCAATTCCGACATTCACGACGGGTCGGGCGAGGTGGCGATCCTCTACGGCGTCGACATCACCGAGCAGCGCGCGCTGGAGGAGCAGTTCGCGCAGAGCCAGAAGATGCAGGCGATCGGCAATCTGGCCGGCGGCATCGCGCACGACTTCAACAACGTTCTCACCATCATCACCGCATCCGTCGACTTCCTGCTCCTGAATCATCCGACGGGCGATCCGTCGTTCCAGGACCTCATCCTCATCAAGCAGAGCGCCAACCGCGCCGCCTCGCTGGTGCGCCAGCTTCTGGCCTATTCGCGCCGCCAGACCATGCGTCCCAAGATGCTGAGCCTCACGGACGTGATCGCCGACATGCATCTTCTCCTGAAGCGCATCTCCGGTGACCTCGTGAAGCTGGAGCGGCGGCACGCGCGCGATCTCTGGCCCGTCATGGCCGATATCGGGCAGTTCGAGCAGGTCATCACCAATCTCGTGCAAAACGCGCGCGACGCGATGCGCGAGAGCGGCACGGTGACGATCAGCACCCGCAACGTCGAGGCGGCCGAAACGGCCGGCTTCGGCTATGCGGAACTGATACCGGCCGACTACGTGCTGGTGGAGGTGGCCGATACCGGCTCCGGCATGCCGCCCGAGGTGGCCGAGCGAATCTTCGAGCCCTTCTTCACGACCAAGGAGATCGGCAAGGGCACGGGCCTCGGCCTGTCGATGGCCTACGGCATCATCAAGCAGTCCGGCGGATTCATCTTCGTCGACTCGGTGATGGGCGAGGGAACGACGTTCCGCATCTTCCTGCCGCGCCACGTCCCGAGCGAGGCCGTTCTTTCGCTGGAGAGCGCGGCTGCCGGCGCCAGTCAGGCCTCGGCTGCGGCAGCCGCAAAGGACCTGTCGGGCACGTCCTCGATCCTTCTCGTCGAGGACGAGGACAACGTTCGCTCCGGCAACGTACGCGCCCTCAAGATGCGGGGATACGAGGTGCACGAGGCAGCCAGCGGCCTCGAGGCGCTCGACGTCATCGACGAAATCGAGGCCGAAGGCGGTCATATCGATCTTGTCGTATCCGACGTCGTCATGCCGGAAATGGACGGACCGACGCTCCTGCGCGAGATGCGCAAGCGTCGGCCCGACCTCAAGTTCATCTTCGTCTCGGGCTATGCCGAGGACGCCTTCGCGAAGAACCTGCCCGAGGGCGAGAAGTTCGGTTTCCTGCCCAAACCCTTCTCGCTCCGCGAGCTGGCCGTCGCGGTCAAGACGGCGCTGGAGGAGTAGCGGGCGTCAGCCCTTGGCGAGCGCGGTGGCGATCGCTGCGGCAAGGCGCGCGTTGGACCGCACCAGTTCGATGTTGCTGGCGAGCGATCGCCCGTCGCTCAGCTCGAAGATGCGCTTCAGGAGGTAGGGCGTCGTCGCCTTGCCGAGAATGCCCGCACGCGAGGCGTCTGCCAGCGCCTGGTCGATCCAGCCACCGATCGTGCCGCTATCGATCTCATGCTCTGCCGGCAGCGGGTTGGCGATGAGCATGCCGCCCTCGATGCCGAGGGACAGGCGCGTCTTCTGGAAACTCGCGATGGCGTACGCATCGTCGAGACGGATCGGCGTCGCGATGCCGGAATCGCGCGACCAGAAGGCCGGAAGCTCGTCGCAGCCGTAGCCGACGACCGGCACGCCCTTTGTTTCAAGCACTTCGAACGTCTTCTTCAGATCAAGGATCGCCTTGGCGCCGGCCGATACGACGATCACGGGCGTGCGCGCGAGTTCGTCCAGATCCGCCGAGATGTCGAAGCTCGTCTCGGCCTCGCGATGGACGCCGCCGATGCCGCCGGTCGCAAAGACGCGGATGCCGGCGAGATGCGCGCCGATCATGGTCGCCGCGACGGTGGTGGATCCGGTTCGTCCGGCGCTGACGGCGTAGGCAAGGTCGGCGCGCGAGAGCTTCAGGACGTCGCGCGCCTGTGCCAGCCTCTCGAGGTCCGCATCCTCCAGACCGACGCGGATCTCGCCGTCCATGACAACGATCGTGGCCGGCTCGGCGCCATTCTCGCGAACCAGCGCCTCGACGCCGCGCGCCATGGCGAGGTTGTCGGGCCACGGCATGCCATGCGTGATGATGGTCGATTCGAGGGCGACCACCGGCCTCCCCTCGGCGAGCGCGGCTGCGACCGCTGGAGACGGACGATAGGAATGGGTCATGCGACAGGGTCCTCGATGAAGGGAAGGGCGGGCGGCAGCGCTTTGGCGATGCGGGCCGCCCGGGACGCGGTCTCCGGGCCGAGGCCCTCGGTGATGCGAAGAGCCGAGGCGGCGAGCCCGAGGCGCACCGCGCTTGCGAGCGGATGGCCACCGGCATAGGCGAGGAAGGTGACGGCCGCCAGCGTGTCGCCAGCCCCGGTGACGTCGCGCACGTTCGTGATCGAGGCCGGCCGCTGGTGGAATGCCGCCGTCCCGTCGATCACCATAACGGCGCGTGGTCCGTCGGTGACGACGCCGCGCCGAACCCCGAGAGTGCTCAGCGCCGCCCGGATCTCACCGAGCGGGCCATGGCAGCCCGTGAGCGCCCGCGCTTCGGCGAGCGACAGGAAGACGAGGTCCAGATGGGGAGCGACCTCGCGCAGCCGAACCACTTTTTCGGGTGAGACCGCAATGGCTGCCCGCAAGCCCTGCGTCCGCTCGCACAGCGCCTTGAGGGTCGGTGCGGAAAGGTTGGCGTCCACCAGCAGCGCCGAAGCCGAGGCCAACCCCTCGCGCAGATGGCGGCGCGACAGGGCGCGCGGCGTCACCATGTCGTAGATGGCCATGTCGGCGACACCTGCGACGAGTTCGCCCGTATCGTCGAGGATGGCGGTGTAGCTTGCGGTCTCGCGGTCGAGCCACACGATGGCCTCGTCCTCGATCCCGTGCCGGGCCAGCTCGTCGATGACCGCGGCGGCACCCGCATCGCCGCCGCGCGCCGAGACGAGCCGGACCCGCGCGCCGAAGCTGCGAAGGGCGACGGCCGCGTTCAGCGACGCGCCGCCGATGCTCTCCCGCAGGACGCCGGGATTCGAAGCGCCCGGCCGAAAGGACACGCTGCTGCGCGCGATCCGGTCCACATGCGCGGCGCCGACGAGTAGCATTCCGCCGACCGGGAAGCGCGCCGTACAGCCGACGTCCGTCACCGGCACCGATCCTGCGTGAAAAGGATGTCGATGCGGAGTTCGCGCCTTGCGGAATGAGAACAAAACGTGTACATATTCGTCATCGCCGGCGTGATTGCGCCCCGCTTCTCCGCGTGAAATAAGGTCTCTTGCCCCATGGCACAGAACTCGCTTCGGCTCGTTGAGGAAACATCCGTGGATAAGAACAAGGCGCTCGACGCAGCGCTTTCGCAGATCGAGCGCGCCTTCGGCAAGGGCTCGATCATGCGCCTCGGCGCGACCGAGAAGCTCGACATCGAAACCGTGTCCACCGGCTCGCTCGGCCTCGACATCGCGCTCGGCATCGGCGGCCTGCCCAAGGGCCGCATCGTCGAGGTGTACGGCCCCGAATCCTCGGGCAAGACGACGCTGGCGCTCCATACCGTCGCCGAGGCCCAGAAGGCCGGCGGCATCTGCGCCTTCGTGGATGCTGAGCATGCGCTCGATCCGGTCTATGCCCGCAAGCTCGGTGTCGACCTCGACAACCTCCTGATCTCGCAGCCCGACACGGGCGAGCAGGCGCTGGAAATCGTCGATACGCTGGTTCGCTCGGGCGCGATCGACGTTCTGGTCATCGACTCGGTCGCCGCACTCACCCCGCGCGCCGAGATCGAGGGCGAGATGGGCGAGTCGCTGCCCGGCATGCAGGCGCGCCTGATGAGTCAGGCGCTGCGAAAGCTGACCGGCTCGATCTCGCGCTCCAAGTGCATGGTCATCTTCATCAACCAGATCCGCATGAAGATCGGCGTCATGTACGGATCGCCCGAGACGACCACGGGCGGCAACGCGCTGAAGTTCTACGCCTCCGTGCGCCTCGATATTCGCCGCATCGGCGCGATCAAGGAGCGCGAGGAGGTCAAGGGCAACCAGACCCGCGTCAAGGTCGTCAAGAACAAGCTCGCCCCTCCGTTCAAGCAGGTCGAGTTCGACATCATGTACGGCGAGGGCGTGTCCAAGATGGGCGAGCTCATCGATCTCGGCGTGAAGTCGGGCATCGTCGAGAAGTCGGGCGCTTGGTTCTCCTACAACTCCCAGCGCCTCGGCCAGGGGCGTGAGAACGCCAAGCAGACGCTGCGCGACAACAAGGATCTCGCGCAGGAGATCGAGGCCGCGATCCGCCAGAACATGGGCCTGATCGCCGAGCAGCTTCTGGAAGGTGGTCCCGAGGATAGCGACGGCGAGGTCTGACGGCTTCTCGCCCGACCGATGGAAACGAGGCGCCCGCGCAAGCGGGCGCCTTTTTCATGCGTCCCGTCTCCGAGCTCAGTCCCGCTCGATCATCACGCGCAAACGGCACCGGCTCCGTGTTCGGCGGTCCCCAGATATGCGTGCCGACGTCCCGCAGGAGCGACATGGACAGAGCGGATGCGCGCCGTTAAAAACCGGCGCTCGGACGGTTCCGGCGCCTTGCGCCCCCAACATGCCGTCCGGTTCTCGAAGAGGTTGAGCGGATGAGTGGCGTCAACGAAATCCGGCGGACGTTTCTGGACTACTTCGCGGCGAACGGACACGAGCCCGTCGCCTCGTCGCCGCTCGTGCCGCGCAACGATCCGACCCTGATGTTCACGAACGCCGGCATGGTGCAGTTCAAGAACGTCTTCACTGGTCTCGAGAAGCGCCCCTACACCCGTGCGACGACGGCACAGAAGGTCGTGCGGGCCGGCGGCAAGCACAACGACCTCGACAATGTCGGCTACACCGCGCGCCACCACACCTTCTTCGAGATGCTCGGAAACTTCTCGTTCGGCGACTACTTCAAGGAGGAGGCGATCAGCCTCGCCTGGAACCTCGTCACGAAGGAGTACGCACTCGACAAGTCGCGGCTGCTTGTCACCGTCTATTCCGAGGACGAGGAGGCGGCGCGTCTCTGGCGTTCGATCGCCGGCTTCTCCGACGACCGCATCATTCGTATCCCGACCTCGGACAACTTCTGGACGATGGGCGAGACGGGCCCCTGCGGTCCATGCTCCGAGATCTTCTACGACCAGGGCGAGAGCGTCTTCGGCGGACCTCCGGGCTCGCCGGACGAGGACGGCGACCGTTTCCTGGAGTTCTGGAATCTCGTCTTCATGCAGTTCGAGCAGGTCGCGCCGGGCGAGCGGCTGAACCTGCCCCGGCCTTCGATCGACACGGGCATGGGCCTCGAGCGCATGGCGGCCATTCTTCAGGGCGTCCAGTCGAACTACGAGACCGATCTGTTCCGCCGCCTGATCGGCGCCGTCGCGGAGGCGATCGGCTCGCGTCCCGAGGGCGACGCGCTCGCCTCGCACCGCGTGATCGCCGATCACCTGCGCGCGACCGCCTTCCTGATCGCCGACGGCGTTCTGCCCTCCAACGAGGGTCGCGGCTACGTGCTCCGCCGCATCATGCGTCGCGCCATGCGCCACGCAAAGCTGCTCGGCGCGCGCGAGCCGGTCATCTACAAGGTCCTGCCGGCGCTCGTGTCCGAGATGGGCCGGGCCTATCCCGAGCTGGTGCGCGCGGAGCAGCTGATCTCCGAGACGCTGAAGCTCGAAGAGAAGCGCTTCCTGGCCACGCTCGATCGCGGTCTCGTGCTTCTCAACGAGGCAACGGACGGCATGGGCCGGGGTGACAAGCTCGACGGCGAGGTCGCCTTCAAGCTCTACGACACCTACGGTTTCCCGCTCGACCTCACGCAGGACGCCCTGCGCGCGCGCGGGGTGTCGGTCGATCTCGGCTCCTTCCAGGCGGCCATGGAGCGCCAGAAGGCGGAAGCGCGGGCGAGCTGGGTCGGCTCCGGCGAGGCGGCGGACGAGAGCGTCTGGTTCGCCATTCGCGAGCGCGAGGGCGCGACCGAGTTCCTCGGCTACGACACCGAGCGGGCCGAGGGCGTCGTGCGCGCCCTCGTTCGCGGCAAGGAGGAGGTCCGTAGCGCCTCGGCCGGCGAGGAAGTCGCCGTGGTCCTCAACCAGACGCCGTTCTACGGCGAGTCCGGTGGTCAGGTCGGCGATACGGGCGTGCTCACTGGTGAGGGCGTACGCTTCCGCGTCGGCGATACGCAGAAGGTCGCAGGCGGCCTCTTCGTGCATCGCGGCCGGGTCGAGGAGGGGACGCTTCAGGTCGATGCGCCGCTTGAACTCGTGGTGGACCATGCGCGTCGCACGCGCATCCGCGCCAACCACTCGGCCACCCACCTTCTGCATGAGGGTCTGCGGGAAGTGCTCGGCACGCATGTCGCGCAGAAGGGCTCGCAGGTCTCGCCCGATCGTCTGCGCTTCGACTTCTCGCATCCCAAGCCACTTGAGCCCGCGGAACTGGCCGAGGTCGAGGCGCTTGCCAACCGCGTGATCCTCGAGAACGCGCCGGTCGAGACGCGGCTGATGGCGGTGGACGATGCGATCGCGCTCGGCGCTATGGCGCTGTTCGGCGAGAAGTACGGCGACGAGGTCCGCGTCGTGTCGATGGGACGCCCGGGCGAGGGTTCGAACCGCGCGGCCTACTCGATCGAGCTATGCGGCGGAACGCATGCGCGCGCCACCGGCGACATCGGTCTCGTCCATGTGGTTTCCGAGGGCGCGGTCGGCGCGGGCGTGCGTCGTGTCGAGGCGCTGACGGGACAGGCCGCGCGCGACTACCTTCTGGAGCAGGATGCTCGTGTGCGCCGTATCGCATCCGCGCTGAAGGTCGGTCCGGCCGAGATCGGGGACCGTGTCGAGCAGCTCGTCGAGGAGCGCCGCAAGCTCGAGCGGGAGCTGACCGAGGCCAGGAAGCGTCTCGCCATGGCGGGTGATGGAAACGTCGCAGCGCCCGCCGCGCGCGAAATCGCAGGCGTTTCCTTCCTCGGCCGCGTACTGGACGGAGTCGGGGCGAAGGATCTCAAGGGGTTGGTGGACGAGGCAAAAGCCTCGCTTGGGTCCGGGGTGGTCGCCTTCGTGGGTGTGGCGGACGGAAAGGCCAGCGTCGTCGTTGGCGTGACCTCCGATCTCACCGAGCGCTTCAGCGCCGTCGATCTGGTCCGTGCCGCTTCCGAAGCGATCGGCGGCAAGGGCGGCGGAGGACGTCCGGATATGGCACAGGCAGGCGGACCCGAGGCAGAAAAAGCCGGCGACGCCATAGGTGCGATCGAGGCCAGACTGGCAGCCTGATCCAACGAACGGGGTGTCGCCACGGCGCAGCCGAATCGTCATCGGCCCATCCGACAATTCGGATAATTGAAAAAGGGGCGCCGTCCGGCGCCCCTTTTCCTTACGGTCAGCCCGCGTAATTCGGGAACGAGGCGACCTCGGCGGCCGACGTCTTGAGGGTCAGGCGGTTGCCGTCCGGCGTGAAGCGGTCGATCGGGATCACCTTGCTGCCGGTAAACCCGGTGGTCGAACCTTCGAAGTCGACGACCAAGGCAACCGGGGTCTTGGCATCGGTGCCGAGCACCTTCTCCACTTCCCCGAGCTCGACGCCATCGCCTGGCTTGAGAACCTTGGCGTCCTCGATAGCGTCGACGGACTTGTTCCAAGGCATCAGCATGACGTTCTCGCCGACCTCGACGAGGGCGGCGTCCTGAGCCTGGACTGCGGCGCCGGACATGAGGAGGGCGGCGGTGGCAGCAAGAAGCAGACGGTTCATTCAGAACTCTCCATCGGAATTGATGGATCGCTAACGACCGTTTCACGCGCGAGGTTCCCGAGCGACCGACGAGCCTGAAATGAAAAACCCGGCCGAATGGGCCGGGCTCTTTCGCTTCGATCTGGTCTGACGCCTCAGGCGGCCATCGCCGTCTTTAGGTTCTCGTCGATCTTGTCGAGGAAGCCCGTCGTGGAAAGCCAAGGCTGGTCGGGACCGATGAGCAGCGCGAGGTCCTTGGTCATGTGACCGGCCTCGACCGTGTCGATGCAGACCTTCTCGAGCGTCTCGGAGAAGCGCTTCAGCTCCTCGTTGCCGTCCAGCTTGGCACGATGGGCGAGGCCGCGCGTCCAGGCGAAGATCGAGGCGATGGAGTTGGTCGAGGTCTCCTGGCCCTTCTGGTGCTGGCGGTAGTGACGCGTCACCGTGCCGTGCGCGGCCTCCGCCTCGACGGTCTGGCCGTCCGGCGAGAGAAGCACCGAGGTCATCAGGCCGAGCGAGCCGAAGCCTTGCGCCACGATGTCGGACTGCACGTCGCCGTCGTAGTTCTTGCAGGCCCAAACGTAGCCGCCCGACCACTTGAGCGCCGAGGCGACCATGTCGTCGATCAGGCGGTGCTCGTAGGTGAGCTTGCGCTTGTCGAACTCAGCCTTGAACTCGGCGTCGAAGACCTCCTGGAAGATGTCCTTGAAGCGGCCGTCATAGGCTTTGAGGATGGTGTTCTTGGTCGAGAGATAGACCGGGAAGTTACGGAGCAGGCCGTAGTTGAACGAGGCTCGGGCGAACTCGCGGATCGACTCGTCGAGGTTGTACATGGCGAGCGCGACGCCGGCGGACGGCGCCTGGTAGACCTCATGCTCGATGACCTGTCCGTCCTCGCCGACGAACTTGATCGTGAGCGTGCCCTTGCCTGGGAACTTGAAGTCCGTCGCGCGGTACTGGTCGCCGAACGCGTGACGGCCGACGACGATCGGCTGGGTCCAGCCCGGCACGAGGCGCGGCACGTTCTTCATGATGATGGGCTCGCGGAAGATCACGCCGCCCAGGATGTTACGGATCGTGCCGTTGGGCGACTTCCACATCTTCTTGAGCTTGAACTCCTCGACGCGCTGCTCGTCGGGGGTGATCGTGGCGCACTTCACGCCGACGCCGTGCTTCTTGATCGCGTTGGCGGAATCGATCGTCACCTGATCGTTGGTCGCATCGCGATTCTCGACCGAGAGGTCGTAATATTCCAGGTCGATGTCGAGATAGGGGTGGATCAGCTTGTCCTTGATAAGCTGCCAGATGATCCGGGTCATCTCGTCGCCGTCGAGTTCCACGACCGGGTTTGCGACCTTGATCTTCGCCATCGTGCTGGGATTCCTCTGGGGTTGGCGGCCCGGCCGAACGGCGGGCATCGGCGGCGCGGCGGCGCGAGGTCGCCGGCATGGGGCGGCTATACCACCCGAGCCCCGACGCGCAAAGGCAGGCGGCCTTAGCGGGCGCCGTTGCTCCGACGCGCGGGACGGCACGTTTTCAGAGGCCCCGGTCCGGTTGTTCAGGCCGGCTCCACCGGGGCGGGAAGCGTGAGTGTTGCGAGGAGACCGCCCCTATCGCCGCGCCGGAGATGCAGCGACCCGCCGTAGAGTTCGGCGATCTCGGACGTGATCGGCAGTCCGAAACCGTGGCCGGGCAGTGTCTCGTCGAGCCGTGCGCCCGGCTTCAGCACGCGGGCGATCTCGTCTGCCTCCAGGCCCGGCCCGTCGTCGGCGATCGAGATCGTCACGGTGCGTCCGCTTCGGGCCGCTCCGATATCGACGCGGCCGCTCGCGTGCCGGCAGGCGTTGTCGAGGAGATTTCCGAGCATCTCGTCCAGATCCTCTCCGTCCACCGCAACCGCGAGATGCTGCGGCACCGCGAGCGAGATGGCGACCCGCGATCCCGACATGAACTTCTCGAGCATGTCGGCGAGGTCCTTGGCGTGCGAGGCGACCGGCGTGCGGTGGCGGATCGGCCCGCCCTGCGCGGCGCTCCTGGCCCGACGGAGATGGTGGCGGATGCGCCGGTCCATAAGTTCCGTCAGCGACTGCCACTCGCGCCGCATCGGCCCGTCCGGAAGGCGAGCGGCCTGCGCGCTGAGCGTTGCTAGCGGGGTCTTCAGACCGTGCCCCAAATTGGCCACGTGGCGCCGCGCCTGCCGCAGCGTTTCCGCGTCATGCTCGATCAGCGCGTTCAACTCCTCGGTCAAGGGGCGCAGCTCGGCCGGCTGCGGCCCGTCGATCCGCTCGCGCCGGCCGGCGCGGATCTCGGCCAGCATGCGCCGCAGGCGGTCGAGCGGGCTCAGCGCGAAGCGCACCTGCACGGCGATCGCGGCGCCGAGACCGATGCCGAGCAGGCCAAGGGTCAGCGCGATCGTCAAAGCTGCGTCGCGGAGCGGGGCCCTGATCGCTTCCAGCGGTGCCGTGGCCGTCAGGACGATGCCTCCGTCTGGTCCCGGCAGCGTGCGGCTGCGCGCGACGAGGGGCTGGCCATGCGGCCCCGTCAGATCGGTCAGCCGGTTCGGTGGACCCCGGCGCCCCGCCTCCGGCGCAATGGGAGGCAGGGGATCGCCGTCGAGGTTCGGCGAGGCGTCGAGAATGCGCCCTCCCGATTCGATCTGCCAATACCAACCGTTGGGGCCGCGCCCGTCAGGTGGCCCGTCGGGCGGTCCGTCGAAGGGGGCACGGCGAAGATGGCGCGGTTCTCCCTCACGGGGTGGTGCGGGGCGCTCGAGCTCCGCCTCCAAGCCGGCGATCTGCAGGTCGAGGCGGCCGGCGATGTCGGCGCGCACGAAGCGTTCGAGGAGGTCGTTCATGACGTAGCCGGTCGCGGCGATCGCCAGCAGGATGAAGATCGCCGCCGACGCAAGAAGCCGCTCGCGCAGGGAGCGTCCGGCCAAGGGGGGGCGATGCGGGGGCGGCCGAGGCGGTTTCATCGCTCGGCCGCCGTTAGACGGTAGCCCAGGCCGCGCGAGGTCTCGATCATGTCGTGGCCGATCTTGCGGCGTAGCCGCGCGATGATGACCTCGAGCGAGTTGCTGTCGACGTCGACGTCGCCCTCGTAGACACGCTCGGCGAGGTCCGCGCGGGTGACGACGACCTCCTTTCGCAGCATGAGGCAGGATAGGACGCGCCATTCGAGCCCGGTCAGCTTGAGGGGAAGCCCGTCCTTCTCGAATGCGCCGATCTGCGCGTCGAAGGTGAGCGGGCCGCAGTTGATGCGCGTGTCGGCGTGGCCGCGAGAACGGCGCACGAGCGCCCGCAGGCGCATGACGAGCTCCTCGATGCGGAACGGCTTGACGAGATAGTCGTCCGCGCCCGCCTTGAACCCCTGCACCTTATCGCCCCAGCCGTCTCGCGCGGTCAGGATCAGAACGGGCAGAGTTCGTCCGGCGCTGCGCCACGCCTGCAGCACCTCGATGCCGGACAGGGTCGGCAGGCCGAGGTCGAGAACGGCCGCGTCGTAGCCTTCCGTGTCGCCGAGATGCCAGCCGTCCTCGCCGTCGGCGGCATGATCGACAGCGAAGTTCTCGGCACGAAGCGCGGCGACGATTTCGGCCGAGAGTGCCGCATCGTCCTCGACCACAAGTACGCGCATCAGTCCGTCTCTCCGCCATCGCCCACAGGTCGCCGCGCCCGCCCGCTTCGCTAGGCGCGGCGGCTGAATGGAAGCTGAACCGCCCGGTTCAGGATCGGTTTCAAGCGGCTGGCTACAGCTGCGGCATCGCCTCAGGAAAAGGAAAGACGCGATGACGAACTCCATGAAGAAGCGCCTCGCCATGGCGGCTTTGGCCGCCCCACTCCTTGCCGGAACGGCAGCTGCGGTCGCCCAGACGCCGGCATCCGCGCCCGCCGTCGCCGCCACGCCGATCAACCAGCTGCGCGACATGAGCGCGATCACCCTGCAGGGGCGTGTCGCGGAGGTCTACGGCAACAGCTTCGTGATCGAGGACGCCACGGGGCGCGCGCTCGTCGACACCGGGCCGCAAGGTGACCGGCAGTCGCTCGTTGCAGTTGGCGACAGCGTTTCGGTTATCGGCCGCTTCGATCGCGGCAAGCTCCATGCCGAAGCGCTGACCGGCGCTAACGGGCAGACGACGCGCATCGAGCGTCCGCGCCCGGACCGCGACGGACCTCCCGGCCCGCGTGGCCCCGGTCGTCATGGCGGCCCGGGCGGTCCCGATGGCCCGGACGGCCCCCGCCCGGACGGCGACCGCGCCGAGCGCCGTGGAGGACCGATGGACTGGTTCGCCCGGGGCGGCGTCGACGAGACCGCAGCCAAGGCCGCCCTCGAAACGGCCGGCTACACCGACGTCGCCCTGATCGATACGAAGAAGCATCACGCCGAGTTCACGGCGAAGGATGCGAAGGGGGCGGCTTGGCAGCTGCGCGTTGACGAGGACAACCAGATCGCCGAACGCCGTCCCTTCGTCGCCCCCTTGGCGGAGGATGCCGCCCGGGCGGCGGCAGGCCGCCTCGGCTACACGGACCTGTCCGACTATGCCGTCCGGGGCGACCATGTCGAGATGGACGCCAGGGACGCGGGCGGACGCCAGGTGCGAATCGAGCTGAACGCCGACGGCACGCTGCGCAAGGAGCGTCTCGACAGCTGAGCAGTCCACGAAATCACCGGCCGGCGGCGACTTTCGCCGCCGGTCGCCAATGCGTGACGACCATGAGGCAGGCAAGCGGCATTGCGTGAACGGGAAGGAGTGGCTGGGGGACCTGGATTCGAACCAAGACTAACGGAGTCAGAGTCCGCTGTTCTACCCTTAAACTATCCCCCAGCAGGGATCGGAACGTCGACCATCCGGTCGGGCCCGGCAGCGGCGACTGCGTCGGCGCTGCGGGAGGTGAATTAGTCGACGAGCCGGCCTGCGTCAACAGGCGTTTGACGGGCTTTTGCGCATTGGAAGGACAACGGCTGTTTCAAGGCAAGCTGTGAGTCCGAAAACACGTCTCTTGTGCATCGTTGTTCAATTGCTACACTCCGAAGCAACGACATGACCGTTTCGCGGTCCCAGGAGCGCCCTTCGGGCCGGCTCCGGAGACAGATTGTGATCCATGACACGCAGCAGAGCCGCCGCGACGCACAGCCCTTGAGTTCAAACAGCGAAGTCGTCGTCCCGGTCGCGGCGGGAACGGCGGATTGCGACCTTCTGGCCGAGGTGGATCGCGAAACCGACGGAAAGCGACGAAACAAACGGAATCGCAGGCGGCGCGGGCGGAAGGCGGGACCATCCCAGGTCCCATCCGCGTTGCAGGGGGCAAGGGCTCTGCCGCCTTCGCTCGATGCGAAGTTGCGTCAGGCCGAGCGCGCGCTTCTCCTGCGCCAGGAGGAGGATCGGGCCGCCAGGCCCCAGGTGCCGCTGGCTACCCCGATCGAGATCCGGGTGCCAGCCGGTGACGTGCCGGCTGCGCCTCCCAGGATGCCTGCCTATGCGGCGCTGGATCTTGGCACGAACAACTGCCGCCTGCTTGTCGCCGTGCCGACGCGCCCCGGCCAGTTCCGGGTCATTGATGCCTTCTCGCGCATCGTACGGCTCGGCGAAGGGCTCGGCCGGACGGGAAGCCTCGCGGCCACGGCGATGGATCGCGCCGTGGCGGCGCTGGAGATTTGTGCGCAGAAGCTCTCCGCGCGCGAGATCTCCGGCGCCCGCCTGATTGCGACCGAGGCGTGCCGCGCGGCGGCCAACGGAGCGGAGTTCATCGAGCGCGTCTGGGCCGAGACGGGACTTCGGCTCGAGATCGTCAGCCGGGAAACCGAGGCGCGACTCGCCGTATCCGGTTGCGGCTCGCTGGTGGACCGCAATGCCCGGGGCGCGGTCCTGTTCGATATCGGCGGCGGTTCCTCGGAGATCGCGCTCCTGGACCTGCGCGGCGGGACCAGCCGGCGTCTGTCGAATCATATCGTGGCCTGGACCTCGCTGCCCGTCGGCGTCGTCTCGTTGGCGGAGCGCCACGGCGGGCGCGACGTGACGCCTGAGCTTTTCGAGCGCATGGTCGGCGAGGTCGTCACGTTGATTCACGCCTTCCCGGGTCGCGACAGGCTTGCGGCGCTCGTCGGCCGCGACGGTTTCCACCTTCTCGGCACCTCGGGAACCGTCACGACGTTGGCGGGGGTGCAACTGAAACTCGAGCGTTACGACCGGCGTCAGGTCGACGGGCTGTGGCTGAAGGATGACGAGGTGGACGAACTCGTCGACCGCATCCGCGGCTGGACGTTCGAGGAGCGCGTCGCCAATCCCTGCATCGGTTCCGACCGGGCCGATCTGGTCCTGGCCGGCTGCGCGATCCTCGAAGGGATTCGGCGCATCTGGCCAGCGCGCATGCTTCGCGTGGCCGATCGCGGCCTGCGCGAGGGCCTTTTGACGGAAATGATGGTGGCGGACGGCGTATGGCGCCGTTCCAGCGCCGGTGGAATGCGAGTGACGGCATGACGGGACGGGGCGACGACCGGGGGCTGCAGGTCCGGGTCAAGAAGAAGCGCGGGCTCACCGCCTCGTCGCGGCGCTGGCTTGAGCGCCAGCTGAACGATCCCTACGTGCGCCGTTCCAAGGCGGACGGCTATCGTTCGCGTGCGGCCTACAAGCTCATCGAGATCGATGATCGCTACCACCTCCTGAAGCCGGGCCAGCGCGTGGTGGATCTGGGTGCGGCCCCCGGAGGCTGGTGCCAGGTCGCCGTGGCGCGGTGCCTGTCGGGCGGCGAGGGGGCGGTGGTCGGCATCGACTATCTCCCCGTCGATCCGATTCCGGGCGCGACGATCTTGGAACTCGACTTCCTCGACGACACGGCGCCGGGTCGCTTGATCGAGACCCTGGGCGGCACGCCCGACATCGTCCTGTCCGACATGGCTGCGCCGACCACCGGCCATCGCCGGACGGATCACCTGCGCACAATGCACCTGTGCGAGGTCGCGGCCGACTTTGCCGTGCGAACACTGAAGCCCGGCGGTCACTTCCTGACGAAGACGTTCCAGGGCGGGACGGAGGGCGATCTGCTCGCCATGCTGAAGCGGGAGTTCCGCTCCGTCCATCACGTCAAGCCGCCGGCCTCGCGCGATGGCTCGGTCGAGCTCTATCTGCTCGCCAAGGATTTTCGCGGACAGGCCCGACGCGACGAGGAGAGCGAGACCTGAGCGACGATTCGATCCGATTGCGGCTGCGGCTCGACGAGCCGCGAGCTGCGAACTGGCCGACGGGTGTCGTTCTCGCTCCCTTTCGCCCGGCGGACGCGCCGGAAGCGCTGCGGGTCCTGATCGACGCCTACCACGACGGCTATGCGGGCGCGTTCGAAGGCGGTGACGACTGGTATGCGAGGGTATCGCGCGACGACGAGTGGGACCCGGCACTCGTGCTCCTGGCACGGGATGTCGAGACGCAGCGCATCGTCGGCGTGTGCCACGGCTGGACCAGCGCCTTCCTGAAGGACGTCTGCGTGGCGCGGGTCGCCCGCGGACAGGGGCTCGGGGAAGCCCTCGTTCTCTCCCTGGCCGAGTCCTACCGCCAGCGGG
This sequence comes from Aureimonas sp. AU4, assembly GCF_001463765.1. Lineage (GTDB taxonomy): Bacteria > Pseudomonadota > Alphaproteobacteria > Rhizobiales > Rhizobiaceae > Aureimonas. The sequence continues at coordinate 256,512 of NZ_BBWK01000002.1, read as the reverse complement.
GCTTCAGCGCGATGGACCTGAAGGTGCTGCCCGGCAATGCGCCGGCACGCGGCCTCTACGCGAAGATGGGCTTCCAGGAGGCCTGAGCGGCCTCGGCTACTCCGCCGGAACGCGCTGCCCCGAGACCTCGGCGCCCGCCTCGTCGGGGAGACGGCGAAACGGCCAGGCCGCGAAGATCGTCACGAGGCCCACCGCGAAGAAGGCGACCTGGAAGTTCCAGAGCGTCGGATGTCCCGTCCCGTTGAGGAGGATGCCCGCCTCCAAGATCCCGCCTGCCATCGCGACGCCGCCCGCGATCGCTACCTGCTGGAAGGCCGCGACCATCGAGGTCGCGTCGCCGGTCCGCAGCTTCGGCACGTCGGCGAAGGCGAGGACGTTCGTGCTCGTGAAGAAGAGCGAGCGGAAGAAGCCGCCTATCAACAGCAGCACCACGAGGATCGGCACGGGCGTCGACGGCTCGTAGAAGCCGATCGCCCCGATCAGAAGTCCGCCCAGGATCGCGGCTCCGGTGAGCGTCGTGCGGAAGCCGAGGTTGCGCAGGATCGGGCGTACCAGAACCTTCATCGTCATCGCGCCGCCGATGGAAACCGCACTGAGAAGGCCCGACTGAAACGGCGTGTAGCCGAAGCCAAGTTGCAGCATCAGCGGAAACAGGAACGGCACGGCGCCGGCCCCGATGCGGAACACGCCGCCGCCGATGATCGCGGTGCGCAGCGTCTGCAGCTTCGCGAGCCGCAGATCGAGGACAGGACGCTCGGTTCGCCCCGCATGGCGCACGTAGAAGGAGGCGAACAGCAGTCCGAGCGCTGTCATGGCGATGCCGAACAGCGGCGGCAGCGCGGGAAGCGACACGACAGAGAGGCCGAACACGACGCCCGAGCAGGCAAGACCCGACAGGACGAAGCCCGTCCAGTCGAAGCGCACCTCCGGCATCGTCTCGATGCGCGGAAGATATCGCTGCGCAAGCGCCATGCCGATGACGCCGATGGGCAGGTTGATGAAGAAAATCCAGCGCCAGTCCGCATAGGTCGCGATCGCGCCACCGATGGGCGGGCCGATCAGCGGTCCGATCAGGGCGGGGAAGGTGAACCACGCCATGGCGCTGACCAGATCGGATTTGGGAACCGCGCGGATCAGAAGCAGGCGCCCGACCGGCGTCATCATTGCCCCGCCCATCCCCTGCAGGAACCGCGCCGCCACGAACCCTTCTAGCGAGGAGGCGAAGCCGCAGGCGAGCGATCCCAGCATGAAGACGGCGATCGCCATCTGAAACACGGGCTTGGCGCCGAAGCGGTCCGCGATCCGTCCCGAGATCGGGATGAAGACGGCGAGCGAGACGTAATAGCTCGTCAGCGCGAGCTTCAACGCGATGGGACTCGCGCCGATGTCGTGCGCGATGGTGGCGAGCGAGGTCGCGATCACCGTCGAGTCGATGTTCTCCATGAACAGCGCGACGGCGAGGACAACCGGAACGATGCGTTTCAAGGTCGTTTGTCCGGTAGGGCGGGATGGGGATAGGCTGTAAGCTCGACTTAGCGCCCTCGCAAGAGCGTGATCGTGAAAGCTCCGTAAGGGCGTTCGCGTTCCGTTGCGCCCGTATTGCCTCGCCGGTCCGGCGCCTCATCTTGTCGCCAGCCAGAACCCATCTCCTTATGCGGAAGCGAGCCGATGCCAGTCAGGACCGGAATCAATCGACGCCACGCCCTGATGCTGGCGGCCGGCGGCATGGCCGCGGGCGCCATGCCGATGGGCGCGTCCGCACAGGAGGGAACCATGGAGATCGAGACCTTGATCGACGAGAACCCCGGTGCCCCCGGCTGGCGGCGCTTCACGGTCGGCGATGCGGTCGTCGTGCAGATCCTCGACGGCATTCGGCCGGGCGAGGGGCCGTTTCCGACCTTCGGCGAGAACCAGACGGCCGAGGCGGTTGGCGACCTGATGGCGGCCAACGGTCTGCCGCGCGATCGCTTCGTGAACTTCTTCCAGCCGACGCTGATCGAGCTCGGCGACCAGCTCATCCTGATCGACACGGGAATGGGCGAGGGCGGACGCGGGAACGGCTCGGGTCTCCTGCTGCAGCGTATGGGTTCCGCCGGCTACGCACCTGAGGACGTCGATCTGGTCGTCCTGACCCATCTTCACGGCGATCATATCGGCGGACTGATGGAAGGCGGATCGCCGGCCTTCCCGAATGCCCGCTATGCGATCGGCGAGCGCGAGCTCGAGTTCTGGACGTCCGACGAGGCGTTGGCGGGCGCCGCTGCCGGGAATGCGAAGATGGTCGCCCAGATGGTGGTGCCGCTTCGCGACCGCGCGACCATGCTGGAGGACGGCGACGAGGTGGTGCCCGGCCTGACGGCGCGCGCCGCCTTCGGGCATACGCCCGGAATGTTGGCCTTCGAGCTGCGCTCCGGCGAGCGGCGCATGATGTTCATGGCCGACACGTTCAGCCAGTTCGTGGTGTCGTTTCAGCACCCCGAATGGCACGTCCGCTTCGATATGGACAAGGAGGCGGCGGCCGCGACCCGCAAGCGCTTCGCCGAGATGCTGGCGGCGGAGAACATCACCTTCGCGGGCTTCCACCTGCCGTTCCCGGCGGTCGGCACCGTGGTGAAGGACGGCGACGCCTATCGCTTCATGCCGGAGAGTTACGCGACGCTTCTCTAGCCTTCGGCAGCGCGTCTTCTTTTCTTCGCACTGCACACGTGCTACGAGCCCGTGCCAATCCTGATCCGCCGGCGTGTCTCGCCCGAGAGCGCCGGCCTTGTTTTTGAGGACTGGCGCATGGCTCGCATCATCGAAACCGCCACCGGCGCGTTGGCTCTGACCTTCGACGACGTGCTGCTGCAGCCGGCTCATTCGATCGTCATGCCGGGGCAGGTCGATGTGCGCACCCGCATCACGCGGACGCTGAACCTCAACATCCCGATCATTTCCGCGGCGATGGATACGGTGACCGAGGCGCGCCTTGCGATCGCCATGGCTCAGGCCGGCGGCATCGGCGTCATCCACCGCAACCTCACGCCGGCCGAGCAGGCCGAGGAGGTCCGGCAGGTCAAGAAGTTCGAGTCGGGCATGGTCGTGAACCCCGTCACGATCGGACCCGATGCGACGCTCGGCGACGCGCGCGCCCTGATGACCGCGCACAGCATCTCCGGCATTCCCGTGGTGGAGAACGCCGGACGGGGCGGCCAGACCAAGGGCCGGCTCGTCGGCATTCTGACGAACCGCGACGTGCGCTTCGCCTCGGACGACCGCCAGAAGATCTTCGAGCTGATGACGCGCGAGAACCTCATCACGGTGCGCGAGAACGTCGAGCAGGACGAGGCCAAGCGTCTCCTGCACAAGCATCGCATCGAGAAGCTCCTCGTCGTGGACGGCGAGGGGCACTGCATCGGCCTCATCACGGTCAAGGACATCGAGAAGTCGCAGCTCAACCCCAACGCCGCGAAGGACGACCAGGGCCGACTTCTCGCGGCCGCCGCCACAAGCGTCGGCGAGGACGGGTTCGAGCGCGCCGAGCGCCTGATCGACGCGGGCGTCGATCTCATCGTCGTCGACACCGCTCACGGGCATTCGCAGCGTGTTCTGGACGCCGTGAGCCGCGTGAAGCGCCTGTCGAACCACACGCAGGTCATCGCCGGCAACGTCGCCACGCGCGACGGCACGAAGGCCCTGATCGAAGCGGGCGCCGACGGCATCAAGATCGGTATCGGACCCGGCTCGATCTGCACGACGCGCATCGTGGCGGGCGTCGGCGTGCCGCAGCTTTCCGCGATCATGGACGCGGTTTCGGTTGCCGACGATTCGGACGTGCCAGTGATTGCGGACGGCGGCATCAAGTATTCCGGCGACCTGGCCAAGGCGCTGGCGGCCGGCGCCTCGGCCGCGATGGTCGGCTCGCTGCTGGCGGGCACGGAGGAAAGCCCTGGCGAGGTCTATCTGCATCAGGGCCGCTCATTCAAAGCCTATCGGGGAATGGGCTCGGTGGGCGCCATGGCGCGCGGCTCGGCGGACCGCTACTTCCAGGCCGAGGTGCGCGACACGCTGAAGCTCGTGCCTGAGGGCATCGAGGGTCAGGTCGCCTACAAGGGCTCCGCGTCTGCCGTTCTGCACCAGCTGACGGGAGGCCTGCGCGCGGCCATGGGCTATACGGGCGCCGCGACGCTCGAGGACTTCCGCCGCAACTCGACCTTCGTGCGCATCACGAACGCGGGCCTGCGCGAGAGCCACGCGCATGACGTCACGATCACGCGCGAAAGCCCGAACTATCCCGGCGCGGTCGGCTGATCCGCCGAAAGGCAAGTGCGGATCAGTTCGGCAAGCCGCTCGTAGTCCGCGCGCCGGTGCGACGATGTGCGGAAGGCAAGGGCGAGCGTTCTCGATGGCGCCGGCTCGCGAAACGGCAGGAAGGCGATGCCGCCGACCCGGCGCTCGGCCGCGAGCGCGCTCTGGGGCACGAGCGTGACGCCGAGCCCGCCCGCGACCATGCGCAGGAGCGTGGCCAGACTCGTCGCGCCCAGCAGCGACAGGTCGCGCCTGTCGGCCAGCCGGCACACGTCGAGCGCCTGGTCTCGGAGGCAATGGCCCTCCTGCAGGAGGATCAGGCGCCGGCTGTCGAGTCCTCCGGCATCGACCGGTTGCTCGGTGCCGGACGCCTCGCGCTCCGGCACCGCCAGCCAGAACGGGTCGATGCCGAGGAGGATCGTGTCGATCCCGCGTCGCTCCACCGGCAGCGCCTGGACGAGGCAGTCGATCGTCCCGTCCGCAAGGTCGTCAAGCAGCGCGGCGGTCACGTTCTCTCGCACGCCGACCGCGAGCCGAGGGTAGGAGCGTGAGAATTCCGAGAGAAGGCTCGGCAGGAGGTAGGGCGCGAGCGAGGCGATGATGCCGATCCTCAGCTGGCCGACAAGCAGCCCGCCGGCATCCTGTCCCAGCGCCTCCAGATCGCGCAGCTCCGCCATGATGCGCCGTACCCTTGTCTGCACCTCCAGGCCACGCGCCGTCAGGATCGGGCCCGCCGGGCGCCGCTCGAAGAGGGGGCAGCCAAAGACCTCCTCCATCTGAGCGATCTGCGCCGAAAGAGCCGGCTGGCTGATGGCGAGCTGCCGCGCCGCGCGACCGAAATGCAGCGTCTCGGCCAGGGTTTCGAAGGAGCGGAGCTGTCGGGTCGTGAGCATGTCGATCCGATAATCTGATCGGGCGGGTTTGAAAATACGATTGGATGTGATCGGTGGAATCTGTTGGAACGGGTCTAACCCAGGGTCCAGCAGGGAGACGACGACCATGTCCGATAGACCGAGGCTGACGACGACGGCGGGCGCACCGCTTTCCTCCAACCAGAACGCCAAGACGGTCGGCCCGCGCGGCCCGGTTCTGCTCGAGGACTACCAGCTCATCGAGAAGCTGGCCCATCAGAACCGCGAGCGCGTTCCCGAGCGCGTGGTGCACGCCAAGGGCTGGGGCGCCTACGGCACGTTGACCGTGACCGAGGACATCACGCGCTACTCGCGCGCGAAGGTCTTCAGCCAGGTCGGCAAGAAGACGGAGATGCTGGCCCGCTTCTCGACGGTCGCCGGCGAGCAGGGTGCGGCCGACGCCGAGCGCGACGTGCGTGGCTTCTCGTTGAAGTTCTACACCGAGGAGGGCAACTGGGACGTCGTTGGCAACAACACGCCCGTCTTCTTCGTCGGCGACCCGTACAAGTTCCCCGACTTCATCCACACGCAGAAGCGCCATCCGCGCACCAACCTGCGCTCGGCGACCGCCATGTGGGACTTCTGGTCGCTCTGCCCGGAGTCGCTGCATCAGGTGACGATCCTGATGTCGGATCGCGGCATCCCTGTCGATCCCAGCCGCATGAACGGTTACGGCAGCCACACCTTCTCGCTCTGGAATGCGGCGGGCGAGCGCTTCTGGGTGAAGTTCCACTTCAAGACCCGTCAGGGCCACAAGACCTTCACGAACGAGGAGGCGGAGAAGGTCATCGCGAAGTCGCGCGAGAGCTATCAGGAAGCGCTCTACGGCATGATCGAGGCCGGTGAGTTCCCGAAGTGGGACTTCTTCATCCAGGTCATGCCGGAGATGGAGGCCGAGGAGTTCGAGCGGAAGACAGGCTGGAGCGCGTTCGACCTCACCAAGGTCTGGCCGCACGGCATGTACCCGCTGATCAAGGTCGGCGAATTCGAGCTCAACCGCAACCCGGACAACTACTTCACCGAGATCGAGCAGTCGGCCTTCAACCCGTCGAACGTCGTTCCCGGCATCGGCTTCTCGCCGGACAAGATGCTCCAGGGTCGCCTGTTCTCGTATCCGGACGCGCACCGCTACCGCATCGGCGTTCACTACGAATCGCTCGAGGTGAACAAGCCGCGCTGCCCCGTCGCGCACTACAACCGCGACGGCTCGATGCCCTTCGGCCTCAAGACCAACCCGGACGCCTATTACGAGCCTAACTCGTTCGGCGGCCCGGTCGAGGACCCGAGCGTGGAGGAGCCGCCGCATCGCTATTCCGGCGAGGTGGGGCGCTACGAGTTCCGCGGCGAGGCGGATCACTACTCGCAGCCGCGCGCGTTGTTCAACCTGTTCGACGACGCCCACAAGCAGCGTCTGTTCAAGACACTGGCGGGCGCGATGCAGGGCGTGCCGCAGTTCATCATCGACCGGCAGCTGGCCCACTTCGACAAGGTCGACCCGGCCTATGGCGCCGGCGTGCGCAAGGCGCTGTCCGAGCAGGGCCGCGACGACGCGCAGGCGAGCCTGACGACGAGCCATGGTGCCGAAGCCGCCGAGTAGGGCGTCAGCAATTCGAAGCACGAATGCGGGGGCCGGCAGCCATGCCGGCCCTTTCGCGTTTTGGCGTTGTGCCTGTTGCGAACGCGGCGGGCGGTGTATTCGCCCTGCGATCTGTCCCTTACTGCGACGCGAGCCCGCATGACCCAATCGATCCCGACCCTTTTCCAGGTGTGGCGATGCGCTTAGGCGGACGCATCGCAGCCGCCGCCGAGGTGCTCGACGACATGGCGGCCCGGCGTCGTCCCGTTGCCGACGCGCTGAAGGACTGGGGCCTGTCGCACCGCTTTGCGGGATCGGGCGATCGCTCGGCGATCGGCAACCTCGTATACGACGTCCTGCGCCGGCGCCGCTCGCTCGCGGCCCGCATCGGATGCGAAACGAACGCGGACCTCGTCTACGGCGCGGTTCTGGACGCGGGCACGGGCGTCGACACGCTCCTGGCAGCGGTCGAGGGCGACCGCTTCGCGCCGGCCTTGCCGCCGATCGGCCAACTGGAACGCTTCGCCTCGGGTGCGCTACCCGACGATGCGCCGCCTGCGGCCATGGCCGACGTGCCGGACTGGCTTGCAGCGCCACTTGAGGTTTCGTTCGGAAGCGATTGGATTGCTGAAGCGCGTGGCCTCTCCGATCGTCCGCCGCTCGACCTGCGGGCCAACCTCCTGAAGACAACGCGCGACGACGTGGTGGCGGATCTCGGGCCGCTCGGCGCGCGGCCAAGCGCGCTGTCGCCCTGGGGGCTGCGGATCGATCCGATCGAGGGCGACGGTCGCCACCCGAATGTCCAGGTCGAGCGCGGCTTCCAAACCGGCCTGTTCGAGATCCAGGACGAGGGCTCGCAGATCGCGGCGCTTCTGGCGGGCGCCGCCCCGGGTGAGCGCGTGCTGGACTATTGCGCGGGCGCAGGGGGCAAGACGCTGGCGTTGGCGGCCGCCAGCGGCAACGAGGCCGAGATCCACGCCTTCGACGCCGATCGGCAGCGCCTGGCGCCGATCTGGGATCGGCTCGCTCGCGCCGGCGCGGAGGCCGTGGTCCATCAGCCGCGAGAGGATCTGTCGGCGCTGCATGGTGCGATGAACCTCGTGGTCGTCGACGCGCCCTGCACGGGGTCCGGCACCTGGCGCCGCCGCCCGGACGCGAAATGGCGGCTGACCGAAGCCCAGCTTCGCAAGCGCATGGGCGAGCAGGACCACGTGCTGGAACGCGCGTCCGAGTTCACGGCCCCCGGCGGCAGGCTTGCCTACATCACCTGCTCCGTTTTGCGGGAGGAGAACGCCGAGCGCGTCGAGAGCTTCCTGGCCGGCCGCACCGGCTGGCGGCTCCTCGACGCCGAAGCGCTTTGGGCGGAACGCCTGCCGGGAGTGCCCAAGACCTATCGAGCCGCGCGGATCGGGACCGGTTCGGTGCTGACCCTAACCCCGCGCCTGTCCGGAACGGACGGGTTCTTCTTCGCGATGCTGGAGCGAAGTATCGCATGAAGCGATGGCTGCAACTGCTCGTCTTCCTTGCGATATCCGTTGGCGGGGGCGCCTTGATCGGTAGCGCAAACGCTCCGGACGACTGGTACCGGCATCTAGCCAAGCCCTGGTTCACGCCGCCCGGCTGGCTCTTCGCGCCGGTCTGGACGGCGCTCTACGTTCTGATCGGGGTCGCCGGGTGGCGTGCCTGGCGGTCGGGTTCTCGACCGCTTGTGACGGCCTGGATCGTCCAGATGGTCCTGAACTTTCTCTGGTCGCCGATCTTCTTCTCGGCCCACGCACCCGTCGTCGCGCTTCTCGTGATCGTCGGCCTGCTGGTCTCGATTCTCGCGTTTCTTGGTCGAAGCGCCGCGAAGGACCGGTCGGCGTTCTGGTGCTTCGTTCCCTATGCGACCTGGGTCGCCTTCGCGACGCTGCTGAACGGCACGATCGTCGCGTTGAACTGACGATTCGCGCCGCAAGTCTGCATTGCGCCGAGTTCATTTGACAGCCGGACGGCGGAGGAGCATTGGCGCCTCTGCGACCCGCTCGTCGAGCCGCGCGAACCCCACGGGAAACCATGTCTAGCGACAGTTGTAACAGGCCCGCTACAGGAGCGGTGGTCGTTCGCTAGCGCCTTGCTGGCCTCGTCCGCCGCCACGCGCGGGCGGAGACGAGACCCATGCAGGAAGAGATGGATATCCGCGTCGGCGACACCCGGATGCTCGCCGCCCACGAGGCTGCGTCGGACCTCGTCGATCGGCTGAATTCGCAACCCCTCGAAAAGGCCGTCGAGGCGATCGAGGCCAGCCCGATGCGCCTGGCCGTCGATGCACTGGACCAGCCTGAATTCGCCGCCGCCGCCGACGTTCTGGCAGCGCTCGCCCCGGCGCGCGCCGCCCGCCTCGTGAACGAGATGTCGGCAGATCGCGCGGCCGATGTGCTGGCGGAGATTCCGGACGAGGCCCGAACCGCCATCGTCACCCAGCTGCCGGTCCCGGTCCGCACGTCTCTGAACGCGCTGCTGGCCTACCCGCGCGATACGGCGGGCGGCATGATGACGACGGAATTCGTCGCCATGCCCGACGACGCGACCGTCGCGCAGACCTTGGACCATGTCCGCACGGTCGAGCGCAGCCGCGAGACGATCTATGCGATCTACGTGCTCGATCACGTGACCGGGCGGCTGCGCGGCACGGTCTCGTTGCGGCAGCTCGTGATCGCTGCGCCCGATATGGGCATCGCGGAACTGGCCCGTGATCCGACATCGATAAAGCTGCGGCCGGACACGGATCGCGAGGAGGTCGCGCGGATCATCCGGCGTCGCGACCTTCTGGCCGCGCCCGTGGTCGATGCGGACGACCGGATGCTGGGCATCGTCACGGTGGACGACGTGATCGATGCCATCGTCGAGGAGCACAACGAGGACACTCAGAAATTCGGCGGTGTCGCCGCCTTCGACGAGTCCTACCTGAAGATCGGTTTCTGGCCGATGATCGGGAAGCGGGCCGGCTGGCTGAGCGCGCTGTTCCTCTCGGAGATGCTGACGGCCAGCGCGATGCAGCACTTCGAGACGGAGCTGGAGCGGGCGGTGCTGCTGACGCTCTTCATTCCGCTCATCATGAGCTCGGGCGGGAACTCGGGAAGCCAGGCCACCTCGCTCATCATCCGTGCGCTCGCGGTGGGAGAGCTGCGGCTGCGCGACTGGTGGCGTGTTGTGCTGCGCGAGGTTCCGACCGGCGTCGTGCTGGGCACGATCCTCGGAGTGGTGGGAATGCTGCGGATCGCGCTCTGGCAGCAACTCGGCTTCTACGACTACGGCACCTACTGGCATCTGATCGCGCTGACGGTCGGTCTGGGTCTCGTCGGTATCGTGACCTTCGGATCGGTGGCCGGTTCGCTGCTGCCCTTCGCGCTGCAGCGTCTCGGCTTCGATCCGGCCAGCGCCTCGGCCCCGTTCGTGGCGACGCTCGTCGATGTGACGGGTCTGGTGATCTACTTCTCGGTCGCGCTGGCGGTCCTCAGCGGAACGCTTCTCTGAGTCCGCCGTGCCGGGCGGGTGGCCGCCCGGCACTTTGCTTTTCGGGTTGCGTCAGCGGGCGCGCAGGAAGTCGCCGACCTCGAGCCGGACGAACTCGTTGTCGTCGGTCTCGTTGAGCGCTCGGCCGGCGGAGAAGGGGTAGTTGTTGTCGTTGCCGACGACGATGTGGTTCTCGTCGATACGGTCGACGTTCTCGATCGTCACGACGGGCATGTCGTAGCGCCCGTTCTCGCCTCCCTGACGCGCCTTGCCCGCCGGGTCGCGGATGTCGAGAAGGTCGATGAAGCCGATCTTGCGGGCGGCCTGGCCGACATTCGCCTCGTTGACCTCGATCTTATAGACGCGCTTCACCTTGGCAGGCGTCGCGAAGCAGCCGGCGTCCGGCTCGCGCTGGCAGGCCTGCGCGGCGCGGCCGGCGCCGTTGTCGCGCTCGATCACCAGCGCGGTCGAATCGTCGAGCATGTTGAAGTCGCCGATCGCGACGCCGCCTTCGCCGAGCGGATACAGCCAGGAGCGGCCGGTCCAGTCGCGCCTGGCCGTATCGAACTCGACGATCCGCAGCGCCGTGCGCCCGTCCGCGGTCTTTTCAGCCGCGCCGTCCTTGTAGACCGGACCTTCCAGGATGCCATACAGGCGCGAGCCGTCCGGTGAGCGCGCGAGGCCCTCGAAGCCGCCCGAACGCTTCAGGTTGAAGGCGGGCAGGGGCTTGGTCGGATCGGCCGGCAGAGACAGCGCCGGGTGATCGGGCGAGCGGATCTCCGTTTCTCCGACCCGCGTGGCATGGACCGAGGTCAGGCGGCCTTCGCGGTCGAAATGAAGGAGGTAGGGACCGAACTCCTCGCCGATCCAGAAGCCGTCCTCGACCGGTTGGATGGATTCGACATCAAAATCCGCGCCGGTCAGGTAACGCGTATCGGTTCCCTCGAGGACGATCGGGAACGGGGCGACCTTGTTCGGGTCGCTCAGGAAGACGGTCTCCTTGCGATCGACGCGTCCGCCCTCCCAATCGAAACCGAGCTTGTGGAGCATGAGCATGGCGTCGCTCGAGTTGCTCTTCGAGCCGAAGCCGTTGTCCGACAGGGTCCAAAACGCGCCGTCCGGCATGGCGCGTATGCCGGAGAAGCCCTGCACGGCCTGCCCGTCCAGCGGCAGGCCGGCATTCGTCGGGCGCTTGCCGTCCATACCCGGCACGGAGCCGAGCGCCTCGCTACGCTGACGGTCCGGCGTCGTGAACTTGCCGGCATGGCGAAGATGCTCGGGCGCGTTCTCAGGGGCGGCGATTAGCGTGTCCGCCGGCAGGACGACCTGCGCATCCAGCGTGGCCGGGAAAGACTGACCCTCAGGCGACTGCGCCGAAGCGCCGCTCACGCAGAGCGCAACGAGGGGAAGGGCGGCGAGAATCGATTTCATGTCGGGCTCCGGCGGCGAGTGATCGGCGACCCGGGAAAGACCTCCGAACCATGACAGGGAGGCTACGAGGACGCGACGGATTGATGAAACATGCGGTTGGCGGCCCCTCGCACCCGCGCCGGGCCTTGCCTTTCCGGACTTCTTATCTAGAAGTCCGCCATGACCCAGCACCCAGACACCATCCTCATCGTCGACTTCGGCTCCCAGGTCACGCAGCTCATCGCGCGGCGTGTGCGCGAGGCGGGCGTTTATTCCGAGATCGTGCCCTTCCAGTCGGCGGAAGAGGGTTTCCTGCGGCTCAGGCCAAAGGGCGTCATCCTGTCCGGCTCGCCGGCCTCGACGACGGAAGCGGACTCACCCCGTGCGCCCGACGCGATCTTTACCGCGGGCGTTCCGGTTCTGGGCATCTGCTATGGCCAGCAGACCATGTGCGCACAGCTTGGCGGCCGGATCGAGGGCGGTCTCCACCGCGAGTTCGGCCGTGCCTTCGTCGAGGTTCAGAAGCCGTCGCCTCTCTTCGACGGCATCTGGGCGGAGGGCACGCGCCACCAGGTGTGGATGAGCCACGGCGACCGGGTGACGGCACTGCCGAAGGGCTTCGAGATCGTAGCGACGTCGGCCGGCGCACCGTTCGCGGCGATCGCGGACGAGGCGCGCCGCTTCTATGGCGTTCAGTTCCACCCGGAGGTGGCTCACACGCCCGATGGCGCGAAGCTCATCTCCAACTTCGTCCACAAGATCGTCGGCGCCCCGGGCGATTGGACCATGGCGGCCTTCCGCGAGCAGGCGGTCGAGGAGATCCGCGCCAAGGTCGGACGCGAGAAGGTCATCTGCGGCCTGTCGGGCGGCGTCGATTCGTCGGTCGCGGCCGTCCTCCTGCACGAGGCGATCGGTGATCAGCTGACCTGCATCTTCGTCGATCACGGTCTGCTTCGCATGGGCGAGGCGGAGCAGGTCGTCACCATGTTCCGCGATCACTACAACATTCCCCTTGTCCACGTTCAGGCGCAGGACCTGTTCATCGATGCCCTGGCGGGGGAGATGGACCCGGAGGTGAAGCGCAAGACCATCGGGCGTCTCTTCATCGAGACCTTCGAGGCGGAGGCCAAGAAGATCGGCGGCGCGTCGTTCCTCGCGCAGGGCACGCTTTATCCGGACGTGATCGAATCCGTTTCCTTCACGGGCGGACCTTCGGTGACGATCAAGTCGCATCACAATGTCGGCGGCCTGCCGGAGCGCATGAACATGAAGCTCGTCGAGCCGCTGCGCGAGCTCTTCAAGGACGAGGTGCGCGTTCTCGGCCGCGAGCTCGGCCTGCCCGAGCCTTTCGTCGCCCGCCACCCGTTCCCCGGTCCTGGGCTCGCGATCCGCTGCCCCGGCGGCGTGACGCGCGAGAAGATCGCGATCCTCCAGCAGGCGGACGCCATCTATCTCGACGAAATCCGCAAGGCAGGGCTCTACGACGCCATCTGGCAGGCTTTCGCGGTGCTTCTGCCGGTTCAGACCGTCGGGGTCATGGGCGACGGGCGGACCTACGAGTTCGTCTGCGCGTTGCGCGCGGTGACGTCGGTGGACGGCATGACCGCCGACTTCTACCCGTTCGACATGGACTTCATGGGGCAGGTCGCCACGCGCATCATCAACGAGGTGAAGGGCATCAACCGGGTGGTCTACGACATCACGTCGAAGCCGCCGGGCACGATCGAGTGGGAGTGAGGCGTCGGTCCTGCTGAGCTAGGTCCCTTTCGCGAAACGGAAAATCCGTTAGAAAGCCCTCCACGATCGAGTTTTCAGAAGGTCCAGCGCGCCAGCGCCCGGCCGACGCAGGTGAGCAGCGATGACCAACGACACATTCATTCGCGAGGTGAACGAGGAAGTTCGCCGGGAACGGATGGAACGGCTCGGCCGGCGATACGGCGCGATCGCGATCGCCGTGGCCGTCGCGATCGTGCTTGGCGTCGGCGCCTATGTGTTGTGGGAGCGGTATCGCGAGGGGCTGGAAGCGGCCGACGGCACCCGTTTCGTCGAGGCCGGCGCGCTGATCGACGGCGGCAAGCCTGACGAGGCGCGGCCCATCCTCGAAGCGCTGGCGTCGAACGGTGTCGCCGCCTATCCGACGCTCGCCCGGCTCCGTCTGGCGGATCTCGCGCAGGCAGGCGATCCCGCCGCCGCGGTTCCGCTGTTCGACGCCGTCGCCAACGACGGCTCGGCCCCGCAGAACCTGCGCGACGCGGCCGCCGTGCGTGCCGCCTACATTCTCGTCGATACGGGAACGCTGCAGGACGTTCGTGCGCGCGTCGAACGGCTGACGGTCGAGAGCGAACCCATGCGATACGTCGCCCGCGAGGCCGTGGCGCTTTCCGCCTTCAAGGCCGGCGACGTCGAGACTGCGCGACCTCTCTTCCAGCAACTGGCCGAGGATCTGGGAACGCCGCGCGGCATCAAGCAGCGCGCCGGACTGATGGTCGAGACGATCGCCGCGTCCACGCCTGCCGCCGCGCCCGCCGCATCGGCACCGGCACCCGCCTCCGCTCCGGTCGAGGGTGGTGCTGCGCCTGCGTCCTCCACTCCCGCCGCACCCGCAGGACAACCGCCCGCATGACGCGTCCCGTCACGATCGCTCTTGTCGGCCGGCCGAACGTCGGCAAGTCGACGCTCTTCAATCGTCTCGTCGGCAAGCGCCTCGCGCTCGTCGACGATCGCCCGGGCGTCACGCGCGACCGCCGGGAAGGCGAGGCCAAGCTCCAAGACATCGAGTTCCGCGTCATCGACACGGCCGGGCTCGAGGAAGCCGGGGCCGAGACGCTGGAAGGGCGTATGCGCGCCCAGACCGAGGCGGCCATCGACCAGGCCGATCTTTCGCTTTTCATCGTGGACGCCAAGGAAGGCCTTGCGCCCCACGACGAAGTCTTCGCCGAGATGCTGCGGCGTCGTAACAAGCCGGTGGTCCTCGTCGCCAACAAGTCCGAGGCGCGCGGATCCGATGCGGGCTTCTACGATTCGTATTCGCTGGGTCTGGGCGAGCCCTGTCCGATCTCCGCCGAGCACGGCGAGGGCATGAGCGACCTGCGCGACGCGATCGTGGATGCGCTCGGCTACGAGGTCTTCGCGGACAATGAGAACGAGTTGGTGGACGAGACCGCCATCGACGTCGAAACCGACGAGGACGGCGAGCCGGTCGAGCGATACGATGCGACGAAGCCGCTCAACATCGCGATCGTCGGCCGTCCGAATGCCGGCAAGTCGACACTGGTCAACCGCTTCCTGGGCACCGACCGGCTTCTGACGGGACCCGAGGCCGGCATCACGCGCGACTCCATCTCGGTCGAGTGGGAATGGCGCGGCCGGCGGATCAAGATGTTCGACACGGCGGGCCTGCGCCGCAAGGCGCGCATCCAGGAAAAGCTGGAGAAGCTCTCGGTCGCCGATGCCCTGCGAGCCATCAAGTTCGCCGAGATCGTGGTCGTCGTCCTCGACGTGACCGTGCCCTTCGAGAAGCAGGATCTCTCGATTGCCGACCTCATCGCGCGCGAGGGTCGCGCGCCCGTGCTCGCCTTCAACAAGTGGGACCTCGTGGAGGATCGGCAGGAGGCGCTGGCCGACCTGCACGAGAAGACGGAGCGGCTTCTGCCGCAGCTGCGCGGCGTTCGCACTGCGACCGTCTCGGGCGAGACCGGCGAGGGGCTCGACCGTCTGATGCAGGCGGTGGTGCAGGCGCACGAGACCTGGAACCGCCGCATCTCCACCGCGAAGCTGAACCAGTGGCTGGAGCGCATGGTGGCGCACCATCCGCCCCCGGCCGTGGCGGGGCGCCGCGTCAACGTGAAGTACATGACGCAGATCAAGACGCGGCCTCCGACCTTCGTCATGTCGACCACGCGGCCGGAAGCGATCACGGCGGCCTATCAGCGCTACCTCATCAATGGCCTGCGCGATCACTTCCAGCTGACCGGCGTGCCGGTGCGCATCCATTTGCGCAAGCCGGACAATCCCTATGCCGGCGCACGCAAGCGCTCGTGAGCCCTCCGGAGCATTAACGCGCCGCTAAGGTTAATGGGAGATGTTCTGACCTCGACCGCAACGATCGAGGCCGGGTCATGCCGATCATCTCCAGGAATGTCGATCGCCGCGCCGCTCGATCCCTCCGCCGTCGCCGCCTCCGCGGCGCGGTGGCGTTTGCTGCCTTCGCCTCGGCGTTCCTGGTCGCGTCACCGGTCGAGCAATTGGTGGACAGGGATGGCGGCTCCGTCATCGCCTCGCTGTCCGCACTTTCCGACGCGCCTGATTTCGCCGACGACGTCGTAGGCGACGCCGCACGGAACGCGGGCCCGGTGTATGTCGCGGACGGCGGACGTTCACGGATGGCGGAGCGGGGCGGGCGGGTCGCGCCGCATCGTCTTGCCGCCGTTCAGCCGCGTTTTGCCGCCGGCAGCCTGGGCGCCGTGTCTGGCCTTCTGCGCGCCGGCATGGCGCTCGGCGACAGCGAGATGCGGACCGCTCTCGCCGGGCCACAGCCCTTCGGTGAGCGGATGCGCATCGCCGCGCAATTCCGCGATCCCTCGCAGTCGACGCTGATGGCCGAAATCGCCCGTACCACCGGGCCGGTTCCGATTCTCCATGACGTCGCGGTAGCCGAGCGCGTCGACGCTTCGCCCGCCTCGCTGGCGGCGATGGCGGCCTATGCGCCGTCCGAGGGGTCGGGTGCCGCCAGCCTGTTCGACAACGTGCTGAAGCCCGCGCCGGACGGGGGCGCCTTCGTTCCGCCGATCGGTGGCAAGGATCACGCCTGGGCCGCGGCGACACTCCCGCCCTCGGTCTTCGGCGCCGACGAGCAGAAATGCCTCGCGACCGCCATTTACTTCGAGGCGCGGGGCGAGTCGGAAGAAGGGCAGGCGGCGGTCGGGCAGGTCATTCTGAACCGGGTTCGCAATCCGACCTATCCGAAGACCATCTGCGGCGTCGTCTATCAGAACGCCGACTGGCGCAACCGCTGCCAGTTCTCCTTCGCCTGCGACGGCATCAAGGATGTCATCTGGAACCGCCGCGCCTACCAGGTCGCCGAGCGAATCGCCGACGAGGTGACGCGCGGCAAGACCTGGATACCGGAGGTGGGCTCGGCGACCCACTACCACGCAGCCTATGTGAAGCCGCGCTGGGCCCGGGCGATGGAGAAGGTCGACAAGATCGGCCTTCATATCTTCTATCGCACCTTCAACGGCGGTTGGAACTAGGCTGCCGCCCGCCTATCATCGCGCGAGAGGCGACGCCCGATCCGGCCGGCGCGACGACAGGATGACCATGAGTGAGCCAGAGCGCCCCGACCTGCGCAGCGACGCCGAACTGGCACGCGACCGCGCCTCGCTTCACGCAAGGCTCGATGCGCTGAAGTCGAGCCGGACCGCCGACGACGCCCCGGAGCCGTCGCGTGCGGTGAAAGGAATGGCCGAGGGTTTCAAGATCGCGAGCGAGTTCATCGCGGGCATCGTCGTGGGGGCCGTGATCGGCTACGGCATCGATCAACTGTTCGGCACCACGCCGTTCGGGCTCATCGTCTTCCTGCTCTTGGGCTTTGCCGCAGGCGTTCTCAACGTCATTCGCAGCGCGGGGCGCAAGCCGACCGCGCCGTGAACGCGCGCATCGCGGCGAAGTCACTCCAACATCATCCAAATCGCCCCGTGGAGGTTGCGAAGCAGGGATCGTGACGCTATGGCAGTGGCGCCCGGAACGGGCTCCGCATCAAAAGGGTGAGACGTTGGCGAACGATCCGCTTCATCAGTTCCAGATTTCTCGGATCGTCCCGATCGAGATCGGCGGCCTCGACTTTTCCTTCACGAATTCTTCGCTGTTCATGGTGGCGACCGTCGCCGTGACCACGGGCTTCCTTTACTGGTCGACGCGCAGCCGTGGCCTCGTGCCGAACCGCTCCCAATCGGTGTCCGAGCTTTCCTACGAGTTCATCGCGAAGATGCTCCGCGATGCGACCGGGTCTGCTGGAATGCAGTTCTTCCCGCTCGTGTTCTCGCTCTTCAGCTTCATTCTGGTCGCGAACCTGATCGGAATGTTCCCCTACTTCTTCACGGTCACCAGCCACATCATCGTCACCTTCGCGCTGGCGCTGCTCGTGATCGGAACCGTGGTCTTTTACGGCATCAAGAAGAACGGCGCCGGCTGGTTCGGCATCTTCGTGCCCTCCGGCGTCCCGGGCGTCATCCTGCCCTTCGTCGTCCTGATCGAGATCATCTCGTTCCTGTCGCGCCCGATCTCTCTCTCGGTTCGTCTCTTCGCCAACATGCTGGCGGGCCACATCACGCTCAAGGTCTTCGCGGGCTTCGTGGTGTCGCTCAGCAGCCTCGGCGCCTTCGGCGTCCTCGGCTCGATCCTGCCCCTCGTCATGACGGTCGCCATCACCGCGCTCGAATTCCTTGTGGCCTTCCTCCAGGCCTACGTCTTCGCGGTTCTGACCTGCATGTACCTGAACGACGCGGTTCACGCTCACCACTGACCGCGCCCACCATTCGCGGCCGGCCGGTCGCGGATCACCGATCCCGCACGATCCAATCAAAGGAGTATCCCATGGACGCGGAAGCTGCACGTTACATCGGCGCTGGTCTGGCCTGCTTCGGCATGGCGGGTACCGCTCTCGGCCTCGGCAACATGTTCGCCCAGTTCCTCTCGGGCGCGCTGCGCAACCCCTCGGCTGCGGACGGCCAGTTCGGCCGCCTGATCTTCGGCTTCGCCGTGACCGAGGCGCTCGGCATCTTCTCGCTGCTGATCGCTCTTCTGCTGCTGTTCGCCGTCTAAGACTGCGTCCGGCAGGGATTGTGCCGCCCGGCCGCGCCCGATCCGGGGCGCGGCCGGTCCCATATCATCGAGGATCGAGATGTTCGTGACGCAAGCGCTTGCGCAAGACCACACAACCGGCACCGACCATTCGGCGCCACCGAACGCCGTTCCTGTGATGCCGACCAATGCCGAGACCGTCGCCCACGAGGGCGGTCACGAGTCGGCGCCTTTTCCGCCGATGAACCCCGAATACTTCGCGTCCCAGCTTCTTTGGCTCGCGATCACCTTCGGCGTCTTCTACTACGTCCTGTCGAAGACGATCATGCCACGCATCGCGGAGATCCTCGAGAATCGCCAGGGGCGGATCACGACCGACCTCGAAGCCGCCGAGCGCATGCGCGCCGATGCGGACGAGGCGCAGGCCGCCTACGAGCAGGAACTCGCCTCCGCGCGCGAGAACTCGCACCGCATCGCCATCCAGGCGCGTGACGCCGCCCGCACCGATGCGGACGCTCAGCGCAAACGTATCGAGGCCGAACTCGACGGACGTCTCGAATCCGCGCAGGCCCGGATCGAGGACATCAAGGCGAAGGCACTGGCCGACGTCGACGCCATCGCGGAAGATGCGACCGACGCCATTCTGACCGAGCTGACCGGCCAGCAGGTGCCGCGCGAAGACGTGTCCCGCGCCGTGCGCTCCGTTCGGGCCTGAGAGGAAACCCATGGCGTTCGACAATAGCTTCTGGGCTTTCATCGGCCTCATTCTCTTCTTCGTTCTCGTCGCCTACCTGAAGGCGCCTTCGAAGCTCAGCCAGACCCTCGATCGTCGCGCGCAGCGCATCCGCAACGAACTTGCCGAGGCTCAAGCGCTGAAGGAAGAATCCAAGCGGCAGCTCGCCGAGTATCAGCGTCGCCGCCGCGAGGCCGAGACCGAGGCGCGCGATATCGTCGCCGCCGCGCAGCGCGAGGCCGCCGCTCTGGTCGACGAAGCCCGGCAGAAGAGCGAGGACTACGTCGCGCGCCGCACGCAGATCGCCGAGCAGAAGATCGCCCAGGCCGAGGCGGACGCGATCGCCGAAGTGCGCTCGACGGCGGTCGATATCGCGGTGAACGCCGCGACCCGCATCATCGCCGAGCGCAACGTCGGGGGCGACACACGGCTTCTCGACCAGTCGATCGACGATGTGCGTCGCCGTCTGAACTAGTCCGCACCGTCCAGGTGTTTCGAGAGCCGGTCGCGGTGTTCTGCGACCGGCTCTTTTTTTGCCTATCGCCGGGACGGGCCGGGCCAGTCCTTGAGCGGGCCGAAGGTCATGCGATGGTGCGGCGAGGGGCCATGGTGTTCGATCGCCCGACGATGTTCCACGGTCGGATAGCCCATGTGCCGTCCGAAGCCATAGCGGGCGTCCTGAGCTTCGAGCCGCTGCATCGCTCGATCACGCATGACCTTGGCGACGATGGACGCGGCGCCGATCGACAGCGACAGCGCATCCCCGCCGATGACCGCGCGCGCCGGCTGCACGAGCCCGGGCGGTACGTCGCGACCGTCGATCAGCACGGTCGCGGGAGGAACCGGCAGGGCGGCCACGGCGCGGCGCATCGCCAGAAGCGTTGCGCGCCGAATGTTCAACCGATCGATCTCCCTTGCCGAGGCGAAGGCGAAGGACACGTCCGCGACGGACAGGATTTCCCGGAAGACCTTCTCCCGCTGCGCTGCCGTCAGGGCCTTCGAGTCACCGATTCCCTCCGGCACGATATTCCGGTTCAGGATCACCGCCGCCGCAACGACCGGTCCCGCGAGCGGACCGCGACCCGCTTCGTCGACGCCGCAAACGGGGCCAGCCACCTCATCCTCTATCGTGAAGCTCGGAACGGTGGCGGGACGCGCGGAACGGGGCATAGGCGTGGCTTGCCGGATCGGCACTGTGCGCGCAAGGTTCAGGTCCGGGTTCGCCTTTCGGTCGTTAGAGAAGGGCGAGCTGTACGCCCGCGCCGCGCGGTGCTCGGAAGAGATCGGTCCGCAGCCTGGTTCGCTCGAGATTGAGGTCCAGTCGCTTGGCCGCGATCTCGAAGCGGCGACGGATCTGCATCGCGTAGGGTCCCTTGCCCGACATGCGACGGCCCCACTCGGCGTCGTAGTCCTTGCCGTCGCGCATCGAGCGCAGGAGCGCCATCACGTGCCGGTAGCGGTTCGGATAGTGCTGCTCCAGCCATTCCCGGAAGAGGGGCGACACTTCGAGCGGAAGGCGCAGAAGAACGTATCCGACCTCTCTCGCCCCAGCGGCGGCGGCGGCCTCCAGCAGGCGCTCGATCTCGCAATCCGTCAGGCCCGGGACGATGGGTGCCGTCATTACCATCGTCGGTACGCCGGCCTCGCTGAGTTGGCGAACCGTGTCGAGACGCTTTGCAGGCGTCGCCGCACGAGGTTCCATCAAACGCGCCATGGTGCGGTCGAGGGTCGTCACCGACAGGGCGACCTTCGCGAGGCCCTTGGCCGCCATGCGCGAGAGGATGTCGAGATCGCGCAGCACGAGCGCCGACTTCGTGACGATGCCGACCGGATGGTTGGCGGCCTCCAGCACCTCCAGGATCTCGCGCATGATGCGCTCACGCTTCTCGATCGGCTGGTAGGGATCGGTGTTCGCCCCGATGGCGAGCGCCTTCGGCTCGTAGCCGGCCTTTGAGATCTCGGCCTCCAGAAGTTCGGCCGCGTTGCGCTTTGCAAAGAGCTTCGACTCGAAGTCCAGTCCCGCCGACAGGCCCATGTAAGCGTGCGTCGGCCGCGCGAAACAGTAGACGCAACCGTGCTCGCAGCCACGGTAAGGATTCACGGACTGCTCGAAGGAGATGTCCGGCGAGTCGTTGCGACTGATGATCGTGCGGGCGGCTTCGTTCTGGACCTCCGTGCGGAAGGCGGGGAGATCCTCCATCGAGTTCCAGCCGTCATCGAAGGACGAACGCGAGAACGGCTCGAAGCGACCGGACGGGTTCAAGCCCGCACCGCGACCACGCCGCCGTTCGAAGCCGACCCGCAGCCCCGCATCCGACAGAAGACGCTGTGCCAGATCGGTCGATCCGGTTGCGCTCGGCAGGTTGGTCGCAGTTTCCGGCATAGGGTTGCAGTCCTGATCGTCCACCGTTCGATCGGTGGAATCTACGATCCGCCAGAGAACAATACAAGAACAAAGTGATTCGCTGGCTTTCGCCGCCGCGAACCGCTAAGGCAATAAGCCATGCTGACCGCCGTTGTCTGGGGTGTTTCGACCCCGCGTCCGTTCGCCTCCACCCTCGCGGCGTTGGTTCCTGCGGCCGTCGACGGTGCGTTGCGGGAAGTCGTGGTGGCGGGGCTGCCGGACGATCCGGACTGCCGCTCGATCGCGGATCACGCGGGTTGCCGGGTGGCGGCGACGGACGGGGCGCCAGCCGAGGCGAGCGCGCGCTTGAAGGGAAGCTGGATCCTCCTTCTGCGCAGCGGCGACCGCCTGCCAGAGGATTGGCTGGACGGTGTGGACCGGCACCTCGCGCGAAGCGATCGGCCCGCGCGTCTAACGGTCCAGCGGCATGATTGGCCACGGTGGCGATGGCTCGTCGGCTGGCGAGCGTTCGCGTATCTGATGCCGAAGGACGAGCTCGGGCGGAACGAAGCCGCCACCTGGGCGGCGCTGGCGTCGGCGCCACGGGGAGCCGTCCTGCGGACGGGACGGCCGCGCCGCGACTGACCGAACCGGCCTGGCGGGTTCAGGCGCCGGCAGCGCCTCGGCGAAGGTGTTCGTCCAGACGCGGCATGATCTCGACGAAGTTGCAGGGCTTGTGCCGGTAGTCGAGCTGCGCGGCCAGAATATGATCCCACGCATCGCGACAGGCGCCCGGCGAGCCCGGTAGGACAAAGACGAAGGTCGCGTTGACGACACCGCCGGTCGCGCGGCTCTGGATCGTCGAGACGCCGATCTTCTCGAACGAGATGCGATGGAACACGGCCGAGAAGCCTTCCATCCGCTTCTCGAAGATCGGCTCCAGCGCTTCGGGCGTGACGTCCCGTCCGGTAAAGCCGGTGCCGCCGGTCGTGATCACGACATCGACGGACTCGTCCCGCGACCAGGCGAGGACCGTTTCGCGGATCGCCTCGAGGTCGTCGGGCACGATCCGGCGGTCGGCAAGGCGATGGCCCACCCCGGTCAGCCGTTCGGCCAGCGTGTCGCCGGACCGATCGTCGGCGATCGTGCGCGAATCCGAAACGGTCAGAATGGCGATGCCAAGCGGCAGGAAGGCTCGTTCAGACATGGGATGCTTCCGTCGAAATGGCGGTCGCGCGCACCCACCAGCCGGGATGTCGCGCGGCGATGCGCTCGGCCGCCAGACGGCATCCATTCTCGGACCCGAAGAGACCGAAGACCGTGGCGCCCGATCCCGACATGCGGGCGAGAAGCGGATCGCTGCGTTCAACCGCCTCGAGCGCTTCGCCGATGACAGGCTCGAGAGCGACGGCCGGGGGCATCAGGTCGTTGCGGCAAAGCCGAAGATAGTCTGCCAACGCCGACGGTACCGCGAAGCCCTCGTCAGGGAGATCGGGAAGCGGCTCGTTGTCCCGTCGCAGCAGCGCCGAAAACACGGCAGGCGTCGGAACTTCGACGCGCGGATTCACGAGGAGGACGAAGATCGGTGCGGTAATGAGGAGAGCCGTGCTCAGTTCGCCGATACCGCGAACGCGGGCGTTGGCGCCGTCCATGCACATCGGTACGTCGGCGCCAAGGCTTAGAGCAGCGATCCGCAGGTCCTTGGCGCAGGATGGCTGTCGTTCCGCAAAAAGGCGCAGGAGAGCGGCGGCGTCGGCCGAACCACCTCCGATGCCCGAGGAGGGCGGAAGGTTCTTGGTCAGCCGGACTGCTTGCGGCGGCAGGCGATGCCCGGCGGCGTCGAGTACCGTTCGCGCGGCGTTCAGGGCCTTCAGGACGATGTTGTCGCTTCCCGCAGGAAGCCGGTGCCCGAAATCGCCCGTCAGTTCCAGCCGGTCCGTCGAACTCGGCGCGATGTCGAGACGATCGCCCTCACGAGCGAAGACGACGAGGCTGTCGAGCTCGTGATAACCGTCGGCTCGCTGTCCGATGACGTGCAGCGCGAGATTGATCTTGGCCCGTGCCTGGACCGTGACCGGAGCGACCGACGCCGCTGCGTCCACCGGTTCAGTTCGGCTGCGAGGGTGCGGAGGAGCGAACGTCGTTCGACGCCCGCTCGCCGACCGGTGCCGCGTCCGGCGCGGTCGCCTTGACGGGCGTCGCGACGCCTTCCAGGCCGTTCGCGACCTTCTGCTTGATGCGATTCACGTCGGCCGCCTCGGGAGCGGGCTGGCCAACCAGGGCCCGGTTCCACTGGAAGCGCGCCTCGCGGGTGCGACCGACGCGCCAGTAGGCGTCGCCCAGATGATCGTTGATCGTCGGGTCGGCGGGCGTGATCAGAACCGCGCGCTCCAGCTGCTCCACGGCGTCGTCGTAACGTCCCAGCCGGTAGTAGGCCCAACCCAGCGAGTCGATGATGTAGCCGTCGTTGGGACGCAGATCGACGGCGGTCTTGATCATCTCAAGACCCTCGTCGAGGTTCCGGTTCATGTCGACCCAGGAGTATCCGAGATAGTTCAGGACCTGCGGCTGGTCAGGAGAGATCTCGAGCGCCTTCTTGAAGTCCGGCTCGGCCTTGTCCCACTGCTTCAGCCGCTCGTAGGCGATGCCGCGCTGATAGTAGATGTTCCAGAGCGTCGGGCTCTCGGTTGGCGCAAGGGCCAGGGCCTTGTCGAGCATCTCGACCGCTTCGCCGTAGTTCTTGTCGGCCGAGAGGACGTCGGCTAGCGCCAAGCGGGCCTGCAGATCGTCGGGATAGCGCTCGACGGCCGTGCGCAGATGCTCCGTCGCCTCGGGCTTACGCTCGGCCTGCCAAAGGTCGAGACCCATCTGCAGCTCGGCGGTGCGCCGATAGGGCGAGCCCTCGGGAATCTGCTTATAGTAGGAGATTGCCAGATCGACCTGCTGCGAGCGGTCGGCGATGCCGGCCAGCGCCGTCAGGAGCTTGTCGTCCGGTCGCTCGGCGACGGCCCTGGCGAACTGGAAGTAAAGCAGGGCGACGTCCTGGCCGTCGCCGCGATTGATCGCCTGGCCCAGGACGTATAGCGCCTCGGCAGCACCGTTGCGGGCATTGGCATAGGGAGGCTCGATGGCCTGGCCCTCGTCGATCTGCTTCCGCAGTTGGGCCAATGGCTCGTAGTTCGGGGCCAGCGCCAGACCCTTGTCCACGGCCGCCAGCGCTTCCGGCTTGTGCTTCGCCCGCGCCTCGATGCGCGCCAGCGCCTCGGCGCCGGCCAGATAGGCGTCGACGGAGGTCTGGGCGGAGCCCTGGTCGTCGAGCAAAGCTCCGAGCGACTTGCGGGCGCGCGGCAGATCGTTTCCGAGCGCCGCGATCAGACCGGTCTGGTACTGATTGAAGGCGGCGAACCAGGTCGCACCCTTCAGCTTGTCGAGGCGGGCGAGGGCGGCCTTGGTGCGACCCGCTCCGGCATCGGCCCAGGAGGCGAGCTGAGCCAGCAGAAGCGTGTCCAGGTCGCTCGTATCGCCGATCTGCCACTCCTGGACCGCTGCGTCGAAGCGGCCCTTGCGCAAGGCGTCGAGGCCGAGCGCGATGCGGGCAACCTTGCCGACATCCGCATTGTCGGTGAGCTTCCCCGCAAGTTCGACGCCCCGCTCGAAGCGACCGTCGGCCAGGTAGGCGAACATGGCCTCCTGCTGGAGAACGTCGGAATCGGGGTCGAGCGACAACGCTCGGTCGTAGTACTCAGCCGCGATGTCAGGCTGGCGGTTCTCGCGAGCCTGCTTGGCGGCAAGATAGGCGCCCGACAGGGACTGGACGGCGGTAGGCGGAAAGGCGTCCGGCTTTGGCGCGCCTTGCGCATCCTGTGCTCGGGCCAGATGGACAGGCAGGATCAGCACACCCGCCAGCGCAGCGTTTCGGGCGATCCGCGTGATGCGCGTTGTATCCACGTCGAGTTTCCTCCGGCTGACGGCTAGGCGATGCCGCGCTGCGAACGCGCCATCTAACGGTGGTGCCCGGCGCACGCCAAGACCGCGATGTGCCCGTTTGCTGCCGCAGAATGTTTATTTTGCGACCGATCCGCCGTGCGTCAGCTGATGCGGTCGATGCAGAAATCGACGACGGCTGCGAGAGCATCGCGACTATCGCCTGCGGGAAGCTTGCGAACGGCATCGAGCGCCCGTGCGCCATGCTGACGCGCCCGCTCGCGCGTCGCTTCCAGCGCTCCGTGGCGTTCGAGGAGCAGGCGCGCCCGCTCCAGCGCTCCGTCGTCGTTCCGGCCGTTCTCCAGCGCCTCGCGCCAGAAGGCGCGCTCGCTCTCGTTGGCCGATCCGTGCGCGAGGATGACGGGCAGGGTGATCTTGCCCTCTCGGAAGTCGTCGCCGACGTTCTTGCCGAGATCTCCGGCCGAGCCGCCATAGTCGAGGACATCGTCGACGAGCTGGAAGGCGAGCCCGAGATGCAGGCCATAATCCCGCATGGCGACGTGCGCCGCATCGTCCGCGCCCGCGATCACCGGCCCGACCTCGGCCGCTGCGGCAAACAGCGCGGCCGTCTTGGCGCCGATCACGGCGGCGTAGTCCTCTTCGGTCGTTGCGAGGCTCTTGGCTGCCGAGAGTTGCCAGACCTCGCCTTCAGCGATGACCGCGGACGCGTTCGACAGAATGGCGAGCGCCCGCATGGAGCCGACCTCCACCATCATCTTGAACGCCTGACCGAGGAGATAGTCGCCGACGAGAACGCTCGCCTGGTTGCCCCAGATCGTCCGGGCGGTCTTTCTGCCGCGGCGAAGGTTGCTCTCGTCCACGACGTCGTCGTGCAGGAGCGTCGCGGTGTGCAGGAACTCGACGCTGGCGGCCAGCTTGATGTGGCCATCGCCCCGGTAGCCGAAGGCGAGCGCGGAGGCGATCGTCAGCATCGGGCGCAGGCGCTTGCCCCCCGAGCCGATGAGGTGCTCGGCGATCTCGGGGATGAGTTCGACGTTCGAACCCGCCATCGAGAGGATCAGCTGGTTGACGCGCTGCATGTCGTCGCGCGTCACGGCCACGATGGGGTCGATCGAGGCGGTGGGCGAGGCGCGGCCAACCGGGCTTGCGAGGCTCAATGGACTTCTCCGTTCGTTGCGCGGGCAATAGCTGCCGGCGCTCGCAGCGGCAAGGAGCAAGATGGCGTCCGCCTCCGGGAGTGGAAGGCCGACGATCTCGCGCCGCTTGCCCCGAGCGGCGATTGCGGGCAAGTCGCGTCGATGCTCGAACTCATCCGCACGAACGACCCCGTCCTCCTGTCCTTCGTGCAGTCGCTGCTGAAGGACGCAGGCATCGGCCACTTTCTGGCCGACTCGCACATGAGCGTGCTGGATGGCTCGATCGGCGTCCTGCCTCGCCGCCTTCTGGTGGACGGCGAGGAGATCGAACGCGCCCGGCGGCTCGTGCGGGACGCCGAACTCGGACACGAACTCACCGATGAGCGATGAGACGAGCGAGTTCACGCACGACGCGTTTCTGAACGATCGCTTCCGCCTATGGCAGCCTCGCGGCGGCGCTCTGCGGGCCGGACATGACGCGCTGCTTGTCGCGGCGGCCTTGCCGGAGATGGCGACCGGGGCGGCGGTCGATATGGGCGCGGGAACCGGAGCCGTTGGATTCGTCGCGGCCACGAGAGCGCCTCGACTGCGCGTCGTCCTCGCCGAACGAGAGCCATCGCTGACGCAGCTCCTGCGTCGCTCGATCGAGGAAACGTCTGACCCGCTGCGCATGCGGCTCGGCGTGGCCGAGGTGGATCTTCTGGCGACCCGCTCGCTGCGCGAGGCGGCGGGCCTGCATGACGGCGCGTTCGACTGGGTGCTGACGAACCCGCCCTTCCATCCGACAGAAGGCCGCGTCTCGCCCGATCCGGTACGCGCGGCCGCTCTCACCATGCCCGCCCCGGATTTTCTGGCGCGCTGGGTGGCCGTCGCCGCGACCTTCCTTCGCCATGGCGGATATCTCATAGCGGTGGGGCGACCCGAGAACCTGCCGACGCTCTTCTCGGCCGCGGAGAATCGTCTCGGCTCGGTGGCCGTGCTGCCGATCCATACGGGCGACAAACCGGCTCATCGCATTCTCCTGACGGCGGTTCGCGGCTCTCGCGCGCCGCTGCGCATCCTCCCGTCGTTCAGGCTCGACGAGGAGGCGCGGCGGCGACTATCGGCAGGAGAGGGTCTGCCCGTTCGCCTGGTGCCATAGGCGTTCGAGTTTGGCGCTGGCGATCACCATGCCTACATGCGCGGGACCCGTTCTTCCCAAGCAAGGCAACCCAGCTCCGTGGCCTCCACTCTCCGCCGCTTTCTACCCAAGCGATTCCGGTCGCAGGATGTCGTGGTGCCGCTCGTGCGCCTCAACGGCGCCATCATGGCGAGCGGCGGACCGCTGCGGCCGACCCTGTCCCTTGCCGCCGTCGCCCCACTTCTCGAGCGAGCCTTCGCGCAGAAAGAGGCTGCGGCGGTCGCCATCAGCGTGAATTCGCCAGGCGGCTCGCCCGTCCAGGCACGGCTGATCTACCAGCGCATCCGCGACCTCGCCGCCGAGAAGAACAAGCACGTCATCGTCGGCTGCGAGGATCTCGCAGCGTCCGGCGGCTACATGATCGCCTGTGCCGGTGACGAGATCGTCGCCGATCCGTCCACAGTTGTCGGTTCGATCGGTGTCGTTTCGGGCGGCTTCGGCTTCGTGGATCTGATCGGAAAGCTCGGCATCGAGCGCCGGGTGCATACGGCGGGGCAGAACAAGGCGACGCTCGATCCCTTCCGCCCCGAGCGTCCGGAGGACGTCGAGCATCTCAAGGCGCTGCAACTCGACGTTCATGCGACGTTCATCGACCTCGTCAAGGCGCGGCGCGGGACGAAGCTCGCCGACGATCCGAACCTCTTCACCGGC
This sequence comes from Aureimonas sp. AU4, assembly GCF_001463765.1. Taxonomy (GTDB): domain Bacteria; phylum Pseudomonadota; class Alphaproteobacteria; order Rhizobiales; family Rhizobiaceae; genus Aureimonas. The sequence goes on along the minus strand of NZ_BBWK01000002.1, from coordinate 228,043 downwards.
CTGTTCTGGTCGGGCGTGCGGGGGCTGGAACTCGGTTTGGTGGACCGCCTCGGCGACCTTCGCACGGTCGTCCGGGAGCGCTACGGCGACAAGGCGACGCTCGGCCTCGTCCAGCAGAAGCGCGGGCTCCTGTCGCTGCGAGCCGCCGCGCCCGGCGTTCAAATCGGCTTCGATGCCGCGCGCCTCGGCGTCGGGCTCATCGAGGCGGCGGAGGAGCGGGCGCTCTGGGCACGCTACGGGCTTTGAGTGGCCTTCACTTCGCCTCGCTCGGGTTGCATAGTCGGCGCGTGTGACCCATGGCGGACCTCATGCCCCTGATCCTTTTCGGCCTCGTCGGAGCCGCGGCCTATTACGGCTACCAGCAGCTGCAGCGCTCGACGACCCGCGTCGTCGAGCGCAATCGTCGCTCGGAGGCGGAACTGCGCACCGGCGCGCAGGGCACGCTCGTACGCGACACGGACGGCGTCTACCGGCTTCGCCCGGACTGATCCGGCTACGCCCGGCCCAAGGCTTGACCCCTCGGCAGGCCGCGTGGCAACTCGCCGGGAAACCGCGCCATCCGCGCGCGATCCGAGGCGTTTCTCCATGTCCGACCTTCCGCCCCACATGCGGCCCGAGCGCTCCTTCCAGGGGCTCATTCTCGCGCTGCACCGCTACTGGGCCGACTACGGCTGCGTCGTGCTGCAGCCCTACGACATGGAGGTCGGCGCCGGCACGTTCCATCCGGCGACCACGCTACGCGCGCTGGGCCCGAAAAGCTGGAACGCGGCCTACGTCCAGCCCTCGCGCCGGCCCAAGGATGGCCGCTACGGCGAGAACCCGAACCGGCTCCAGCACTACTACCAGTACCAGGTCATCCTGAAGCCGAACCCGCCCAACCTGCAGGAGCTTTATCTCGGCTCGCTGAAGGCGATCGGCATAGACATGGGGCTGCACGACATCCGCTTCGTCGAGGACGACTGGGAGTCGCCGACCCTCGGCGCTTGGGGTCTCGGATGGGAGTGCTGGTGCGACGGCATGGAAGTGTCGCAGTTCACCTACTTCCAGCAGGTGTGCGGCATCGAGTGCGCGCCGGTCGCGGGCGAGCTCACCTACGGGCTGGAGCGCCTCGCCATGTACGTCCAGAACGTCGACAACGTCTACGACCTCAACTTCAATGGTCGCGAGGGCGACGAGAAGGTGACCTACGGCGACGTGTTCCTGCAGGCCGAGCAGGAATACTCCCGCTACAATTTCGAGCATGCCGACACGGCCATGCTCCTTCGCCACTTCGAGGACGCGGAGCGGGAATGCCGGGCGCTGCTGGAAGCGGGTGCCGACGGCGAGAACCTTCATCGCTGCGTGCTGCCGGCCTATGATCAGGCCATCAAGGCCAGCCACGCCTTCAATCTTCTCGACGCGCGTGGCGTGATCTCTGTGACCGAGCGGCAGAGCTTCATCCTTCGCGTCCGCACGCTGGCGAAGAGCTGCGGCGAGGCGTTCCTGCGCACCGAGGCAGGCGGCGCGAGGAGGGCGGCCTGACCGCTAAAAACCGTTCGCGTCGATTACTTCATTCCCACCGGGGTCGCTGCGCCTATCTGTCGCTCGCAGGGATGTGAAGCGGCCAGGAGATAGGCATGGAGTGGCGCGGTCGACGCGAGAGTTCCAATATCGAGGACCAGCGCGGAAGCGGTGGTCTGGGAGGTGGTCTGGGTCGCGGGGGCGGAGGCTTGCGCATCCCGATCCGCGCGGGTGGCGGGGGCGGCATCGGCCTCATCATCATCCTGGCGATCCTTTGGATCGGATTCGGCATCAATCCGCTTTCGGTAATCGGATTGGACGACGGATCGCAGCAGACCACGACGCGCACCGCGTCCAACAACGGACCCGGCGTCAACGGCACCGCCGATGACACCGACAATTTCGTGGCCGTCGTGCTCGGCGACACCGAAACGGTCTGGGGCAAGCGTTTCCAGCAGATGGGTCAGACCTACAAGGATCCGACGCTCGTGCTCTTCACGGGGCAGGTCTCGTCGGGCTGCGGCAATGCCTCGGCGGCGACCGGACCATTCTATTGTCCGTTGGATCAGAAGCTCTATCTCGACACCCGCTTCTTCGATCAGCTGCGCGAAGACCTTCAGGCGCCGGGCGATTTCGCTCAGGCCTATGTGATCGCCCACGAGGTCGGGCACCACGTCCAGAACCTTGAGGGTACGCTGGAGCGGATGACGCAGCAGCGCCAGCAGGCATCCGAAGCCGATGCCAATGCCATTTCGGTGCGCACCGAACTTCAGGCCGACTGCTACGCCGGCATCTGGGCTCACGACACCCAGCAGGCCGGATACGTCGAGAACGGCGACGTCGAGGAAGCGCTGAACGCGGCCAGCCGCATCGGTGACGACACGCTCCAGCGCCAGAGTCAGGGAACCGTGGTTCCCGACAGCTTCACGCACGGCACGTCCGCTCAGCGGGTGAACTGGTTCCGTCGCGGCATGACGAGCGGCGACATGGCCCAGTGCGACACGTTCAGCGGCCAGCTCTGAGCCGCTGGCGCCTCGCTCGCTTGCAATCGGCGGGGCGGCATGGTGTGAGGCGGGTCGATTGCCGACCCGCCCGGACCAGACCGCCCCATGCCCGATCTTCTGCTTGAACTCCGTTCGGAGGAAATCCCCGCCCGCATGCAGCGCAAGGCCGCCGGCGATCTGCGCCGCATGGTCACCGACGCGATGGTCGAGGCGGGTCTGACCTACGAGGGTGCCCGGGAATACTGGACGCCTCGCCGGCTGACACTCGACATTCGTGGCGTCGACGCCCGTTCGAAGGACGTGCGCGAGGAGCGCAAGGGGCCGCGTACGGATGCGCCGGAAAAAGCCATCGAAGGCTTCCTGCGCGGCGCGGGCCTTTCCAGCATCGATCAGGCCGAACGTCGCAGCGACGGCAAGAAGGGCGAGTTCTTCGTCGCGGTCGTCGAGCGTCCCGGCCGATCGGCCGAAGAGATCATCGCCGAAATCGTTCCGCGCACGATCCAGGACTTCCCTTGGCCCAAGTCCATGCGCTGGGGCGTCGCCTCGCGCGAGCCCGGATCGTTGCGCTGGGTCCGACCGCTTCAATCCATTCTCTGCGTCTTCGGCCCCGAGAACGGCGAGGCGGTCGTCGTGGACTTCGAGGTGAGCGGCATCCGGTCCGGAGACCGCACCGTCGGCCACCGTTTCCATGCGCCCGAGGAGTTTTCGGTGCGCCGCTTCGACGACTACGTTCGCAAGCTCGAGGCGGCCAAGGTCGTGCTCGACGCCGACCGCCGCAAGGACATCATTCGCACGGATGCCGAGCACCTCGCCTTCGCGCAGGGCCTCGAGATCGTTCCGGACGAGGGGCTGCTGGAGGAGGTGTCGGGCCTCGTCGAATGGCCGGTCGTGCTGATGGGAGAATTCGAGGAAAGCTTCCTCGCGATCCCGGCCGAGATGATCCAGCTGACGATCCGCACGAACCAGAAGTGCTTTGTCTGCCGGCGCTCGGGCGCGGAAGGGCTTAGCAACCGCTTCGTTCTCGTGTCCAACATCGAGGCGGCCGATGGCGGCGCCGAGATCGCACGCGGTAACGGAAAGGTCGTGCGGGCTCGCCTCTCTGACGCGCTCTACTTCTGGCACACGGATCAGGCCGCGCTGCCCGATCTGGCGAGCCTCTCGGACGCGGCCTCGCGCTTTAAGCTCGATCTCGCCAAGCCACTCGACCAGCGTATGGCCAAGCTCGACGCCCTGGGCGTGACCTTCCATGCCAAGCTGGGCACGCAGGGACAGCGCGTCGCGCGCATCCGCGATCTGGCGGCGGCCCTCGCGCCAATGGTCGGGGCCGACCCGGAAGCGGCGGCGCGCGCTGCCGTCCTCGCAAAAGCCGATCTCACGACCGAGGCCGTGGGCGAGTTCCCCGAGCTTCAGGGTTTCATGGGGCGTCGCTACGCGGCTTTGCAGGGAGAAGCGGGCTCCGTTCAGGCCGCGATCGAGGACCACTACAAGCCGCAGGGACCGGGCGACCGGGTGCCGAGCGATCCGGTGGCAATCGCCGTCGCGCTCGCCGACAAGCTCGATACGCTGCTCGGCTTCTGGGCGATCGACGAGAAGCCGACCGGGTCGAAGGACCCCTACGCTCTGCGGCGTGCCGCGCTCGGCGTCATCCGCATCGTTCTCGACAACGAACTGCGGCTGCCGTTCGATCGCTTCCTGACGACGGGCGATCTGCTCGCGTTCCTGCATGATCGTCTGAAGGTCCAGCTTCGCGAGGCCGGTGCGCGGCACGACCTCGTCGATGCGGTTCTCGCGGGAAGCGGCGAGGGCGCGCGGCGCGACGACCTTCTCGATGTCTCGCGACGCGTCGCCGAACTCGGTCGCCTGCTCGACAGTCCGGATGGAGCGAACCTCCTGTCCGCCTACCGGCGCGCGGCCAACATTTTGGCGGCCGAGGAGAAGAAGGGTACGCGGGTCGCGGATGCGGTGAACCCGGCGACCTTCGAGGACGATGCCGAACGAGCGCTCGCACAGGCGATCGACCGGGCGGAAGCCGAACTGCGGCAGGCCCTGGCGGCGGAAGATTATGCGACGGCAACCGCCTCGCTCGCCCGGCTGCGCGAGCCGGCCGACCTCTTCTTCGAGCGGGTTCTTGTTAATGCGCCGGATGAAGATGTCCGAGCCAACCGGCTGGCACTCCTCGCTCGCATCCGCACCGCGACCGACAAGCTCGCGGATTTCTCGCGCATCTCGGGCTAGGGCGCCGCACGCTTGAGCAAGACCGTTCCCGTCCGCATTCCCGCGATCCAGGGACTGCGGGCGGTGGCCGCCCTCATGGTGGTCGCGGCGCATATCAAGATCGCGCTCGAGATCGAACTCCTGCGCATCCCGATCCCGGATCTTCCGCTCAGCCCCTTTCCGCTGGTCGCGGGCGTCGACGTCTTCTTCGTCGTGTCGGGCTTCGTCATGGCGCATGCGTCCGATCGGCTGTTCGGGCGACCGGGGGCGTGGAAGCTGTTCCTGTGGCGGCGCCTTGCGCGGATCGTGCCGCTCTACTGGCTGATCACGCTCGCGCTGCTCGCGCTTATGGTCGCGATCCGGTCGCCTGTCCTCGAGCAGACGACGCCCTGGCAAATCGCCGCCTCGTTCCTGTTCGTGCCGACGCTCAATCCGGATGGCTTTCCGGTGCCGCTTCTCGATGTCGGCTGGACCCTGAACTACGAGATGGCCTTCTACGTCGTCTTCGCGCTTTTCATCGCATGGCGGAGGTCGGTCGCGCTCGCGGCGACGGCGGGGGCGCTCGTCCTTCTCGTCGCGCTTCATCCACTCCTCGCTGTGCAAGGCACCGCGCTCCGGTTCTGGTCAGACCCGATCGTTCTGGAGTTTCTCGGCGGTATTGTGCTCCATGCCCTCGTGCGCGGCGGGCTCGTTCTGTCGCCGTGGACCCGTGTCCTGATGGTCGGCGCGGCCTTCGCCGTGCTGGCCACCTGTCCTGCGCTGGATGTCCCGTGGCGCTGGCTTCAATGGGGCGTGCCGGCGATGCTTCTCGTCGGGGCGGCGGTCTGTGGTCCCGTCTCCTTCGGCCAGTGGAGGCCGGTCATCGAGCGGGCCGGCGACATTTCCTACGCGCTGTACCTCGTTCATTTCTTCGCGATCCGGGCCGTCGCCCAGATCGCGCGCCGCCAGGAATGGGATGCATCGCTCCCGTTCCTCGTTCTCTTCTCGGCGGCCGTTGTAGGGTTGGCTTTAGTTCTGTCCTGGCTGCTCCACACGGCGTTCGAGCGGCCGGCCATGCGGTGGCTGCGGCGGTTCGAGCCCGCACGGCCGACGCAAGCGGTGCCGATTTCGTGATTCGTTGAGCCGACCAAACGGTTCCGGGTTGAGCCAGAAGCAAGGCTTCGCAGATCTAATGGACCAGCACGGACGACATTGTAACAATTCGTGATCGTCAGTGCCCGGAACCCGCCGGATTAGTGAACGACAGAGGCGGCGAACGGCGAGCTGAGCGAAAGACGGCTCCGCTCATGACTTGGACAGTTGGAGGGGCGGCCCGCTCGGGCCGTGTCGACAAATCACCGCTGCTCCTGCGCGCGAGACGCGCCGGGGTGTCGGCGACGAGGGGACAATCCGAATGCCGAAGATGAGCGCCGTGACCGCGGCGGCCCTGCGATGGTTCTGCGTGCTTGGCGCAACGGCGACGCTGGTCGGTGCCGCGCCGGCCAAGGCGGAATGGGACAGGCCGTGGCAGGACACGGAGCGTGCGCTCGTCGTCGACGCCTACGAGTTCAATCCGATCAACTGGAAGGAGATGACCGGCGACAAGCGGATCGCCGGCTTCATCAACAAGGCTTCGGACGGACTCGCGCCGGACTGGTCCTGCAAGGGCCTGCAGGGCGACGACGAGAAGCTCTGCAAGAATCGCTGGTGGAAGTACACGGTCACGCAGGAGCTCTATCTGACGCGCCGCGAGATGGCCAAGACGCTCGGCCTCAAGTGGGGGGCCTACCATCTTGGCCGTCCGGGAAATCCGCGCGAGCAGGCCGACCACTTCGTCGACTTCGCCCAGCCCGAGCCCGACGATCTGATCGCCCTCGACATCGAGGACAACACGTCCGATTGGATGTCGCTGGCGGATGCCGAAACCTTCGCCCGGCAGGTCTATATCCGCATCGGCCGCTATCCGATGCTCTACACCAACGGCAACACGGCGGCCTACGTCGCGCAGAACCGCGAGACCTACCCGCTGCTCTCGCGTCTGCAGCTCTGGTACGCCCGCTATCGTGACGACCTGAAGGGTGTGTTCCCGCAAGGGAACTGGGACCGGTACGCGCTCTGGCAGTTCTCCTCCATGCATAACTGCAACGCCCGCAAGTGCCCCTACCGGGTGGCGGGCGCGCGCAACGACATCGACGTGAACGTGTCGTCGCTGAGCGTCGCCGAACTGCAGAAGGCTTGGCCCTTCGATGGTCTGGTCGGCTCCGATCCGATGGTCGTCGATCCCGGCAGCCGGATCGCGCAGGTCGGGCGGGACACGAAGGCGGCGGTCGCCGATGTCGGGCAGGACGTCGCGGAACTCACGACGCCGGGTGCCACCGCCTCCGACGTGGACAAGCCGGTCGCCGATACGTTGGCCGCCGCGTACGGTCCCTCCCGGCGCGCCCCGGTCGATCCGCTGCAACTCCTCAACGAGGCGACACGTCAGGAACAGGGCGCGGCACCTCTGCTGTCTGCTCTGACCCAAGGCTTAAAGACGGATCCGGCTCCGGGCCCGGTCGCTTCGACCTTCCCGGGCAGCCTCGCGCGGATGCGCGACGAGATGCGCGTCGTCCGATCGATCGTCGGCTATCCCGAGACCCGTGCATCTGCACCGCAAGCGGGCGAGCTTTCCAAGCCCACCGGTATCAGCCTGCGCTCGCGCATCGCCGAGATCATGCGGGCGGCGGCGGAGCGGATCGAGGGCAAGGCGGACGAATCGACGGAAAAGCTCGAGCGTCGCTCGGATCTGGTGCGCGGCGACTGGACGGTCGTCGCGCATCTCGCGCCGATCGATCGGCGCATCACGAAGGCTTTCAGTACGACGCGCTGACCGCTCGCCACCCTTGGCGATCTCGTGTCGATCGTCCGATCGCTTCCTTTCGCGAGGCTTTCGTCCAGGCCTTCGCCGTCCTAAGGAAGGTCGGTGAACCAGACCACGCACCGCCTCGCACTCGACGATCCCCAAGCCCTCGACGAAGCCGTTCGGGTCCTGGCTGCGGGCGATCTCGTCGCCGTGCCGACCGAGACGGTCTACGGCCTTTGCGGCGATGCGACCAACGGCCGAGCCGTCGCGGGCATCTTCGATGCGAAGGGGCGTCCGAGCTTCAATCCGCTCATCTGCCACGTCGCCAGCCTCGCCATGGCGCAGCGCCTTGCGGTCTTCTCCCCGGAGGCCCTGATTCTTGCCGAGCGCTTCTGGCCGGGACCGCTCACCCTCGTTCTGCCCGTGCGTGCTGGCGCCGGCCTCCATCCTCTCGTCGTGGCGGGGCTGCCGACCGTTGCCCTTCGCATGCCGCGCGGTCCTCTGCCCGAGATCGCCGGGCGCATGGATCGCCCGATTGCGGCGCCCAGCGCCAATCGGTCGGGCCGCGTCAGTCCGACGACGGCGGAGCACGTGCTGCGAACGCTGGACGGGCGGATCGCCCTCGTGCTCGACGGGGGTCCGACAGCCCACGGTCTCGAGTCGACCATCGTTGGCTTCGACGCCGACGGGCCCGTTCTCCTGCGCCCCGGTCCGGTCGTCGCGGCGGACCTCTCGGAGGTCCTCGGCCGCGCCGTCGGCGAACGGAAGGAGGGTTCGGCCCTCAGCGCGCCGGGGCAGCTGTCCTCGCATTACGCGCCGCACGGCACCGTGCGCCTCGATGCCGAGCGCCCACTGTCCGGTGAATGCTGGATCGGCTTCGGTCCGGACCCGGCCGAGATCACCGATGCGGCGGCCGCCACCAATCTCAGCCCGCGTGGCGATCTACGCGAGGCTGCCGCTCACCTCTTTGCAGCGCTCAGCCGCTTCGACGGACCGGATTTCCCGCGCATCGCGGTGGCACCCATCCCCCGCGAAGGTCTAGGCGTCGCCATCAACGACCGTCTGAAACGGGCCGCGGCGGCCCGCTGATCTCGACCCGGCGGTGGTTCCGGCCTAACGTCGCGGCATGGATACGATCGCTTCCGCACCACTCTCCGACGATCTTCGCAGCCGCTTCTCCGCGCTTCTGCCGCCCGGCCGGGCGCTGACCGAGGCGGAGGCGATCGCGCCCTATCTTCGCGAACAGCGCGACCTCTACGAGGGCCGCAGCCGGCTCGTGCTGCGGCCAAGCACGGTCCAGGAAGTGTCCGACATCCTGAGACTTGCGAGCGAGACACGAACGCCCGTCGTGCCTCAGGGCGGGAATACCGGACTGGTCGGCGGTCAGGTGCCCCGGTCCGAACAGGAGATCGTCCTCTCCCTGTCGCTGATGAACCGGATCCGCGACGTCGATCCGGTGGGCCGGACGATGACGGTGGACGCAGGCGTCGTCCTGCAGCGCGTTCAGGAGGCGGCCGACGCGGCGAACCTCTTTTTCCCGCTGTCGCTCGGGTCGGAGGGCTCCTGCCAAATCGGCGGCAACCTTTCCTCGAATGCCGGCGGGACAGGCGTTCTGGCCTACGGCAACAGTCGCGACCTGTGTCTCGGCATCGAGGCCGTCTTGCCGAGCGGCGAGGTCTTCCATGGTCTTCGAAGACTGAAGAAGGATAATCGCGGCTACGACATCCGAGACCTTCTGATAGGAGCGGAGGGAACGCTTGGAATCATCACCGGCGCGGTCTTGAAGCTTTTCCCGAAGCCCGCGGCCCGCGAGGTCGCCTATGTCGGTCTCGCCTCGCCGGACCAGGCGATCGAGCTTCTGCGGCGAGCCGAGGCCGTTGCCGGGTCGCAGCTGACCGCCTTCGAGATCATGCCGAGGATCGGGATCGAGTTCACCGTGCGCCATACGCAAGGGGCGCGCGATCCGCTGTCGGGCGCCCACGCCTGGTACGTCCTGCTAGAGATTTCCTCGGCCCGCTCCGCGGAGGATGCGCGAGGGGTGATGGAGCATATACTCGAGGGAGCCTTCGAGGCCGAAGAGATCGGGGACGCGGCGATCGCCCAGTCCCTGGGCGACGCGCGGATGTTCTGGCGCATGCGCGAGGAGATGAGCTGGGCGCAGAAGCCCGAGGGCGGATCGATCAAGCACGACGTGTCGGTGCCGGTCGCCCTCGTTCCCGAGTTCCTGCGACGGGCGGACCGCGCGGTGCTCGAGGCGATTCCCGACGCGCGCATCGTCTCTTTCGGACATCTCGGCGACGGCAACATCCACTACAACATCTCGCAGCCGGTCGGCGCCGACACGAAGGCCTTTCTCGGGCGGTGGCACGAGATCAACCGCCTCGTCCACGCCATCGTCGCCGACATGAACGGAAGCTTCGCCGCCGAGCACGGCATCGGGCAGCTGAAGCGCGTCGAGTTGGCCGAGACGAAGCCGGTTGTCGAGATGGCGCTGATGCGCGGCATCAAGGCGGTGTTCGACCCTTACGGGATCATGAACCCAGGCAAGCTTCTTTAAAGTTTTGTTCGAAGTTACGGATCGAAAACCCTGTTGGAGGTCACAACACCTTAACTGCGTTCCTTAGGCGGCGGGCAATACGACGCGACTAGTCTTCCAGTATCGAAGGCCGGGACACATCGGCCCCAAGCCGGGCCATGAGCCACGGCGAACAGGAAGGCAGAAGAGGAACCGCCATGACCGTCCTCACTCACCCCCAGGCCGTCAAGCCCGAATGGGCGAACGACCCCATCCGCCTCGACCCGGCGCTGGTCGACCGCAAGCAGACGCTGGAGATGGTGGATGGGGGCGAGGTCGTCTCCTATCGCGTCGACCGGCGCGGCGCGGTCGTGCGCCGGAAGCTGGAACAGAGCGGCATCCCGGTCGCGGTCGCGCTTTCGCCGCGCGCCTTCCGGGGTGTCGCCGCCCGCGCCATGGAGGATGGCGAGGGACGCGTGACCGTGACCCTCGAACTGCATCACGAGAACTCGAAGCTCTCGGTCCCGCTTCTCGTCGCCAGCGATCTCTACGATGTCGCCGCCGACTGGCGCGGGTGGGCCGAACTGTTCGGCCTGCCGATGCTGATGGTCGAAGCCGATGGTTCGGTCACCGCGCTCGAGGAAAGCTTCGGACAGCTTCGCTCCGGAACGTCCAGCCGTCGGCGTGGCAACAGCCATCGCGGCCGGCGCCCGCGCTTCCTGGCGCGCCGCAAGCCGGGCGGACTCGGCATGCGCCTCGTCGTCTCCGGCGAGGAGATCATCGCCCGGAACTGATTCGTATCAGACCGGGAAGGACAGGGTCCAAAGGCCGGAGAACAAGAGGCCGAGGAAGATGATCCAACCGAACAGCGAGTTCGACTTGAAGAGTTTCAGGCATTCCTCGCCATTCTCGATATCGAGCCGGCGGATCTGCCAGGCCATCTGACATCCGCCCAACGCAAGAGCGGCATAGGCGGGCCACGCCGGTCCGGTCGAGCCCGTGCCGGTCGCGACGAAGGCGGCAAGAAAGAAGGCAAGCGTCAGCCCATAGAGGATGACGAGGGCGCGCCGCGTATGGGCGCCGAACAGACGGGCCGTGGAGCGAACCCCGACCAGGGCGTCGTCCTCCCGGTCCTGATGTGCATAGATCGTGTCGTAGCCGACCGTCCACGCAACGGACCCTGCGTAAAGAAAGAGCGGCGCCGCATCCAGCGTGCCCCAATAGCCTGCCCAACCCATGAGCGCGCCCCATGAGAAGGCGAAGCCAAGCCCGACCTGAGGCCAGTCGGTGACTCGCTTCAGGAACGGGTAGAGCGCAACGACCGCGAGCGAGGCGATGCCGAGCATCACCGCGAACAGGTTGAACTGGATCAGGACGAGGAAGCCGACCAGCGCCTGAAGGACGAGGAAGAGCTTCGCCTGCAATGGCGTGACGCGCCCGGAGGGCAGGGGCCGCGAGCGCGTGCGCGCCACCTTGTCGTCGATGTCGCGGTCAACGAGATCGTTGTAGGTGCAGCCCGCCCCGCGCATCGCGATCGAGCCGATCACGAAGAGCGCCATATGCCATATGTCGGGCAGGCCCGTGTGCACGGCCGAGGGCGCGGCCCATTGCGGGGCGAGCGCAGCCGACCATAGACAAGGCCAAAGAAGGAGCTGCCACCCGATCGGGCGGTCCCAGCGCGCCAGCTGGGCGAACGGCCAGAGCGTGCGCGGCAGCACGCGATAGGTCCAGTTGTCGGACGGAGCGTCCGCAACGCGGTCCGTTGCGGTCCAGGACGAGGGGTCGGGGCGCGGCATCGCGCTGGTTGAGCGCGGTGGGCGCACGCCGTCAAGTCGTATAGCGCTTGCGGCCGGACTTGACCGACGCAGCGCCATCCCACAAAGCCGCTGGTGGCCCTCGTGCGGCCGGCGATTGTCTGCGGGAGTATCCATGGCGACCGATGTCCTCTTGATCGGCTCGGGCGGGCGCGAGCATGCGCTGGCCTGGAAGCTCGCGCAATCGCCGGAACTCGGCCGCCTCTATGCCGCGCCCGGGAATCCAGGCATCGCGCAGCACGCCGAACTCGTCCCGCTCGCCGCGGCAGACCATGCCGCCGTCATCGACTTCTGCCGGTCCGCAGGAATCGGTCTCGTGGTCGTCGGACCCGAGGTTCCGCTGGTGGCAGGGCTCGCCGACGCGTTGCGGGCGGAAGGCATCCCCGTATTCGGACCGTCTGCCGCCGCCGCGCGTCTGGAGGGCTCGAAGGGCTTCACGAAGGACCTGTGCACCCGCCAGTCCATTCCGACCGCGCGCTACCGTCGCTTCACGGATGCCGCTGCCGCGTGCGAATACGTGCGGGCCGAAGGCGCTCCGATCGTCGTCAAGGCGGACGGCCTGGCGGCCGGCAAGGGCGTGACGGTCGCCGTGGACGTCGAGGAAGCCATCGCGGCTGTCGACGCTTGCTTTGCCGATGGCCCTTGCGCCGAGGTCGTCATCGAGGAATGCATGACGGGTCCCGAGGTCTCGCTCTTCTGCCTCTGCGATGGCGAGCGGGCGATCCCCTTCGGCACGGCACAGGACCACAAGCGAGCCTTCGACGGCGACAAGGGACCCAATACGGGCGGCATGGGCGCGTTCTCGCCCTCGCCGCTGATGGACGACGCGCTGCTCGATCGCGTCATGCGGGAGATCGTCCGGCCGACGCTGGCGGGCATGCGGGAACTCGGCGCGCCCTTCGCGGGCGTCCTCTACGCAGGGCTGATGCTGACGCCCGACGGCCCGAAGCTCGTCGAATACAACGTTCGCTTCGGCGATCCGGAATGCCAGGTCCTCATGCCCCGGCTGGAAAGCGACATCCTGCCGATTCTTCAGGCTGCGGCGGACGGCTCGCTCGAGGGAATCGACGTGCGGTGGAAGGATGAGGCCGCGGTCACGGTCGTGCTCGTCTCGCGCGGTTATCCCGCCGGTTTCGAGAGCGGCACGGCGATCGCAGCGTTGCCGGTCGGGCTGCCCGATACGATCCTCTTCCACGCCGGAACGCGCCAGGACGGCGACCGGCTCGTGGCAGTCGGCGGACGGGTCCTTGCGGCAACGGGCGTCGCACCGACGATCCAGGCCGCTGCCGGGCGCGCCTACGATCTGGCGGCGCGAATCGATTGGCCGAACGGCTTCTTCCGTCGCGACATCGCCGCCAGCGTGTAGCGGGCGGAGCGATCACGAAGCCTTTGGCTGGGAAGGGCGCGCGACCACGTTAGGTTATGGATTGCCGCCGTCTGGGAGTGCCGACCATGTCGTTTCGAAGGGACCGTCTGACGCGGCCGATCTTCCGATGGGCCAAGACGGCATTGCCCGCCATATCGGCGACCGAGGCCAAGGCGATCGAGGCGGGCACCGTCTGGTGGGACGGCGAGCTCTTCAGCGGTCAGCCCGACTGGGCCAAGCTTCTGGCCATGCCCGAATCGACGCTGACCGACGAGGAGCGCGCGTTTCTCGACGGACCCGTCGAGGAGCTCTGCCGCCAGATCGACGACTGGAAGCTGAACTGGTCGGACCGTGACCTGTCGCCGGAGGTTTGGGCGTTCCTCAAGGCGCACCGCTTCTTCGGCATGGTGATTCCGAAGGCTTACGGCGGCCTTGGCTTCTCGCACACCGCCCATTCCGAAGTGGTTCGCAAGATCTCATCGGCGAGCGTCGCAGCGGGCGTGACCGTCATGGTGCCGAACTCGCTCGGTCCCGGCGAGCTGATGCTTCATTTCGGCACCGACGAGCAGCGCCAGCACTGGTTGCCCCGTCTGGCCGACGGACGCGAGATCCCCTGCTTCGCGCTTACCTCGCTAGAGGCGGGATCGGACGCGGGTTCCATGACGGATCGCGGTACGGTCGCCTGGGGCGAGCATGAAGGGCAGCGGACACTCGGCATCCGGCTAACCTTCTCCAAACGCTACATCACGCTCGCGCCTGTCGCGACCGTCATGGGTCTCGCCTTCAAGCTGATCGATCCCGATCAGCTTCTCGGCGGCGAGACCGAACGGGGGATCACGGTCGCGCTGGTTCCCATGGCGACGCCGGGCGTCAAACGCGGCGCGCGCCACATCGCGCAGTTCACCTACTTTCAGAACGGCCCGGTCGAGGGCGAGGACGTCTTTGTTCCCTTGGAATGGGTGCTCGGCGGTCCGGAGCGGATCGGTGACGGCTGGTCCATGCTGATGACGGCCCTGGCGTCGGGACGCGGCATATCGCTCCCCTCTCAGGCGGCTGCTGCCGCAGCCTACTCCGCACGGTTGACGGGTGCCTATGCGCGGGTGCGAACGCAGTTCGGCATCCCGATCGGCAGCTTCGAGGGTATTCAGGAGGCTCTCGCGGAGCTGGCCGCCAACGCCTACCAGATCGACGCCGCGCGCCGCCTGACCGTCGCGGCGTTGGACGACGAGCATCGGCCCTCCGTCATCTCCGCCATCATGAAGAGCAACGCGACCGAGCGCATGCGCTCGTCGGTCAACCTTGCGATGGACGTGCTTGGGGGAAAGGCGGTGATCGACGGACCGTCCAATCCGATCGCGGCCCATTACCGCGCAATTCCGATCGGCATCACCGTCGAAGGCGCGAATATCCTCACGCGAAACCTGATGATCTTCGGGCAAGGCGTCATTCGCGCCCATCCCTACATGCTGCGCGAGATGCGCGCCCTGGCCGATCCCGACGAGCAGCGCGGCCTCGACGAGTTCGACCGCGCCTTCTGGCCGCATGTTGGGCACGCGCTCGGCGTCGGCCTGATGACGCTGCTGACGGGTTGGACCGGTGGGCTTGCGGCCCCGAGGCCGGAAGGAGCGGCCTTTTCCAGCCATTGGCGCCAGATGTCGCGCTTCTGCGCGGCCTTCGCCTTCCTGACCGACCTCTGCCTGCTGACGATGGGCGGCACCCTGAAGCGACGGGAACTGATCTCCGCGCGCATGGGCGACATCCTATCCGAACTCTATCTCCTGGGCGCGACGCTGCGGCGCTTCGAGAAGGATGGGCGACCTGAGGCCGACCGCCCGCTGATCGAATACGTCATGCAGCGCGGCTTCAACCGGATCGGCCACGCTTTCAACGGCACGATCAGCAACCTGCCGTCGCGCTGGGCGGCGATGCTGGCGCGCGTCGTCACCTTTCCGCTGGGCGTTCCGATGCGTGCGCCGTCCGACGATCTCGTTCGAGAGGTCGCCGTCATCCTGCTGGAGCCGTCGTCGCAGCGCGACCGCATCCTGCCCGGCCTTTATCTCGGCGCGGGCAGGCCGGACCATCCGGTCGCCCTTCTGGAGGAGGCTCTGAATCTCGTGGCGGACACCGCCGATATCGCGCGCCGGCTTCGGCAGCACGGCGGTGATCTGGAGACCGCAAAGGCGACCGGTACGATCGACGAAGCCGACCTCGAGAAGCTCCAGCGGCGCGACGAGGCGGTGCGGCGCGTCCTCGTGGTCGACGCATTCGATCCGGGCGACGTATCGCCCCTGTCGTCGCAGCACGAAGCGGGCGGCGAGAGGCGCCGCGAAGCCACCGAGTAAAGCGACTGACTTTGACGTTTACGTCAAAATCCTCTACCTCCTGACGCCTTGAATGACATCGGGAGGACGTGTCCATGTACCGAGCGCCGGTAGCCGACATCACGCATTCGCTGCTCCATGTCGCCGATCTCGGCCGCGCCATCGACGAGGGCCGGACCGGTGACCTGACACGTGATCTTCTCGACGCGATCCTGGAGGAGGCCGCCCGCTTTGCCGAGGGTGAGATTGCGCCACTCTCGTTTTCCGGCGAGAAAACCGGCGCTCGCTTCTCGCAGGGTTCCGTGACGATGCCGGCCGGCTGGCGCGATCTCTACACGCGCTGGCGCGAGAATGGCTGGAACGCCCTGACCGGACCGCTGGACTTCGGAGGGCAGGGCCTGCCGACCGCCCTTTCCGCCGCCGTCTGCGAGATGTGGAACGGGGCTTCCATGGCTTTCGGCATCGGCCAGACGCTGACGATCGGCGCGGTGGATGCCATCGCCACCCACGGTTCGGACCAGCTGAAGGACACCTACCTCGCCAAGCTCGTGAGCGGCGAGTGGATGGGAACCATGAACCTGACGGAGCCGCAGGCGGGATCCGATCTGTCGGACCTGCGCACGCGCGCCGAGAGGCGTGACGACGGCACGTATCGGATCTTCGGGCAGAAAATCTACATCACCTTCGGCGAGCACGACCTTACCGACAATATCGTGCACCTCGTCCTGGCCCGGCTGCCGGACGCGCCAGCCGGGGTGAAGGGCATCTCGCTCTTCCTCGTGCCTAAGTTCCTGGCTCGCGACGACGGGACGCCGGGTGCGCGCAACGACGTCGTCTGCCATGCGATCGAGCACAAGCTGGGAATCCACGCCTCGCCTACCTGCACCATGATCTACGGTGACGGGAAGGGGGAGACCGGCGAGGCCGGAGCGATCGGCTGGCTCGTCGGCGAGGAAAATCGCGGGCTCGCCTGCATGTTCACGATGATGAACTCGGCTCGCCTGTATGTCGGTGTCCAGGGGCTGGGTGTCGCCGAGGCCGCATTCCAGAAGGCACTGGACTATGCCCGCGAGCGCCGCCAGGGCCGCTCGACGCTGCTCGCCAAGGACCGGGCCGAGCCGACCTCCGTGGCCCAGGTGCCGATCATCGAACATCCCGACATTGCGCTGACGCTTCTGCGTATGAAGGCTCTGGTGGGTGCCGCGCGTGCCATCGTCCACAATTGCGCCCATGCGCTCGACCGCGCGGAAGAAGAGGAGAACAAGCGCTGGTGGGCGGAGCGTGCCAATCTTATGACGCCCCTTGCCAAATCCTTTCCGACCGATATCGGCGTCGAGGTCGCCTCGCTCGGAATCCAGGTTCATGGCGGTATGGGCTATGTCGAGGAGACGGGCGCGGCCCGGCTGCTGCGCGACGCGCGGATCGCACCGATCTACGAGGGCACGAATGGCATCCAGGCGATCGATCTGGTGTCTCGCAAGCTTTCGCTGTCCGACGGCGAAACCGTGCGCGCTTATCTCGACGAACTCGATGCGATCGCGGAGCGTACCGCCGCTGCGAACCGTGAGGCCTTCGGCGAAACGGCTGCGCGCCTTCGCGAAGCGCTTGGCGGCCTGCGTGAGACGACCGATCATCTGCTCGAACTCGTGCGCGGCGGCGCGCTTTCCGAGGCCTTGTGCGCAGCGACCGCGTATCAGCGCCAGTTCGCGTTGACGGCCGGCGCCTGCTACCTCGCCAAGGGCGCGCTGGCCGACAGCGCAACCGACACGCGCGCCGTCCTTGCCCGCTTCATGGCCGACAACGTTCTGCCGGAGGTCGAGGGTCTGCGGCGTCAGGTCCTGTTTGGCGCGGCCAGCCTTACGGGCGCCCGCGAGGCGCTCAACTGATGGACGAGGTTCGAAGCGAGCATGTCGCGGCGGCCCGGCAGGGAGCGGTGCTGACGATCCGCCTCGAGAGGCCCGACAAGAAGAACGCCATCGATCGCGCGATGTACGGCGCGATGGCGGATCTCCTCCGGCGCGCCGACACGGACGACGCGATACGCTGCGTGCGCTTCGCGGGCGTGCCGGGCGCCTTCTCGTCGGGCAACGACATCGCGGATTTCATGCGGTTCGGCGCGACCGGGGCGCTGGATGAGGTCCTCGCCTTCCTGGATGCCGTCGTGTCGCTTGCGAAGCCCCTCGTGGCGGCGGTCGACGGCCTGGCGATCGGCATCGGGACGACACTGCTTCTCCACTGCGACCGGGTTCTCGCAACGCCGCGCTCGATCTTCCGCACGCCCTTCACGGACCTCGGCCTCGTGCCGGAAGCCGGGTCCAGCCTTCTGGCTCCCCGCGTTATGGGCGAGCGGGAAGCCTATGCTCTCCTCGCCATGGGAGAGACGTTCGATGCCGCGCGCGCCGCGCGGAGCGGGCTTGTCACGCAGGTGGTCGACGATGCCGAGGTCACCTCGCTTCAGAACGCAACGGCTCTCGCCGCCAAGCCTCCCGAGGCTTTGCGCATCACGCGCGCGCTTCTGCGGCCCGATCCAACCGACTTGCGCGAGCGCATGGCGGAGGAAGCGCGGCACTTCGCCGAGCGGCTGCGCTCACCCGAGGCGCGGGCCGCCTTCTCGGCCTTCCTCGGGAAAAGCTGAGTTCGGATCGTCGGGCAGGTTCTTCAGCCCACGACGGAAGCGCAGGACGGTCGCGAGGGTCAGTCCGATGAAGACCGCGGCGAGCGCGGCATAGGCCCAAGGGCTTCCGTGTAGTACACGATCGACCTGGTTGCCGAAAAAGTAGGCTCCATAGGTGTAGGCGCCGGACCAGAGCGCCGCGCCCACCGCGTTGAAGAAGAGAAAGCGCCACCACGGGAAGCGAAGCGTGCCGGCGGCGACGCCGCACAGCTGGCGCAGGATGAGGATGAAGCGCGCGACAAGGACGATCGGCGGACCCCAACGCCGGAATTCGCGCTCCACATAGGCATACTTCGCGGGTGTGATGCCGAGCTTCCGTCCGTATCGCAGGATGAAGCGCTGGCCGAAGCGGTGGCCGAGATAGTAGCCGCAATTGTCGCCGAGCGTTCCCGCGATCCAGGATGACAGGAAGATCAGGTGGACGTCGAGCTGGCCGTGGCCGGCCATGATGCCGGCGGCGATGAGGATGCTCTCACCGGGAAAGGGCAGGCCCGTCGACTCGAGAAAGATCGAGACGAAGACGAGCGCGTAGCCGTATTGCTGCAGGAAGCCGACGAGATACTCGGTCAACCGTCGGCCTCAGCGCTCGAACAGGGCGACGACCTCGACATGGTGCGTCCACAGGAACTGGTCGATGGGCACGACTCGGCGGAGGCGATAGCCGCCGTCAATCAGCAGACGAGCATCGCGGGCAAGAGTCGTCGGATTGCACGAGACGGCGGCGACGAGCGGCACCTCGGACCGGGCGAGTTCGCGCGAGACGGCCTCGGCTCCGGCACGTGGCGGGTCGAAGGCGACGCCGCCGAAACGGTTCAGCTCTTTCACCGTCAGAGGCCGGCGGAAGAGGTCGCGGCGCTCGGTGGTGATCGCCTTCAGGCCCTGAGGCATGCGCTGGGCGCGGTCGATGGCGGCAAGGGCGGACGCCTCGCTTTCGACGGCATGAACCGCGTGGTCGCGTGCCAGGCGCAGCGAGAAGGTTCCGACGCCGCTGAAGAGATCCGCGACCGCACGGGCCGGCTTGAAATGCGAGACGACGAGCTTGGCCATCGCCTCTTCCGAGGCAGCGACGGCTTGCAGGAAGGCGCCCGGCGGCGGCTCGACCGCAATGCCGTCGAACAGGATCTGCGGCGGTGCCGCCTGGACGGCGATCTCCCCGTCTATCGTCAGGCGGCTCCAGCCCGAAGCCACCGCGTGCTCGATGGCGGCCAGTCGGTTGCGGGCGTTGAGCTCGGCCGCTGCCTCGACCGCGACGTCCAAGCCGTTCTCGGCCGCCGTGACGGTCAGCCGCAACTCGCGCTTGCGATCGATCAGGATGGTGGCCAGCGCCTCGAGCGCGGGGAAGGCGCTGACGATCGCTGGCACAGCGATCAGGCAGGTGCGGATCGGCGCGACGCGGTTGCTGTTCGCCTCGTGAAAGCCAAACAGGGCGCGGGGACCCGCTCGAACCGCCGAGAAGACCGCTCGGCGCCGCGAGGCGGGCGGGCATCGCACCAGATCGTCGATCTCGGGCGTCAGGCCCTCGCGACGGAAGGCGGTCGCGACCCGGTCGCGCTTGAAGGCGGCATAGAGCGGGTCGTCCGCGTGTTGCAACTCGCAACCGCCGCAGCGGCCGAAATGCGGGCAGGGCGCCTCGACCCGGTCAGGAGAAGGCTCGATGACCGCGACAAGGCGTCCCCGCGAACCCTTCGTCTCGACCTGCACGCGTTCGCCCGGCAGGGTCAGGGGGACATGCAGGGGCCCGGCATCGGAGCGCGCGAAGCCGTCACCTTGCTGGCCGAGCGACTCGATCGTCAGGGTCTGGCTCAAGGCTTGCGCGCCCGCAGCAGGAATTCGCGATTGCCGTCGCCGCCGGGCAGCGGGGACGGGATGAGCGACACCGCCTGCCACGTCGTCTCGCCGTTCAGCCAAGCGGCAATGCCCTCTGCGACTGCAGGCGCGGTCTCGGGATCGCGCAGGAGACCGCCGCGCCCGATCGCATCGCGTCCCGCCTCGAACTGCGGCTTGACGAGGATGACGGCGTCCGATCCCGACGGAAGAAGGTCGAGCGCGGGCGGCAGGGCCAGTCGCACGGAGATGAAGCTGACATCGCAGACGAGAAGGTCGATGTCGTGTCCGGCCAAGTGCTCGGCGCCGAGGTCGCGCGCGTTCAGGCCTTCTATGGCCGTCAGGCGGGGCTCGTCGCGCAGCGAGGCGTGCAACTGTTCCCGCCCGACATCGATGCCGACGACATGCCGCGCGCCGCGGCGCAGGAGAAGCTGCGAGAAACCGCCCGTCGACAGTCCAATGTCGAGGCATTCACGCCCCGTCGGATCGATCGCGAAGGCGTCGAGCCCGGCCGCGAGTTTCAGGGCCGAGCGGGCCACGAAGTCCTGCGCGGGATCGGTGATCTCGATCGTGGCATCCAGCCGGACCGCCTGGCTCGGCTTCGACGCAAGTTCACCATCGATCCGCACGTGACCGCGAAGGACTGCGTCACGCGCCCGAGCGCGCGAGTCGACGACACCGCGCTCGGCCATCAGGAGGTCGAGGCGCTGGCGACCCATTTGCGCGGTCGCGGCGCTCATGCCTGCATCACGCGGTGCGCGCCGTCGCCGAGCGCCCGGAACACGGTCTCGACGATGCCGGCCTTGTCAATGCCGGCCGCGCGAAGCATCGCCTCCGGCGCCGCATGGTCGACGAAGCGATCGGGCATGGTGATGGGCCGGATCTTCAAACCGCGGTCCAGCCATCCGCGACGGGCGCACAGTTCGAGGACCTGCGAGGCGAAGCCGCCCGACGCCCCTTCTTCCAGCAGGACGAGCACCTCGTGCTCCTGCGCCAGCCGACGGACGAGATCCTCGTCGAGCGGCTTGGCGAAGCGCGCGTCGGCGACCGTCGTCGACAGGCCGAAGCTCTCCAGGTCCTCTGACGCGGCGATCGCGTCGGCAAGTCGCGCTCCGAACGATAGGATGGCGACCTTCGTACCCTCGCGCACGATCCGGCCGCGACCGATCTCCAAGGCATGACCACGCTCGGGCAGTTCCACGCCGGTTCCGTTGCCGCGCGGATAGCGGAACGAGATCGGGCCCTCGTCAAAGGTCGCCGCAGTGCGCACCATATGGCGCAACTCGGCCTCGTCGGCGGCCGCCATGACGACCATACCTGGCAGCGGAACGAGGAAGCCTGTGTCGAACGAGCCGGCATGGGTCGGACCGTCCGCGCCGACGAAGCCCGCCCGGTCGATCGCGAAGCGCACGGGCAGGTGCTGGATCGCGACGTCGTGGACGATCTGGTCGTAGGCGCGCTGGAGAAAGGTCGAATAGATCGCGACGAAGGGCTTGTATCCCTCGGTCGCGAGCCCGGCAGCGAAGGTGACCGCGTGCTGCTCGGCAATGCCGACGTCGAAGGTGCGCTTCGGGAAAGCCTGGCCGAAGAGATCGAGGCCCGTGCCGTCCGGCATCGCGGCGTGGATCGCGACGATGCGCTCGTCTTCCCGCGCTTCCTGAACCAGCGTCTCGGCGAAGATGCGCGTGTAGCTCGGCGCGTTCGCCTTCGGCTTGGACTGGGCGCCCGTCACGACGTCGAACTTCGCGACACCGTGATACTTGTCTGCGCTCGCCTCCGCCGGCGGATAGCCCTTGCCCTTTCTGGTCACGACATGGACGAGCACCGGACCGTCTATCGTGTCCCGTACGTTCTGGAGAACGGGGAGAAGGTGCTCGAGGTCGTGACCGTCGATCGGGCCGACATAATGGAAGCCGAGTTCCTCGAAGAGCGTGCCGCCGGTGAGGAGGCCCCGAGCCAGCTCCTCGGTGCGCCGGGCGCCTTCCTGGAGGAACGGCGGCAGATGCCGCGCGACCGCCTTGGCGCGGTCCCGCAGGCCCTTGTACGCCTTGCCCGACACGAGGCGGGCAAGATAGGCGCTCATGGCGCCGGTGGGCGGCGCGATCGACATGTCGTTGTCGTTGAGCACGACGACCAGACGCGCGTTCATCGCGCCCGCATTGTTCATGGCCTCGTAGGCCATGCCAGCGCTGATGGCCCCGTCGCCGATGACGGCGACGACATTGCGCCGAACGCCGGAGAGGTCGCTTGCAACCGCCATTCCGAGGCCGGCCGAGATCGACGTCGAGGAATGTCCGGCACCGAACGGGTCGTATTCGCTTTCGGTCCGCTTGGCGAAGCCCGACAAGCCCCGCTCTTGACGGACGGTGCGCATCGCATCCCGGCGGCCCGTCAGGATCTTGTGAGGATAGGCCTGGTGACCGACGTCCCAGATGAGCCGATCGCGCGGGGTATCGAAGACCCGGTGGAGCGCGACCGTCAGCTCCACGACCCCGAGGCCCGCTCCCAGATGTCCGCCCGTCTGCGACACGGCGTCGATCAGGTCCGCGCGCAACTCGTCCGCCAGCTGTCGAAGATCGCCGTCGGGCAGGCGGCGAAGATCTTCTGGCGAGTGGACGCGGTCGAGAAGGGGTGTGGACGACACGATGGCAAAAGCTCCGGGAGCAGCGGTCGGCACGGCGAAACCATCCGCCGGGCCAAGGCCATGGGTTAGAGACGTTTCAAGCCGGCTTGTCCACCGGCGCAGCGTCTCAGGCCGGGTCGAGAGGCTCCGTGCCGCTCGGCTTTCCCGCGCGGTTCAGCTTGATCTTCTCGACCTTGTCCTCGGCGGCCGAGAGCAGGCGATCGCAATGCGACTTCAGCTTCTCGCCGCGCTCGTAGATGCGGATCGACAGTTCGAGCGGCACGTCGCCGCGCTCCAGATCCGAGACGATCTGCTCCAGCGCCCCGAGCGCCTCCTCGAAGCTCATGCGCCGAATGTCGGAATCGTCCGCTGGAATGGTCTGGGTGGCGTCGGGCATTTTGCGGGCACTCCTGCGGTTTCAGCCGACCATCAGCCGCTGGACGTGGGCGGCGACCGATTGGCCGAGACCTCGCAGGTCGTACCCCCCTTCGAGAAGGCTGACCAGCCGTCCGCCGGCATGGCGGTCCGCGACATCGAGCAGCTTTCCCGTCGCCCAGTCGTAGTCCGCCTCGATCATGTTGAGATTCGCGAGCGGGTCGCGGTGGTGGCCGTCGAAGCCCGCCGAGACGATCACGAGGTCGGGTCGAAACCGCTCGAGGGCCGGAAGCACGACGCTCGCAAACGCCTCGCGAAACTCGTCGGAGCCGTCGTCCGCACGCAGCGGCGCGTTACAGATGTTTCCGACCCCCGTCTCGTTGCGCGCGCCCGTGCCCGGAAAGAGCGGCATCTCGTGGGTGGATGCGTAGAAGACGCTGGGATCGTCGTAGAAGATGTCCTGCGTCCCGTTGCCGTGATGTACGTCCCAATCGACGATCGCGACGCGCTCGAGACCGTGGGCGCGCTGGGCGTGCCGAGCCGCAATGGCCGCCTGGTTGAATAGGCAGAAGCCCATGGCCGTCGCGCGCTCGGCGTGATGGCCCGGCGGTCGCGAAGCGACGAAGACGTTGCGGACCGTTCCCGCCACCACGTCGTCGACGCCCGCGCAGGCCGCACCGACCGAATGCAGCGCCGCCGAAAAGGAGCGGGCGCTGATCACCGTATCGCCGTCGATCCGCGTCAGGCCGTCGTCCGGGGTCGCCTTGGCGATGCGTCGCACGTAGTCCGCCGGATGGCAGAGGTAGACGGCATCGATCGAGCCTTCGGGGGCGAGCACGCGGTCCAGATTTTGAAAGGGCTCCGCCTCCAAGGCCCCCGCGACAGCCGCCATCCGCTCGGGGCGCTCAGGGTGACCAGGCCCGGTCAGATGCTCGGCGAAGATCGGATGATGGTAGAGGCGCGTCAGCATCGGGTCATGTCTCGGCGGCGGACCGGATCGGTCGAGGCTCAAGTGTCAGACGCGTCCCGTCTGTCCGCGATGACGTAGGTAGTGATCGGCGATCGCACAGGCCACCATCGCCTCGCCGATCGGCACCGCGCGAATTCCGACGCAGGGATCGTGCCGCCCCTTGGTCATGACGTCCACCTCCAAGCCGTCGGCATCGACCGAGCGGCGCGGCGTCAGGATGGAGGAGGTCGGTTTTACGGCGAAGCGGGCGACCACGGGTTGGCCGGTCGCGATCCCGCCCAGGATGCCGCCCGCGTGGTTCGACAGGAACTCGGGCCGCCCGTTCGCGCCGATGCGGATCTCGTCCGCGTTCTCCTCGCCCGAGAGGGCTGCGGCAGCAAAGCCGTCGCCGATCTCGACGCCCTTCACCGCGTTGATGGACATCAGGTTGGCCGCAATGTCCGCGTCGAGCTTGCCGTAGAGCGGCGCACCGAGGCCGGCGGGCACGCCGACCGCCTCGACCTCCACCACCGCGCCGATCGACGAGCCGCGCTTGCGCACACCGTCGAGCAGCTCGGCCCAGCGTTCCGCCATCTGCGCATCAGGGCAGAAGAAGGGGTTGCGCCGCGTCTCGTCCCAATCGAACCGGTTGCGGTCGATCTCCATGTCGCCGATGCGCACGAGCGCGCCGCGCACCAAGAGCCCAGACACGACCTGACGCGCGATCGCGCCGGCCGCCACGCGTGTCGCCGTCTCCCGGGCGGACGAGCGTCCCCCTCCGCGAAAGTCGCGAACACCGTACTTCATGTCGTAGGTGATGTCGGCATGGCCCGGCCGATAGCGGCGTGCGATCTCGGAATAATCCTTCGACCGCTGGTCGACGTTGCGGATCTCAAGCGCGATCGGCGTGCCCGTCGCAACGAGCTCGCCCTCCCGTTCACCGGGCATGGTGCCCGAGAGAATGGCAACCTCGTCGGGCTCTTGGCGCTGCGTCGTGTAGCGGGACTGGCCCGGTCGCCGCTCGTCGAGGAACCGCTGGATCATCTCTCGGGAAAGGATCGTGCCCGGCGGCGTTCCATCGACAACGCAGCCGATCGCTGGCCCATGGCTCTCTCCCCAGGTGGTCACGCGGAAGAGATGGCCGAAGCTGTTATGCGACATGGCGGGAGGTCCAGAAGGTTGGGCAGGCGCATGTACGATCCGCGGCCGGTCGGGTCAAATCGCAGCGGTCCGGTTTGATTTCCGTCAAACCTGCCCATCGATGGTCACATTTGGGCGGGAACCTCCGGACGATCGACATCCGAACGTGAAGGTCGCCATGCCGCGTATCGTCGCCTTCTTCGCCTGTTCCGTCGTTTGCGTCGCGTCCACCCTTCCCACGCACGCCGAGGAAAGGGCGGGCGTGGTCGAGACCATCGACGCCGAGAACGGCATCGTCATGCTGTCGGACGGAACGCGATATCTCCTGCCGCAGAGCCTCGACAGAGCCTCGGTCCACCAAGGAATGCAGGTCCATCTTCTGATCGCGCGCTGAGCAGCGTGCCGCGCCTCAAACCCAGTCGTAGCGTCCGTTCTCGAAGCGCAGGATGCGGTCCTGCGGAATGCCGACATGGGCGGCTTCGTCCGAGGCCATCCCGCAGAAGGCGCTGAGGAAGGATCTCATCACCCCGCCATGCGCGACGACCAGCGTCGGGCGCGCGAGTTCGCGGAAAAAGGGGACGACCCGCGCCGTCAGCATCTCGTAGCTTTCGGCGCCGTCGCCGGGCGGCAGGAAGCCCCATTTATCGGCGTCGCGCCGCTGCACCGCCGCGCGGTCCCGGCGGCGCAGTTCCGGCACCTCGTATCCCTGCCAGTCACCGAAGTTGATCTCGCGCAGGCGCTCGTCGGTCGCGAAGCCGTCCGCCGCCAGTCCCATCTCGCCGCGCACGATCTGCATCGTCTCGACCGCCCGTACCATGGGGCTCGAGATGAAGTCGGGAAGCAATCCTTCCACCGTCAGACGCTCGCGCAGCGTCCGCCCGTTGCGGCGCGCCTGCTCCCGGCCGCGATCGTTGAGGGGAATGTCGCTCTGGCCCTGCAGACGCCCAACGGCGTTCCAGTCCGTCTGCCCGTGACGGCAGAGGTAGAGAAGGGTTCCGTTCGGCATGAGGCGACGATCAGTCCTTCACGACCGAGATGTCGGGCGCGTCCACCGCCTTCATGCCGACCACATGGTAGCCCGAGTCGGCGTGGTGGACCTCGCCGGTGACGGACCGGGACAAGTCGGAGAGGAGATAAAGGCCAACATCACCGACCTCCTCGATCGTCACCGTGCGGCGAAGGGGTGCGTTGTACTCGTTCCACTTCAGGATGTACCGAAAGTCGCCGATACCGCTGGCGGCCAGCGTCTTGATCGGACCGGCGGAGATCGCGTTGACGCGGATCTTCTTCGGGCCGAGATCGACCGCCAGATACTTGACGCTCGCCTCGAGGGCCGCCTTCGCGACGCCCATGACGTTGTAGTTGGGCATCACCTTCTCGGCGCCGTAGTAGGTGAGGGTCAGCATCGACCCGCCGTCCGTCATCAGCTTCTCGGCGCGCTGCGCGACCGCCGTGAACGAGTAGACGGAAATCAGCATCGTCTTCGTGAAGTTGCCCTCGCTCGTATCGACGTAGCGACCGGTCAGCTCGTCCTTGTCGGAGAAGCCGATGGCGTGGACGAGAAAGTCGAGCTTTCCCCAGCGCTCTTCGATAGCCGAAAAGCAGGCATCGATCGTCGCCGCGTCGCCGACGTCGCAGTGTCCGCAGACGAAAGCGCCGAGTTCGGCGGCCAGGGGCTCGACGCGCTTGCGCAGCGCCTCGCCCTGATAGGTCAATGCGATCTCCGCCCCTTGATCGGCCAATGCCTTCGCAATGCCGTAGGCGATCGAACGATTGTTGGCGACGCCCATGATGAGCCCGCGCTTGCCCTTCATCAGGCCAACCGAATCCACCATGAGCTCATTCCTTCCGCCGCTTGGCATCCTTGGATGCGGCGGCGGTATGGCATAGCGCAGGCAGGCCAGCAAGAAGAGCCGGGCTCACCCGGCCGGCAATCCAGGGTCGCATCCACCGAAGGGCTAGGCGCGCTACTCCACCGTCGCCTGACGCTTCTCCATCAGCGCGATCAGTTCCGCGTCCGGTTCGGCCGGCAGCGAAATCTGAAGCGTGACCAAGATATCGCCGCGCGTGTTGTCCTTGCGCGTCAGTCCCTTGCCCTTGAGGCGAAGCGTGCGCCCAGAATTGGTCCAGGGCTGGATACGCGTCGACACGCGTCCGTCGAGGGTCTCGATCATGATGCGACCGCCGAGCACCGCGTCCGAAAGGTGGACCGACTGGTTCAATTCGAGATCGTGGCCGACGACCTTGAAGCGGGGGTGCTCAGCGAACGCAATGGTCACCAAAGCGTCGCCTGCCGGGCCGCCCGCAAACACGGCCGGCTGGCCTTGGCCGCGCAAGCGGATGACCTGCCCGTCCTCGACGCCGGCCGGAAGGCGAATCGCAAGGCGCTTCCCGTTCGGAAAGACGGCCTCGACCTTCTCGCCCGACACCACGTCCTCCAACCGCACTTTCAGCGTCGCGCGGATGTCTTCGCCCTTCGACGGCGTGTTGCGGGCCGCATTGAACCCGCTGTCGGCCCCGCGCCGGCCACCGCCGAACGCCTGATCGAAGAAGTCCGAGAAGAGACCTTCGCCGGCGCCGCCGCCGAAGCGATTGCCCGTCGACCGGAAGTCGAAGCCGCCGCCCGTGCTACCCCGTCCAGCCGACGCGAACGGGTTTTCGCCGCCGGAGAAACCCTGGAAACGCGGCTTGCCCTCGGCGTCGATCTCGCCGCGATCGAACTGCCCGCGCTTGTCCTTGTCGCTCAGAATCTCGTAGGCCTGATTGGCCTCGTTGAAGCGTGTACTGGCGCTCGCGTCGTCGCCGTTCGCATCGGGATGGTACTTCTTGGCGAGCTTGCGGAAGGCGGACTTGATCTCCGCGTCGCTGGCGGATTTGGCGACGCCGAGAACGGTATAGGGGTCGCGCATGGCCGAACGATCCTGGATGGCGGGAACTCACTGAGCATGACGAGGAGGGCCACCGCACGCAGGCGGCAACCCCTTCGACAACGCTATATGGCCACGGCGAGACCGCATTTGAAGAGGCGAGGGGCGCTCAGCCGCCTTCCGAGAACCGCGTCAACGTCCATTCGCCGGCACCGCGCGTACAGGCCTCGCCCGCAAAAACGGAAACCCCGTCGAAGCGCTGGCGCGATGTGCGGAATGTGCGGCACGTCTGGTCGCCCGCCTTGGTCTCGCGGATGTCGGTGATGGCCCCGGACGCCCCGGTATCGGTGTTGGACCAGGCGAGCGGCTGCAACTCGCTGCGGGTGATGTCCGCCGCCGACACCGCGTTGCGCACGGTGCGGCTGTCGGACAGCGCGTCCGCGACGGCGGGTGCGACGATCGGCACGGAGTTCGTCACGACCGTGCGGTCCACCGCGCTTTCCTCGAGGGCGGAGCCGTTCATCACCGTGCAGCCGGCCGCCATCGGCAGGACCGAGAGGATCGTGAGGATGGAACGGACGAATCCTGCCATGACGCTCATACTTCTTTACCGCCCGGACGATCCCACCTTAGGAAGCGAAACGGCCGCAAACGGAGACTTTCGCAATCATGGACAAGACCGCCTTAACGGACGATGAAACGGTGAGGCAGAGGGATCCGAACGAACTGTTCCGGGACTGGATGGCCGATGCGGAAACGAACGAGATCAACGATCCGGGCGCGATGTCGCTGGCGACGGTGGACGGCGACGGTCTGCCGGACGTTCGCATGGTTCTCCTGAAGGAACACGATGATCGGGGGTTCGTCTTCTACACGAATTTCGAGAGCCGCAAGGGACAGGAAATCCTCGCGCACCGAAAGGCGGCTCTCTGCCTTCACTGGAAGTCGCTGCGACGTCAGGTCCGCGTTCGCGGAGAGGTCGAGATCGTAACCGACGCGGAGGCGGACCGCTACTTCGCGAGCCGCCCCAAGGGCAGTCGCATCGGGGCAAGGGCCTCGGACCAGTCCCGCCCCCTCGACTCGCGCGCCACGCTCGAGACGCGCGTTCGAGATCTCGAAGCTCGGTACGCAGACGGGGAGGTGCCCCGTCCTCCGAACTGGTCGGGCTTCCGCGTCGTGCCAAGCGAGATCGAATTCTGGCGCGATGGCGAGTTCCGCCTCCACGACCGATTCCGCTTCACGCGCGTCGGTCAGGGGTGGGACGCGGTCCGCCTCTACCCCTGAGCTCAAGGCGGCGCGGTGGCTCGGTCAAGCCTCCGTGCCGCCCACCGTCATCGCGTTCATACGTAGATGCGGCTGGCCGACGCCGACGGGGACCCACTGGCCGGCCTTGCCGCAATTGCCGATGCCTGTGTCGAGCGCGGCGTCGTTGCCGACCATCGTTACCCGGTGCATCGCCTCCGGCCCGTTGCCGATCAGCATGACGCCCTTGAGCGGCTCTGCCAGAACGCCACCGCGAATGCGGTAGGCCTCGGTGCAGCCGAAGACGAACTTTCCGCTGGTGATGTCGACCTGACCGCCGCCGAAGGACACGGCGTAGATGCCGTCGCCGACCGAGGAGATGATCTCTTCGGGCGTATGCGAGCCGTTCAGCATCATCGTGTTCGTCATGCGCGGCATCGGAACGTGGGCGTGCGACTGGCGACGGCCGTTGCCGGTCGGCGCCATCCCCATCAGGCGGGCGTTCTGCCGGTCGTGCATGTAGTTGACGAGCTTGCCGTTCTCAATGAGCACGGTGCGGTTGGTCGGCGTGCCTTCGTCGTCGATCGTGAGCGAGCCCCGTCGCTCGGTGATCGTTCCGTCATCGACGACGGTCACGCCCTCGGCCGCGACCTGCTGGCCCATCAGTCCGGAGAAGGCCGACGTCTTCTTGCGGTTGAAGTCGCCCTCCAGCCCGTGGCCCACGGCCTCGTGCAGCATGACGCCCGGCCAGCCGGAGCCGAGCACGATGTCGAACGTGCCGGCCGGCGCGGCGACGGCCTCAAGGTTCACCTGCGCCTGCCGCAAAGCCTCGTCCGCGATGCGGCGCCAGTTGTCCTCGATCATGAAGTCGCCGAAACCCGTTCGGCCGCCCGCGCCCGAGGAGCCGCTCTCCTGACGCTCGCCGCGACCGGCGACCACAGACACGTTGAGCCGGACGAGCGGTCGGACGTCCTGCGCAAGGCGTCCGTCCGAGCGAAGGATCTCGACGACCTGCCATTGCGTCGCGAGCGAGACCGACACCTGGCGCACCGCCTCGTCGCGGCCGCGCAGATAGCCGTCGATCTTCTCGAGGAGCTGGACCTTCGCCTCGAAGCCCGGGTTCGGGATCGGATTCTCGGAACCGTAGAGACGCTGGTTGGTACCGATCGGCGGCTCGGCCAGATGACCCGAATGCCCGGCCTTGACCGCGCCCGCCGCGTCCGCCGCGCGGCGAAGGGCGGCTTCCGACATCTCGCCGGAATGCGCGAAGCCCACGGCCTCGCCGACCACGCAACGCAGGCCGAAGCCCTGGTCCGTCGAGAAATCGCCGGCTTTCAGCCGGCCGTTGTCGAAGACGAGCGACTCCTGCTCGCGATATTCGAGATACAGTTCGCCATCGTCCGCGCCGCGCAGCGTATCGGAGACGATCGACTGGAGGGTCGAGGTCGAGGCGTCGAACCGTTCGACGAGAGAAGAAGTCATGATCGTCTCCATGCGGGTCAGGCCCCTCAGATAGGAGACGGGCCGCCCGGTGTCATCGCGCCGGGCGATCTCAGGGCAGGGCGGCGAAGCCGTCGGCGAATCCGTTGAGGTCAACGGGGATGCCGATGCCCTCCTCGGGCGTCTGGAAGACGATGAAGGTCGCGGACTTCCCGGTCGACAGCGTCTGGCGGAGATTGTCCTCGAGGATGACCTCCGCATAGCAGCCGTCCTCGAAGCAGCGAACGAACTGGGCGCGGCCGATATCCTTGTTGTCGACGTAGAGCCCCAGCCCGTTCGGAAGCAGGATGCCAAGCGGGGCGAGAACGCGAAGGATCTGGGCGCGGCCATCCGCGGTCTTGAGGACGAGCACAGAGAGCCCGACTTCCGGCCTGTCTTCCGCGACGACGTTCTGCAGGAGGGCGCATTGCTCGCCGGCCGCGCCCGCCGGCTGGTCGCAGACAACCGCCCAGGCGCCGTGCTGGGACTTGACGGTTCCGGTCTGCGCCCCGGCGGCCGTGGCGCAGAGCAGGAGGAGGGCGGTGGCCGCCGAGAGGGTCTTCATGGATTCGTCCTGAACGAGCCGCGAAGGGTCGCGGGCGTGGTTTCGGGGCCACGGGGTAGCGCATTCCCATGCGCCCCGTCGAGCGAGGCACGGCAAGCCTTCCGCGAGCCTTGCAACACCTTCATTATGTCGCAAGTGCGGGCGGCGGCGTCGTGTTGCGATAGCGGCGGTTTCATGGTTGAAGCGTTCGAAGGTAGCTGCACATTGGCGGCATTCGAATCCGGGCGACGCGCCCTCATGCTCGAATCCCGCGATGCGTCCGGCCCACCGGAACAAACCCTGTGCACGAGGGAGAGCATTCGTGAAACGAACCCTTCTGGCGGCGGCCGCCACCGTCGGCCTGCCGCTTGCGGCGTCGGCGCAAGACGCCGTGCTGCATCCCGGCCAGCCGCATCCCTGGCAGATCAACCTGCAGGAAGCCCTGTCGCCGATCGAGGCCCAGATCCACTGGTTCTCGAACTATACGCTGTGGTTCATCGTCCCGATCACGATCCTCGTTGCGGCGCTGCTCGCCTGGGTTTGCTTCCGCTACAGCGAGGCTCGCAACCCGACGCCTTCTCGCACCAGCCACAATACGCTGATCGAGGTCGTCTGGACGCTCGCTCCGGTTCTCGTGCTTCTCTGCCTCGCCATCCCCTCGTTCCAGCTCTTGACGGCGCAGTACAATCCGCCGCGTGAGCCGGAGCTGACGGTGAAGGCGACCGGCTACCAATGGTACTGGGGCTACGAGTACCAGCCGGCCCAGACGGTTGCCGCTGCCTCGAGCGCTGCGGCGGGCACCGCCGAGAACCCGGCCAATCCGGCCGCCCAGCCGGTGTCGTTTCTGTCCTACCCGCTCACCGAGGACGCGCGCGACGCGGCCGGAAAGCAGGACCGCGCCGCTTACCCGCACCTTCTGGCGGTCGACAACGAGATGGTCGTCCCGGTGAACCGTGTCGTTCGCCTGCTGTCGACCGGTGGCGACGTCATCCACTCCTTCGCCATGCCGTCGCTCGGCGTGAAGGTGGACGCCATTCCGGGTCGCATCAACGAATACTGGTTCGAGGCCACCCGCGAGGGCATCTTCTACGGCCAGTGCTCGGAGCTCTGCGGCCAGAGCCATTACAACATGCCGATCGCCGTGCGCGTCGTCAGCCAGGCGCAGTTCGACGCCTGGCTCGCGACCGCCGCCACCAGCGTCGAGAACGCCAACGCCCAGCTGACCGCGGAAATCACGTCCGCGAAGTCGGTTGTCGCGTCGCGCTGACCCGACCATACCGGAGTCCGAGATGGCACACGCCACAGTCCACGACGACGCCCATCACGATCACCGGCCGACCGGCTGGACGCGCTGGGTCTATTCGACCAACCACAAGGATATCGGGACGCTCTACCTGATGTTCGCCATCATGGCGGGCGTCGTGGGCGGCGCTCTCTCGGTGGCCATGCGCGCCGAGCTGCAGCAGCCCGGCCTGCAGATCTTCGGCAACCCGCAGATCTACAACGTCTTCACGACCGGCCACGGTCTCATCATGATCTTCTTCATGGTGATGCCCGCACTGATCGGCGGCTTCGCCAACTGGATGATCCCGATCATGATCGGGGCGCCGGACATGGCCTTCCCGCGCTTGAACAACATCTCGTTCTGGCTGCTCGTCCCGGCGTTCCTGCTCCTGATCCTCTCGATGTTCGTCGAGGGCGCGCCCGGCACGAACGGCGCGGGCACGGGCTGGACCATGTATCCGCCGCTCTCGACCGCAGGCCATCCGGGGCCGGCGGTGGATCTCGCGATCTTCGGCCTGCACATCGCGGGCGCCTCGTCGATCCTTGGCGCGATCAACTTCATCACGACGATCCTCAACATGCGCGCTCCGGGCATGACGCTGCACAAGATGCCGCTCTTCGCATGGTCGGTCCTCGTGACGGCGTTCCTCCTGCTCCTGTCGCTTCCGGTTCTCGCCGGCGCCATCACGATGCTGCTGACGGACCGCAACTTTGGCACGACCTTCTTCGCGCCCGAGGGTGGTGGTGACCCGATCCTGTACCAGCACCTGTTCTGGTTCTTCGGCCACCCCGAGGTCTACATCCTGATCCTGCCGGCCTTCGGCATCGTCAGCCACGTCATCTCGACCTTCTCGCGCAAGCCGGTCTTCGGCTACCTCGGCATGGCCTACGCCATGGTCGCGATCGGCGTCGTCGGCTTCGTCGTGTGGGCCCACCACATGTACACGACCGGCATCTCGCTCAACACGCAGCGCTACTTCGTGTTCGCGACGATGGTGATTGCGGTGCCGACCGGCATCAAGATCTTCTCGTGGATCGCGACCATGTGGGGCGGCTCGATCCGCTTCCGCGTGCCGATGCTCTGGGCGATCGGCTTCATCTTCCTGTTCACGGTCGGCGGCGTGACGGGCGTCAAGCTCGCGAATGCCGGCATGGACCGCGTGCTGCACGACACCTACTACGTCGTCGCCCACTTCCACTACGTTCTGTCGCTGGGCGCCGTCTTCGCCATCTTCGCGGGCTGGTACTACTGGTTCCCGAAGATGAGCGGCTACATGTACAACGAGCGGATTGGCCAGATTCACTTCTGGATGACCTTCGTCGGCGTGAACATCATCTTCTTCCCGCAGCACTTCCTGGGTGCCGCCGGCATGCCCCGTCGCTACGTCGACTATCCCGATGCTTTCGCCGGCTGGAACTTCGTGTCCTCGATCGGCTCCTACATCTCGGGCATCGCGGTGCTGGTGTTCCTCTACGGTGTCTACGAAGCCTTCGCCAAGAAGCGCATCGCCGGGCCCAACCCCTGGGGCGCTGGCGCGACCACTCTGGAGTGGCAGCTGTCCTCCCCGCCGCCCTTCCACCAGTGGGAAGAACTGCCGCGCATCCGCTGAGCCTCGCGATACGGATCGCCCAAACCCCTGCGGTCCCGGCTCATGCCGGGACCGCGCCGTTTGCCGGAGGTCGCAACGGCCGCTGGCATTCGAAACAGCATGAAGATCGACGAGGTACCCTTGAGCGCCATCGACCTGTCCTCGACCGACGCCCGTCCCACGATCAGCCTGGCGGAGCCCGGAGACTATTTCGCGCTGCTCAAGCCTCGCGTCATGTCGCTGGTGGTTCTCACGGCCGTCGTCGGATTCCTGGCCGCGCCGGGTGAGATGAACCCCGTTCTGGGCGTCATCTCGCTCCTCGCGATCGCGCTTGGGGCAGGGGGCGCCGGTGCCCTCAACATGTGGTACGACGCCGATATCGACCGCGTCATGACACGCACGGCGAACCGTCCGGTGCCGGCCGGCCGCGTGACGGCTGGCAGCGCCTTGGCCTTCGGCACCTCCCTTTCCGCCCTGTCGGTCATGCTGCTTGGGCTGGCGGCCAACTGGTTCGCGGCGACTTTCCTCGCCTTCACCATCCTGTTCTATGCCGTCTTCTACACGATGGGCCTGAAGCGCCGTACCGTGCAGAACATCGTTATCGGTGGCGCCGCGGGAGCATTTCCTCCCATGGTCGCCTGGTCCGCCGTGACGGGTGGGCTGTCCTGGGAGAGCTTCGCGCTCTTCCTGATCGTCTTCTTATGGACGCCGCCCCATTTCTGGGCTCTCGCGCTCTTCAAGATGAAGGACTACGGCGCGGCGGGCATTCCGATGTTGCCGAACGTGCTCGGCACCGCATCGGCCCGACGCCATATCTTCGTTTATTCGCTGATCCTGGCACCTGTCGGCGTCCTTCCGTTCTGGCTTGGCATTGCCGGTCCGATCTACGGTGCGATATCGACGTTGCTGGGCGCGCAGTTCGTTGTTCACGCCTACCGCGTTCTGCGCATGGATGACGCCGATACCGCCATGCGTCCGGCCAAGGCGCTGTTCGGCTTCTCGATCGTCTATCTCTTCGCGATCTTCGCGCTCCTCCTCGTGTCGACCGTAGCCTCGTCGGAGTTCGGCATTCATGTCCTCTGAGCACGGACCGAACGGCATCCGCCTGACCGAGGCGGAACGCCGCGCGCAGCGCAGGCGGTCGGTCGCGATCGCCTTCATCCTCGTCGCGCTGGTCGTGATCTTCTACGTCATCACGCTGATCAAGATGGGAGGTTGACGCGATGACCGAACCCCTCCGTCGCACGCCAGCGGAAGCGGCCCGACGCGCGCGGATGATCGCGTTGAGTTGCCTTTGCTTCACCTTCGCGATGATCGGCGCATCGTTTGCCGCCGTGCCGCTGTATCGCATGTTCTGCCAGGTGACCGGCTACGGCGGAACGACACAGCGCGCCGAGATGGCGTCGGCAACGATTTCGGACGAGGAGATCAACGTTCGCTTCGATGCGAACGCCTCGCCCGGCGTGCCGTGGAGCTTCCAGCCGAACGAGCGACAGGTGCGTTTGAAGCTCGGCGAGACGCGGCAGATTTCCTATCATGTGCGCAACACGTCCGATCGGACGGTCACCGCGATGGCGACGTTCAACGTCACGCCGGAGCTGACGGGCGCCTACTTCAACAAGATCCAGTGCTTCTGTTTCAACAACCAGACGCTGAAGCCCGGCGAGTCGGTCGACATGCCGGTGATCTTCTTCGTCGATCCTGCAATCGCGGACGACGAGGACACGAAGGATACCCATACGATCACGCTGTCCTACACGTTCTTCCCGGTCGAAACGCCGGTGGCTAACGTTGCGACGGCAAAGCCGAGCGGGACCTGATCGTCTGAGGACGACGACCCGGGACGTTGGGGAACGCCTCGGGTCGAGAGAGTTTTTGTATTCATTCCCGTCTGTTAAGAACGGGGCGACGGGAAGGAGCGGGGCAAGACATGGCTGACACGACCCACACTGCGCATACCAAGCACCACGACTATCACATCATCGATCCCAGCCCGTGGCCGTTCCTGGCCTCGCTCGGCGCGTTCATCATGATGGTCGGCGCGGTGGCGCTGTTCCGCTGGCACTCGGGCAGCCCGTTCATGCTGTTCGGCGGCAACATTGCCACCCCGTGGATATTCTTCATCGGCCTCGGCATCGTCCTCTACACGATGTTCGCCTGGTGGTCGGACACGATCAAGGAGAGCCACGAGGGCGCGCACACGCCTGTCGTGTCGATGCACCTGCGCTACGGCATGATCATGTTCATCGCCTCCGAGGTGATGTTCTTCGTTGCGTGGTTCTGGGCCTTCTTCGATGCCAGCCTGTTCCCGGCCGAGGCCATCCAGGCATCCCGCGTGCAGGTGCTCGGCGGCATCTGGCCGCCGAAGGGCATCGAGGTGCTCGATCCGCTGCACCTGCCGCTCTTCAACACGATCACGCTGCTCCTGTCCGGCACGACCGCGACCTGGGCCCACCATGCGATGCTCGAGGACGACCGCAAGTCGTTGATCACCGGGCTGGCGCTGACGGTCGCGCTCGGTGCGATCTTCTCCTACGTCCAGTATTTCGAATACGCTCACGCGCCCTTCGCCTTTTCGGGCTCGATCTACGGCTCGACCTTCTTCATGGCGACGGGCTTCCATGGCTTTCATGTCATGGTCGGCATCATCTTCCTCGCGGTCTGCCTGCTGCGCGCGATCCGCGGTCATTTCACGCCGCACAAGCACTTCGGCTTCGAGGCAGCGGCTTGGTACTGGCACTTCGTCGACGTCGTTTGGCTCTTCCTCTTCTTCGCCATCTACGTCTGGGGCGGTTGGGGTGCGCCTATCCACGCCGGCTGAAGGCAGCGTTTCGTATGGGTCTTCAAGAGGCGGCCGAGTCTTCCGGCCGCCTCTTTTCTATTGCAAGGACGGCCATGAGCGATCGCGAACTCTCCTATCCTGGCGTCGATCCGGCAAAGGCAGGCGCCGCCGGCCACTGTCCGCGCTGCGGCAAGGGGCAGCTTTTTCAAGGCTTCCTCAAGCTTCGGGCGGCGTGCGGACGCTGCAAGCTCGACTTCCGCCCGCTCGATCAGGCGGATGGCCCCGCCTTCTTCGTAATGACCATCGTCGGCTTCGTCGTCGTCGGGCTCGCTCTCTATGTCGAGGTCGTCTACAGCCCCTCCATCTTCGTCCATCTGCTTCTCTGGATCCCGCTGACGCTGATCCTTTCGCTGCCGCTGATGCGCGTCGCCAAGGGGCTCATGGTCGGCCTGCAATACCGCAATAAGGCAGCCGAGGGACGCTGGGCCGGGCAGGACGATCCAAGGTGACGCTGATCGAGGAAGGGATCGACAGGGATCACAGCCTTTCGCGGCGCCGACGCGTCGTCGTCGGGCTGATCGGTCTGCTGGGCGTCGTCGTCCTGTGTTCTCTCGGCGCGTGGCAGGTCGAACGCCTGGCCTGGAAGAACGCCATCGTCGCGCAGATCGAGGAACGCCAACGACGGCCGGCGATCACGGCATCGGAGCTTGCCGCCGAGGATCCGCAGGCCGCGGAGCTCGACTACCGTGCGGTCTCCGCCACGGGCGTCTTCCGGCACGAGGGCGAGCGCGCCTTTCTATCGACCTTCAGAGGCGCCGCCGGGTGGAACATCTACACGCCGTTGGCGCTCGACGACGGCCGCCTCGTCTTCGTCAATCGCGGTTTCGTTCCCTATGATCGCAAGGACCCGACGACACGGCCGGAGGGACAGGTGACCGGTCGGGTCGAGGTCGAGGGACTGGCGCGCCCCTTCGCGACGGAAAAGCCGGGCAGCTTCGTTCCCGACAACGATCCGGTGGGCAACGTCTTCTTCTGGCGCCATCTTCCCGACCTGCTGCAGGGTCAGGATGTTGCCGACGCCGCGCGATTCCTGCCCTTCGTCATCGATGCGGGACCGGGCGCGGCTCCCGGCGGTTACCCCGTGGGGGGCACGACCGTCGTCGACATACCCAACAATCATCTGCAATACGCGATCACATGGTTCGGTCTCGCGGCGGTACTGGCAGCGATGCTGCTTTATGCCGCCATCCGCAAAGCTCCGGCTGCCGGACCGAACGGCTTGACAGGACCGGACGCCAACCCCTGATGAACGCTGACAGCCATCCACGGAGTCCTGTACCCATGTCGATGACGGCGAAGCCGCCGCTGACGATCCGCCTTTGCGAGCCGCGTGGTTTCTGCGCCGGTGTCGACCGAGCCATCCAGATCGTGGTTCTCGCGCTCAAACGGTTCGGCGCGCCGGTCTACGTGCGGCACGAGATCGTTCACAACAAGTACGTCGTGGAAGGGCTGCGCGGCATGGGGGCCGTTTTCGTGCGTGAGCTCGATGCCATTCCCGACGACGGGCAACCCGTGGTCTTTTCGGCGCACGGTGTGCCGAAGTCGGTTCCGGCCGAGGCGGCGCGACGGGAGATGCTCTATCTCGACGCGACATGCCCGCTCGTGTCGAAGGTCCACAAGCAGGCCATGCGCCACATGCGCCTCGGTCGTCAGGTTTTGCTGATCGGTCATCGTGGGCATCCCGAAGTCGTCGGGACGATGGGACAGCTGCCGGAAGGCGCCGTGGTTCTGATCGAAACGGAGGAGGACGTTGCCGCCTTCGATCCGCCGAACCCGGCGGCCCTCGGCTTCGTGACGCAAACGACGCTGTCCGTCGATGACACGGCTGGAATCCTGGCTGCGCTTCAGCTGAAGTTTCCGCTTCTGCACGCCCCGTCGTCCGAGTCGATCTGCTACGCGACGACGAACCGGCAGGACGCCGTGAAGGCGGCCGCGCCCGGTACCTCGCTCTTCCTCATCGTCGGCGCACCCAACTCTTCCAATTCCAAGCGACTGGTCGAAGTCGCCGAGCGCGCGGGAGCGACCAAGGCCGTACTCGTGCAGGGCATCCAGGAGATGCCGTGGGAACTCGTCGCGGCGGGTGCGACGATCGCACTTTCTGCGGGCGCCTCCGCGCCTGAAATCCTGACGGATGCCATTCTGGAAGGGCTTCGCGTGCGCTTCGATCTCTCGATCGAACTCGTGCAGACGGCGATCGAGAACGAGAATTTTCCGGTGATGCGCTCGCTCCGCGACGTTCCACTGGAAGCGGCGGACATGGCCTTCGTCAACGGCGAAGGCACGGCGGCACGGGCGGTTGCAGGCTGATGGCCGTTTACACCGATGTGGGGGAGTCCGAACTCGCGGGCTTTCTCTCGCGCTACGACTGCGGCCGGCTTCTCAGCTACAAGGGGATCGCCGAAGGCGTCGAGAATTCGAACTTCCTTCTTCGTTCGGGCGAGGGGACGTTCATTCTCACGCTTTACGAGAAGCGCGTGAACCGCGCCGATCTGCCGTTCTTCATCGGTCTCATGCGGCATCTGGCGTCTCGTGGACTCAACTGCCCGTTGCCGGTCACGACGCGGGAGGGGGAAATCCTAGGCGAGCTGGCCGGACGTCCGGCCGCGCTCTTCACCTTCCTGGAAGGCATGTGGTCGCGTCGCCCGAACGCCGACCAGTGCCGCGAAGTCGGCGCCGCGCTCGCTCGGCTGCATGAGATGGCGTCAGATTTCGAACTCCATCGTCCCAACGCGCTGAGCGTTGGGGGATGGCGTCCGTTGCTTGACGGCTGCGGCGAAGGCGCGGACGACGTGGAGGAGGGGCTTCGGGCCGAACTCGAAGCCGAGTTGCGCTTCCTGGAAGAAAACTGGCCGCGCGATCTTCCGACGGGAGTCATCCACGCGGACCTTTTTCCCGACAATGTCTTCTTCCTGTCGGGCGAGCTCTCGGGCCTGATCGACTTCTATTTCGCCTGCAACGACATCCTCGCCTACGACCTCGCCATCTGCCTTTGCGCGTGGTGCTTCGAGCAGGACGGATCCTACAACGTAACCAAGGGGAAAGCGCTCATCGAGGGCTATCGCAGCGCTCGTGAACTTTCACCCGCGGAACTGGCGGCGCTGCCGCTGCTCGCACGAGGCGCGGCGCTACGCTTTCTGCTGACCCGCCTTTACGACTGGATCCACGTCCCGGCCAACTCCTTCGTGACGAAGAAGGACCCGAAGGAATATCTGCGTAAATCCCGTTTTCACCGCAGCGTGCGAAGCGTCGCGGATTACGGGGTGCATCGATAGGCATGAGCATGAGCGAGACGACGCGGGTCGATATCTTCACGGACGGCGCCTGCTCCGGCAATCCGGGGCCGGGTGGCTGGGGGGCGATCCTGCGGTCCGGTGATACCGAGCGGGAGTTGTCGGGCGGTGAGGCGCTGACGACCAACAATCGCATGGAGCTTTTGGCCGCCATCGAGGCACTGGCTGCTCTGAAGCGGCCCTGCGCCGTCCATCTCCACTCCGACTCGCAATATTTGCGAGACGGCATCACGAAGTGGATTCACGGATGGAAGCGCAACGGCTGGCGCACGGCCGACAAGAAGCCGGTCAAGAACGCCGAACTCTGGCAAAGGCTCGACGCGGAACGCCTCCGGCACGAGGTGACCTTTCATTGGGTGAAGGGCCACGCCGGCCACGCCCAGAACGAGCGCGCGGACGAGCTCGCCCGCGCGGGTATGGCGCCCTTCAAGAAGCGGCCGAACGCGGCCTGAGACCTAGAGGCTTTCGAGCATGGCCGCCGCGGACGACGTGTCCGCCCGACCCGGCGACTCCTCGACGTTGAGCGCCCGTACGACGCCGTTCTCGATCAGCATCGAGTAGCGTTTCGAGCGTGTGCCCATACCGCCGCCGCTCATGTCCATCTCCAGCCCGACGGCTCGCGCGAACTCCGCGTTGCCGTCTGCGAGAAACAGGATGCGGTCGGCGGCGCCTGTCGCCTCGGCCCATGCTCGCATGACGTGGACATCGTTGACGGCTGTCACGGCGATCGTGTCGACGCCGCGCTCGCGAAGCTCGCGCTCGTGCTCGAGATAGCCGGGTAGGTGGTTCATCGTGCAAGTCGGTGTGAAGGCGCCGGGCACGGCGAAGAGAACGACTTTCTTGCCCGAGAAGACGTCGGCCGATGTGATCGTCGTCGGCCCGTCCGGGCCCGGCGAGCGGAAGTTGACGGCGGGGATCGTCTCGCCGGGCATGATGGTCATGGTTGGGGAGTCCTGTCTGCTGGCCGCGCGCCGGCCGGCGGCACCGGTTCGACCCGGATGCCTGCATAGGATCGGGCGATCTCGCCGGAGGTCAACACGATATCCACCGAAGGCAGGTCACCCGACCGCGTCTCCTTGACCGATGCGGGGAGGCGCAAGCTCCAGCCGTTTGCTTCGTGCTTCGCGGGCTTCGTAGGATCTCCGAACGACCAGGCAGCGCCGCCGTCGAGAAAGACATCCGGTTTCCCCGGAAGATCGGGCGTACCGATCCGCACGAGAATGTCCGAGCCGTCGTAGCTCGCCTGGAGATCGCCAGGCGCACCGGGCAGCGGCAGGGCACTTGCCGCTGCCAGCGCGACGGCTCGAGCGGAGAGACTTTTCGTCGCCTCCGCCTGCAGCGTGGCCGACACCGGGACGCATAGCGCGCGGCAGAGCCCGAGCGTGACGTCGAGGACGACGCGAGGCCGTCCGCCGCCCGCGACGTTGGCCGAAAAGGGGAGGAGTACCGGCTGGTCATAGCCGATGCTCGACGACCCGGCTTCGTCGAACCGGATCGGCGCGGGAAACAGGGTACGCACGGGGCCGAGGCTGACGCTGCGCCCGAAATTGAGCACCGGCGCAAGCCCGACCGGCCCCGGATTCTTCCAGTAGGTCTTCCAGCCGGGTTCCAGGTCGATTGACAGGACACCCTCAATCACGCCGTCCGATCGGGGCTCAAGTAGTGAGAGCCGCAGCGTCGCGCCATCGATCTGCATCTGCGACAGATCATCCTGTGCTGATGACGGCGCGATGGTACCGAGTAGCAGCGACAGGGCAGTGAGCAATTTGATGCGACGGGGGGTCCGACGAATGGTCCTCCATCCACCACGATCGCCCGTGCAATTCGCAGAAGACGTCTCTATCTTCACGCCATGGACCTCGAAAAGATGCG
Organism: Aureimonas sp. AU4; assembly: GCF_001463765.1. Taxonomy (GTDB): domain Bacteria; phylum Pseudomonadota; class Alphaproteobacteria; order Rhizobiales; family Rhizobiaceae; genus Aureimonas. Next base: position 185,894 of record NZ_BBWK01000002.1, on the reverse strand, counting down.
CAGCCGACCCGACGAGACAGCGTCTCTGGAAGGTCACTTCCTGATCGCCATGCCGGGCATGGCCGACGAGCGCTTCGCGCGCAGCGTCGTCTATATCTGCGCCCATTCGTCGAATGGTGCGATGGGCTTCATCATCAATAAGGCGCAACCGCTGAGCTTCGCGGCGCTTCTGACGCAGCTCGAGATCGTCGCCGATCCTGAGGAGATCCGCCTGCCCGACAAGGGGCGGGAGGTGTCGGTCTGCGCGGGCGGTCCGGTCGAGCGCGGACGCGGTTTCGTTCTCCACTCCGACGACTACGACTCCGAGTCGACGGTGCCGGTGGACGACGGGATCTCGCTGACGCCGACGCTGGATATCCTGCGCGCCATCTCGAAGGGCATCGGGCCTCACACCGCGATCATGGTCTTGGGATATGCGGGCTGGGAGGCGGGGCAACTCGAGTCGGAGATCGCCGCCAACGGCTGGCTCACCTGCCCGGCCGATCTCGACATCGTCTTCGACCCGTCTCTCGACGACAAGTATGTCAGGGCGCTCGGCATACTCGGCGTCGATCCGGCCTTCCTGACAAGCGAGGCCGGACACGCCTGAGGCAACGCCTCAGCTCGCGCGACGGGTCTGGCGCTCCTGCAGCCTGCGCCGCGCCTCTTCCGCGCTCAGCGGGGGCGCGTAGAGATAGCTCTGGGCGTATTCGCAGTTCAAAAGCTTCAGCTTGGCCGCATCTGCATCCGTCTCAACGCCTTCCGCGACGACCGCCAGACCCAGTTCATGCGCCATGTTGACGATGGACTGGACGATGATCGGACGCTGAGGCTGCGCTTCGCCACGCAGGAAGGTCTGGTCGATCTTCAGCGTGTCGAAGGGGAAGCGCATGAGGTAGGAGAGGGACGAGTATCCCGTGCCGAAGTCGTCGAGCGACAGCCCGACGCCCATCTCCTTCAGGCGTACGAGGAGCTTGGCCGAGCGCTCCGGATTGTCCATGACCAAGGACTCCGTCAGCTCGAGCTTCAGCGTTTCCGGCGCGAGGTTATAGAGCTTCAGCGTCTGGCGCACGTCGTTGACGAGATCCTGGCGGATCAGCTGACGGCTTGAGATATTGACGGAGACGAACAGCTTCGCCTGGCCCGGCAGTTTCTGCCAATCCGAGAGGCGACGCACGGCTTCGTCGAGCGCGAATTGCCCCAGCTGCACGATCAGGCCGGTCGACTCCGCGATGGGGATGAACTCGGCGGGCGAGACGGGCCCACGGCGGATATGGTTCCACCGCAGAAGGGCCTCGAAGCCGGCAATCTGCCCGTCCGACAGGCGGACGATGGGCTGGTAGGCCAAGGACAGCTCGTTGCGGCCGAAGGCGCGCCGCAAATCGGATTCAAGCTCCACCTTGCCGGAACTGTGGGTCTTGAAGGCCGGGCGAAAGGCCTCGATGCGGTCGCCCCCCAGACGCTTGGCCTGATACATCGCGAGCTCGGCCTCGCGTAGAACCTCATCGGCCCCCGCGCCCTCGCTCCATCCCGTCAGGCCGATCGAGGCGGTCAGGATGATGTCCCTGTCCGAGAAGGCGATCGGTGCGCGAACCACGTCGCGGAGCGTCTCCGCGAAGGCCCCGACCGCATCGACCTCGGTCTCCGACATCAGGATGAGGCCGAACTTGTCGCCCGAGAGCCGGGCTAGCGAATCCTGCGGCCGAAGGGCGCGCTTGAGGCGGCGGCCGAGCGTCAGGAGGATCGTGTCACCCGTTGCCATGCCGAAATCGTCGTTGACCTGCGAGAAGCGGTCGACGTCGATCACGAAGAGCGTCGGACGGACGTCCCGTCGCGTCGTCGCGAGCGCGGATATGGAATCGAGACGGTCGATGAAGAGTTCACGGTTCGGAAGGCCGGTCAGCTGGTCGTGCAGGGCGTCGTGAAGCAGGCGCTCCTCGGCCTTCTTGCGCTCCGTCACGTCCTTCAATGTACCAACGCAGCGCACCACCTCGCCGGTCGAGCCTAAAACAGGCCGCGCCTGCAGGCAGATCCAGTGATAGTGCCCGTCCTCGGCACGGACACGGAAGTCCTGGGCTATGCGCCCCCGCCGATGCTCGAGAATGGTGTCGAGCGTGATCTTGAAGCGGTCGCGATCATCGGGATGCAGGATCGGAAGCCAGTCGCGCGCGGGGCCGTTCATCGCCGCGATCGGGATCGCAGAACTGCCGTCCGCGTCGGAGCCCGCGAAGATGCGATCGCGCGTGACGTCCCAGTCCCACACCGCGTCGCCCGTGCCCGCAAGCGCCAGCGATCGCCGCTCCATGTCGGACAGAAGGCCGGTGCCGAATCCGCCGCCCGCAAACGCGTGCTGCATGACGGTGAAGCCGATCAGAAGCACGAGGAGGACCAGTCCGCCGCCTAACGCGGGCTGGATGATGTCGTTGTCGATCCGTCCGGTAACGGTGAGCCACCCGGCGAACAGCCAGACGCCGATCAGGATCCAGGTCGGGATCAGCATGATCGCGCGGTCGTAGCGCTGCCAGGAGAGGAAGAGGATCAGCAGGAGCCCGATGGCAGCCGTGGCGCCGAGGGACATACGCGCGATGCCGGATGCCATCGGCGGATCGAAGGCGGCGAGGACGCCGATGCCGCCGAGGCCCGCCAGCCACAGCGCCGTAAAGGCCGACAGGACGCCGTGCCAGCGGTTGAGGTTCAGGTAGGCGTAGAGGAAGACGACGAGCGTGAAGGCGAGGGCGATCTCGGTCCCGGCACGCCAGATACCCTCCTCGCCCGGCACGATCGGGACGAGCTTCTGCCAGAAGTCGAAGTCGATGCAGATGTAGGCTAGAACCGCCCAGGCGAGCGCGGCGGTCGCCGGGAACATCGGCGAGCCCTTCACCACGAAGAGGATCGTCAGGAAGACCGCGAGAAGCCCGGCGATGCCGAGCACGATGCCCCGGTACAGCGTGAAGGCGTTGACGGTGTCCTTGTAGGCATTGGGCTCCCAAAGACGAATTTCGGGGAGCTGGCGCGACGCGAGTTCCGCCACGAACGTGATCGTCGTACCCGGGTCGAGCGTCACGAAGAAGACGTCGGCCTCGGGGCTCTGCTGGCGGTCGAGTGCGAATCCTTCGGACGGCGTGATCGACACGATCCGCCGCGAGCCGAGATCGGGCCAGACGATGCCGGAATCGGCCAGTCTGAAGTGAGGCGCGACGACGAGGCGATCGATCTGCTCGTCGCTGTTGTTGGCGAGCGCGAACACGGCCCAGTCTCCTGAAGACTGCGGCGAATTGGATTCCACCTCGATGCGGCGGACGATGCCGTCGGCACCCGGGACGGTCGACACCTGGAAGCTCGATCCCCTGTCCCGGTAGATGTCGACGGCCGGGAGGAGATCGATCGCGACGTCCTCTCGTCCTATGCTCACCGGCGACAGGGCGTAGGAGTGACCCGTCGCGCCGAGCAGGATCAGGAGGGGCAGGAGCAATCGCACCCAGGCAGCCGGAACGGCTCGACGGAACAGCGTCATGAGGGGGGTGGGAACCTCGTTCGCGCGGCTGGGCGTGTTAAAGTGCATGAGCTCGACGGCTTGGACGATCGTCGGCCAGGAGGCCGTACAAGCGGTGATCCTCCCAGACACCGGCGATCTTAAGGTACTGTCGCAGAAGCCCCTCCTGCCGAAAACCGGATTTTTCGAGGAGCCGAATGGATCGGGCGTTGCTGGGCAGGCAAGCCGCCTCGAGACGGTGCAGCCCTTCGACGTCGAACGCGAAGGTCTTCACGAGGTCCAGCGCACGATACATCACGCCTTGTCCGGAATGGATCTGACCCATCCAGTAGCCGATCGTCGCGCTCTGCGCGACGCCGCGTTGAATGCGGCCGAGCGTGATCCCGCCTGCAAGACGCTTGCCCGAGGCATCGAAGATGAAGAAGCTATAGCCGGAGCGCTCGCGCGCCTCGCGATGGTAGCGACGCAGGCGCATGCGGAATGCGTGCCGGGTCAATTCGTCCCGCGTCCAGGCCGGCTCCCAGGGCGTCAGGAACTCGCGGCTCGCCTCGCGCAGATCCCGCCACTGCAGGTAGTCGCCTCCCGACGGCAGGCGCAGCATCACGTCGTTGCCGCGCAACGTCGGCCGTTCGGCGATATGCATCCAGTCGAAGAAGGCCACGGGCGGCGGACCGCTTATTACGAAAGCGCGGCGGCCGGCGCCTCTTCTGGCGCAGAGCCCATCAGCGAGGCCAGCTCGTCGAGCCTTGGCAGCCGGGAGATGGGACCGATCGCCGCCAGCGTCGGACGCGAACCGACGAAGGTCGCCGCTGCCAGATCGACGAGACGCTGCGGGGTGATGGCTGCGAGGCGCTCCAGAAGCTCCGCGTTCGGCAGGATGTCGCCCTTGAACATCAGCTGCCGAGCCATCTGTCCCGCGCGGGAAGCCGGGCTTTCCTGGCTCATCAGAAGGCTGGCGCGCATCTGTGCTCCGGCGCGCTTCACCTCCTGGTCGCCAATCGACTCGGCCGCTCTCATCAGTTCCTGAGCGATCACAGGCGCAAGCTCGGCGAGCTCTTCCTCGCCGGTCGCGGCGTGGACACCGAAGATGCCGCTGTCCGAGAAGCTCCAGTGGAAGGCGGAGATCGCGTAGCAAAGGCCGCGCGTCTCACGCACTTCCTGGAACAGTCGGGACGACATGCCACCGCCCAGGATGATGGAGAGGACCTGCGCTGCGTAGAAGTCGCGCTTGTAGTAGGGACGTCCCTCGAAGCCGAGCACCATCTGGGCATCGGCGAGATCACGCTCCTCGCGGAAGTCTCCTCCGGTGTAGACGGCGGAGGGACGGGCGGGGCGCTGTGAGGCATGTGACGCGGGAAGGCTTCCGAAGGCGCTGGTGACGCGATCCACCACGTCCCGGTGCGAGACCGCACCGGAAGCCGAAACGATCATGTCTCCCGGCGTGTAGTGGCGCCTGAGGTAGGTCCGCAACGTCTCGGGCGTCATGGACCGCACGCTGTCGCGCGTGCCGAGGATGGGCCGTCCGATGATCTGGTCGCGAAAGGCGCAGGACTGGAAATGGTCGAAGACGATGTCGTCCGGCGTGTCTTCGGCCGCGCCGATCTCCTGCAGGATGACCTGCTGTTCGCGTTCCAGCTCCTCGTCCTCGAAGCGCGAGTCGAGAAGAATGTCGGACAGGATGTCGATCGCGAGCGGGACATCGTCCTTCATGACGCGCGCGTAGTAGGCTGTGGTCTCGACGCTGGTGGAGGCGTTCAGCTCGCCTCCCACGTCCTCGATCTCCTCGGCGATACGACGCGCACTGCGCTTGGTCGTTCCCTTGAACGCCATGTGCTCGAGAAGATGGGCGATGCCGTGCTCGCCGTCCGCCTCGTCGCGTGCGCCGGCCTTCACCCAGACACCGAGAGCCGCGCTCTCCAGCTCCGGCATCGTGTCGGTCGCGATGGTCAGGCCGTTGGAGAGACGGGTGATCTCGACGCTCACGCGGCTGCCCCGAGGCGCACGGCGCGCGAGCGCTCGCGGATGAAATCCTGCACGCTCGCGACGTCGTTGGCGATCGTCTCGAAGCGCTCGGAGCGCTCCATCAAATCCGAATGGTTCGGGGGCAGGGGCGGATGAATGCCGCAAGCCCGCTCGACCGACGCCGGGAACTTGGCCGGATGCGCGGTACCGAGCGTGATCATCGGCTCCGACCCGATACGCGTTTGTGCGACTCCGACACCAACGGCCGTATGGGGATCGAGGAGATAAGACGCGGCCTCGAGGGTTCGACGGATGACGTCGGCCGTCGTTGCCTCGTCGGTTCGCCCCGCCTCGAACTCGGAGCGGATTGCCTCGAGAGCTTCGGGCGCGATCGTGAAGGCACGCGACTGCTGCAGGGTCTGCATCAGCCGGACCACGTCGTTCGCATCCCGGCCGCCCGCCTCGAACAGAAGACGCTCGAAGTTCGAAGAGATCTCGATGTCCATGGAGGGCGACATCGTGGCGCGAACGCCATTCATCTCGTAGCGACCCGTTCCCAGAGTGCGCTCGAGTATGTCGTTCTCGTTGGTCGCCACGATCAGGCGCTCGATCGGCAGACCCATGCGCTTGGCGGCGAAGCCGGCGAAGATATCGCCGAAGTTGCCGGTCGGCACCGTGAAGGAGACAGGACGATCTGGCGCGCCGAGCGTTGCCGCGCTCGTGAAGTAATAGACGATCTGAGCCATGATGCGGGCCCAGTTGATCGAGTTGACGCCGGACAGCGCGGTCTCGGCCCGGAAGGCCTGATCGTTGAACATCGCCTTCACGATGGCCTGGCAGTCGTCGAACGTGCCTTCCACTGCGATGGGATGGACGCTCGCCGACCCGAACGTCGTCATCTGGCGTTGCTGGACAGGCGAGACGCGGCCCTTGGGAAAGAGGATGAAGACGTCGCAGCGCTCGGAGCCGCCGAAGGCCGCGATCGCAGCGCCGCCGGTGTCGCCCGACGTCGCGCCTACGATCGTCGCGCGGCGGGAGCGTTCGCGCAGGACATGGTCCATCAGCCGCGAAAGCAGCTGCATCGCCACGTCCTTGAAGGCGAGCGTCGGGCCATGGAAAAGTTCGAGCACGAAGTGACGGTCGTCGATCTGGACGAGCGGCGCGACGGCGGGATGTCGGAACGTCGCATAGGCCGCGTCGATCATCGAACGGAGCGCGGCTGGGGCGATCTCGTCGCCGACGAACGGCTGAAGCACCTCGAAGGCCACCTCCGCATAGGGGCGTCCGGCGAAGGATCGTATCGTCTCGGGCGAGAGCACGGGCCACGTCTCGGGAACGTAGAGGCCTCCGTCGGTCGCCAGTCCAGCCAGGAGGACGTCGGCGAAACCAAGGGTCGGGGCGCTCCCCCGCGTACTGACATACTTCACGGCCACTCCCTCGGCCCATTGCGGACCGCGTCGTGCGGGCGAACCAGCCTGAAGGCGCGCGGTGGATTTTCGCGGCGCCGGCGGTCGCCTCGCGGCAAGTCGCCTGATATAGACCGGCGCGATACGGTTAGGGAAGAAGCCTGGGATGCATATGTCTCCGAAGCTCGGCACGCTGCGCTTCACCGCGCTGCCGCTCCTCGCTCTCGGCCTGTCGGCGTGCAATACGACGACGGCTACGCAACCCATCCAGCCGCCAATGGGCACGCCCGCCCAGCAGCCCCTGACGGCGACCGGGACCATTCCGGACTATTGTCCACAGGTCTCGCTGCGCGAGGGAACGGCGACCCTTCGCAAGGGCGAGGGCGAGGCCCTCCAGTACGTCGCCTCGATTACGTCCAACAGCCGGTCGTGCCGCGTGCGCGACGGGGAGTTCTTCATGGAAGTCGGCATCACGGGCCGCGTGGTTCCGGGGCCCGGCGCAAAGGCTGGCAACGTGACGCTGCCGATCCGCGTCGCGATCGTGAACGCGGGGTCGGTCGCCTACAGCCAGCTGGGTCAGCAGGGCGTTCGCATCGACTCGGCCGGTGGGCCGGTCGACTTCACCTATGTCGACCGCAACGTCCGAATCCCGATCCCGCAGGGCAAGACGCTGACGGTCTATGTCGGCTTCGACGAGGGCGCGCCGGCCGGCGGCAAGCGCACGGCCAGCGCGAAGCCTTAACGCTCAGGCGTTTTCCCACTCGGCAAAGGCTTCCACAACGCCGGGCAGATCGGCGAGGCGCCGGATGACGGTCTCGGCACCTGCCTCGGTGAGTGCGTCCGCGTGGCCGGGGTAGGTGTGCGATCCGCCCACGAAGCCGACGACGCGGCAGCCTGCCGCCGCCGCAGCCGCGACGCCGTGGACCGAGTCCTCGAGAACGAGCGTCTCTCGCGGCGCTGCCTCGAACTGCTGACAACCGTAGAGATAGACGTCCGGCGCCGGCTTGGTGCGTTTCGTCCCGACCTCGCCGGCAGCGAAGACGTAGGGGCGGAAGCGGTCCCAGAGCCTGGTGCGCTCGAGGACGATCCGCAGCCGGTCGGTCGACGAGTTCGAGCAGATGGCTCGCGGCAGTTCAAGCCGATCGAGCATCTCATGGACCCCCGGGATTTCCTTCACCTCGGCCCGCAGACGCTCGTCGAGCTCGCGGCGCTGGCGCTCGCGGTAGTCCTCGGGAAAGCGAAGCCCGGCCTCGGCGGTGAGAAGCTCCATGATCCGCTCTTGCGTAAGGCCGGAGAAGCGCACGTTGATCTCTTCGGCTGCGATCTCGTAGCCGAGTTCCTTCAGAAGGGCGGCGTCCGTTCGCGACGCGACGATCTCGGAATCGACCAGAACGCCGTCGCAGTCGAAGAGGACGAGGGAGAGGGGCATGGTGCGATCGTGTCCGGCGTGAGTGTCTTTCGGATGCGGGGCGCGTAGCACGACGGGTCGGCTCGCGCCAACGACGTCCAGTTGGTGACACCGGGTTCACGGCTCGTTAACCCTGTTCGGTAACCATAAGCACTGTCCCGTCGTCCCGAGTTCACGGTGCTTCATGTCCCAGCTTCGTTCCCTGTCCCGTCCCGCCGCCGCGGCCACCAGCCAGCAGCCGGAATGGCTGGATACGATCATCAAGGGCGACTGCGTATCGCGGATGGCGGCGCTGCCGGCGCAATCGGTGGACGCGATCTTCGCCGATCCGCCCTACAACCTGCAGCTCGGCGGCGACCTCACGCGCCCCGATCAGTCGAAGGTCGATGCCGTCGACGACGCCTGGGACCAGTTCGAAAGCTTCGCCGCCTACGACGCGTTCACCCGCGCGTGGCTTCTGGCTGCGCGCCGGCTGCTGAAGCCCAACGGCACGATCTGGGTGATCGGCTCCTACCACAACATCTTCCGCGTCGGTGCGATCATGCAGGATCTGGGCTTCTGGACGCTGAACGACATCGTGTGGCGCAAGTCCAACCCGATGCCGAACTTCCGCGGTCGTCGGTTCCAGAACGCCCATGAGACGCTGATCTGGGCATCCAAGAACAGGGACGCGAAGGGCTATACCTTCAACTACGACGCGATGAAGGCCGCCAACGACGACACGCAGATGCGGTCCGACTGGCTCTTTCCGATCTGCACCGGCGGCGAACGGCTGAAGGACGCGGAAGGCTCGAAGGCCCATCCGACACAGAAGCCCGAGGCTCTCCTTGCCCGCGTCATCCTCTCGTCCACCCGTCCGGGCGACACGATCCTCGACCCGTTCTTCGGCACCGGCACGACGGGCGCGGTCGCCAAGCGTCTCGGCCGCCACTTCGTCGGGATCGAGCGCGAGGACAGCTACATCGAGGCGGCGACGGATCGCCTCCTCTCGGTCGAGCCCCTGGACGCCGACTTCCTGCGCACGCTGACGCCCAAGCGCGCCGAACCACGCGTGCCGTTCTCCTCGGTGGTCGAGGCTGGCCTCCTGCAGCCGGGCACCGAGCTGACCGACGCCAAGGGCCGCTGGCATGCTCGGGTCCGAGCCGACGGGACGATCGCGAGCTCCGGCGGCGAGGCGGCCTCGATCCATCGCGTCGGCGCACGCGTGCAGGGCCTCGAGGCCTGCAACGGCTGGACCTTCTGGCATGTCCGCGACGGCGGACGGCTGCGCGCGATCGACGAGTTGCGCCAGATCGTGCGCGAGCGCATGGCTGTTGCCGGCGTCTGAGCAGCCGCGTCTAAAGCAGCCCGAAGGCCGCGAGGTCCTGCTCCAGTCGCTCGGGCGATACGAATAGAACCGATTGCCAGCCAGCCTCGCGGGCGCCCTCGACGTTCGCGGGGCTGTCGTCGATGAAGAGCGTCCGGGCCGGGTCGAGACCGAAGGTTCGCGCGTGATGATCGTAGATCGCGATATCCGGCTTGATCAAACGCACGCGCCCCGACACCGTGACGCCCCGCGCCTCACGGAGGAACTCGAAGTCCGGCGATGCCTCCTCGTAGGTGTCGGCGGCCCAGTTCGTGAGCAGCGTGACGTCCACCCCGTTCGCGATCAGCCGGCGGAAGATCGCGACCGTCTCGGGATAGGCATGCGGCACCATCTCGCGCCAGTGGCGGCGGAAGGCCCGTATCAGGTCGGCATGTTGCGGATGGCGCGCGACGAGCTCCGCCTCGGCATCGGCCCACGCTCGCCCGCGATCCTGTTCCACGATCCAGGCGTGGTTGCAGATCTCGTCCAGAAAGCGACGGCGCTCCGCCTCGTCCGGTATCAGGCGGCGGTAGGGAAGTTCTGGATCCCAGTGCACGAGAACGCGGCCGATATCGAAGACGACATGCGAGACTGTCATGAGCGGCGTATCCTTCTGGCGGAAAGAAGCGGGAAGGCGGCTGCGATCGCGTTGCGCATGAGGGTCGGCAGCGCCTCGTCGTCGATGCGCTCGGGAGGCGCCCACCAGCCGTCGCAATCATCAGCCTCGTCGATCTCCGCGCGGTAGACTTCGAGTTGAAGGTCGAAATGGGTGAAGCCGTGGGCCACGGTGCCGGCCGGCTCCCACTCGGCTGCGAAGGGCGCTCCCTCGATTCCGGTAACGCCGTCGTGGCGGGACGACCAATCGGTCGTCGGCGGTTCCGCCATGCCGCCGAGCATGCCCTTGTCGGGCCTGCGGCGCAGCCAGACCGCTCCGTCGCTCGGCCGCCGCGCCACGAAAGCCGCGCCACGTCTGTTCGGCTTGGCTTTCTTCGCCGCCTTGCGTGGAAACTCCTCCTGACGTCCCGCCGGCCGTGCAAGGCACTCGGCCGAAATCGGGCAGAGGACGCAGGCCGGGCGGCGCGGTGTGCAGATCGTCGCGCCAAGATCCATCATCGCCTGCGCGAAGTCGCCCGGCCGCTCCAGAGGCGTCAGGCGCTCGACCTCGACGCGGATCTGCCGGCGCGCGGCCGGCAGCGGCGTTTCGATGAGTTTAAGCCGGGTCACGACCCGCTCGACGTTTCCGTCGACCACCGCGGCGGGCTCGTCGAAGGCGATCGCCGCGATCGCGGCCGAGGTATAGTCGCCGATGCCGGGAAGATCCCGCAGTCCGGCGGCCGTCTCCGGGAAGCGACCGTTATGCTGGAGCGTCACGGTCCGCGCGCAGGCCAGGAGGTTGCGGGCACGCGCATAATATCCGAGCCCCGCCCAGGCACCCATCACCTCGGCATCCTCAGCGGCCGCCAGATCCTCGACGCGCGGCCAGCGCTCGGTGAAGCGGCGGAAATAGTCCTTCACTGCCGCCACCGTCGTCTGCTGGAGCATGACCTCCGACAGCCAGACGCGATATGGGTCGGAACGGATACCGGTGCGCCGGTCAGCGGGCGAGACGCGCCAGGGAAGGGATCGCGCGTGCCTGTCGTACCAGGCTAGGAGCGCCACGGAGGTGCTGCCGCCTTGACTTGGCTCCGAGCCGCGTCCATCCGACGCGTTGAGCGGGACCGCCGGTTCCTGTGCCGGGATCGTGCCGTTGCGCATCAGCTTCTTCGTCATCAACTTGGATCGTTCGCCCGAGCGGCTTGGCCATATGCGCGAGCAGGCCGCGGCACTGGGCTTGGATCTGATACGGGTCGCCGCCGTGGATGGGAAGAGCGTGCCGACTGGCGAGCGTGAGATCCTCGATCTTCCGACCTTCCTGCGGTGGCACGGCAAGCAGCCGCTTGCGGGCGAATATGGCTGTTACGTCAGTCATCTGGCGGCGCTTGATGCGATTGCACATCAGGACTGCGATGCGGGCGTCGTATTCGAGGACGACGTCATCCTCAAGCCGGAGCTGATGGAGGTTCTAAAGGCGCTCGCGGATCGGGACGACTGGGACGTCGTGCGCTTCGCCCATCATCGCAAGGTGCGCCATCGCATCGTGCGCGAGCTCGCCGGCGAACGCCGACTGATCCGCCCGCTCTTCGGTCCGACGGGGAGTGCCGCCGCCTATATCGTGCGCAGAACCGCCGCCAGTCGGCTACGCGATGCGCTGACGCCGATGCGCCTGCCTTTCGACGTGGCCTTGGAACGTGGCTGGGCGACGGGGCTGCGGACCCTCGACATCCGCCCGGACCTCGTGGGCTTCTCCACGCACTCCAAGACGAGCCTTACGCGCGATGGTCAGCGCTATGCCGCAATGAAGCTGCCGCTTTTCCGAAGGTGGCCGACGCTGATGTTTCGAGCCGGCGAACTCGTCCGGCGCATGGCCGAGGCGTCGCGTTCATGACGGGTCGCGCGAGAGGCCTCGTGCGCCGAACTCTCCTGGCGCGCCGCTGGATCGACCCTTGGGTGTTGGCGGCGTCCGTGACCTGTCTCGGCCTGCTTCTGTCCTTCGGCAAGGTCGGTTTCCTGATCTTCGTCGCCTGCGGCATCTATCTAGGCTTGGGCAGGCCCCGCTCGTGGAGGGCCGCGCCGCCCGTCTTCACCGGCTTCCTCGTCGCCTGGGCCGTTTGGCAGATCGGTCTCAGCCTCCTGCGTGGCGAGCCGATCTCCGGCAATCGGACGCTTTCCTATGCCGGCATCGAGTTGGCGGTCGCCTTCCTGCCGCTCGGGCTAGCCCTGGTGCGCGATCCTATCGGCGCGGTCGCGAACGGGGCGCGGATCGGGCTCGTGCTGCTGGCGGTCATCGCCCCGCTGGCGTATCTCGGCGGCGAGGAGCGTGTCGGCCTTGGTGGCAACGAGGCGATCTTCGCCTTCGTCATCGGCGTGGTCGCCCTGGCCGCCCGGCTCGAGGTCCGCCATCCGCTGCGTTGGCTGCCCAATGCGCGGTGGTGGTCCTACCTCGTCGTCGTTCCGGTTCTCCTCAGCGGAACGCGTGCGGCCTTCGGCATCGTTCTTCTCGTTCTCGTCGCCGACGCCGCCAGTCTCGCGCGTGGACGGCGACCGGCATGGCTACGCACCGGCGGAGGCATGGCGGGGGCGCTTATCGTCGCACTCGGCGTCGGGATTGGCGCGGCTTACGTCGTGCAGAACCGGATCGACGCCGGCATCGCCGAATACCAGACCTTCGAGCGCACCGGCATAGCGGCGGGATCGGTGGATACGCGCGTCGTCATGTGGTCCGCCGGATGGCAGGTTCTGCGGGAGCACCCCTTGCTCGGCGTCGGCGGAACCCACCGCATGGAGGCGGCCGGCGAGAAGGCCGGACGCAACGGTTTCATGGTGACCTACTACCAGCACCTTCACAACATGCTGCTCGACGAGGCGCTCTCCAGCGGGCTCGTCAGCGTCGCGTTGATGATGGCAACCTTCGCGTCCTTTCTGGCCGCCGTCTCCAGTGCCCCGCGCAGCCAGCGCTTCCGTTCGACAGCCGTGCTTCTCGTCATTTTCTTCGCTATCTTCGGCTCGTTCCATGGCGTCCTTCTCAACGAATGGACGCTGATCAGCCTGTTCGGCGTCATGTCCTGCATGCTGACCGGAGCAAGGCGGACGGCTGCGAGGACGCGAGCATGAAGAACGAGGAATTCAGCCGAACGCGGCGGGGCGCGCGCCCCTTGGGCGACCTGATCGCCGCGCTGGTGGACCCGATCGTCGCGAAGAAGGCGGGAATGAACGCGGCCCTCATCCAGTCCTGGCCCGAGATCGCGGGCGTCCGGCTGCAGGAGGGTTGCCGGCCCGAGAAGCTGATCTGGCCATCGCGGCAGGGAGATGACGAGACCGCTGAACCCGCGACGCTTGTTGTCGCGTGCGAAGGTGCCTTCGTTCTTCGTCTCCAACATGAGACGCACGAGGTGCTGGCTCGCGTGAATGCCTTCTTCGGCTATCCCGCCGTCGCCAAGCTGCGCATCGTCCAGAAGCCCATCCTGCGCCTCAGGCCAGACCGCAAGCTGCCGCGAGCGCCGTTGGATACCGCGCAGCGCCGCGATATCGCCGAGGCGACGGCGAGGATCGACAGCCCGAGGCTCCGCTCGGCACTCGAGCGATACGGCGAGACCGTGCTCGGTCGCAACGCGGCGAACCGGAACACGCAAAGCTGAACGGCGAGCGCCTTACGCTTCGTTCATCTGGGCACGGCGGCGTTGGAATCGTCGCAATCATCGATTAGGTCGAAACGACTCGAACCCTATCAGGAAGGGCTTCATGCTCGCCATGTTCCGCAATACCCTCACCGGCGCGGCCGCCGGAGCTCTTCTTCTCGCCCTCGGATCGTCGGCGGCCTGGAGCCAGACCGCGCCGGCAGCCGCTCCCACCGCTGCCGCTGCCGAGGCGCCGGCTCCCGAGGGAACGGCGGACGTCGCGAAGCTTCTCGCGCCGCAGGCGCTGCCTGACGTCGTTCTGGGTGACCCGAATGCCAAGGTGACAATCATCGAGTACGCCTCGATGACCTGCAGCCATTGCCGGGACTTCCACTCGGAAACCTGGCCGACCATCAAGCGCGACTATGTCGACACCGGCAAGGCGAAGTTCATCCTGCGCGAGTTTCCGTTTGACCCTCGCGCCCTGGCAGCTTTCATGCTGGCGCGTTGCGCGGGAGACGACAAGCGCACCGCAATGGTCGACGTCCTGTTCGATCAGCAGCGCGAATGGGCCGGCGCGGAGAACGCCTCCGTCGCTCTTTTGAAGATCGCCCAGCTTTCCGGCATGTCGCAGGACCAGTTCAAGGCTTGCCTCTCGAACTCCGACCTTCAGACCAAGGTCGTCGCCGTTCAGGCGGCGGGACAGAACGACTTCGGCGTCAGCGCGACTCCGACCTTCTTCGTGAACGGCGACAAGTATGCCGGTGCGCTGTCGCCCGAGCAGATGGCGGCCGTGATCGAAAAGCACCTCTGAACCCTGGCCGAGCGTTTTTTGGCATCGCAACAATTGGCGCGACGGTCATGATCCCCTAGAAACAAGCGGGCTGGTGGCCTTAACGCGCCCCAGCTCCTGTTTCCGATCGAACACCGATGGCCAAGCGACTCTTTACGTTCAATCGCGGACACGCGGATCGCACGGTCGATGCGCCGGAAGCGCTTGGGCTGAAGGGTTCGAACCTCGCTGTTCTCGCGGCGCTCGATCTTCCGGTGCCCCCCGGCTTCACGATCTCGACCAGTGCCTGGCGCGAGGCCGGGACCTCGGGCCTTCCGCCAGCTTTGCGCAACGAGATCCTGTCCAGCGTCGAGTGGCTGGAAGGGGTCACGGGCCGTACCTTCGACGGTGCCGAGCGCCCGCTGCTTCTGGCCGTCCGGACAGGCGCACGCAACGTCATGCCTGGACTGGCCGACACGGTTCTCGACGTCGGGCTGAACTCGCGGACGGTGGAGCGTCTGGCGCGCGAGCTCGGCGACCTCGGCTTCGCCTTCCGCTCCTACCGCCGCTTCATCGAAAGCTACTGCGCGCTCGTCCATGGACTCGATCCCGGCGAGTTCGACGAGGTGACCGACCGCGAGCGGGAGCGCGCCGGATGGACCGGTGTGGAGCCCCACTCGATCGTCGACTGGCGCGCTCTGGTCGTCGCCTATCTCGAGTTCGTCGAGGCCGAATGCGGATCTCCGCTTCCGCAGACGCCGCTCCAGCAGCTCTACGACGTCGTCGAAGCGGCCTTCGCAAGTTGGCGCAACCCTGTCGCTCGCGCCTTCCGCATGGTTCACGGCATTGCCGAAAACGCGGGCCTCGCCGTCACCGTCCACGCAATGATCTTCAACGAGCGGGGCGAGAAGTCGGGGACGGGCCGCGCGCTCTCGCGCGACTTGAAGTCGGGCGAGCCGCGCCTTGCCGGCGAGTTCACGCTGGGCGGGCGGGGGAACGGCGACTCGATCGGCATTCTCTCCGATGTCCTCGACCTCGCGGACCTGAGCGGCAACGAGGAGGGTCGCTTCCCGGGCGATCTTGCGGCGCTCTCCGACTATGTGAGGCGGGTGGAGAGCCATATCGGCGACGCGGCGGAGCTCGACTTCATGGTCGGCGACGGCGAGCTCTTCCTTCTGCAGTCGCGGCCGGCCAAGCGCGCCGTCGGCGAGGCGGTGCGGATCGCGGTCGAGATGACGCGCGAAAACGCCATCACCGAGGAAGAGGCGCTTCTGCGCATCGACCCGGCTTCGCTCGACGAGCTCCTGCACCCGACGATCGAGCGCAACGAGGACACGCATGTCGTCGCTCGAGGCATGCCGGCCTCACCGGGCGCTGCCACGGGCGAGATCGTCTTCACCGCGGAACAGGCCATCGCGCTGTCCGCCGAGGGCCGGCGCTCGATCCTGGTGCGCAACGAGACGCTGCCCGAAGATGTGCATGGCATGCACGTGACGGAAGGTGTCCTGACGATACGAGGTGGCACGACGAGCCACGCGGCCGTGGTTGCGCGCGGGATCGGGAAGCCCTGCGTGACGGGTGCCGGCTCCCTTCGCATCACGCAGGACGGAAAGACCCTGATCGCGGCGGGACGGAGCTTTCAGCTCGGCGATCCTTTGACAATCGATGGCACGACCGGCGACGTGATCGCCGGTGCCGCAAGGCTGCGGCGTCCAACGCTGACCGGCGATTTCGCGACCCTCATGTCGATGGCGGACCGGGCGCGGCGCATGCGAGTGCGCACGAACGCCGAAACCCCGGCAGAGGCTCGCGCCGCCCGTGCCTTCGGCGCCGAAGGCATCGGCCTCTGCCGAACCGAGCATATGTTCTTCGAGGGCGAGCGCATTCGCGTGATGCGCGAGATGATCATGGCAAGCGACGAGGAGGGGCGTCGTTCGGCGCTCGACCGCTTATTGCCGATCCAGCGCTCCGACTTCATCGAGCTCTTCGAGATCATGGCGGGACTACCGGTCATGATCCGCCTTCTCGACCCGCCCCTCCACGAGTTTCTACCCAAGGGCGAACAGGAAATCACCGATACCGCCCGAACGCTCGGCATCACCGAGGGCGTCGTCGCGGAGCGCCTGCAATCTCTGCAGGAGTTCAATCCGATGCTCGGCCATCGCGGCTGCCGTCTGGCCGTCTCGCATCCCGAGATCGTCGAGATGCAAGCGCGCGCGATCTTCGAGGCGGCGCTTGAGGCCGGGCAGCGCAAGGGCAAGGCCGTCGTTCCCGAGATCATGGTGCCGCTCGTCGGCCTGCGGAAAGAGCTCGACTTCGTGAAGGCGCGGGTCGACGAGATCGCCGAACTCGTCATGGCCGAGCAGGGACGCAACCTCACCTATCTCGTGGGGACGATGATCGAGCTTCCGCGCGCGATCGTGCGGGCCGACAGCATTGCCGAGGCGGCCGATTTTTTCTCGTTCGGCACGAACGACCTGACGCAGACCGTCTACGGTATCTCTCGGGACGATGCGGCGAACTTCCTGTCCACCTATCAGCGCCTCGGCATCATGGATCGCGATCCGTTCCAATCGCTGGACGTCGAGGGCGTGGGACAACTCATTGCGCTGGGTGTCGAGCGGGCGCGACGAACCAAGCCCGATATCTCGCTCGGCGTTTGTGGCGAGCAGGGTGGCGATCCGACCTCGATCGCGTTCTTCGAGGAAACCGGGCTCGACTACGTTTCCTGCTCGCCCTACCGCGTTCCGATCGCGCGGCTGGCTGCCGCGCAGGCCGCCATCCGCTTCGAGCGCGCGATGCGCACGGCGTCTTCGCCCAAGACACGAAGTCGAGGTTGAAACATCGTCAGGCAGAGCCGGTTAGAAGCTTGTTCTCGAGTCGCTTGAGAAGGCTGACATAGGCGTTGGCGAAGCCGAAGAAGCGTTCGCCGACTTCTTCGCGCCCCATGAGCCGAATGCGTTTCTCGCCGGCTTCAAGCCCAGCGAAAACGAGGACGTCCTTGCCGCCGCCGGGAAGCGAGACGGCTGCAACGCGTTCGATGCCGTCGGCGATCAGGCCGTCCGGCATCTCGAACAGCAGCGTTCCGCCAGCGGCACGAGCGGCGTCACGCACGCATTCCTCGAAAGACCGGTGTTCGACGTCGCTCAAGTCCAGCCGGAGCTGGAAGTCGAGCGCCGCGAAGGGGTCGCCTGTACGCAGGAGCTCCGGCGAGCGGACGAGTGGGGTGAGGTTGTCGGCCATACCCTCTCCGCGAAGGTCGTTCGCGGGCGGCGGGCGCTGGACACACGGACACACCAGCGGCACGCTGACCCGCATGAAATGATCGGCGAGAAAACGCCGAACCGGGAGGAGCGTTCCGCATGCAAGGACTGATGCAGGACTGGCCGCTGCTTTGCACGAAGGTCATCGATCATGCGGCGGAGCACCATGGACGACGCGAAGTGGTCTCGCGCAGCGTCGAGGGGCCGATGCATCGAACGACCTACGCCGAGGTGCGCCGTCGCGCGTTGCGACTGGCCAGCCGCTTGGTGCGTGACGGCATCACGCCGGGCGAGCGCATCGCCACGATGGCCTGGAACACCTGGCGCCATCTCGAATGCTGGTACGGCATCGTGGGAGCCGGCGCGGTCTATCACACGCTCAACCCCAGGCTCTTCCCCGACCAGATCGCCTGGATCATGAACGACGCGGACGATCGCATGATCTTCGCGGACCTGACCTTCGTGCCGTTGATCGAGGCGCTGGTTCCAAAGCTGTCCGGCCTCAGGCGGGTCGTCGTGCTCTGCGAGCGGGAGAACTTGCCCGACTCGACGCTCGACCTCGTCGCTTACGAGGACTACCTCGCGGAAGGGGACGAGGATTTCAGCTGGGTCGCCGTGGCGGAAGGGGATGCCGCCGGCATGTGCTACACATCCGGCACGACCGGCATGCCGAAGGGCGTCGTCTACTCGCACCGCTCCAACGTCCTCCATTCGTTGATCGCGATCCAGCCGGACGCGATGAACCTGTCCTCGCGCGATCGGGTCATGCCGGTCGTGCCGCTGTTTCACGCGAACGGGTGGGGGATCGCCTTTTCCGCGCCGATGGTCGGCGCATCTCTCGTCATGCCGGGGCCGAAGCTCGACGGAGCGTCGATCGGTACGCTCCTGCGCGAGGAACGCGTGACTTTCAGTGCGGCCGTTCCGACGATCTGGCTCGCGCTGCTGCAGCATCTCGAGGCGAGCGGTTCGGATCTGCCGGATCTGCGCCGCGTCGTGATCGGCGGCGCTGCCTGCCCGCGTGTCGTGACGGAGGCATTCGAAACGCGCTACGGGGTCGAGGTCGTCCATGCGTGGGGCATGACGGAACTCAGCCCGCTCGGCACGCTCAACGTCATGAGCGCCGATACGGCGGATCTGTCACGCAACGACCAGCTTGCCCTGAAGCAGAAGCAGGGACGCGCGCCCTTCGGCGTCGAGATGCGCATCGTCGGCGACGACGGCGCCGAGCTTCCGCGCGACGGGCGGACCTTCGGCCGGCTCATGGTGAAGGGACCCGCGATCGCGACTGCCTATCACGGGCATGGCGACGTTCTCGACAAGGACGGCTGGTTCGATACGGGCGATGTCGCCCACATTGACCCGGATGGTTTCATGCAGATTACCGACCGCGCCAAGGACGTCATCAAGTCCGGCGGCGAATGGATCTCCTCGATCGATCTCGAGAACCTGGCCGTCGGGCATCCGGCCGTCGCGGAAGCCGCCGTGATTGGCGTCGCACATGACCGCTGGGGCGAGCGGCCGCTCCTCGTCGTGGTGCGCAAGCCAAGCTGCGACGTGTCGCGGGACGAGCTCCTGCGCTTCCTGGATGGCCGGGTCGCGCGCTGGTGGATGCCGGACGACGTCGTCTTCGTCGACGAGATCCCTCACACCGCGACGGGCAAGATCCAGAAGACGACGCTTCGCGATCGTTTCCGCGACTATCGTCTTCCCGCCGCCTGACCTGATAGGATAGAGTCGGACGTTCGGAGCCGAGAAGCGCATGGCAGGCCATTATATCGTCGGGCGGACCAGAACCGCTGGTTGGGCCTGGGCCTTCTCCATGTTTGCGCCGGCGGTCATGGTCAGCGCGGTCGTTCTGTTCCGTCTGGCGGTTCTGGACGAAACCTCGCTGTCGTGGAGTTTCGCGCTCGCCGCCGCGCTCGTCTCGGCTGGTTTCGTCCTGGCGCTCATGGCCTGCATTATCGTTTGGCACAGTGGGAGACACGGTGGCGGCCGTGCCACGGCGGCGCTTGCCATCGCGCTCATCGCCGCCGCTCCGTTCGCGGTCGCAGCCTGGCTCTACACACAATACCCGACGGGCAACTCGGCTGCCACGACGGGTCTCGATCAGGCCGTTCCGGCAGGTGCGAGCGGGGACGACACCAGACCTCTCGTCGGACGCGACTTCCAGGCTACGGCATCGACCGTCTACGGAGCCGCTCGCACGGCCCTAGAGGGAAGCGGTATCCGGATCGTCGATGTCGCGACATCAAGTCTCGCAAGGCCCTCGGACGGCGATCTCGGCGTCAGCGGCCTCGTCGCGGCACCGATTCCGACACCGCGCGACAGCGTCGATCCGGAAGAGCCCTTCGATCGCTTCGCAGGCATCGACGCCACGGACTACACGATCCAAGGGGTCGCGACCGTCCCGATTTTCGGCTTCAAGAGCGACGTCGTCGTCCGCATCCAGGAGGAGAACGGCGAGACCTATGTCGACATGACGTCGAGGTCGCGAACCCTTCCGCTCGATCTCGGCCAGAACCGCCGCATCATCGAGGGCTTCATGGCGCGGCTCGAGGATGCGATGAACGTGCTGGAAGGCGTCACACCGGAGGAGTAGCCGGTTCATCGACGAGCGCGAAGACTTCGCCGAGCCGCGTGACCCTGCGCTTTTCCGTCAGATCCTCGAGATGGGCGAGCACCGATAACGTCGCGGCTTTCCGCAGCGCCGGCTCGATGCCGCGATAAAGGTCCGCCGTGATCGCACCAGCCTCCGCCGGACCGGTCGCCAGCCGGTTGAGGATCGCCGCCTCACGCATTCGCCGATGGGTTCGCAGTGCGCGAAGCAGCACCTGTGGACGCTCGACCGGTCCGCCGTGCCCCGGCAGGTAGCGCGTCTCCCGTCGCGGCATCAGGCGATCCAGCGACGCCATATAGTCGCTCATGCGGCCGTCCGGCGGTGCGATGACGGTGGTGGACCATGCCATCACATGGTCGCCGGAGAAGAGAAGCGAAGCTCCCCGCAGAGCGAAGGCGACATGATCCGCCGTGTGCCCCGGCGTGGCCACAACCTCGAACGTGGCGCTGCCGAGTGACAGCACTTGGTGATCCGCGAGGTCACCGTCCTTCGAGCCAGCATAGGCCGCAGACGCGAGGATCGGTGCATCGACGTTTCGTTGGAGGGAACGAGCGAGGGCGGAGTGATCCAGATGACCGTGGGTCAGAACGATCGCGGTCACCGGGCGGTTGGCGATCGCCGCCAGCAGCGCTTCAAGGTGCCGATCGTCCGAGGGGCCGGGATCGATGACCACCAGATCGTCGGAGCCGACGAGATAGGTGTTCGTACCGTGGAAAGTCATCGGGCCGGCATTGCGCGCGGTGACGCGATGGACACCCGGCGCGACCGGAACCGCGTCGCCGTGGCGAGGCTCGAACTGCAGTTCCAGGGGAAGGCTCATGGCGCCCACCTAACGCTCGCGACGCGGAGTTGGAAGCGTCGTTCCGTCTGGTCTCGCGCGAATCGAGGATTTATGAAGCCGCATGAGCTATGCCGTGGCCGCCTTCTATCGCTTCGTCGCCCTTTCGGACCCCGGGTCTGACCGAGATGACCTCGACGCATTCTGCCGGTCGGCCGGTGTGATCGGGACGATTCTCCTGGCGGAAGAGGGAATCAACGGCACCGTCGCCGGGGGACCAGAAGAGGTCGAGGCGCTCGTCTCGAAACTTCGTGAGCGTTTCGGCCTTCGCGATGGCGATATCAAGCGCTCGGTCGCCGACAGCGCCCCATTCAAGCGCTTGCGGGTGCGTGTTCGACCCGAAATCATCACCCTGCGGGCGCCCGAGGCCGATCCGACCAAGCGGACCGGGCGACACGTCTCGGCAGCGGAATGGAACCAACTGGTCGACGATCCCGACGTCCTCGTCCTCGACACGCGAAACCGCTACGAGACGGAGATCGGAACGTTCGAGGGCGCGGTCGTTCCACCCATCGACCAGTTCACGGACTTCAAGGACTTCGTCGACCGCGAACTCGACCCCGCGCGGCATCGCCGTGTCGCGATGTTCTGTACCGGCGGCATCCGCTGCGAGAAGGCCTCGTCCTACATGCTCGCGCGGGGCTTCAGTGACGTCGCCCAACTCGACGGCGGTATCCTTCGCTATCTCGAGGATGTGCCGACGCAGGAAACGCGGTGGAAGGGTGATTGCTTCGTCTTCGATGGCCGGACGGCGCTGGGCCATGACCTGGCGCGCGCTCGGTGGGACAGTTGCTTCGGATGCGGTGGGCCGATCGACGAGGAGGCTCGGCAGTCCGCAGACTACGAGCCGGGCGTTTCCTGTCCACGCTGCCGATCGCGGCTCAGCACGGAACGGGCAGAACGACTGCGTCGTCGCCATCGCGAGATGACCTGAGCTGCGGTTAGCCGCGACCGAGCTTAACTCCGTTTTATCCCGCTCTGCAGCTATTGCCCCGCAACATCCCGGGAACTACTTCCGTTGGCGCGAAGGACCCGGAATCAGCGGAGTCGTTATGAGCGCACTACGTCAACCACGTCGGCAACTCATCCGATTGCTTGGCCTCGGCGGCACTGCCGCGTTGCTGACCGCTTGGCAGACCTCGGAAGGCATGTCCTGGATGACGGATGCGCGCGACGTCCCGGGTCGTATCCTCGACATGCGCCACAATCTTCCGCAGGACATGGCGAACGGATCCGTTCTCGAAGACGTGCAATTCGACGGCAACCGCCTCACGCTGCGCCTGGCCGTGGACGACCGGCTCGACCTCGCCGCCGTGCGGGACGGCGACCGAGACGATAAATGCGACGCATGGCGTGCTGCCTTGCGCAAACGGGAACTCACTTCCGTCGAGTATCGCTATGTCCAGACCGGAGCGATGTCGTCGCTCTTTCTCGATCGCTCGGTCTGCAGCTGAGCGTCAGCTCGTCTTGAGGGCGCGCAGGATCGTCTCGGCGTTGTAGCGGAACATCTGCTCGTAGGTCGGCGCCGGACCGCCAGGACCGGACAGGGCGTCCGAGAACAGCGACCCGCCGATCGCGGCGCCCGTCTCGCCCGCGATCTGCTGGAGGAGCTTCGGGTTCGTGATGTTTTCGACGAACACGGCCTTGATCTTCTCGTCGCGGATCTGCCGGATGATGGCGGCGACGTCCGAAGCGGAGGCTTCGGACTCGGTCGAGACGCCCTCCGGCGCGACGAAGCGGATGTCGTAGGCCTGCGCGAAGTAGCCGAACGCGTCGTGCGACGTGACGACCGTGCGCTCGGAGGCCGGAATGGTGGACAATTCCTGACGGATCGACGCGTCCAGCGCGGTCAGACGCGCGGTGTAGCTCGATGCGCGTGCACGGTAGTCGCCAGCGTGATCGGGATCGACCTTCGCCAGACCATCGGCGATCGCCCTGACATAAAGTACGCCATTGCGAAGATCCTGCCACGCATGGGGGTCCAGCGTGCCGTGGTCATGGTGCTCGTCGGCGTGACCATGAGGCGTGGGAACCGCTGCTTCGTGCTCCTCCTCATGCCCGTCTGTCTCCGAGAATCGACGCGCGGTGACCTGGTTCGAAGCCACGACCGTCTCGCCGGTGAACCCGCTCGTCTCCGACAGGCGCGGCAGCCAGCCTTCGAACTGCAGCCCGTTCGTCACGAGGAGTTTTGCGTCGCGAAGAGCGCGCGTGTCTCGGGGCGACGGCTCGAACACATGCGCGTCGGCGTCGGGCCCGACGAGCGTCGTCACGGCGACATGATCGCCACCGATCTCGCGCACCATGTCGCCGAGGATCGAGAAGGACGCGACGACGGAAAGCGGCTCCTGGGCGAACGCGGCCGACGAGACGCCGACGAGCAGCGTCACCAGGATCGGCTTTAGCAGATGCTTCACGGGTCGCTCCTATGCGCGTTGAAACGAGGGATCGAGGATCTGACGCACGAGTCCACCGCGATGTCCCGCCACGAGCGACACGACATAGACGACGCTGGCAGACAGGATGATCGCGGGCGAGGCGGGCAGATCGTAATGAAACGAGACGAGAAGGCCGACGAAGGACGACGCAAGGCCGATCGCGGCCGATACCGCCATTTGCCCCGCCACGCTTGCCGACCAGAAGCGGCTGGAAGCGGCCGGTAGCATCATGATGCCGATCACCATGAGCGTTCCGAGCGCCTGGAACCCGCCCACCAGGTTGAGAACGACCAACAGAAGAAAGATGCCGTGAGCCAGACCGCCGGCGGGACCGAGGGTTCGGAGAAACGCCGGGTCGAGGCAGGCCGCCACGATGGCGCGGTAGAGAAGGGCGACGAGAAGCAACGATAGGGTTGCGACTGCAGACATCAGGAGAAGGGCGCTGTCGTCGAGTGCCAGGACCGTGCCGAACAACACGTGCAGAAGATCGACGTTGGACCCCTTCAACGATACCAAGAGGACGCCGAGGCCGAGCGAGGCCAAGTAGAAGGCGGCGAAGCTCGCATCCTCCCGCATGGTGGTGAACCTCGAGACGAGCCCGGCCAGACCTGCCACGACAAGGCCGGACACGAGGCCACCGAGCGCCATCGCGAACAGCGAGAACCCGGCCACGAGAAAGCCGACCGCCGCCCCTGGCAGGATCGCATGGGACATCGCGTCGCCGACAAGGCTCATGCGCCGCAGAATGAGGACCACACCCAGCGGACAAGCGCCCAGCGACAGCGCCGCGCATCCGAGAAGCGCCCGGCGCATGAAGCCGAAATCCATGAACGGCGCGATAGCGAGATCCCAAAAGGTCATGCCGCTACGAGCCTCGCACGCGCCTGTCGCTCGGCTATGGCCGAGGCGAGGACGACGCGGCTCGGACCATGGGCGACGAGCCCGTGCTTCAACAGCATGGTGCGCTCGAATTCCCGCTCCACAAGGCCAATGTCGTGCAGCACGGCGACGATCGTGCGGCCGTCGGCGTGCCAGCCGCGCAGCAGACCCGTCAGGTCCGCAGTGGTCTTCGCGTCCACGGCGGCGAAGGGCTCGTCGAGAAGAAGGATCGGCGCGTCCTGAAGTATCAGCCGCGCGAAAAGCGCCCGCTGGAACTGCCCGCCGGAGAGCTGTGCAATCGCCTTTTGGCGCTCGGCGAAAAGCCCAACCCTTTCGATGGCGGCAAGCAGCTTTTGCTGCTCGGTCGCGGACAGGCTTCTCGTCAGGCCGATCCGCGGCCATGCGCCAAAGGAGACGAAGTCCGTCACGTCGATCGGGAAGCTGCGATCGATCTCCTGCGCCTGAGGGAGATAGGCTATGTCCCGCCGACGAACGCCGTCGAGGCGAACGCGACCGGACGTCAGGCGAACGAGACCCATGATTGCGCGCAGGAGGGTCGATTTGCCCGCGCCGTTTTCGCCGATGACGGCCGTCATCGAGCCGGGGGCGAAAGTCGCGTCCATGGGCTCGAGCGCGACGGTCCGGCCGAACCTA
The DNA here is from genome assembly GCF_001463765.1 of Aureimonas sp. AU4. Lineage (GTDB taxonomy): Bacteria > Pseudomonadota > Alphaproteobacteria > Rhizobiales > Rhizobiaceae > Aureimonas. The sequence continues at coordinate 160,629 of NZ_BBWK01000002.1, read as the reverse complement.
ACGCAGACGCCTTCCAGTCCGATCGAACTGGTCATGTCAACTCGCCATCACGAGGAAGACGCCGAGCCAGAGCGCCGCGAGCGGAAGGGCGACGATGCCAACCCTGCGCGCAGCCGAGCTACGAAGAATGGATCGGGACAGGTGGGCGGGCATGGATCGTCCGGGTCTCATGCGATTCGACTTGTTATAACATAACACCGAATCGCGTGAGGACCAGACCGGGAGACGTCCAGCGCTGGACTAACTGTTTCCCTTCGTCAGGCGTTGCGGGCCTTCGGTCGGCGCGGCTTGCCGCCGCCCTTGCCTTGCGTTTCGCGGGGCGCCGAAGATTTCGCGCGCGGGCCATCGGCCTTCTTGAACGGCTTGCGGTCCGTCCGCTCCCGACGCTCGGGCGTGCCAACCTCACCCTCGAAGCGGCTGATCGTGATGTCGTCGAGGGTGCCCTGAGCCGCGTTCGCGAACTTGTCGGCAACCGCTTCGCTGATCTCGAACTTCGTTTCGCGATCGAAGACGCGGATCGCTCCGATCTCGTCCCGCGTCACGCGTCCACGCCGACACAGAAGCGGCAGCAGCCACTTGGGGTCGGCATTGTTGCGACGGCCGATATCGAGCCTGAACCAGACGGTCGGTCCATCATTGCGCCGCGACGGACGCGGCGCGCTCTCGTTACCCTCGCGGGTGGGCTTCGGACCCCGGCCACGCTCCGGGCGCTCCGACTGGAAGCCGGGATCGTAGACATCCTCGGGTGCGGGAAGGCGCATGCGGTAGATCCGCGCAAGGGCCGCCGCCAGCTCCTCGGCCGGCCGGCGCTCCAAAAGGACGCGGCCGACCTCGAGATCGTCCTCGCTGGCCTCCTCGGTCAGGAGCGGATCGGAGAGAAGACGCTCGCGGTCCAGTGCCCGGATCTCGTCCGCCTGGGGCGCGCCGCTCCAGGTCGGACGGATATGAGCCTCCGCCAGAAGCCGCTCGGCCTTGCGCCGACGCGACAGCGGAACGAGCAGGGCGGAGATGCCCTTGCGACCCGCGCGACCCGTGCGGCCGCTGCGATGCTGGAGTGTTTCGGCGTCGTTCGGCAACTCGGCATGGATGACGAGCCCGAGGGACGGCAGGTCGATGCCGCGCGCCGCGACGTCCGTCGCCACGCAAACCCGCGCGCGTCCGTCCCGAAGCGCCTGAAGCGCCTGGTTGCGTTCGGACTGGCCCAGCTCTCCGGAAAGAGCGACCGCCGCGAAGCCCCGATCCAGGAGGCCGGAATGGAGATGGCGAACCTGCTCGCGGGTGTTGCAGAATACGATCGCGCTCGGTGCCTCGACCTGCCGAAGCATGTTGACGACGGCAAGCTCGGTCTCGGTCGGCGCGATGCGAATCGCGCGGTACTCGATGTCGGCGTGGCTCGACGTGCCGGCACTTGCCTCGATGCGCAATGCGTCGCGCTGGTAGCGGCGTGTCATGGCGACAATCGGCTTGGGCAGCGTCGCCGAGAACAGGAGCGTCCGCCGCTCGGCGGGCGTCGCCTCCAGAATGAACTCGAGATCCTCGCGGAAGCCGAGGTTCAACATCTCGTCCGCCTCGTCGAGTACCAGCGCGCGCAGGTTCCCGATCAGAAGCCGGCCGCGTTCGAGGTGGTCGCGCAAACGGCCCGGCGTGCCGACGACGATATGGGCGCCCCTTGCCAGCGCACGCTGCTCCGAGCGTGGATCCATGCCGCCGACGCAGGTGACGACCTTGGCATCCGCCTTCTCGTAGAGCCAGGCGAGTTCGCGCTGGACCTGAAGAGCAAGCTCGCGGGTCGGCGCGACAATGAGAGCCAGCGGTTCGCCGGCCGGCGGCAGGCCGCCGTCGGCTAGCAAGGTGCTGCCGAGCGCAAGTCCGTAGGCGACCGTCTTGCCCGAACCGGTCTGCGCCGACACGAGGAGGTCGCGGCCTTCAGCCTGCGACTCGAGGACCGCGTCCTGAACAGGTGTCGGATCGGCATAGCCACGTTCCGCGAGCGCCTCGGCGAGCGCGGGATAGGAGGTGCGAAAGGGCACTGGTGGAATCCTTGAGCCAGGGTACGCACTAACGCACCCATGCGGGGTCGTTCATGACCCCGCTTCCCGTTCGATGGGCAGCGACGAATGCCCGAACGGTTCAACGCCCAAGGTCTGCGGCTTGGTCAGCCGCGCGCGGAATCAACCGCTATATCGCTGATCGAAGCGGAGCCTATAGACCGTTCGCTGCGGTTTGGCGAGGCTCGAAATTGCCTGTCGACTTACATCGCCAGCCCGAGGTTCAATCCAACCAGCCAAAACAGCATCGAGATCGTCAGCCCGTAGCAAAGGCCGCGATAGGGACTCAGAATGTCCTGCCGCATGATTCTCCTCCCGTCCATGGAGCATCGGCGTCATCTTGTGTGACACTCGATTGATTCAAATCTGACAAAAACATTATGATTCTTCAACCGGCGAACGCCGCTCTCGCCGACCGGAATAGTTTCGCACAAGCGAGATTCCGCATGGCGGCAGATCGACCGTCATAGGGTTCGATTTCCGTCACGGCGCCGCCTCTGATTTCGGCTCGCAGGACCGCTGCGGATCTAACCGCCGCCGGCCTCATGAGAGTGCCGGCGTTTGATGGACGGTTCTTCCACATCGCTTGTCGTCATATCGACGACTCCAGCAACGCCTCGTTCGACGTGACGACGACCATCAAGACCGGCGTCTCGCAGCCGAATGCTCGGCGCTCATTCCAGATCAAGAGGGATGACGCGCCAGCACCGGATACCTGTCCGCACACGGCGTCGTCCAACTTCTCGACCAACATCCGTTTCATCGCCATCATGGCGACTATGCCGGTCGTCAGGCAGCGATGATATCGGGAAGGATGGCTGGGGCGCCTGGATTCGAACCAGGGAATGGCGGTACCAAAAACCGCTGCCTTACCGCTTGGCTACGCCCCAACACCGCGCGCCGCGTTTCGATCCTATAGGAGAGGGCAGGAGGCGTTGCAACATGTGCTCCGCGCAGTCGCGTGATCTTGCTCGTCGGCGAAGAAGATGGGCGAGGACCGTTGCAACGCGGAGCGACCTTGGCTATACACCGCGTCGGTCGCGGAGTGTAGCGCAGCCTGGTAGCGCACCTCGTTCGGGACGAGGGGGTCGCAGGTTCAAATCCTGCCACTCCGACCAACACTTCCTGACGTGCAAATCATAGCTTTGTCGAAATTGGCTCCGGTTGCTCGGCATCGTGCGACGTCGCGTCAGCACCGCGGATCAGGGCTTCCGGCGTCGGTGCTCCCCTACGTCGGATCGATGGCCGGGGTGTGCTCCATTCGTTCGGTCGCGCGCGGTCTCCTCGGCCCCATCGTCCGGATCAGGGGTGCCTGCGGGCTCGGGAGAGAATTGAAAGCCGAGCAGCTGCCATGAGCCAGCCACGTCCTGGAAGAGGAGGTCGAAGCGGAGGGGAGCGGGCGCTATCGCGAGGGACCCCACGATTCGGAGCTTGTCATCGCTTTCGCGCCGGAACGACGAGATGGCGGGCACGAGAAGGACGGCATCCTGCGGCCTGAACGCACCATCGCGAAGCGGGGCGAGAGCCGTTTCGAGTCCGGTCTGCGAGTAGCGACGCCGGAAGTCCGGCGCGGCGAGATCGCGCAGCACAGAATAGTTTCCCGTCTCGATCGCCTGTCCGACCGCAACGAAGAGCGTACGCACCAGGGTCAGGGCGAGGCGCGAGTTGTCCTGTGCCATGGCGACGCAACCCTGGCGTTGCGCCTCACATGGTCCGCCGGCTTGCGCGACCGCTTGTTCGGTCGTGAGCGACAGCAAGCCGAACGCCGCGGCGAGCGCGGCGCTACCAAGCCACCGCAAGACCGACCCGTGCGCCCGCGCGTCCCGTGTCGAAGCCGACGCCGACGCCGGCATTCATGAAGACGTCGTAGGTCGGTTCACCCGCGAGACGACCCACGAAACCCATCCCAGCTGCGCCTTGCCCATCGAAGGTCGCCATGTTGCCGGCGAGCGCGAAGTTCCGGCCGTCGGGCGGGAAGGACAGACCGCCGACCGCGAGCGCCAAGGCCGTGCCCTCGCTGGCGCGGTCACCCGTCCGGTCGATGCGTGTCAGAACATCGTCCACCGTGAAAGCCGTGCTGGACAACCCCCCGACGGAATCGGACGTCACGAACCGTGTGCCGCCTCCCGATGCAGCCGTCGCGAGCGAAGGGACCACGACGCTTTGGCCCTCGTTCCCGATGCGGATCTCGCCGGGCCGTTGCGTGCTGACGCCCTGTCCGATGGCGATAGAGCGATCGAAGGGAGCGGCGGCTCCCTGACCGATCGCGACGCTTCCGCGGCCGGAGGCGCTGCTGGCCTGACCGATCGAAGTCGAGTGGGCGCCCGCTGCCGTGCCGAATTGCCCGACCGCGGTCGAGGCGGCCCCTGACGCCGTTGCGAATTGACCGACGCTCGTCGAGGCGAAGCCGCTCGCCTCGCCGAACTGCCCCACGGCTGTCGCCGCGAAACCTGATGCGGTTGCGAACTGTCCGACTGCCGTCGTGGCGAACCCGACGGCGGTCGAGAACTGGCCGAGACTTGTCGCGGCGAAGCCCGACGCCGAGGCGAAGGATCCGACGCCCGTGGACGCGAAGCCGGTCGCAGACGCATAGGGGCCCAGACTCGTCGCGAACGTCCCTCCGACGTCCGTTCCGTCGCCGGCCGGCGCGCCGCTGCCGTTCCTGTTGCCGTTGAGAGTGCCGACATTCGCGTTGCCGTTGCCGTTTCCGGCATCGGCGCCGTCGATGAAGGCGCCGTTCAGGTTGCCGTTCAGCGCGCCGTCGTTGTCGTTGCCGTTGTCGTTCCCGACGTTGGGCCCACGGCTCGCGAAGCCGTTCAGGTTACCGTTGAAGACACCTTCGTTGCCGTTGCCGTTCCGGCTGCCGCCGTTCCGATTGCCGTTGAAAAAGCCGATATTGCCGTTGCCGCTGCTGGCGTCGGCATTCTGGTTGCCGTTGAAGAGCCCGACATTGCCCGAACCGCCGTTGAAATATCCGGTGTTGCCGGTGCCTCGATTGAAGGCGCCGACGTTTCCCTCGCCGAGGTTGAATCCGCCGGCAAAGGCGGGGTCGACCGCCGCCAGATCGGGAAGCAAGGGAATGTCCTCGGCATGGGCGGAAGACACCACAAGGACGGCCGAAATCAGAAGTGACTTTCGCATGTCCGGGCGACCCCCATCCACCAGATCAGGCAAGCGACGGCCGAGCTTGTCACGACTGGGTGCCTGCGACAATCCGTACGCGTACGAATGTCCAGCCTCGATCCGGGATCGTAATCCTGCTCCGAACTATTCCGCCTCGCCTTCTGCTTCGATCGGCAGCAATGCGAGATCCTCGGTGTCTCCTCGGCGGACCGAAAGGAGCACGGACGTGCGCTTGTGACGAAGGGCGGCTCGAATCTGCGCTAGGACTTCGCCCGCAACGCGCACCGGGACCTGGTTGACGGACAGGATCTCGTCGCCGGCCGTCAGTCCGATTCCCTCGGACGCGGACCCAGCATCGACCGCCAGCACCTTGGTTCCCGCGAGTCGCGCGTGACTATCCGGCGGAGACGTCGAGAGAGTCGCCCCAATGGAGGGAAGCGATAATCCGCCGACGCCTGCGTCGGCGCCGGCTCCGGCTCCGGCAACCGACGTCGCATCGCCGACCGCGACGCTCAAATGCTGACGCTGTCCTGATCGCAGTATCTCCAGCGCCGCCCAGTCGCCGGGGTGAGACAAAGCGATGGCGCGGGAGAGATCGCCAGCACTGTGGATCGCGCGCCCGTTGACGGATTGCACGATGTCCGCGGGCCGAAGTTCGCTGCGGGCCGCGGGGGAGCCGGGCGTGATCGAACCGATCAGGGCGCCTCGTACGTCTGCCAGACCCAGCGAGGCGGCGATATCCGGCGACAGGCTTTCGACCCCGACGCCCAGGAAGCCGTAGCGTGGTGGACCGGACCGCAGGATCGCTTCCACGGACTGGCGCACCTGATCGACGGGCGTGGCGAAACCCACGCCCACGCTGAAGCCCGTCGGACTGTAGATGGCCGTGTCCATCCCGACCACTTGCCCCGCCTCATCGATGACGGGGCCACCCGAGGCGCCCTTGTTCAGTGACGCGTCGAGCTGGATGAAGTCGTCGAAGGGACCGACGCCGAGATCGCGACCAAGTGCCGACACCATGCCGGCGGAAACCGAGGGACCGAGCCCGAACGCATCGCCGAACAAGAGAACGGCGTCGCCGACCCGCAAGCGCGAGGCGTCACCCCAGGGGAGGTGAGCCAGGGCATGGGGAACCTTGATGCGCAGGACCGCGATATCGCGTTTGGAGTCGGCGCCGACGACTTTGGCGGGATAGGCGGTTTTGTCCGAGAGTTGCACCGCGACTTCGCCGGCGCCCTCGACCACATGCCCATTCGTGACGACGATGCCGCTCGATGCGACGAGGAAACCCGCCCCTACGACGATATCGCCGCCCGTCGCCGTTCGAACGAGGGGCGACGGTGCCGGCCGGAAGTTGCGCGAACCGATCGGAGCGGGAGCGGGTGGAACGATCCCGGTCTCGGTGCCATCCGGGTTCATCTGCGAGCTTCCAATCGCAACGATCGAGACGACGGCGGGCGCAACCCGGGCGACGAGATCCGCACGCGAGGACGACGTGGCGGCACCGGCCTGCGCGCTACCACCCAGCAGCGCCAAGGCCAGTCCGACTGGCAGCGCGGCGGTGCGGATCGCTCGCGCTCGCCGCCCATTCCTCCGCCGAGGGAGACGAGCGTCCGGGCTTCGACGCCCGTGCGACGGAAAGGTCGACCGCTCCATCGGTTATCTCGTGTCCGCAGCCGCTTCAGCGAGAATCTTTGCAACGGCGCCCAGGACCACGAGCGCCTGCGCTTCGTTCCGCAAGAGGTCCTGCAACTCGTCCTCTAGCTCTCCAAGTTCCGTGAGCAGTTTCTTGCGCTTCTTGAGTCCGGTCTCCGTCAGGGTAAGGAGCACCCGGCGGCGATCCTTCGGATCGATGCGCCGGCTCACGAGACCTTGCCGCTCGAAGCGGTCAACGATCTTCGAAACGGTCGAGGCGTTGATCTGCACTTCGCGCTGGAGGTTGCGCAATTCGGTTTGTCCGGACTCTCGCAGGTTCCAGAGTACCTGTTCGGCACCGAGAGATAGAAGTCCGGGTTGCAGGTGGGCCTGCATGAGAATGCGGACCGAACGCGAGATGGATTGGAGCTTCGGCAGGAGCTCGATGGGCCCTGTCCTCGGCCGCGCCGGCTCGGTGGAACGAACGCGAACGGCCGGGCGGGCCGCTGGCGGGTCGGACCGAAACTGGTGGGTATGAGACATCGCTCTCTCCGTCTTTTCTGCCGTGGAGCGAGGAGGCTCGATCGTCCCCGCATTCACCGGCGAAACCGGGTATCCGGCGGCGCCGAACCGAACCGTCACCCCGCCTTGCGACGAACCGACTAGGGCGTGACCTGCGTGGCCATCATGTCGCTCGCAAGCGCTTCCCGGCGTGTGCGGATGCAGGTGGCACACTGACCAGCCAGGCGGCCCGTGCGCTCCACGGACCTTGCGACCCACTCCAGGTCGAGCAGCAGGAGGGCGACGAAGGCGTCTCTACCGCGCCCGAAGCACTCCCCGGGCGAATGGCCCTTCGTGACTTCGACCAGCTCGCGTCCGAGGATGTCGGCCCGTTCCGTCGCGACGCCGACCGCGTCCTCGAATGTCTGCACACTGGCGTCCCACATCAGCCGGGACAGGACCAGAAGCGTGTCGCCGCCGCTCCGCAACTCCGGCGGGACCGCGAGACCGACCACCAGCCTGTCCTGCGGCTTCATGGCCGGGCCGGATACCGTCATGCTCGCGTCGGCTTCGGCGAACTCCATGATGCCAGGCTTTCCTTCGCTCTCCTGTCGGCAGGATCGGCTCGCGGCGGCAGGAAAGACTTGATGAAAATCAAGCTCTTGTGGATCAAGCGATCGCATAGGTCAGAACCATGCCCATGGCCGCGAGGGCCATGACCACGGTCGCCACCCAACCGAGCGCGCGCAAGAGGCCCCGCACGGCGAAGCTGCCCATGATGGCGCGGTCGCTCGCGGCCCGCATCATGACCACCATGACCGGCACAGACACGACACCGTTCAGGACCGCGCTCCAGAAGAGGGCGCGGATAGGATCGATCGAAGGCGTGAGGCTGATCGCCATGCCGATGAGCGTGGAGAGCGCGACCACGACATAGAAGGCGCGGGCCTCCTGCATGCAGCGGCTGTAGCCGACCGGCCATTGCCGCGCCTCGCCGATCGCGTAGGCAGCCGAGCCCGCCAGCACGGGCACCGCCATGAGTCCGACGCCGATCACGCCCATGGCAAAGAAAAGGCTGGCGAAGTGCCCGGCGATCGGGCGCAGGGCCTCGGCCGCCTGGGCCGACGTTGCGATGTCGGCGATGCCGTTGCGGTGGAAGGCGGCAGCGGCGGTTCCGAGGATCGCGAGCGCGACGACGTTCGAGAAGCCCATGCCGGCGAGCGTATCCACCTCGATCCGATGAAGCGCGGCGGGCGCCTGTTCCGGCGCCGTGATGAGCTCGTGCCGACGCGGATCGACATGAAGGTCTTCCGCTTCCTCCGCCGACTGCCAGAAGAAGAGGTAGGGGCTGATGGTCGTGCCGAGAACGGCGACGACGGTCGTCCAAGCCTCGCGACCGCTCAGGTTGCCCGGCAGCATCGTATCGGACAGGAAGGTAATCCAGTCGACCTCCGTCATGGCCAGGGCGGCGAAGTAGAGGAGCAGGGCCGCCGTCAGCCATTTTAGAACGGCGACATAGCGCGTGTAGCTCAGAAGCAGCTGCATCCCGACGCACAGAAATCCGAGGAAGACGACCGGGAGCCAGCGAGGAATGCCCGGGAGAAGAAGGGTCGTCGCGTCTCCCATTCCGCCAAGGTCGGCACCAAGGTTCACGGTGTTCGCCACGAGCAGAAGCAGAACCGTCGTCTGCAGGAGCCAGTTCGGCGCATGAAGGCGGAGGACGCCCGCGATGCCGTGTCCCGTCACGCGTCCGATCCGCGCGGAGATCATCTGAACGGCCACCATCAGTGGGTAGGAGTAGAACAGAAGCCACGCGAGCCCGTACCCGAAGGCCGCGCCGGCCTGCGCATAGGTGGCGATCCCGCTCGGGTCGTCGTCGGACGCGCCGGTGATCAGCCCGGGCCCCAGGACGGAGAGAAGGCGCGGCCTGCTCGTGCCGATCACCGGGCTGCCCGTTTGATCCTTGTCTTGCCCGGTCCGCAGTCCGTCCGTCATGCCGAGGTCTCCATCGCTCAGACAAGCCGACTACAGCTTGTCGGGGCTTGGCGACCCGCCGCTTGATCCGGGTCAAGGCGGAACGAGCGGCGCACGGAAAGCCTTCTCGCGGCCGTTTCGGCCAGGCGCTCGCGGTGGTGATCCATGCGCAGCAACAGGAGGTGCACGTGTCCATATTCCAAGATCGCGAAGCTGCCTTCGAGGCGAAGTTCGCGCATGACGAGGAGCAGGCGTTTCTCGTGCGGGCCGCAAGAGACCGTCGTTTCGGCCTCTGGGTCGCGGAGCGGCTCGGATTGTCGGGCGAGACACGTCAGGCCTATGCGCGCGCCACGGTTCGATTGGCTTTGAGCGGCGGTGACGGGGAAGCCATCATCAGCCGGGCCGAGCGTGACCTGCGGTCGCGGGGCATCAGCATCCGCCGCATGGAACTCCGGCAGGTTCTCCTGCAGGCCGAGATGCAAGCCCACACGCATGTCGTCGGCACGCCGGAAATGGCAGCTGCTATCCCGTGAGATCAGTGTCCGGGCGGACGATCAGCAGCTTGATTTCCGTCAAGACCGCCGGGCGGCCGTCTCCTAACCTTCCATGACAAGGCGTTTTCGCCTCGTTGCAAGGAGACAACCGATGTTTGACACCAGCTTGCGCAAAACCGTCATGGAAGCGCTGGAGTTCGAACCGAGCATCGATGCCGCCGATATCGGCGTCGCCGTGGATAGCGGCATCATCACGCTGACGGGGCACGTGCCCACCTTCTCGCAGAAGTCGACCGCCGAGCGCATCGTGATGCGCATCAAGGGCGTACGGGGTGTCGCGGAGAAGATAGAGGTGCGTCCGATCGGAACGCACAAGACCGTCGACGACGAGATCGCCCGGCGCGCCAGCAATTCCATCAACTGGAACACGATCCTTCCGGCCGAGGCCGTGAAGGTCAAGGTCGAGAACGGTTGGATGACGCTCTCCGGTCGTGTGGAGTGGCAGTACCAGCGGATCGCGGCCTACGACGCGGTGAAGAACCTGCCCGGCGTCATCGGCGTGACCAACACCGTCGAGATCCGCCCGAAGACCGAAGTCGCCGACGTGAAGAAGCGCATCATCGATGCATTCAAGCGGGATGCGGCGCTGGAAGCCAGGGCGATCAACGTCGACGTCAAGGACGGGGTCGTCACCCTTTCGGGCCATGTTCACGCCTGGTCCGACCGGCAGGCCGCAGAGATCGCCGCGTGGTCGGCGCCCGGCGTGACCCGCGTCATGGACAATATCTCGATTTCCTGATCCCGGCCGAGGGACTGGCGTCCCTCGGTCCGGGTTCGATCGACAAGGAGACTGACGATGGCTGAACCTGCCACGAAACTGCCCGTCGAAACCCACGCTCCGGCCGGCGCACTGACGCGCCACCGGGGCACCCGGCCCTTCGTGCCCTGGTACCAGGAGGTCGACCAGTTGTTCGACCAGATGCTCGGGCGGCCGTTCTTCCCGCGCCGCCGCTCGCTCATGCCGGAAGGCGGCGAACTGGCCGCCGCGGCGGATTTCTCCGCCCCGGCGGTCGAGGTCATCGAGCGTGACGACGAATACGAAGTCGTCGCCGAAGTGCCCGGACTCGATGAATCCGAGATCGAGGTCAAGGTCGCCAACGGTGTCCTGACCATCGCCGGTGAGAAGGCTCGGGAGCAGAAGAAGCATCAGAAGGACATCTTCATGTCCGAGCGCCGCTACGGGTATTTCTCGCGCAGCCTGACGCTGCCGAGCGGCGTCGACAGCGAGAAGATCGAGGCGCACATGGCCAAGGGCCTTCTAAAGGTCCGCCTGCCAAAGACGCCGGAGGCGAAAGCTCTGGAGCGGCGTATCAAGGTGAAAGCGGACTGACGAGAGACGCATACGATCTCTGCACGTTCGAACGGCGCCCCTGGGGCGCCGTTCACATGAGGTCGGATGAGATCGCTCATGACCGGCGCGCTTCACCCTTCCCACTTCGGAAGATCGATCGTCGCGATCGTCAGCGTCGGGTCGTCCGGGTGGGCGTGCATCGAGAAGCCGACCTCGTGCTCCAAATTCAACGTTGCGGCATTGTCGCGGCTTTCCACGGATCGGACCTTTTGGAAACCGGAGCGCTTCGCGTAGGCGAGGCTGTAGGCCAGAAGCAGCCATCCGATCCCGTGCCGCTTCACGTCGCTTCGTACGGCGACGGCGATCTCGCCCTCCCGCCCATTCGTATCCGCTACGAAGAGTGATGTCGCGACCGGCGTCCCGGATGCGTCGAAGGCTATGAAGCTCGCCGATCCCGCCCCTTCCGGATGAATCATCGCGTCGAGGCGGTTTCGATCGATGTGCTTCACGGTGCTGAAGAACCGGAAGCGGATGTCGCTGGGCGTGATGTTGTCGAACAGCGACTCCAACACGCGTTCGTCCCCGGGTTCAAGGGGACGGACGGTGAGAACCATCCCGGTCAGGGTGCGCAGGATTTCCGCGCCGTGGTCGGTGGGACGCGACGGATCTCGCTTGGGCTCGCTCATCACTCTTCTCCTTGTCCGTCCTGACGATCCTTCCGCGTCCCGTGCGACGGCCTGCCGGGCTTTCGCCGAAATGGAGGACGCGCGGCGGCGAGACGCCAAGCCGCGACCGGCGATGGATCTCGATGTCGACCTCGTGGCCTGATTGCGCGACGCGGCGAGCATTGCTAGCGGCACAGCGAAGGGCCAGCCGGCGCGTCGGGAAGAAGCCCCAGCAGCTTCCCTGAAAGGCGATCGTCCACGACGGGCCCCAGGGCTGCACATGGTAGGTCACCAGGCAGTGCTGCGCGGCCATGATAGTTCAGTGGCAAAGAAGCGCCGCGACGTCGGTCCTCTTCAGAAGCTCGCGCGTCACGCCGCCGAGCAGCCATTCGCTGAAGCGGGAATGGCCGTAGGCGCCCGTGACGAGCAGACCGGCGCCGGTCGCCTTCGTCTCGTTGAGAAGCGCATCGGCGGGATGATCCCACTTCGGTAGATGGCGGATCTCGACCCGTATGCCATGCCGCGCCAGATGGCGCGCCATGTCCGCCGCCGGTTCGCGATGAAACTGCTCGTCGGCACCGTACTCGCTGACCGTCACCAGGAAGACGTCTCGCGCGCGCTGCAGGAAGGGAAGCGCTCCGGCAATGGCGCGGCTGCATTCCGGCCGGTTCTTCCAGCCGATCACGGCGGGCGCCGCGGGGTCGAACCATTCGATGGAGGGCGGACAGACGAGCATGGGGGTGCCGCTGCCGAAGAGAACGGCCTCCGTGAAGTTCGGCCGCTGTTCGACGGTACCTTCAGCTCGCGCCGCGATTACCAGGTCGACGCAGCGCGAGAGGCTCGATACCGAGTTCTCCAGTTCGAAGCCGAGCGCGTCGAGGCGCCGGAGGTCGAACGGGTGGCCGGTCCGCTCCAGGCGCTCCGTCAGCTTCTTGGCGGCACGGTCGGCCGCGGCCTCGTCGAGTCGGCTGATTTCGTAGGGAGGCGTCAGCAACTCGCCGAACCCCGACGTTGGAAAGACGATCTCGTTGGTCAGCACCGCTTCCAGATGGGTCTCGAAGACCGTCGCGACCCCGTCGGCGACGGAAGCGACGCGTTCGTCGGCCTTGGAACCATCGAACACCAGCAGGGCGTCGCTGATGCTGCGGCTGTGGCGTGCGGGATCGATGTGCGTTGCCGGCCGGCTCTGCCCGGTGGCAATGGTCGTGTCTGTCGAGACTGCGCTCATGGCGGGGCGGTCCTTGTCCAAGCCCATCATGCGATCCGGTCGGGTCGCGACCGGGTCGCCATGTTCCATGGCATCGTCTCAGGAAGGGCGAGGTACCGGATTGATCTCGCGCAAGGCTCACAGTGCCGTCAGTGAGACAGGAGGCAGGGGCAGGGCGTTTTTTCCAGGAGCGACCAGGTCACTCCGCCGAAGACCCACTCGCGCAGGCGACTATGACCAAAGGCGCCGGCGACAAGGAGATTGATCTCCATCGTCTCCAGACGAGCGAAGATCTCCTGCGCGATCGAGATGTCGCCTTCCGGCACATGGCGGGCGTGCGCCTCGATGCCACGGCGGGATAGATAGGTGCAGGCTTGGCTGAGGCTCTCGCCGACCGCGCCCTGGCCGATACCAAGCACGAAGACATGCTGAGCGCCCGCCAGGAAGGGTAGTGCGTCAGACAGCGCTCTGCGCGATTCCCGGGAATCGTTCCACGCCACCAGGACGTTGCTCGCGCTGTCGCGTTCATCATTCGGCGGCACCATCAGAAGCGGCCTTCCGGCGCGCAGCGCGACGGAACCGGGGTCGATCGAAAGGGGACCGGCATAGGCATCGTCCGAGCCGCGCCGCGCCAGCACGATCAGATCGGCCAGGCTCGCGTGATGCACCATCAGATCGGTCGGGTCGCGTTCGCCTTCGAGCCAAGTGGCCGACGACGGGGCGGCGCCCTGGAAGGTCTGGCGAGCGGCGGCGAGATTTCGCCGGATCGCGCTGCGTTCGGCCGCCGCAATCTCCGTGTAACCTCCATCCCATCCGCCGGCATAGAGAGAGATCGGAATGCCCTGGCCAGCGACGCCGGTCAGCCGCGCGTCGAAACGCTGGGCGATACGTGCCGCAAGCCCGACGCGCGAAGCCGCGCCCGGACCACCGTCGAGGCCGACAAGGATCGATGCGAAGCGGGGTTTGTCGGACATTCAGCCCTCCCATGCCTGGTCGGCATCGAGCGCCTCCGTGTCTTCCGACATTTTGATCTGGATCATGCTCGTGCATGGAGCTCAGAAGTGCTCGCCTGATCGGAACGGTCCGATACGGGTACCGGCGGACACGAGGTAGGCGGTCGACCATCCGATCAGCAGAAATCCATCGATGCCCTCCAGCGAAGCCAAAAGGCGCCATGTCGGATGAGGCGTCACGTCTCCGAAGCCGACGGTCGAGAAGGTCGTAGTCGAAAAGTAGAGCGCCGTCTCCCAATCTGAGACGACACCGAGCAGCCTGTACCCGGCAGCCCATCCCCAAACCTCGATCGTCATCAGAAGGAACAGTCCAAGCACCACGAACATCATGGCGATGATCCGTCCCCAGTTCAGATGGAGACGGAACGCCTCCACGACGCGGGATAGGACTCGGGTCAGGGCAATCAGACCCAATGTGTGGATGCAGACGCTGGCCGCGATCATGGCTGTGCCGACCATCAGGTTCTGTCCCATGACCCGAACCGGCAGCTCAAGCTGCGGCCGCTTCCTTTCTGGCGTGGCCGGAGAGCCCTTGCGCCGTGGGATCGAGGACGACGCGACCCGAGATGTGGCCTGCCTTGAGGTCCGCCAGGACACGATTGACCTCGGCCAAGGGGACGGTTGCGATCTCCGCCTTGACGTCGCCACGGGCGGCAAAGTCCAGGGCCTCGTCCAAGTCGCGCCGCGTGCCGACGATCGATCCCCGAAGCGTGAGGCGTTTCAGGACGACGTCGAAGATCGGAACGGGGAACTCGCCCGGTGGCAGGCCGACGAGAACGACCGTACCCCGTCGGCGCACGATCTCCAGCGAGGCAGCGAAGGCGGGACGCGAGACGGCCGTGACCAGAACGCCATGCGCTCCTCCGCCTGTCGCCGCCACGATCTTCGCGGTGGCATCCGGCATGTGGGCATCCACCGCAAGGTCCGCCCCCAGATTGGTCGCAAGCTCCAGCTTCTCCGGTGCGACGTCGATAGCCGCCACGCGCAGTCCCATCGCCTTCGCGTATTGGATTGCCATGTGGCCGAGGCCACCCACACCCGAAACGGCCACCCACTGGCCGGGCCGCGCTTCGGTCTCCTTCAGTCCCTTGTAGGCCGTAACGCCGGCGCACAGGATCGGAGCCGCAGGTCCGAAGTCCAGATTGTCCGGCAGCTTTGCTACGAATTGCGCTCGCGCGACGACGTATTGCGCAAATCCGCCATCGCAGCTGTATCCCGTGTTGTGCTGGTGCTCGCAGAGCGTTTCCCAGCCGGTTTCGCAATACTCGCATGCGAGGCAGGCGTCGTGCAGCCACGCAACGCCCACCCGGTCGCCGACATGCAGGTTGTCGACGTCTCGACCAAGTCTGGAAACGACGCCGGCGACCTCGTGCCCAGGGATGAAGGGCAGGTGCGGCTTGACCGGCCAGTCACCGTCTGCGGCATGCAGATCCGTATGGCAGACGCCGCAAGCGACGACCCGGATCAGGACCTCGTCGTGATCGGGTTCGGGCACGGGCACGGACTTGATCAGGAGGGGCCTGCCGAATTCCTCCACGACTGCGGCATGCATCGTTTCCGGCATGACCGTCTCCTTTCTGCGCGGACCAATCGCATCGTCGCGGGGCTGACACTGGGGAGAGGAGCGGTCGGGCGTTTTGATTCACCGCAAGACGCACCACCGCCCGTGCGGATGGTATGCCCACCGCCGGGTGGAATGCGCCGCGAGAACGACGGCGTGCCGCCGGCTCGCCCGGATGACGGGAACGTCTCCTGGGAAGCATATCCAGTTCGATCGGTCTCAGCCGTGGAAAACCGCAGCCTACCCAGTGATCCCGTTCGCCAGCGGCGCGGCAAAGGGCCTACACCCTTGGACCTGCTGCGCGGATATCATTCGCAGCAGTTCGTCCTCAGCCTCGAACTCGAGGCCCTAGCCGACACGTTTCCGCAGTACGA
Source organism: Aureimonas sp. AU4 (assembly GCF_001463765.1). Classification (GTDB taxonomy): domain Bacteria; phylum Pseudomonadota; class Alphaproteobacteria; order Rhizobiales; family Rhizobiaceae; genus Aureimonas. The sequence continues at coordinate 144,683 of NZ_BBWK01000002.1, read as the reverse complement.
CGCCGGTGGTTGCGCCGCGATACGCGCCACGCTTCTTCCCCGGCTCCGAACCATCCATTTCATCGAGGAGCGTTGGATTTTCGCGGCGCTCGAACGCCGACTGCCGCCCGTCTCCATTTATCGCTCGCTCATCCAACGGCTCGTGGACGAGCACGGCGAGGATCGTGATGCCGCCATCGACCTCAGCCTGGAACTGGTGAGGCTGCACGAGCGGAACAGCCGTCAGGAACTCGAAGGCATCGCCTTCCAGACGCGTGCCCTGTTTCGCAGCCTGCGGCGCCATGCGGCTTGCGAGGCCGACATTCTGATCCCGGCAATTCGGCGATTTCTTAGTCGGCAAGAGGTCGGTGCCGTCATCGACGCGTATCGGCGGCCCTCATCTTCGCAGAGTGCAGGCAATGTATTCGAATTCCTCCGCAGCTGAAATCAGGGCACGTCGCCGGTTGCCGACTTCAGGCGCTGCCTTGACAGGATGCGGACCGTTGTCGCGTCCGAGAAGTCGATGATCCCGGTCCGACGCAACTCCGTCATCTTCCGCGACACGGTCTCGATCGTGAGGCCGAGGAAGTCGGCCATGGCGCCGCGCGACAAGGGAAGGTGCAGGATGTATTCACCGCCTTCCTCGGCAGGAACGGCGCGGTGCCGGGCCACCATGTCGAGGAAGGTCGCGACCCGTTCGCTTGCCGACTTGCGGCCGATCGCCAGGAGCCACGTTCGCGCCTCGTCGAGCTGGAGCCCGACCTGATGGAGGACAGCATGTTCGAGCTCAGGGCTGCGCGAGATGATCGTCTCGAAATCATGCCGGGGAATGACGCAAAGCCGGACGGTTTCGCGAGCCACGGTGTCCAGTCCATCGTCGACCCCGACGAAGTTTCCAACGAGGCTGGGGGGAAACTGGAGGCCGACGATCTGTTGCCGTCCGTCGGGCAGGCAGCGGGCAAGGCTGACGGCGCCCCCCAGAAGGTTCGCAACAACGTCGTCGTCGAGCCCCACCCGGTGGATCGGTTCACCCCTGGCAACGACCCGGCGGCTGGAGACGCGGGCCATCTGACTGAGATTGTCCGGGTCGAGTACGCGGCAGATGCCACTTCGGCGTACCTCGCATCCCTGACATGCGGCAGGGTCGTGCAGGGTCGATGGCAGATGGGGCTTGGGAGCAATGTGCATTGCCGTGCTCCGTGGAGTGGGTGCAGCGCAGGCCGCAGCGCTGAGCCGGCTGAGAGGTTCTTGTCGCGAAAAGTTTATGGACTCCGCGATATCGGCAGGAGTCAGGTAAACCCCTACAAGACCGTAGCCGACTAAATAACTGGGTTTCGAACTCGCGGCGGGCATGACTTACGCCGTTGAATCATATGGTTAGTCCCGCACGATAAACGAGACCGGCGAAGGCGAGCGCAGCGGCATTCCCGGCGAGAACGAGAATGCGGAACTTGGGCGGACCGAACGCGAGCGCGATTCCGAGGCGCAACAGGCCGTTGACGAGCAGCGCGCCGAGCACCGCGTGGCCGGCGGTAAGGGTATCCGTCTGGACGCCGACCAGCCGCAGGACGCTGATCGTCGCGACATCGACGTCCACGGCGGCCGAGAAGGCGGTCGAAAGGATTAGTCCCTTCGAGCCGACATGGCTCGCAAGCGCCGCGTTGAAGGTTGCGACCACCGCGAAGATGGCGGCGAACAGGAGCAGGGGACCGAGATCGAATGGGTTGCGCGGCGTCGGCCCGGCGCCGATCGCTTCCGCTCGGTTCGCGAGAAGGAACCCTGCGCTGCCTCCGAAGCCGACGAGCGCTGCAAGAGCCCCTGGCGCCATACCGGGCACGACGCTGGGTTGCACCAGACAGACGATGAGGCACACGCGGGCGACCGAGATCGCCGCCGCGAGCAGCGCTGCTCCCGCCAGAACGCGCGGGCTGTCTGCCGACTTCGCCATGCGGGAGATCGCCAGTGTGACCGAGGTCGAGGACACGACGGCGCCGGCCGCGCTGCTGAGGATGAGACCGCGACGCGGGCCGAACAGGCGCGTCGCGACATAGCCGAGGTAGGACAGAGCGGCGGTCAGAACCGTAAAGAACCAGACTTCCCATGGATTGAACCCGCCCCAGGGGTCAATCGTGCGCCGGGGCAGAAGCGGTAGGATGATGGCCGTCATCGCAGCGAGGAGGAGTACGGAACGCAGTTCCGTCCAGGACATGCGCTTCAGCAGCGTATGAAGCACTTCGCGACTGGCCAGGACGCCCGCCACCGCGGCTCCCGTACCCGCGGCCGCCTCCGTATCCCCGGCGACCGCCAGCGCGCCGAGCATGAAGACGCAAAGGCCCGCGACCGTACTGGTGGCGCTGAAATCGCCGTCGTGCATCGCCTCCCGCAGTTTGAAGGCGAAAAGGACGGCCGCGAACGCGAGGAGGACGGCCACCATCTGCCAGGGATTGCCGAGAGCCATCGAGACTGCGGCGGCCAAACCTCCCAAAAGGCCGGACAGCGCGAAGGTTCGGATCCCTGCGGTGCGGCTGTGCATCGGCGCCTCGCGCTCGCGCCAGCCGCGCTCCAACCCGACCAGGAGGCCGATCGCCAACGCCAGCCCGAGGCGAAGCAGAAGCGTGTTCACGTGAGGTCCGAACGAGAGGCGCTACGACGGCTCCCGGAAGGGAGCCATGAACGGGCACGGCCGACGTTGATGCGGATCAAGAGCGGGACGGCCCCCGACGACTTATCCTGTCACGAGCCTCGACTTTTCCTGTTCCGAGCGGATCGACGCGCTGGCGGCCGCAGGAATGTGCCGACGGCATGAAGTGAGGAGCCGACCATGAAACTTCGCAAGCTCATGCACCGAGGGGTGAGATCGGTCTCTCCGGATACGCCGGTGGTCGAGATCTCCCGTCTCATGAAGAGCGAGGACATTGGCTCCGTGCCCGTGTCCGACGCCGAACAACTCGTCGGAATGATCACCGACCGCGACATCGTTCTCCGCGTCCTGGGGAACGGCGCCGACCCCACGGAACTCAAGGCGCGCGACATCATGTCGAAGACCATCGTCTACTGCCGCGACGATGAAACGGTCGACGAAGCTTTGCGGGTCATGAACAAACGGAAGATCCGGCGTTTGCCGGTGGTCGACGATCACAGGCGAATGGTCGGGATCGTATCGCTCGGCGATATCTCGCACCTCGCCGGTCGCAAGGCAGCTCACAAACTCGTCCGGTCGGTCTCCTCGCCGCACGTGTGAACCCGCCGGATCGCCTGCCGGTCGATCCTGTTCGACCGAGCCACTCTCATCTCCTCGAATGCAGGGGTCTGATCCGTGAGCACCGGTTTTCGCCTGCCCCATCACGCCTGGCTTTTTCTCGCGGACTGCGAACGGGGCCTTCTCCTGCGCAACGAAGGCGAAGCGCTGCGCATAGACCTGAAGGTCGTGCAGCGTATCGAGCCGGAACCAATGGAGCGCGCGGCGCGCGATGAAGGGCGACCGGGGCGCTTCAACAAGGGAGAGCGAACCATCGGCGGCGACTTCCGCGACGATAACGCCCAACACGTCCGGCAGGCGACCTTCGCCAAACGGCTGGCGGAGGAACTCGAGGCTGCCGTCACGCTGAATGGGATCGAGCAACTCGCGGTCGTCGCGCCACCGCGTCTTCTGGGCGATCTGCGGACGGCGTTCGGTCCGACGACGCGTCGCGTCGTAACGAAAGAGATCGGGCGCGATCTCATGCATGAACCGGTCGAGGAGATCGGGCGTCAGCTGACCAAATGGACGGCCGATGCGGCGGTCGGGCGGCGAGAATGACGCGTCGCCGCAAAGGCTCGCTGGGTCTTGACCGGCACGCGGCGCTCTCTCCGGTCATGACGACGATCCTCCTTATCGCCGCGGCCAATGTGGCGCCGCTCGCGGCGACACGCCTTCTGGGGCGACGATGGGCATGGAGACTCGATGCCGGAATGGCGATGCCGGACGGATGGCCGCTTCTGGGCAGCTCGAAGACCTGGCGAGGCTGCGCGGCGTCTCTCCTCACGCTGCTGTTGATCGCACGACCGCTGGAGACCGCTCCATCGTTGGCTGCCAGGCTCTCGCTCCTCTCCATGATGGGGGACGCTGCGGCGAGCTTCCTGAAGCGACGAATGGGGGTCGAAGTCCATGCACAGTCCCGTTGGCTCGATCCGATCCCAGAAGCGCTCCTGCCGGCGCTCGTACTGCGGCACGCGCTCGGCCTGACGCGTCACGAGGTCGCGGAAGCAGTCTTCGTCTTCGCCGTTCTGGAGGAACCGTGGTCTCGGCTCTTCTTCCGCCTCGGCCTGAGGACGCGGCCGTTTTGACGGTGCTGCCCCTCAGGGAGTGATGGCGACCTTCAGAACTCCATCGCGCTGATGCGAGAACAGCTCGTAGGCATCCTCGATGCGGTTCAGCGAGAAGTGGTGTGTGACGAGGGACCTGAGATCGACGCGGCTGCTTCCCACCACGGCCAGAAGCCGTCGCATGCGTTCCTTTCCGCCCGGGCAGAGTGAGGTGACGATTCGGTGGTCGCCCAGACCGGCCGCGAAGGCGAGGTAGGGAATCGTCAGGTCGCTCGAATAGATGCCGAGGCTCGACAGCGTGCCACCGGGCCGCAGGACGCGCAGCGCGGCCTCGAACGTCGCCTGCGTGCCGAGGGCTTCGATAGCGACATCGACGCCGCGCCCGTCCGTCAGTCGCATGATCTCGGAAATGGGATCGCTCTTCGAAGCGTCCACCACGAGGTCCGTCCCGAGCCGCCGCGCGACGTCGAGTCGCGCCGGGAGGCGATCGACGCCGATGACCGTGGACGCGCCCATCAGCCTGGCACCCACGGCGGCGCAAAGCCCGATCGGGCCCTGGGCGAAGACGGCGACCGTGTCGCCCACGCGCACCTCGGCCCGCTCCGCTCCCGCCAGTCCGGTCGACAGGATGTCCGGACACATCAGAACCTCGTCGTCCTTGAGGGCGGTTGGGACGATCGCAAGGTTCGCCTCGGCGTCGGGCACCAGAACGTATTCGGCTTGGCATCCGTCCATCGTGTTGCCCAGTCGCCAGCCGCCCATGGGTTTCCAGCCGTGCGGCGTTCCGGCACCATCCTGCGAGCAGAACCCGCACTGGCAGGCGTTGCTGAAGAAGCCCGGCGTGATGGCACCGGCGATGACACGCTGGCCCTCGCTGAAGCCCTTCACGTCACGCCCGAGCTTCTCGATCATCCCGACCGGTTCGTGCCCGATCGTCAGGCCCGGCTGCACCGGATATTCCCCCTTCAGGATGTGGATGTCCGTGCCGCAGATCGTCGTGGTCGTGACGCGAAGAAGCGCGTCGCGGGGACCGACGTCGGGTATCGGCTTCTCACCAAGAATGATCCGGTTTTTCTCGACGAAGATCGCCGCCTTCATCTTGGACATGGCACGCTCCTCCCCGTGCTCGGCGCACCGTGGCGTCAGGTTCGCCGTTCGCCTTGGTCAATGAGCATCACGAGCGTCGAGGTAAGGACGAGGACAATACCCGACACGACGCTGTTCCAGAGCGGGTCGGCATGGCCGGTATCGTTCAGGACCCAGGGCGAAACGATCAGCCAGAGGCCGAGAAGCATGGTTAGCCATTCCTGCCAGAGGCGAAACGCGATCAGCGCCGCGAAGCCAAGCGCCAGGGCGACGACGCCGCATGCAGCGAAGTTCCAGACCGTCGCTGTCGCGACGCCCGCTCCCTGGGGAGTGAAGGTAAGGAATATGGTCGTGAGCAGGAGCCAGATGCCGATGAGGATCGTGATCCAGTCCTGCCAATGCTGCTTGGCCATCGTGCGCTCCCAAACCACCAGCCGCCGATAGGTCGACGGTCCTGGAGGATGGTCTCTCGCGCCTGTGCGCCGTTGATCCGCGTCAAGCGCCGAGCATGCTGTTTGACGGGGGGACCAGGACGGCTGCACCCGAAACGCGGCCCGCGCGCAGATCGGCAAGCGCTTGGTTCGCCTTGAGAAGCGGGTAGGTCTGGGTGCGGGCTTCGACCTTCGCGAGAGAGGCCAAGGCTATGAATTCCCGTGCATCCCGCCGCGTCAGGTTCGCGACGGATACGACCTCCCGTTCCTCCCAAAGGATCGCATAGGGAAAGCGCGGAATGTCGCTCATATGAATGCCGCCGCACACGACGCGCCCGCCCTTGCGCAGCGCGCGCAGGGCGGCGGGAACGAGTTCGCCGACGGGGGCAAATATGATCGCGGCGTCGAGCGGTTCGGGCGGCCGTTCATCGGATCCGCCGGCCCAATCCACGCCGAGCGACCGCGCCAGGTCCTTGGCCGCGTCGTCGCCCGGTTTGGCGAAGGCATAGACCGATCGTTCCTGCCATCGCGCGACCTGCGCGACGAGGTGCGCCGCCGCCCCGAAGCCGTAGAGGCCCAAGCGCTTGCCGCCGCCTGCGGCCTTGAGACAGCGCCAACCGATCAGCCCAGCGCACATCAGCGGGGCTGCCTTGACGGGATCGTCGCTGGCGCTCAACGGGAAGGTGAAGCCTGCTTCCGCGACGACGTGCGTCGCAAAGCCGCCGTCACGCGAGTATCCGGTGAATGCGGGCGCGTCGCACAGGTTCTCGCGCTCGCTCCGGCAGTAGGGGCAGACACCGCAGCTGTGGCCGAGCCAGCCGATGCCGACGCGCTGTCCGATCGCCGGCGACGCGACCCCGGCACCCTGCGCATCCAACATTCCCACGATTTCGTGCCCGGGCACGATCGGCCGGCAGGTGGGCTTCAAGTCGCCGTCCATCACGTGCAGATCCGTTCTGCACACGGCGCAGGCTTCAACGCGCAGACGCACCTCCCCGGGTCCGGGCTCGGGAAGGGGGCGGCGCTCCGCGCGAAGACGCGTTGCGTTCGCGTCGAGCACCATCGCCAGCATCGCATCGGACCGACGAGCGAACGAATCACTTCGAATGGCCTTCATCCAACCCTCTCACCTGGTCGAAGTGCGACGTCGCAGGGCCCTCGGCCACCTTCCCGGCTATCCGATAGAGGTCATCCATCCGCGCATGAGCGGCGGGTGAGGCGCTTGATCACCGTCAAGCGTAGGTAGTGATTCGACACCAGTTTGAGGTGCCAGGAACGTCGGGCGTGACCAGAAACGAGACCTTTCGATGATGACCGAGAGGAAGACCGATAGGCGGCGAGCGCAGTGGCACGAAGGATCGGACGCGAGGCGCGACGCGACCATGTCAGCCCCCATCACCGACTGCAGAGGGAGCATGGGTGAAGGCGAATATTGTGGCGACGGAGCTGCCTGGCAGGATCGGCTCGGGGCTCCTCTGGAAGTGGTCAACGTCGCTGTGGGTGGGTGGCTGGCGCTGGTTCCTTTCCTGGCGGCCTCTCGGCCAGAGACGACGGCGTCCGTGCGCGGATCCCTGCTGATCGGTGTCGCGGTGGCCGCCTTGGGCGCATCGTCGGTCCTTCGTTATCGCCCTTGGCAGGAATGGGCCCTGCTGTGCATCGGCATCTGGATGCTCCTTCGCTCCATCGCCTTCGCTATCGACGGAGGAGCACGCTGGGAATGCATCGTATCCGCCACGCTGGTCGCGACCGTTTCGGGCGCAACGCTCTTTGCCAACGGCTCGAACTGGCTACGGCGCTGATCGGGGTGTGGAAGCGATGCGGTGGGTGCCCGGACGACGTTTTTCGGGAACAGGAAAGGCGGCCCGGCGGAGCGATGTCGCGAGACGCTCCGCCGGGCGAGCTTTCTTCATTGCCAGCGTCATGGAGACCGCCTGGTTTGATGTCTCCGGTGGTCCGGCCCGCATGAGCTTCGGTTCACGCAACCGGGATCGAAGCGTCGACTGTCTTCGACGGCGGCGTCGCGTGCCATCCAGGGCCAGTGAAAGGAACGAACGCGCGGCGTCCTTCCGTCATTCCGGTTTCCGCTTCCAAAACTCGGCCCGTTGCCGCGGCTCGCACTAGCGCCACCCGGGCCTTCGCCGCGACGGTCTCCGCCGACCCCACCGGTCCCCGGGCTGCTGGCGTTTCCGCCATAGCCGGGCCCGTTGCCCATACCGCTTCCGACGTTGTTGTTTCCTTGGCCGGACGCGGTATTCCCGTTTCCGTTACGGTCCCCGACGTTGCTGTTTCCGTTGTTGTTGCCGGAGTTCTCGTTCCCGTTCCCGTTCCCGACATTGCCATTGCCGTTGCCGTTGCCGGAATTGCCGTTCCCGTTTCCTTCCCCGACGTTGCCGTTTCCATTCCCGTTGCCCTGCCCGAACGCGGCGAAGGCGTTGCTCGGGGCACAGGCGAGAAGCGCCAAGCCCAGGACGCCGGCGAGAACGCGCGAGGTCGGCTCCCGGAAGGGGGCGCGATGCCGATCGAAGACCGGGGCGCTCGGGGACTTAGGGCCGGTTGCCGTTGCCGTTGAAGTTGCCGTTGCCGGCGCCGACGTTGCCGTTGCCATTGTAGAGCCCACCGTTGAAGTTACCGTTGAAGGAACCGAGGTTGTGGTTGCCGCTGGTCGGCGACGTGTTGCCGTTGCCGTTGAAGGCGCCGACGTTTCCGGTCCCGGAGTTGTAGGCGCCGTAGTTTCCGGTCCCGGAGTTGAAGGCACCGTAGTTGCCGCCCGTCTGAGGCCGGCCGTTGCCGTTGCCATTCCCGTTGCCGTTGCCGATCCCGGTGTTGTAATTGCCGTTGTTGTTGCCGTTTCGTGTTCCGATGTTGCCGTTGCCGTTGCCGTTGCCATTCCCGATGCTGATCGCGAAGGCCGGCTGAATCACGCCGAATACGAGGGCGGCAAGGGTCAGGCCTGCGAGTCGTCCGGTCGTCATGGGTGCGCTCCCTTGGTTGGAGAAGTCGCCGGTCGCAGATCCGGCCGACGTGGGGGCGTCGGACGAGACCTGCGACCGGCCGGTGAGTTTCCGTCAGCGGTTCATGTTGCCGTTGAAGTTGCCGCTGAAGCCGCCTCGGTTGCCGTTGCCGTTGCCGTTGCCGTTCAGGCCACCACGGTTGCCGTTGCCGTTCTCGTTGCCGTTACCCCAGCCACGGTTCTCGTTGCCGTTCTGGTTGCCGTTGCCCCAACCCCGGTTCTCGTTGCCGTTGTAGTTGCCGTTGCCGATACCGCGGTTGCCGTTGCCGTTCTCGTTGCCGTTGCCGAAGCCGCGGTTGTCGTTGCCGTTGAAGTTGCCGTTGAAGGCCCCGTGGTTGCCGTTGCCGTTGCCGTTGCCGTTGCCGATCCCGGTATTGCCGTTGCCGTTACCGTTGCCGCTTCCCACGGCCGCGCTGGCGACGGCGGTGAAGGCGAGAAGGGCGGTGGTGACGAGAACCATGCGTTTCATGACGATCTCCCGGAGGTTCGAGTTCTAGTGACGCCGCGCATCCCTCAGCGCCGGCGGCCAGATCAGAGCCCGATCGGGATCGTCGCGATATTGGGGGTCAACGGCAGTCGGCGTCGGGTTCGTCCGCCACGGTATGTCGGGGATTTCGTGCTTTCTCAGGAGAAAACCTGACAAGGTCGCGAAGGGGAATCTGATAAGACCATAGGTTGAGCGCCCCCGCCCACGATCGCCGGAAAGGGGTTTGCGGCACGGGAGCGGGGGGGTCTTGGTTCACCGGTTCGCTCAGCGACAGTTGCGCACGGGCGCATCGTCACTCTTCGTCGGGTCGGGCGCGCTGCTGGTCTACATGCTCGCCCTATACAGCCTGCCGGTAGAGCATCATTCCGTTGCGATCGACGGTCTGGTCCTGACCGTTCTGATGCTGCTCAACGCCGTCACCGCTCTCTCCCTGATACGCGCGGCCCGGGTCGTCGACCGGCTGGAGACGCGGCGCAACTTTGCGGAACGAGAGGTTCGGCGCCGCCGAGCCTGGCTGGAAAGCGTCGTCGAGAACATGCCGGTCGGTGTCGGGGTGATCGAGAGATCAAGCGACACGGTTGTCCTCTCCAACGCCATCTATCGGTCCTTGATGCAGGAGGCCGATGGAGACTTTCCGGTGCGCGTCGCGCACCGAGCCGTTCGGCTGCTCGACCGCAACGGGATGCCGCTCGGCCCAAACGCCCGGCCGAGCATTCGCGCGCTCCAGTTCGGCGAGACGAGCCGCGACGTCGAGCTTCAGGTCGAGATGGCAGGCAACCAGAAAGCGTGGATCGCGGTCAGCGCCGCGCCTATCCAAGAGGAGGATGGCACGACGCAGGCGGCAGTCGTAGCATTCTCCGACATCACGGCACGCAAGCGGATCGAAGGCGAGAAGGAGGCGCTCATGCGCCGACTCGTGGAGGTTCAGGAGGAGGAGCGGTTGCACTTCGCGCGCGAACTGCACGACGAGCTCGGACAGGATCTCACCGCGCTCGCGATCGGCCTGAAAGCGTTCGAGACGACGAACAACGAGACCGCTCGCGCCGAACGCCTGCGAGAGATGCATGCTATCCTGGAGCGCATGAGCAACCAGGTGCATCATCTGGCCGGCAATCTTCGTCCCCTCCTGCTTGAGGATCTCGGCCTGCGAGCCGCCGTCGAGGAACTCGCCCTCGGCTGGGGCGCAAAGCTGGGCATCGGCGTCGATCTGCTTCTCGAGGGTCTGGCAGAACCCATGCCGAACGCCACCGCGATCTCCATCTACCGCGTCGTGCAGGAAGGCCTGACCAACGTCGCGCGACATTCGCAGGCCTCGAATGTCAGCATAACCTCGCGCCGGATCGGAAACGTCCTCCGTGTCGTCATCGAAGACGACGGGCGGGGTTTCGAACTATCAAAGGCGGACGGTCCTCGAACCCGCCGCAACGGCTTCGTCGGCATGCGCGAACGCTTGGCCGCGATCGGCGGAACTCTGACCGTCGAAAGCGAGCCGGGACGCGGCACGAGCCTCTTTATCGTGGTTCCAACGAGCACTGCGGAGGGAAAGAGATGAGGGGAGAACACAAGCACCGCATCTTCATCGTGGATGACCATCCGATCGTCCTCTCCGGCCTGAAGGCCCTCCTCGACGGGCAGGACGACATGACGGTCGTCGGGCAGGCGAGCGACGCCGAGGACCTTCTCGAACGTTTGGACGGTCTGAGGATCGACCTGATGGTCGTCGACGGATCGCTGCCGGGGCTGTCGGGCACCGAGCTCGTTCAGCGAATGTCGGCGACGCATCCGTCGGTCCCCGTTATCGCGCTGACCCTGCACGAGGAAGGCGCCTATGTGCGCGAGTTCTTCAAGGCCGGCGCGAGAGGGTTCGTACTCAAGCGCTCGGCAGCGACAGATCTTCTGACCGCCATCCGCGCCGTGCTGGCGGGCGGCGTCTATGTCGATCCGGCAGTCGCCTCAAAGATCGTGTCGGGCGAACCCGAGGTCCGCTCCCGCAGCGAGCTTCTGAGCGAGAGGGAGGAGCGAGTCGCCCGTCTTGTGGCCGAAGGCTACTGCAACAAGGAAATCTCCTCAGAGCTCGGTCTGAGCGTGAAGACGATCGAGACCTACCGCTCCCGTGCCTGCGACAAGCTCGGTCTCTACAGCCGGGCGGCACTGTTCCGACACGCCATGTCGGAAGGGTGGTTCACGGCGCGCTGAAACCCATCGCATATCGCGAGGGGAAGGGCGGGCTCGCAAGAGTTAAGCCCTTTGATCTGGGTCAAACGACCCGCTGCGGTCCAGCCTCAAATCTACGGCCGTCGCTGTTCGAGCGATGGCGAGGCTGGCCGGCGATGCTTCGAGCCGGCCTCGCGACGCGCGAGGATCCCACCATGCAAATTGCCTACCTGACATATTGCGTGAAGCCGATAGAGGACGGTCACTGGACGGTCGAATGCTGCTCCATGCGTAACGGTCGCTTCGCGAGCCGGCTTGAAGCCCTGCGTTGCGCCGTGCTCGATGCCGACCGCGTCCAGAGGATGGGGCACCGCGTCCTGGTCGTGATCCATCGTCCCTTCGCGACCGGTTATCTCTGCAAGCGCGTGCTGCGCCGCAGCCTGCCGAGCGATCACGCGCCGCTTGCGGCGGCTGCCGCCGTCGGATCCATGCCGTACACCGCGCCCGGCCACCTCAAGGCGGCGTAACGCGAAGGGAAAGGCCGTCGAATGCACGCGGCTCCTTCCGACCGCCTCCTCGATGGCCGCGTTCGGGGATCCGAGCCCGCGCCGCCGGACAGTCGGGCGGCGAAGGTCCTTCCGCCCAAGGCCGCGCGATCCGCAGCGAAGCCACGCTGGCGCCGCCCGGCCTTCGTCCTGATGGCCATTGCACTGCTGGGACTGTCGGGCGGTTTAGCGGCCAGACTCGGCGGAGCCGATCGACTGGCTGATCTCGCTTGGACGATCGGCGTCGCTCCCGTGCTGGCGGCGTTGTTATGGCAGATCGGCCGCAGCCTCCGGCAAGGGGATGTCGGCCTCGACCTCGTTGCCGCCCTGTCGATGGCCGGGGCCCTTGCGGTCGGCGAAGCGCTCGCGGCAGCCGTCGTGGCGCTGATGTACGCGGGCGGGCAGACGCTCGAGAGCTACGCGTCCGGCCGGGCCGATCGAGAACTGAGAGCGCTTCTTGCGCGCGTGCCGCACATCGTGCTGCGCTATACCAGTGGACGCCTCGCAGCCGTTCCGATCGAACAGGTCGCAGTCAACGACCGGCTTCTCATACGCCTGGGGGACGTGCTCCCCGTCGATGGCTGGGTTTCGGGCCGTGCGCTCCTCGACGAAGCTGCGGTGACGGGCGAATCCCTGCCGGTCCTGCATCGCGACGGCGAGAGCGTCATGAGCGGGACGACCAACGCCGGTGCCCCGTTCGATCTCGTCGCCAGCGAACCGGCCGCGCGCAGCACCTACGCCGGGATCGTGCGCCTCGTGAGTGAAGCGCTCGAAAGGCGGGCGCCCTCGACCCGTTTGGCCGACCGATACGCCCTGGGCTTCATGGCGGCGACGCTGGTCCTTTCCGCTATCGCCTGGGCGGCGTCCCAAGATCCGATCCGCGCCGTTGCGGTCCTGGTCGTCGCAACGCCCTGTCCGCTCATCCTCGCCGTTCCTATCGCGATCGTCGCCGGTATCTCTCGGGCGGCCGGCGCCGGCGTCATGGTCAAGGGAGGCGGCGCGCTGGAAGCCTGCGGGCGAATGCGGACGCTCGTCGTCGACAAGACCGGCACACTGACGCAAGGCTCCGTATCGGTGACGCACATCGACGCCGCCGAAGGCTGGACTGAAGACGAGGTGCTCCGGCTCGGTGCCAGCCTCGATCAGGCCTCGCAGCATCCCGTCGCCCAGGCCATCGTTCGTGCCGCCAATCGACGGGCCCTGCCGCTCGCGTTGCCAAGCGAGGCGAAGGAGGTGGGGGGCGAGGGCATCGAAGGTACGGTGTGCGGCCGGCGGCTGCGTATCGGACAACCACGCTTCGCGTTGCCGGATGCCGGCGAAGTCGTTCACGCTGCGTCAGGTACGTCGCCCGGTACCTTGACCGTCGCGCTCTCGCAAGATGGTCGCGGCGTGGGGACGATCCTGCTGCGCGATACGCTGCGTGCGGGTCTCGACACGGTTCTTGCGCGCCTGCGGGCATCCGGAATTCGGCGGATCGTCCTGGCGACAGGGGACCACCGGGACGTCGCCGAGGCGATGGCCGCCCGGCTTGGCCTCGATCGGCTGGCCGCCGACCTGCCGCCGGAAGGCAAGGTCGCGCTCGTGGAAGAGGAAAAGGCGCACGGCCCGGTGATGATGGTTGGAGACGGCGTGAACGATGCGCCGGCCCTGGCTGCCGCCGATCTGGGTGTCGCGCTCGGGGCCAAGGGCGCAGCCGCTTCCGCCGAGGCCGCCGACGTCATCCTGCTGCGCGACAGTCTCGACGGTCTGGCCGATCTGATAGAAATCGGAACCCGCACGCGCCGCATCGCTCTGCAAAGCGTCGTCATTGGAATCGTCCTGTCGACGGCGGGCATGGTGGCGGCTGCCCTCGGTTGGCTTGGACCGGTGGAAGGCGCGCTGCTGCAGGAGGCGATCGACGTGGCGGCTATCGCCAACGCCCTCCGCGCGCTCAAGGTCTGAGACAGGCGAGGAGCGGCACTTCTCGTCCGCGCCAAGCTGGCACTGCGGAGACGGTTCCCTTATCTACGCGACGGGTCGTTCGACCCGGCGTGAGCGGAAGTCATCTGCATGCTGACCATGAAGGGCAAGTACGGCCTCAAGGCCATGCTGCATCTGGCGCGTCTGCCCGAAGGCGAGCGCGCCCTGTCGGAGGAGATCGCGTCTGCCCACAACATTTCCAAGAAGTTCCTCGACGCCATCCTGGCCGACCTTCGGATGGCGGGCATGATCCAAGCCCGCAAGGGGCGGGGAGGCGGCTACCTTCTTGCCCGGTCCCCGACGGAAATCCGCATCGGTCATATTCTCCGCGTGCTTGATGGCCCCCTGGCGCCCATCCCCTGTGCCAGCCGCACAGCCTATCGGCGCTGCGACGACTGTCGCGATGAACGAGCCTGTGCGGTCCGTCGCATGATGCTGGAGGTTCGCAACGCCATTTCGGCGGTCCTCGACGACAAGACCCTGGCGGATGCCGCGAGCGATCCGGCCGGTCAGGAGCTCGAGTTTCGGGAAATCGCCGTCGCCGGATAGTTCATTCCGCTTCAGTCTAGCAATTTGGTAAGCTGTATTTTCCGCGCCCAAGCTTCCATGGCTATGTTCGGTCCGACCTTTAGCGGAGCGCGGAGCCGACGATGATTCAGACACTGATCGTTCCGGGACTGAACGGTTCCCCCGAAGGTCACTGGCAGCATTTCTGGGCGCATGAAGATGCGGGTGCTGAGCTCGTTGATCAGGAAGACTGGGCGCGGCCTCGCCTGACGGACTGGCTGCACGCGCTCGAGGCGCGCATCGCGGCCAGCGCGCCCGGCGTCATTCTTGTGGCTCACAGTCTCGGCTGCGCTTTGGTCGGAGCACTCTCCCAACGCCCCTCCGCTAGTCATGTCGGTGGCGCTCTCCTGGTGGCGCCGGCCGATGTCTCGAGTCTCACGAGATCGCATCCCACAGCCGCCGACTTCGATGTCGGTACGAGCCGGACACTTCCTTTTGCCTCCATCGTCGTCGCCAGCCGCAACGATCCGTTCATGAAATTCGAACGAGCCGAGGAGCATGCAGGGATATGGGGCTCGGCATTGATCGATCTGGGCGCCGCGGGTCACATCAATATCGGAAGCGGCTACGGCCGCTGGCCTGATGCCGCGATCCTGGCGGAGGGTCTGCGGGGCCGACCGGCTCGCGATAGGATCGGCCCGTCTCCCGCGCGCCGGTGGTGGAACGAGATCCATCCGCGGAGCGCGAGCGCGCACGATGTCGGCCTCGGCATCGTCTGAGATCAGTCGTCTCTCGCGATCCGGATCCGGTTGCCGGACGGATCGGCCACGCGGAACCCCGCGTCGGCATGGACGGGCCCTAATCCGGCTTCCAGAGCACGTTCGAACGCATTCTCGACGGCCGCCCTGTCGCGAGCGTGCAACTCGACCTCGGCCAAGCCTGCCTCGTCGTTCGAACGATATCCGCTCCCGCGGCTATGCCAGACGTTGACCGCGATATGGTGGTGATAGCCTCCGGACGAGAGGAAGGAAGCGCTCGGCAACTGCACCATCAGATCCAGCCCGATGACGTCCCGATAGAAGCGGGTCGCCGCTGCGAGATCGCCGACGCGCAGATGGACATGCCCGATCGACGTAACCCTCCGGCACACCATCCCACACGGTCGAGCCCGCTGCAGCCAGGACGGTCTCGATCGCCAGTCGCTCCGTCGTCATGCGCAACTCGCCGCTTTCTAGGGGCCAGAGCGCCACGGGGCGATCGACGTAGATCTCGATACCGTTCCCCTCCGGGTCCGAAAGGTAGACCGCCTCGCTGACGCCATGGTTGGAGGCGCCTTCAAGCTGAACGCCCAACGCGAACGCATGATGGAGCCAGCGCCCGAGATCGGCTCGAGACGGCAGGAGGAAGGCCGTGTGGAACAATCCTGCGGCGCTCGCCTGCACCATGCGTGCGTTCGGTCGTCGTTGAAGCTCGAGAAAGCCGTGCCCTCCCGCGCCGAGTCTCAAACCGTCATCGGTCGAGGCGACATTCTCCAGCCCGAGCACGGATCGATAGAAGTCCGACATACGCTCGACGTCTCGGACGGCGAGAGCGACGCGTTCAATGCGCAGCGGCGCGAGAGTGGATTGCGATGCGGACGCCATGCCGAGCTACTCCAAGGCGGCGGCACCGGAACGGCCGCCCTTCCATGAGGCTCGACATGACGCCGCATCGGAGGCGCGTGAAGTCGTTCGACAGGCGACGCACTGTCGCCCGCGCAACCCCTCAGTCCTGAAGGAGTGTCGTCCCGGCGATCTCGATTCCGAAGCCGCTCAAGCCGACATAGGCCCGCTCGTGCGAGGTAAGAACGTCGATCGATCGCACGCCGAGATCGCGCAGAATCTGGGCGCCCACCCCGACCTCGCGCCAACGCTGCGAGCGCACCCGGGCGCTGCCGTGACGCTCGCCATCGGCGACGCCAGCCGCATTCACGTTGGCAGCGAGTTCCGTCACGTCATAGTCGTCGATCTGCGCGTTGCGCAGAAGCATGAGAATGCCGCGACCCTTCGTACGTATATGGTCGGTCGCGATATCCACCCAGTTGCGCGTCCCCGGCTTGCGCAGCAGTTCCTCGACCGGCTGCTCGCGATAGATCCGCACTGGAACCCGCTCGGCCGTCCGCACATCGCCGAACACCGCAACTACATGCTGCACGTCGTCGAACGGCGTCTGGTAGACGAGCACACGTGCGGGCAGGCCGCCGATCGTCGCCGCGTCGTCACGCACACGGCGCACGAAGCTCTCGCGGCGGATGCGGTAGGAGATCATGTCCTCGATCGACACGATCTTGAGACCATGCTCCTTCGCAAACGGAATCAACTCGGCCAGACGCTTTACCGTGCCGTCGTCGTTCACGACCTCGGCGAGAATGCCCGCCGGGGGCAGTCCTGCCAGGCGAGCGAGATCGACGCCCGCCTCGGTATGACCCGAGCGCGTCAGAACCCCACCCTCGCGGGCGATCAGGGGGAACATGTGCCCCGGGCGAATGAAGTCGGCGGGAGCGACGTTGTCGTTGACGAGCGCGCGCGCCGTATTTGCACGCTCCTCGGACGAGATGCCCGTCGTCATGCCCACGCGGTAGTCCACGGAGACCGTGAAGGCCGTGCGCATCGGATCGAGATTGTTGGCGACCATGGGAGGCAGGTTGAGCCGCTCCGCACGCTCGGCCGTCATCGGCACGCACAGGATGCCGCTGGTATGGCGGATCATGAACGCGATCTTCTCCGGCGTCGCCTTGGAGGCCGCCATGATGAGGTCGCCTTCGTTTTCCCGGTCCGTATCGTCGACGACGACGACCAGTTCACCTGCCGCGATCGCGGCGATCGCATCCTCGACCCTGTCCAGTTCCATCATCGATTCCCGCGCTTCCATCCGCGACGGCTTAGCCGCGTCCGCGATAGGGCGGAACCCCCTGATCGGGAATGAACAGACCGTCGGGCGTCGTGCCGGTCTGCCAGAAGACGTCGATCGGAATGCCGCCGCGCGGATACCAGTAGGCGCCGATACGCAGCCAGCGCGGCTCCATCGCAACGACGAGCCGCTTCGCGATCGACACCGTGCAGTCCTCGTGGAAGGCGCCGTGGTTGCGGTAGCTGACAAGGAAGAGCTTGAAGGACTTCGACTCAACGAGGCGGCGGTCCGGCACGTAATCGACGACGAGATGCGCGAAGTCGGGCTGGCCGGTGACGGGACAAAGCGAGGTGAACTCGGGGGCCGTCAGCCGCACGAGCGTCGGCGGTCCGTCGCCGTGACCGAACGGCACAGTCTCGAGAACCGCATCCTCGGGGCGCCCGGCGGGGCGGGCCTCCGCTCCGAGCTGGGTCAGGCTGGCGATATCGCTCAAGGCGCGACTCCTGCGGCGGGAACGGCCGTGCAGTAGCTCGACAGGAACTGGACGTGGCACGCCACCTCGTCCCAGCCATGATAGATCATGCGCAGGGCGACGAACAGGATCACGGCAAGACCGATCCAGGCGATGAAGCGGTACTTGTTGAGGACGTTGGCGATCAGCGTGGCGGCCGCGCCCATCAGCACGACGGAGATGAGCAGCCCGACGACGAGCACCTCGACATGCTCCTGCGCCGCGCCGGCGACCGCCAGAACGTTGTCGAGCGACATCGAGACATCGGCGATGATGATCTGCAGCATGGCCTGACCGAAGGTCTTGTGCTGCTTCGAGGCGTTCGCAAGCGCCGCCGCTTCCTCGTCCTCGTGCGCTCCCGCGCGGATCTCGCGGAACATCTTCCAGCAGACCCAAAGGAGAAGAATGCCGCCCGCCAGCGTCAATCCGACGATCGCCAGAAGCTGGACGGCCACGAGCGCGAAGAGGATGCGCAGGATCACCGCGCCGCCAATGCCCCAGAAGATGACCCGGCGGCGGATGGCCGGATCGACGCCCGCCGCAGCCATGCCGACCACGACCGCATTGTCTCCCGCCAGAACGACGTCGATGAAGAGGACCTGAAGGAGCGCAGCCAGCTCGGCCGTGAGGAAGGCTTCGGTCATAAGGGGCGCGGTCCGGGTGAGGGAAAGGTGTGCGCCCTCTTCGATCACGAAGGCCGGTTTGTCGACCAAATTTTCGTTCTCGGCGACCGCCATTCGATCACGCGGGCGTGACGAATGCCTGCTGCTGCAGATTGCCCGAGCGTGCGATTGTCGGTTTCAACCGCGCTCGTGTCGGGTTCGGGCGTTGCGGCACGATCGAGAGCGGTTCTAAGCTGCCGGGACGAACGCACGGGAGGCGGCGCTGGGAAACACGACTTTCGACCGGGACGAGGCGACCGGCATCGTCCGCTCGATGAGCCACATCGAGGGGCCGCTGCTTCCCATTCTCCAGGCGCTGCAGGGTCGCTACGGCTTTATCGGCGAGGACGCCATTCGGGTGGTCTCGGCTGAGCTGAACCTGTCGCGTGCGGAGGTTTTCGGCGTCGTCAGCTTCTACCATGATTTCCGCATGCGGCCGGGCGCGGCGCGGCAGGTCAAGCTGTGTCGCGCGGAGGCGTGCCAAGCGCGAGGCGGCGACAGGATCGCGGCCTGTTTCGAAAGCGAGCTGGGCATTCGCGTCGGAGGTGAAACGGCCGATGGAGCCGTGTCGCTCGAAGCGTGCTACTGCCTCGGCCTGTGCGCGATCGGCCCGAGCGCCATGGTCGACGGGCGAATCCTTGCTCGCCTCGACGAAGCGAAAGTGGTGGAACTCGCGGCGGAGCTTCGTCGATGATCCGGATCTTCGTGCCGCTCGACTCCTTCGCCGTCGCCTGTGGCGCGGACGAGATCGCGCACACGATCGTTCGTCTGTCCGTCGAAGCCGGCGAAGCGGTCACGGTCGTGCGCAACGGCTCGCGCGGCATGGCCTGGCTGGAACCTCTCGTCGAGGTGGAGACGGATAACGGTCGCGTCGGGTACGGCCCGGTCGATCCGAGCGACGTCGATGCGGCCTTTCTGTCCGTACTTCTCGCGACCGCCGACCATCCCAAACGCATCGGCGACCCGGAGGCGCATCCGTTCCTTGCACGTCAGACGCGCCATACCTTCCGCCGCTGCGGCGTGATCGATCCGCTAGATCTCACGGAGTACGAGCGGCACGGGGGCTGGGCGGGGCTGCGCCGCGCGCTCGAGATGACGCCCGACGAGGCATTGGGCGAGGTCACGCGCTCGGGACTGCGAGGTCGCGGCGGAGCCGGTTTTCCGACGGGCGTGAAGTGGAAGACCGTTTCCGAAGCGCCGGGATCGCGGCGCTATATCGTGGCAAACGCGGACGAGGGGGACTCCGGCACCTTCGCCGATCGCATGCTCATGGAAGGCGATCCGTTTTGCCTGCTGGAAGGGATGGCGATCGCGGGTGTCGCGACGGGCGCCACGAAAGGCTACGTCTACCTTCGCTCGGAGTACCCGGTTGCCATCGACGTCATGTCCCGCGCCGTCGCGGCGGCAGAGCGGGCGGGCGTTCTCGGTCCGTCTCTACTTGGAACGGATCGCGCCTTCGAGGTCGAGATCCGAGTCGGGGCAGGGGCCTATGTCTGCGGCGAGGAAACGGCGCTTCTTGACAGCCTCGAAGGCAAGCGCGGGCAGGTCCGCGCCAAGCCGCCGCTGCCGGCGCACAAAGGGTTGTTCGGGTGCCCGACGGTCGTGAACAACGTCGTGACCCTCGCAAGCGTCCCCGAGATCTTCCGTGCGGGAGCGCAAGCCTACCAGGCGATGGGGACGGGTCGGTCGCGCGGAACCATGCCGCTCCAGATTGCCGGCAACGTGCGCTTCGGCGGCCTTTTCGAGGCTCCGTTCGGGCTGACCCTCGGGGAGATCGTGGAGGAAATCGGGGGCGGGACGCAGAGCGGCCGTCCGGTCCGGGCCGTCCAGGTCGGCGGACCGCTCGGCGCCTACTTTCCACGCGCGCTGTTCGATACGGTCTTCGATTACGAGGCCTTCGCCGCGCGCGACGGGCTGATCGGACATGCCGGCATCGTCTTGTTCGACGATACGGTCGACATGCTGCGGCAGGCGCGCTTCGCCTTCGAGTTCTGCGCCGTGGAAAGTTGCGGCAAGTGCACGCCCTGTCGGGTCGGCGCGGTGCGCGGGTTGGAAACGATGGATAGAATCGTCGCTGGGCAGGATCCCGCCAGCCATCTCGAACTCGTGGAAGATCTCTGCAACACGATGAAGTTCGGCTCGCTCTGCGCCTTGGGTGGTTTCACACCCTACCCGGTCATGAGCGCCATCACCCACTTTCCCGAGGACTTCGACGTCGCGCCGGTGCGTCAGGCCGCGGAGTAGGGAGGACGCCATGTCCCTGATTCATGAAATCGACTACGGCACGCCGGCATCGCGAAGCGAAGCGGAGGTCACGCTCACGATCGACGGTCGCGAGGTTCGCGTCCCCGCAGGCACCTCCGTCATGCGCGCGGCGATGGAGGCAGGCATCGGCGTGCCCAAGCTTTGCGCCACCGATATGCTCGACGCCTTCGGCTCCTGCCGCCTTTGCGTCGTCGACGTGGAAGGCATGCGCGGAACGCCCGCCTCCTGCACGACGCTGGTCGCGGAAGGCATGAAGGTCTCGACGCAGACCGACCGCCTCAAGCGCATCCGCAAGGGGGTCATGGAGCTCTACATCTCCGACCACCCGCTCGACTGTCTGACCTGCGCGGCGAATGGCGACTGCGAGCTTCAAACGCAGGCCGGCGCGGTGGGCCTGCGCGAGGTTCGTTACGGCACCGAGGGTGAGAACCATCTCGGCAAGCCGAAGGACGTGTCGAACCCTTATTTTCAGTTCGACCCGTCCAAGTGCATCGTCTGTTCGCGCTGCGTGCGGGCCTGCGAGGACGTTCAGGGAACGTTCGCGCTGACGATCGCGGGTCGCGGCTTCGACGCGCTGGTTTCGGCGGGCCTGCCGTCCGATGATTTCTTCTCGTCCGAATGCGTGTCGTGCGGCGCCTGCGTCCAGGCCTGCCCGACCGCCACGCTGGAAGAGAAGGCGGTCCTCGAGATCGGCCTGCCGGAACACTCCGCCGTGACGACCTGCGCCTATTGCGGCGTCGGCTGCTCGTTCAAGGCGGAAATGCGGGGCGGAGAGCTGATCCGCATGGTTCCCTATAAAGACGGCAAGGCCAATCGCGGCCATTCCTGCGTCAAGGGTCGCTTCGCCTTGGGCTACGCCACGCATCGCGACCGCGTGCTGCAGCCCATGATCCGCGAGCATCACACGCATCCATGGCAGGAAGTGTCCTGGGACGAGGCGATCGGCCACGCTGCGTCGAAGCTGCGCGACATCCAGGCCCGCTACGGGCGCGGTTCGATCGGCGGCATATCCTCGTCGCGTTGCACCAACGAGGAGGTCTACCTCGTCCAGAAGATGGTTCGGGCAGGCTTCGGCAACAACAACATCGACACGTGCGCCCGTGTCTGCCACTCGCCGACAGGCTACGGCCTTTCGACGACTTTCGGCACCTCGGCCGGGACGCAGGACTTCGACTCCGTCGAAGAGGCCGACGTCGTGCTCGTCATCGGCGCGAACCCGACGGACGGTCATCCCGTCTTCGGCTCGCGGCTGAAGAAGCGTCTGCGGCAAGGCGCACGGCTCATCGTCATCGATCCGCGACGCATCGATCTCGTCCGCACTCCGCATGTCGAGGCCGATCATCACCTCGCGCTCAAGCCCGGCACCAACGTCGCCATGTTGACGGCACTGGCCCACGTCATTGTCACCGAGGGGCTGGTGGACGAGGCGTTCGTGCGCGAGCGCTGCGAATGGGACGCATTCCAGGACTGGGCATCCTTCGTGGCCGACCCGGCGCGGTCACCCGAGGCGGTCGAAGCCGTGACCGGGGTCGCGGCAGCCGACGTGCGGAAGGCTGCGCGGCTCTACGCCACCGGCGGCAATGGCGCGATCTACTACGGTCTTGGCGTCACTGAGCATAGCCAGGGCTCGACCAGCGTCATGGCGATTGCGAACCTTGCGATGGCGACCGGCAATATCGGACGACGCGGCGTCGGCGTGAATCCGCTGCGCGGCCAGAACAACGTGCAGGGCTCCTGCGACATGGGGTCGTTTCCGCATGAGTTGACGGGCTATCGCCACATCAGCCGCGACGAGGTTCGCGAAACCTTCGAGAGCCTTTGGGGTGTGCGGCTCGACGCCGAACCGGGGCTGCGCATCCCCAACATGTTCGATGCCGCGCTCGATGGCACGTTCAAGGGTCTCTACGTCCAGGGCGAGGACATCCTTCAGTCCGATCCGGACACCAAGCACGTCTCTGCCGGTCTGGCCGCGCTCGAATGCCTGATCGTGCAGGACCTTTTCCTGAACGAAACGGCGAACTACGCGACCGTCTTCCTGCCGGGCTCGACCTTCCTGGAAAAGGACGGAACCTTCACCAACGCCGAGCGCCGCATCAATCGCGTGCGCAAGGTGATGGCACCTCGGAGCGGCTATGCCGATTGGCAGGTGACGCAGCTTCTCGCCCGCGCGCTCGGCATGGACATGAACTACAGCCATCCGTCCGAGATCATGGATGAGGTGGCGCGCACGACGCCGAGCTTCGCCAACGTCAGCTACGCGCTACTGGAGGAGCGAGGGTCGGTTCAGTGGCCGTGCAACGAGCAGCACCCAACCGGCACACCCATCATGCATGTCGATGCCTTCATGCGCGGCAAGGGCAAGTTCATCGTCACCGAATATGTGCCGACAGACGAGCGTGTCGGCCCGCGCTTCCCGCTGCTTCTCACGACGGGACGCATTCTGTCGCAGTACAATGTGGGCGCGCAGACCCGGCGAACGGCCAATACCGCCTGGCACGAAGAGGATCTTCTCGAGATCCATCCGCACGACGCGGAGCAAAGAGGCGTGCGCGACCGCGATTGGGTGAGGCTCGACAGTCACGCCGGATCGACCTCGCTCCGCGCACGGATCACGGACCGGGTGGCACCCGGCGTCGTCTACACGACGTTCCATCACCCCGCGACGCAGGCCAACGTCATCACGACTGACTTTTCCGACTGGGCGACCAATTGCCCGGAGTACAAGGTCACGGCCGTCCAGGTTTCGCCCTCGAATGGACCGACCGAGTGGCAGGAAGCCTATGGTGCGTTGAGCGATGAGAGTCGCCAGGTGTCCCACCGGTTGGACGCGGCGGAGTAGTCGACCGTTGGCGTACGAGACGTTCCACTCAAGGCCCGCGATCGCATACCGGAAAGGCGGGTTCCAATTCGAGCGACGGCTCGTGCCGGAGGAGGCCGCCATCGCCGTTTCGGTGAACGGCACGACGCACGCCGTCATGATGGCGACGCCCGCCGATCTGCAGGATTTTGCCGTTGGGCTCATTCTCAACGAGGGTATCGCGACGACGCCGTCCGACATCGCCGACCTTTCAATCGAGGAGGTCGAGGGCGGGATCGATTGCCGGGTCTGGTTGAAGCCGGAGCGTGCGGCAGGCTACGTCGCGCGGCGGCGGCAAATGACCGGCCCGGTCGGATGCGGCCTCTGCGGCGTCGACAGTCTTGCGCTGGCCTCCCCGGACCTTGCGATGGTTCGTCGTTCCTTCAGGGTGCGTCCGCAAGCCATACTGCGTGGCTTCGAGGAGTTGCAGCGACAGCAGGAGTTGAGCCGCCGCACGAAAGCCGTGCATGCTGCGGGCTTCTGCCATGAAGAGGGAGAACTCGTCGTGCTGCGCGAGGACGTCGGGCGGCACAACGCGCTCGACAAGGTTGCGGGATCGCTCGCATTGGACGGGAGGAATGCCGCGTCCGGCTTCCTGCTGGTTACCAGCCGAGTCTCGGTCGAATTGATCCAGAAGGCGGCCCGGATGAGCTGTGCGATCCTCGCAGCGGTGTCAGCGCCGACCGACCTCGCGATCCGAACCGCCCAGGCACTGGGAATCTGTCTCGTCGCGGTCGCGCGTGGCGATGAGTTCGAGATATTCACCCATGAGCATGGTGTCTTGGGCGCCGGGGAGGCTACAAGCGATGCCGCCTGAAAAACTCGTCCATATGGCCAACCAGATCGCCATGTTCTGCCAGACGAACCCGAACGGCGCTCGACATACGGCAGACGTGGCCGACCATATCAACAAGTACTGGGACCCGCGAATGCGGCGGCAACTGGTCGATGTCGTGGCTGCGGATGCCGCTGACGACATTCATCCCCTGGTGCGCGCGGCCATAAGTGCAATCCGCTTGCCCGTCGAACTCAGCTGACCACGCTCCGTGTCCTGTCGAGCGCACCAGCCGGAGACGACGGAGGTTCGACAGCGGGCCCGGCCTTGCGCAGGCCGCCTGCGAAGTCGCGCAGCGCCTGTGCCAGATCGGGTTCGTTGACGGCGCTCGCGGCCTCTTCCGGACTGAACCAGCACCTCCGGCGCTCGGCCGCCTCGGGCCAACTCGCCATCTCCTCCTTGACGCGCAGCGCAAAGAGCCGGACGCGGCAGGGTACGACGTCGCCGTTACCGAGCAATTTGGGATACCGGTAGCTGCCGCTCGCCTTCTTGCGAACGCGGCCCTGCACGCCGGCTTCTTCGTAAGCCTCCTGCGCTGCCGCCTTATGCGGTCGCTTGGACTTCATCGGCCAGCCTTTTGGCACGACCCAGCGTCCCGTCTCGCGCGAGGTGACAAGGAGAATTCGTACGCCGTCCATGTCGCTCTCGCGATATGCAATGGCCCCGACCTGGCGGCGCGTCTTCATCTCATCACCTCTCCGGGAGAGCCGCTCATAACCGAATTGATCAGCCGTTCAAACCAGTTTCAGTTCAGAGGCTTTCCTAGAGGTTGCGCTGCGGAGCGATGTAACCACGCCGTGTGAGCCCTCGAGCATCCATGCCCGATATGCGAGCAATGCGCTGGTGTATGGCAACCAAAGCGGCAGTTAGATATCGCTGCCGTCCTCTCGTGCTTTGAAGGCCTCAAAACGCCCGTGCGAGTTGGTTTTCTAACCTTCAGAGGAGGCGATTCTGCTGTAACTTGTTGCCGCGGCGGCACTGCGTCGGCTTGCGAAAAAACGATGACAACCTATAGTTGCCACCACCGCAACAAAGCGTCTTCTGCGGACTTTGGATGCTTCATCAAAAAGCGCGAACGCGTAGGGCACGACGGATCAGATCGGGAGGAATTGTGCGCCAGACGGGCTACGAGGCGACACCGGGCACACCATGGCTAGGCCCTTCGAAAGACGCTGATGGCGACGCGCAGCTGCAGGGCATGGACGGATCTTCACGTATGTTCGAGTCCGATGAACGGGTCGCGGTCGCGCTGATGACGCTGTCTGCCGATCTCCTGAGGAGACGCCATCCGGCGGTGGCGGCCATGCTGCAATATGCCATCGTCGACATAATCGAGGGCGAGCAGGACTGAGTTCGGATCGCTTCCTTCGGTATCGCGTTCCGTCTCTTGTAACGCGATACCAAGGAGGGAATACGCCGTGACCGACATCCACTATGAAGTCGTGCAGCACGACGGGGGATGGGCCTACAAGCTTGGAGACGTCTTCTCCGAGACGTTTCGCACGCGGGAAGCCGCTGTCGCCGCCGCCAAGGAAGTCTCTCAGCGGCAGGAATTGGCGGGCGAGACGGAGGGTATCGTCTATCAGGATCCTCGCGGCGAGTGGCATGAGGAAATCGCCCGCGGCGATGATCGCCCTCATGCCGACGTCGTGGAAGATCGCTGACGATCGATCATGTCTGTTGCGCCGGCCGCCTTGCATCGCCGCTGGGCGCCGGCACCTTCCCCACCGCTGTATGGGGTGTCTTCTCCCATAGGTGTGGGTTACGCGACAACTGCCACATCGCTCGTATGCCGGCATAGCTGACCAAGCCCCAGTAGGCCCAGACCGCCCACAGCTTGGTTGCGAGCGGCCGTTCACCCGGAAGCGCCACGTGCAGAAACGAGGCGCTGAAGACGAGGCATGCAAGTACGAGATTTCCAGCGTCGATCGCGTAAAGCCAGCCATGGGACGGCCCTGCTTCAAGCAATGCACCGGTCAGACCCAACGCCGCAAGCTGCACAAGCAGCGCGATATGTGCGAAGCTCGATGCAACCATTCCCAAGAAGACGATCTGGAAGGCGGCCATACCGGTGAGCCCCAGTTGCCTGGATGTCAGAAGCGGGTCGCGCATATGAACGAGCCACGTCTGGATCCACCCCTTGATCCATCGCGTCCGCTGATTTCGCCAATCCGGCCAGCGGACCGTGGAGGTTTCTAAAGTCGGACTGGAGATCGTGCCTGTCCTAAATCCAAGGCGCGCCAGGCGGACGCCGAGATCCGCGTCCTCCGCCACGTTGTGACTGTCCCAGCCTCCGGCAGACATGAGATGCTTGCGCCGGAAATGATTGGACGTTCCACCGAGAGGAAGTGGAAGTGAGCGCGCCGCGAGCCACGGCAGCAGCATGCGAAACAGCACCGCATACTCTATCGCGTAATGGGCTTGCCGCCAACCGGATGTTCCATTCGTCACGACGAGAGGTGCCTGCAGGCAGGCGAGCCTGTCGTCTGCATTGTGGAACGTCGTCCATGCGTCGCGAAGCTGACCGGGATGAGGAATATCCTCGGCATCATAGAGCACGACATAATCGCCTCGCGTGAGCGGTAGCGCGAAGTTGAGTGCCTTCGGTTTGGTGGTCGGGTTGCTGGCCGGCGTGACGACGACGGAGAAGTGCGGGTAGGGAACAATCGCGCTTTCGATGGCGGCAATGGTTTCCGGATCCGTCGCTTCGCATACGAAGAACACCTCGAGCCGCGAAGCCGGCCAGTCGAGCGCCGCCATCGCTGCCGCGAGAGAGGGCGCCATCTCGGCCTCTCGATGAAGGGCGACGAGAACGGAATAAAGCGGCATGGACCCCGTTTCGATTGGAAGCGGACACGCGCTGACCGATTTCTCGGTACTGATCGTACTCAGAAGGACGATGGCGCGGAACGCCGTGCAGACGAAGGCAACCATCGTGAACCCCAGATGGAGTCCAAATCCGACACCGCCGCCCCACTGCGCCACCGCGGCGAGGAACCCGACCGCGAGCAGCGTCAGCAACGAGCCTTGATAGGGTGTCATGACGTCTCGTGCCGACCACCGATTGAGATCGGCCGCCAAACTGAGCCGCGCGGCATCCGACCGCTCGCGCATTGTATCCGCTTCGCGAACGGCTGCGATCGAAGCCGGGGTTGCAACATGGACCATTCGGCGCTCGGCATTCAGGCGCGGGAGGGCCGCTGCGATTTCGTCCAGTCGTTCTAGATCGGGCGCAATGTAGGCGCGCGCTTGATAATCGTGCGTCATGCCAACGAGGTGCCGGAGTCCGTGCCGTCCGGCCCCGCGTGCGTCCTTAATCACCGTGACGTCGATTTCGGGACTCTCGGCATCGAGCCCGAGGACCGATGCCGTCGCCATAGCGAGCTCGGTTTGCGTCGCCCAGTTCGCCGCCACGATCTCCTCAGCGATCGTCGATCCGTTCGTCGTCGATCGGACAACGAGCAACTCATACGGCTGTCGCCCGATTCCCAATCGGTCGAGAACCTCGCTCAAACGGCGGCCGGGTTCCGGTATGCGCTTGCCGTATTCCCTCATCCTCTCGTATGGACGGGAACGCGCTCCTGCAACTTGGGTCAGCGTGGATTGTGAAGGGGTCACGTGACCTCGCGAAGCGATCGGGTTCGATCCATGCTCGTCTGGTTGAAGACCTTCCGTAATCAACCCTGGCGTGTGAAACATCACAATTCACAGTTATATAAGTGGGCGCTCGTTACGTGTCTTGCCGTTGGCTGGTCGACACATGCGATCGCCCAGCCCGTCAAGCTCCCGAACTTCCGTGACCAGGCGCAAAGGGTGGCCGAGCCTCAACTTGGCGGCCGCGATCGGATTCGCTTTCTGACATCGACAGATTATCCGCCCTTCAACTTCCTGGACCAATCAGGACGGTTGTCGGGTTTCAACGTCGATCTCGTGCGCAGCATCTGCGACGAACTTCGTATCTCGTCGCTTTGCCAGATCGAGGCGCGGCCCTTCGACCAACTGACGAAGGCACTGGCGGACGGGGAGGGCGAAGCCATCGCGGCGGGCGTCGCCGTCACGGCCGACAGTCGAAGCCGCTACGCTTTCACACGACCCTACTTCCAATATCCGGCCCGTTTCGTCGTGCGTCGCGGAAGCACGCTGGCGACGGGTCTCGACGCCGGGCTCCGGGGAGCAAAGGTCGGAGTGGTTGCGGGTTCGGCGCATGAGGCGATGCTGCGGTCGTTTTTCCCGCAGGCGAACGTCGTCGACTTCGACACGCGGGACAACGCGCTGACGGGACTGCGATCGGGCGCCATCGAGGCTTATTTCGGCGACGGGGTCGGTCTCTCCTTCTGGTTGGCAAGCGAGTCGGCCGCCGACTGCTGCACCTTCGCTGGGGGGCCGTATCTTTCCGAGCGCTTCCTGGGAGAAGGGCTGGCCATAGCCGTACCGCTGGACGACGAGGAACTGGCCACGGCTTTCGATTACGCCATCAACCGCATCGTCGCGAAGGGGCAGATGGCCGAAATCATGCTTCGTTACTTTCCCATCAGCGCCTTTTGAAACGCGATGGACGGTTCGAGGCCGTCGTGCTGCCGTGCCCGGTTGACCGGTCCCCGGGAGAGAACCATACAGCGGCTATCGTTCGCGTGAGCGAGCGCGCCACCGGATGGGACGAGCCAAGGCCATGCAATTCGCGCAGCTTCCGATCGATCAGGAGATTCGGGACGAGGCAGGCCGCTCGGGGGCATGGCCCTTCGAAGAGGCCCGCAAGCTCGTCGCGCGCATGGAACGTTCGGGTAAGTCTGAGGTCCTGTTCGAGACCGGCTACGGGCCGTCGGGGCTGCCACATATCGGGACGTTCGGCGAGGTGGCCCGCACCACCATGGTCCGCAACGCCTTCCGCATCCTGACGGGCGACACGATCCCGACGCGCCTGCTGTGCTTCTCCGACGACATGGACGGGATGCGCAAGATTCCGGAGAACGTTCCGGACCGCGAGGCCTTGGTTCCCTATCTCCACATGCCGCTGACGGTCGTGCCCAACCCGTTCGGCGGAGCGAGTCAGAGCTTTGCCGAGCACAACAATGCGATGCTCTGCCGCTTCCTCGATACGTTCGGCTTCGAATACGAGTTCGCCAGTGCGACGGAGTACTACCGATCCGGCCGGTTCGATGCCGTTCTGCTACGAGCCGCAGAGCGCTACGAGGACATCATGGCCGTCATGCTGCCGACGCTCGGCGCCGAGCGGCAGGCGACCTACAGTCCGTTTCTTCCGATCTCACCCTCCACGGGACGCGTTCTCTACATCCCCATGAAGGAGGTCGACGCCAAAAACGGCACGGTCACGTTCACGGACGAGGACGGACGCGACGCGACCGTTCCGGTGACCGGCGGCTCCGTGAAGCTGCAGTGGAAGCCGGACTTCGGCATGCGATGGGCGGCACTCGACGTCGACTTCGAGATGTTCGGCAAGGATCACCAGACCAATGCGGTCGTATACGATCGAATCTGCGAGATCCTCGGTGGAACGCCGCCCGAGCACTTCGTCTATGAGCTCTTCCTCGACGCGGAGGGCGCCAAGATCTCGAAGTCCAAGGGAAACGGGCTCAGCATCGAGGAGTGGCTGACCTACGCCGCCCCCGAGAGCCTTGGGCTCTACATGTTCGGCAAGCCACGCGCCGCAAAGCGGTTGCATTTCGACGTCATTCCAAAGGCCGTGGAAGATTACTACCAGTTCGCCGCGAGCTTCGAGCGTCAGGACACGCGCTCGCGCCTGCAAAATCCGGTCTTCCACATCCATGGCGGCGCCCCGCCCGTTTCGGGCATCGCGGTTCCGTTCGCGCTGCTTTTGAATCTCGTCTCAGCTTCCAACGCGTCCAACAAGGAAACGCTATGGGGCTTCATCTCGCGCTATGCGCCTGGCGTGACGCCCGAGACCGATCCCGAACTCGACCGTCTCGTGGGCTACGCTCTGCGTTATTTCGAAGACTTCGTCCGCCCGAGCAAGCGCTTCCGCGCGCCCGACGAGACCGAGCGGCAGGCGCTCGAGGCCTTGGCGCGCAAGCTCGCGGAACTGCCCGCTGATGCTGACGCCGCCCTGATCCAAGATGCGATTCTGGACGTTGCACGGCCGATCGAGCGCTACCAGGACACGAAGAAGACGGGGCCGAACGGTGGTCCAGGCGTGTCGGGCGAATGGTTCCAAATGCTCTATCAAACTTTGATCGGGCAGGAACGTGGGCCGCGCTTCGGCTCCTTCGTCGCCCTCTATGGTATCGAGGAAACGCGAGCGCTGATCGACGAAGCCTTGTCCGGCCGACTCGCCGGCGGACAGGCTGTCTGACCTACTGGCCGAGATCGAAGGCCCAGATACCCTTGCGTTGGTTCTTGGCGCTTTCGCCGAGTTCGGCATAGCGGCCGCCGCTGCTGGCGGCCGCCCAACCGTTGCCAACGAGCCATTCGCCGATGTCGGCCTCGCCCGCGAGGCAGGAAACGGTCAGATCGTCGGACCCCTGTGCGTCAGGCGGAACCGAGCACAGAACGGAGCGCCCCCTGAGCCACGAGCGAAAAGCCGTACGGGCCCGAACGCCGCATGGCCAGGTCTGCGGCCCGTCGGAGCAGCGTGTGTCCGGTGAGATCGGCTCGACGTCCGCGACCCGGAGCGTCGTTCGCCCGGCCTTCATCGTGCCGGCGTCGACTGCCACCGGACGATTGAACATCTCGAGCTTGGGCTGGGTGGATGAGGTCTTGGAAGCCGATGCGGCAGGAGAGACGCGCGTAAGCGCCGTGTTGTCTCCGGCAGCGTAGGGGGCCGGATCGACGGCGCGGATCGCGGAAGTCGCCGTTTCCGGCACTTGGCTGGCCTCCGCCGGATTCGAGCCGACTGAAGCCGCTGTCTCATCCGAAGCCGTCGAGAGTTCCGCGACCTCACGCGGGCCGGCGGGAGCGACCGATATGAGCGTCGGGCTGCCTGGAGCGATCGCGAGCAGGAACACGATGCAGGCAAGAAGGCCGAGGGAGATCCGAAGTTCGTTCATGGTGGCATCCGTGGCGATCGCGCCAGGCTCATTTTAGCTGCCGGCTGGCCGAAGGGTAGCCCGATCGTCGAGCCTCTTCACTGGCTGACCCAAACGACACGGGCGATCCACTCGATCTCGGAGACATCGAATTTACGGGTCGGGAAGTCCGGGTTGATCGACCCCAGCTCGACCGAACCGGCGGTCCGTCGCTGTAACGTCTTGACCATGACCTCTCCGCTTCGCGTCCTTGCGACGACCCGATCACCTCGACGTATCTGGGCTGCTGGCGAGACGACGAGAATATCGCCATCGCGGTAGAGCGGTTCCATGGATCGTCCGGAGACTTCGAGCGCATAGGTGCCCTCCGTCACGCCTGGAAGGTCGATGCGATCCCAGCCCTCGCCGATCGGGAATCCGGCGTCGTCGAAATAGCCGTCATGGCCGGCTTGCGCATGCCCGAGCAGGGGAACGCCGCGCGGTTTGGTCAGGGCTGGCGTTGTCGTGGACTGGACTGCTGAAACGAGCGAGGCAAACTGGTCGAACGATACTCCACCGGCTTCTAGAACCTTGGCGATCGATTCCGTCGAGGGCCAGCGCGGCCGGCCGTCCGCCGAAAACCGTTTGGACGGGTTGAAGGTGGTGGAGTCGAGCCCCGCCCGCCGGGCCAACGCGGAGGGAGATAGATCGCAGCTGCGCGCGACCCGGTCGATAGCTGCCCAAATATGGTCATGGGAAAACATGGCAGTCTATCCGCGCAACGTACCCAGCCAGAAAACGGGCACATGGAGAGGAATATAGTCCTTCCGGTGGTTTGGTAAGTCCCTGCGGAAAGCAGCGACATTGAACGTCGAACGACCGAGCTTCCTACGTTCTCCACAACCTCCGCCGGAACTTGCAAGTCAGAGCACGCATTTCGTGGCAAATGGTTGCGATCAGCGCTTCGCTTGATCGCTTCTTGGAGACACCGATGGGATCGCCGGGACTTCGTTTCGCTCCGAACACCACCGAGGAGGTGCGTCGGCGCGCGAGCGAGCCGGGACGAGGCCGCGACGCGAGCGGCCCATTCGAGATTCCGTGGCAGGGCTGGAAGGATATCGCGGTCCGGCTGTGGTACTCGTTCTTCGAAGACCGTGTGATGCTGATCGCGGCGGGCGCGACCTTCTACCTGCTTCTCGCCTTGTTCCCGGCCTTCGCCGTCTTCGTCTCGCTCTACGGGATTGTCGCCGACCCCAGCACGATCGCAGAGCACATCGCCTTCATCGGACGCTTCCTGCCGCAGGCCGGTACCGACATCCTCACCTCCCAGCTTGAATATCTGGCGAGCCGGGATCCGGCCTCGCTATCGCTGAACTTTGTTACGGGCCTTCTGTTTTCGCTTTGGAGCGCGAACAACGGAATCAAGACGCTCTTCGAGGCGATGAACGTCGCTTATGGCGAACAGGAGGAGCGCAGCTTCCTGAAGCTCAACGCTGTTGCGTTCTGCTTCACGATCGCCGCCGTCTTCATCGGCATCGTGATGATCGTGACCGTCGGCGTCGTCCCGATCCTGATGGGTGTTTTTGGCGCCTCGAGCTGGTCCGATGAGCTGATTGCGGCACTTCGCTGGCCGGTCGCGTTCGTGGTGATCGTCGGCTCGATCAGCATGATCTACCGTTACGGCCCTAGCCGCAACCGCGCGCGGTGGACCTGGGTGCTGTTTGGCGCCGTCCTCACGGCCCTCGTCTGGCTGGCCGCCTCGATCGCCTTTTCCTGGTATCTGCGCAGCTTTGCGAACTACAACGCCACCTATGGCTCCTTGGGTGCCGTGATCGGCTTCATGATGTGGGTCTGGATCTCGTCCACGATCTTCATCATCGGCGCCGAGATCAATGCCGAAATGGAACACCAGACCGCGTTGGACACGACCGACGCGCCGGACAAACCGATCGGCGCGCGCGGCGCGCGTGTCGCCGACACGATCGGTCGCTCGATCGTGCGCGAGAAGCGGGAAGTCTGAACGAAGAGAGCGAGGGCGGGGCCGTCCGGAGAGATCGGACCCCGCCGCGTCCGATCAGGCGGCTTCCGCTGGCGCAAAGCGCTTGTAGAAGGTCTCCCCCTGGGCGGCCATGTCGCGCAGGAGAGGCGTCGGGCGGAAGCGCTCGCCGTATCGCCTTTCCAGCTTCTCGCAGAGGGCAACGAAAGCCTTCGCCCCCATGCCGTCTATGTAGCTGATCGTTCCGCCGGTGTAAGGAGCATAGCCGAAGCCGAGGATCGAGCCGACATCGGCCTCGCGTGGGTCCGTCACGACGCCTTCTTCCATCGTACGAGCCGCCTCGAGCGCCATCGTGACGAGAAAGCGCTGCTTGAGTTCCTCGAAGTCGACCTCATCGGCGGGCTTCTGCGGGAAGCGCTCCTTTAGGCCGGGCCAGAGGCTCTTCTTGGCCGGTTTGGCGGGGTAGTCGTAGAAACCCTTCCCGGCCTTGCGTCCGAGGCGGCCCTCCTTGTCCACCATGTCGTTGACGAGCGCTAGGTGGCGCGGATCGACCGCTTTTTCACCCATGTCGCGGATCGCCGCGCGCATGATCTTCTGGCTAAGGTCGACCGCCGTCTCGTCGTTGAGCGCGAGCGGGCCGACCGGCATGCCGGCGAACTTCGCGGCGTTCTCGATCATCGCCGGTGGAACGCCCTCGACAAGCATGTCGTACGCTTCGGAAATGTAGCGCAGGACGCAGCGGTTGGCGAAGAAGCCGCGCGTGTCGTTGACGACGATCGGGGTCTTCTTGATAGCCCGCACGAAGTCGAGCGCCACCGCCAGCGCCTCGTCACCTGTCTCCTTTCCAAGGATGACCTCGGTCAGCATCATCCGATCAACCGGCGAGAAGAAGTGGATGCCGATGAAGCGCTTGGGATCGGGAAAGGCTTCCGCGAGCCCGGTGATCGGCAGCGTCGAGGTATTGGACGCGTAGATCGCGTCCGGCTTCAGAACCGCCGCGACGCGGCGCGTCACCTCCGCCTTGACCTCCCGGTCCTCGAACACCGCCTCGACGACGAGATCGGCGTCGGCGAGCGCGGCATAGTCGGGCGTCGCGGTGATGCGTGAGAGCACGGCTTCGGCCTCGGCGGGCGTCGAGCGTCCCTTCTTGGCGGCCGCCTCCAGGAGGCCCGCCGAATGCGCCTTGCCCTTGTCGGCCGCTGCCTGGTCACGGTCGACCAGCACGACGTCGATTCCGGCCTTCGCCGCGACATAGCCGATGCCTGCGCCCATGAAACCGGCGCCGACGATGCCAACCTTGCGAATGGCCTTGGCTGGAACGTTCGCGGGACGTCGTGCGCCTTTGCCGAGCGCCTGCATGGAGACGAAGAGCGAGCGGATCATCATCGCCGCTTCGGTGGTCTGCAGCACACTTGCAAAATAGCGCTGCTCGACCTTGAGGGCCGTATCGATGGGCAGGAGCAGACCCTCGTACACGCATTTCACAATCGCGCGCGCGCCCGGGTAGTTGTCGTTCGTCTCCTTGCGGTAGAGCGAGGAGACCGCCGGCCAGGTCTGCGCCCCGGCCGCCGAATAGACCGGGCCGGACGGCAGCTTGAAGCCCTTCTCGTCCCAAGGCTTCACGGGCTTCACGCCGCTCCGCAGCATCGCCTTCGCGCGCTCGACCAGTTCAGCGGCCGGCACGACCTCGTCAACGAGCTTCATGCCCTTCGCCTTCGAGGCGGAAAGCGTCTCGCCCTTCAGCAGCATCTGGAGCGCGGACTGCGTATCGGCGAGGCGTGGAACGCGCTGCGTTCCGCCGGCGCCCGGGAAGATGCCGACCTTGACCTCGGGCAAGCCCATCTTCGCCTCCGCGGCCGCAACGCGCGCATGGCAGGCAAGCGCCAGTTCGAAGGCGCCGCCCATGCAGACGCCGTTGATGGCGGCGACGAACGGCTTCCCGCAGGTTTCGATCTTACGATACAGCCAGGACATGCGGCCCGCTCGCTCGAAGAGTTCCGCAACGGCACCCTCCCGATCGACCGCGAGCTTCGACTCATAGGCGTCGAACATGCCGCGCAGCATCTTGAGATCCGCGCCGCCGGAGAAGCTGCCCGCCTTGCCCGAGGTAAAGACGACGCCCTTCACCGCGCCGTCCGCGACGACCTGATCGGTGATGCGGTCGAGTTCCTCCATCACCTCCTCGGTGAAGACGTTCATCGATCGGTCGTGCATATCCCACGTCACGAGCGCGATGCCGTCCGCGTCCGTCTCGATCGTGAAGTTCCGGTAGCTCATGCGGTTGCTCCCAAGATGCGTTGAGGCCTTTGGCCGGCTCTCGAATGGCGTGCGGGGCGGTAGGACTCTTGAAGGATCGGGCTGCGATGATCGCGCAACAACTTTCCGAAGGGACAGACGCCATGAACGCGAGCTGCGACGGCTGCCAGGGCGGCGCCCAACTCGACTTCGACTTCTCGATGGCCTTCCAGCCGATCTACGACCTGCAGGCCGAGCGGGTCTGGGGCTACGAGGCGCTGGTGCGGGGCGTGAACGGGGAGGGCGCGTTCGCCATCCTCTCCCGCGTCTCGCCCGAGCAGAAGTACCGGTTCGACCAGGCTTGCCGCGTCAAGGCGATCGAGCTCGCCTCGCGCCTGTACCCGAGCGACGCCGAGCTTCGGCTGTCGATCAACTTCCTGCCCAACGCGGTCTACGACCCGGCGGCCTGCCTCCGAGCCACCTTGCTTGCCGCGCGCCGCAACAGCTTCCCGCTCGGCGCGATGATGTTCGAGTTCACCGAGAACGAGGAGATCGTCGATACGGGTCATCTTCAGAACATTCTGACCGAATACCGCCGACAGGGATTCATCACCGCCCTGGACGACTTCGGTGCCGGTTATGCAGGGCTCGGCCTGCTCGTCGAGTTCCAGCCGGACCTCATCAAGATCGACATGAAGCTGCTGCGCGGCATCGATCGCAGTCGGCCGCGCCAGATCGTCGTGGCATCGCTTGCGGCGGCCGCGCGCGAACTCGGTATCACGGTGCTCGCCGAGGGGATCGAGACCGAGGGGGAGTTCAAGGTCGCGCATGCCGCCGGCATCAATCTTTTCCAGGGCTACTACTTCGCCCGGCCCGAGTTCGAGCGACTGCCTGCGCTGAGCGTCCAGCCGGTCGCGATGTCGGCCGAGGCGTCGCTCCTGCGACACTGAGCGCATGACGAGCGGCACGGCGGCTACACGCGCTCGACGATGGTCGCCGTTCCCATGCCTGCGCCGATGCAGAGCGTAACGAGGGCGCGTTCCTTGTCCTGGCGTTCCAGTTCGTCCAGCACCGTGCCGAGGATCATCGCACCGGTCGCGCCCAGCGGGTGCCCCATGGCGATGGCCCCACCATTCACGTTCATCCTGTCCATCGGGATGTCGAAGGCCTGGCAGTAGCGCAGAACGACGGCCGCGAAGGCCTCGTTGAGTTCGAAGAGGTCGATGTCCGAAAGCGAGAGGCCGGTCTTGGCAAGCAGCTTCTTGGTCACGTCGACCGGACCGGTCAGCATGAGGGCGGGATCGGACCCGATGTTGGCGAAAGCCCGGATGCGCCCGCGCGGCTTGACGCCCAGCATCTCGCCACCGCGCTTCGAGCCGATCAAGACGGCCGCGGCTCCGTCGACGATGCCGGACGAGTTGCCAGCATGGTGGACGTGCTCGACCGCCTCGATCTCCGGATGGGCTTGGATGCCGACCGCATCGTAGCCACCCATTTCGCCGAACATGGCGAAGGAGGCATTGAGGCTGCCGAGAGACTGCATGTCGGTGCCCGGACGCATGTGCTCGTCACGGTCGAGGATCACGAGTCCGTTCTGGTCGCGCACCGGCACGACGGAGCGAGCGAAACGCCCTTCCTCCCAGGAGCGAGCGGCGCGCTTCTGCGACTCGACGGCGTAGGCGTCGACGTCGTCGCGCGTGAAGCCGTACTTGGTGGCGATCAGGTCGGCCGATACGCCCTGGGGCATGAAGTAGGCGGGGATCGCGACGGAAGGGTCCATGATCCACGCCCCGCCCGACATGCCCATGCCGACGCGCGACATGGATTCGACGCCGCCCGCGATCACGAGGTCGTCGGACCCGAAGGCCACCTTCGCGGCGCCGAGGTTTACCGCATCGAGGCCGGAGGCGCAGAAGCGGGAGATCTGCATGCCGGGCGCTGCGAAGTCGTAGCCCGCCTCGAAGGCCGAGGCCTTCGGAATCACCGAACCGGCCTCGCCGACGGGATCGACGCATCCGAAGATGATGTCATCCACCTTTGCCGTCTCGATGCCGTTGCGGTCGCGCAAGGCCTCGAGCACCCGGGCACCGAGCCGTACGGCCGGAACCTCATGCAGCGCCCCGTCCTTCTTGCCGCGGCCGCGAGGGGTGCGGACGTGATCGTAGATGAAGGCTTCGGTCATGATCGTGTCTCCCGGCCCCGCGCGTGGCGACGCCCCTGTGCGGTTCGTGACGTGTCGCCTCAGAAGGCGTCGGCGTTCAGCGTCATCATGGAGTCGGCGCCCGACGAGATTCGGGCAAGATGCGCGGCGGTCTCCGGCATCAGGCGGTCCATGAAGAAGCGCGCCGTGACGAGCTTGTTCTCGTAGAAGGCCGAATGGCCGTTGGCGCCCTGCGCCAGCTTCTCCTGCGCGACCTTCACCATGCGACCCCACATGTAGCCGAGCGCGACGAGCCCGAAGAGGTGCATGTAGTCGGTGGAGGCCGCGCCAGCGTTGTCGGGCTTGGCCATCGCGTTCTGCATCAGCCACATGGTGGCGGCCTGCAGGTCGTTGAGACCTTTCTTGAGGGGCTTGGTCAGCGGCGCCAACGCCTCGTCGGCGCGGTTGTCCTCGCAGAAGGCGCCGACTTCCTTGAAGAAGGCCTGGAGGGCCCTTCCGCCGTTCAGGGCGAGCTTTCGTCCCACAAGGTCCAACGCCTGGATGCCGTTCGCGCCCTCGTAGATCTGCGCGATGCGGGCGTCGCGCACGAACTGCTCCATGCCCCATTCGCGCACATAGCCGTGGCCGCCGTAGATCTGCTGCGCAAGAACGGCGTTCTCGAAGCCCTTGTCGGTGAGGACGCCTTTGATGACCGGCGTCATCAAGCCCATCCAGTCGTCGGCAGCCTCGCGCTCCTTCTCCTCGCTCGCAAGATGCGAAAGGTCTCCGCGCAGGGCGGTCCAGAGAACGAGCGCACGCCCTGCTTCGTTGATCGAGCGCATCGTCATCAGCATGCGTCGCACATCGGGATGGACGATGATGGGATCAGCCGCCTTCTCGGGCGCCTTCGTCCCCGACAGCGAACGGCCCTGAACGCGATCGCGGGCGTAGGTGACGGCGTTCTGATAGGCGATCTCGGAGATGGCCAGTCCCTGAATGCCGACGCCGAGCCGCGCCTCGTTCATCATCGTGAACATGGCGCGCAGGCCCTTGTCGGCCTCGCCGATCAGATATCCCGTCGCCTCGTCGTAGTTCATGACGCAGGTGGCGTTGCCGTGGATGCCCATCTTCTCTTCGATGGAGCCGCAGGAAACACCGTTGCGCGCACCGAGCGAGCCATCCTCGTTCACAATGAACTTCGGCACGATGAACAGCGAGATACCCTTTGTGCCGGCGGGTGCCCCGTCGATGCGCGCGAGAACGAGGTGGACGATGTTCTCCGCCATGTCGTGCTCGCCGGCGGAGATGAAGATCTTTTGACCGGACAGGGCATAGGTGCCGTCCGGCTTCGGGGTCGCTCTAGTGCGCAGGAGGCCGAGATCCGTGCCGCAATGCGGCTCGGTCAGGTTCATGGTGCCGGTCCACGTGCCCTCGATCATCTTGGGCAGGTAGCGACCCTTCTGGATGGCGTCGCCATGGGTCTCGATCGCGGCAATCGCGCCGCGCGTGAGCCCCGGATACATGGCGAGCGCCATGTTGGCCGAGGACAGGAACTCGTTCACCGCCGCCGACAGCGTATGCGGCAGGCCCTGGCCGCCAAAATCCGGGTCGGTCGAGATCGTGCCCCAGCCGCTGTCCCGGAATTGCGCATAGGCTTCCTTGAACCCCTCCGGCGTGCGCACCGAGCCATCCTCGGCGCGGTGGCAGCCCTCGGCGTCGCCCGACTGATTCAGCGGAAAGAACACCTCCGCCGCAAATCGCCCCGCCTCGCCGATGATCGCCTCCACCACGTCGGGCGAGGCATCCGAGAAGCGCGGCAGGTTGTTGTAGCGATCGATGCCAAGAAGCTCGTTCAGAATGAAGAGCGTATCGGCGACAGGGGCCTCATAGGTAGGCATCGCGCCACTCCCGAATTTTGACGTTTGCGTAAACGTAATATGCGCATTGATACCCTGCCCGCGCCCCTGCGGCAAGCGATCGATCGGGCTGCGACCGGCCGCGCGGTCTTTCCGATCGGGCCAGCTTGGCCTATCGCTGCCGGACCAGGTTGTGTGGACGCTCGCAGGCCAGCGCAGGAGGGGACGTTCCATGTTCCAGAGTTTCGAGGACGCATCGGAAGGTCGTGAGAGCGCCGGCCGCATCGCGCGCTTGCGCGAAGCGCTGGCCGCAAACGGCCTCGACGGATTCATCGTGCCGCGCGCGGACGAGCATCAGGGCGAATACATACCCGCTTCGGCCGCGCGGCTCGCATGGCTGACGGGATTTACCGGATCGGCGGGCAGCGCCTTGGTCCTGAGAGACAAGGCCGCGATCTTCACCGATGGGCGTTATACCGTTCAGGTGCGCGCGCAGGCGGACGGGTCGGTCTTCGATTTCGTCAATTCGGTCGACACGCCTCTATCCGACTATCTGACCGCCCATGCCGGCGGATTGAAGATCGGTATCGATCCCTGGCTGCACACGATCGGTGAGGTTGGGCGACTTCGAGGCATTCTCGAAAAGGTGGGCGGGGAACTCGTTCTCTTGCCGAACAACCCCATCGATCGCCTCTGGCAGGACCGTCCTCTCCCACCGACGGGGCGCGTCTCCGTTCACCCGGATCGTTACGCGGGGGCTTCGGTCGGCGATAAGCTACGGGCGATCCGGGCGAAACTGGCAAGGGCGAACGCGGATGCTGTGCTCCTGACCGATCCGTCCTCGCTTGCCTGGACGTTCAACGTCAGGGGCAGCGACGTACCCCATACGCCGTTGCCGCTCGGCTTCGCCTACATTCCCGCGACCGGTCGCGCGACGCTCTTTCTCGACCATCAAAAGGTGGACGCGGCACTTCGCAGCACCCTGAGCGACCATGCGGAGATCGTCGAGCCTATGGCGCTCGAGGCAACGCTTGGCGAACAGGTGCCCGGCAAGCACGTTCTCCTCGACCCGCAACTGGCCGCTCAGCATCTGGCCGATGTGATCCGCAAGGCCGGGGGGTCGGTCGTCGAAGGTGAGGACCCGGCGCGCCTGCCACGCGCGATCAAGAACCCCACGGAGTTGGAAGGCGCCCGCAGCGCACATCTGCGCGATGCGGTGGCCATGATTCATTTCCTGTCTTGGCTCGACGGCCAGCCGCAGGGCTCGCTGACGGAGATCGACGCCGCCAAGCGTTTGGAAGAGATCCGCTCGCAAATCGGGGAACGCGAGGGGATGCCGCTACGCGACATCTCCTTCGACACGATCTCTGGCGCCGGACCGAATGCGGCGCTCCCGCATTACCGGGTGAACGAAGCATCGAACCGTCGCATCGAGTCCGGCTCGTTGTATCTGATCGACTCGGGTGGCCAGTACGAGGACGGCACGACCGACATCACGCGCACCGTTGCGATCGGCGAGCCGACCGAGGCGATGCGGCGGCATTTCACCCTCGTTCTGAAGGGCATGATCGCCGTCAGCCGCGCGCGCTTTCCCGTCGGAACGCGGGGAATGGATCTGGATCCGCTGGCCCGCGCCGCGCTCTGGCAGGCCGGCTGCGACTATGCACACGGCACGGGGCACGGCGTCGGCTCCTTCCTCGCGGTCCACGAGGGGCCGCAGTCCATTTCGCGCCGTGGCACCCCGGTGCTGGAGCCCGGCATGATCGTGTCGAACGAGCCCGGTTACTATCGCGAAGGCAGCTACGGCATCCGAACCGAGAACCTGCTCGTCGTCACGCCCGCGAGCGATGTGCCGGGCGGCGACTTGCCAATGCATGGTTTCGAGACGCTGACCTTCGTTCCGATCGACACCCGTCTCGTTGACCCGGAGCTACTGGACAAAGAAGACGCCGCTTGGCTCGACCACTACCACGCCACGGTCATGGAGCGGATCGGTCCCAGACTAGGGGAGGAGGTTCGGTCCTGGCTCGCGCAGGCGACGCGTCCGCGTCACGCAACTCGCTCCTAGCGACAGATCCGGCGCACGCCGCGCGCCGAGACATACGTACCGGTGGCCGGATCGAAGCTGCGGTAGCGGGCTGCACAGCGCGCGTCACGGGCATCCCAGCCCTCCGCCGCTCCAAGCGCCGCGTCGGTGTCGAAGGCGAGAATGGCACCTGCCGACACCGCGGGATCCGGACGATAGAAGCCCGGCACCGGTGGCGCCGGCTCGGCGTAGTAAAGAGGTCCCCCGACGTCGGGACCGGCGAAGGGACCGGGATTGCGCTTGAAGACCGGCCCACGCACGCGGCTAGGGACAATGGGGAAGGGCCCGGACGGAGCGAAGACGGCGCGACCATAAGGATCGATGCCCAGAAATTCTCCGGCTGACGCCATTTCGGTCGCGAGCAAACCGGCTGCCGCTGTGGCCAGGACCACGCCCAACTTCCAACCCATCGCACCAGCTCCCGCCAACCTTCGCATGGCGCATCAAGGCTCTGAACGACTGGTGGTTCCCGATAGCAAAAAAGCCACGCATCGCGGGACGATGCGTGGCTCGTTCTTGCGTGTTCAGTTTGCCTCAACGGCAGAGTTGGCGCGGTCCGTTATAGGGCTGGAACGTGCCGCTTCGGGCGTCGAAGGACCGGTAGCGGGAGGCGCAGTAGTTGTACCACTCGCGCGTCCACGGACGCGGACCATAAGCCGGCGCGGCGTATCGGGGTGCACCATAATAGCGGGGCTGAGCGGAACTCGCGATCGCGGCTCCCACGCCGAGACCGACGATCGCGCCGGCGATGGCCGGGCCGGCTGATCCGCGATGGCGCCGGTAGTAGCCATCGCGATAGTTTCCGCGGGGACCCCCGTAATAGGCGCGCGGGCCGCCGTAGAAGCCGCCGCGATGGCCGCGCCAGTAGCGCGGGCCGCCGCCGTAGTAACCACCGCCATAGCCGCGATAGAACGGATCAGCCTTCGCGGCGGTGATGCCGACGACGGGCGTCTGGCTCGGCAGGGCGGCGGGAAGCATCGTGAGGGCAAGTGCGCCTGCCAGCACCTTGGCCCCGAACATCCGAGCGAAATTCATCGCTTTTCTCCGAAAATTACCCTTCGCTTACAGAACCGGAGTCGAACTGAACGGTTCCTGAACGTCATGCGATCACGCTGACGTGATCATCGCAAACGTTCGGGCCGCGTCAGCGATGTCACCTAAAGGATGCGTTGGGCAAAACTTTCTTAAAAAGACATAAAGGTCGTTGCAGCGGCCGGTCGCAACGGCCAAACACGATGCACGCGTCGATGGCCATACCGGAGGAACCCCGCTCGATGAACTCCCCGTTGTCGTTCCTGTTCAGGCGCGAAGGTCGCTCGGCCGACAAGGGCGAGCCCGCCCGCCGCGCGCTGCCCTCGATCGGCGACGACCCCAACCGGGAGGAAACGCGCGTGCGCTTCCAGCCGCAAATTCCTCCGCTCGACGGAATCGGTCAGCGCAACGAGATGCTGAAGGTCCGCATCGGCGAGATGTCGGAGCGGTTGGGTGAACTTCGCACTCTCACGGACGACTTCTCGGCGCTGATCAACCCGATCGAGTCCATCGCAGAAGAGCTGCCGAAGGCACAGGCCCGCATCCTCGAACTCGAGGCGATTCTCTCGCAGGAGATGGAGGGCAACCAGTCCCTGCGCCGTGAGGTGGACAGTCTTCTCGGGCGGTATTCGGCGGCATCGAGCGATCTCGCCACCGCCGTCACGCGCGTTGGACGTTTGGAGACCGCCGCGCGCGAACAGGAGGCCGCCTTCGAAGAACAGCGGCTGTTGCTGCGCGAGAAGACGACGCATGCGAACGCGCTCGAGCGCCAGCTGCTCGCGGAGGTGGAACAGAACCAGTCGCTGAACCTCGAGGTCAAGACGCTGCGGGCCGAGGCGACGGTGGCTGACCAAGCCCTCTTGGAAGCCGAACGCATGCTGGGCGAAGTCGGCGAGCAGCGTCATCTCGCGGAGCAGGAGGGACGACGCCTCCAGAGCCTCACCGAGGACCAGGCGGCCGAGATCCTGCAACTGACCGCGCGCGTCGAGGAGTTCGAGCAACTCGCGGACGCCCATCTCCAGCAGGTGAAGCACCTCCAGGCGCAGCTCGCTGTCGAGCAAGCGGCCCGGCAGAAGCAGGCGGCCCAGCACGAGAACGACCTTACGGCGCTCAAGACGGAGCGTTCCGGCGCCAATCTCAAGATCGAATCGCTTGCGGCACGGCTCGCGGCGACGGACCAGATTCTCGGGCAGGTGCGGCACCAGCTGCGCGAGCGCGAGGAGGCGTTCCGTGCCAGCGAGCGCGCCAGCAAGGAAGCGATCGCCGAAAAGGCGAGCTTCGAGCGACGCCACGACGGGATCCGCAACGACCTGACGCGCGTGACCGCGCAGTTGGGCGAAAGCCAGAAGGCGAGGGCGGAGCTGGAGGCCCGCTGCGACATGCTGATCAAGGCACTCGCGGCCAAGGACTCGCAGCTCGAAGGTGTGACGACGCGCGCCAACAATCTGTCGGAGAGGGTCGAGGCACTGACCCAGCGCTTCGAGAAGGACCGCCTGGCGCTCGAGGCGACCAACCGCCGC
Source organism: Aureimonas sp. AU4 (assembly GCF_001463765.1). Lineage (GTDB taxonomy): Bacteria > Pseudomonadota > Alphaproteobacteria > Rhizobiales > Rhizobiaceae > Aureimonas. The sequence goes on along the minus strand of NZ_BBWK01000002.1, from coordinate 100,356 downwards.
CTGATCGAGGAGTTGCAGAACGAGAAGGCCGAGCGCACTCTGGCGCAAGGTGCGCTCGATATCGCTCGTGAGAGCCGTACGGCGCTCCAGCGCCAGAACGAGAACCTGAAACGTGCGACGCGGGGACGGACGGTCGAGGGCTTCGGGGTCGAGGGCGGATCGGAGGCGTCCCGCTACGACGAGCGGCCCTCGAACGTCCGCCCGTTCTCGTCGCCTGATCGCGAGGACTAAACATCGATGGCCGCCTTTCGGAATGGGAATGAGGAGACCGACGGCATGGTGAACGCGGCGAACGAGGACATCGGCCTGGGCCTGCGCCAAAGCGTGTCGGACCCGGTCGGCGGGCATCGTCCCGAACCGAACTTCTCGCTGGTGGCGAGCGAGGAACGCGAGGCCGTATCCAAACGCGACTGGTCGGCGGCGCTCGACCTCGTGCGCGAGGCCAGCGAGGCGATCCGTATCCGCGACGAGCGCGCGACCGAGATGGAGATCGAGCATCGTCTCGATGCCGAGCGGGCCAGCGACGAGATCCGTTCGCTTCAGGAACAGATCGAGGAAACCGAACTGCGTCTGGCCGAGACGGAAGGACGCTTGCGCGTGGCGGAAACTCGTGCCGCGGAAGCCGAGGCCTGGCTCGCTCGAATGCACGACGCGATCGTCACGAGTTTCAGCCGCGTCGTCGCGACCGAGGATGCGGACGAGGCGGAACTGCGCGCCGCCTTCGCCAATAGCCTCGGCGAAACCAGATGAGCGCCGTCCTCCAGCATGCCACAGACGTCATGCCGAACGACCCGGAGGGAGCGCCGGGTCTGATCGGACCGCAGGCGACGACGTCCGGGATGGACGGAATCATCGGTCGCGAGATGTTGCGCTCGCTGGAGGATTCCGTGAAGTCCATGGTGGAGGCGGAGGTTGCCGGAAGCGCGCTGGCCCTCTCGTTGCCTCAGGCTGCGCCGGCTGGCGCCGCAAGCGACTGGAACTCCACCCTCTCGATGGTCGAGCGGGCCGCCGCGACGATCCGTTCCTACGAGAAGCGTTACGTTCAACTCGAGAAGCAGAGCCGGTCGCTGGCTGACCGCGCGGCCGAGGACCACCACCGGCTGCAGACCCATCTGCGCTCGCTGGAGGAGCGGCTCGCACATGCCGAGGCGCGTGCGGTGAAGGCCGAAACCGCCGCACGCGACGCCGAGTACGAAGAGTGGGAAGCCGAAACGCGGGCCAAGAAGGCCGAACAGCGGGCAGCGGAGGCCGAGGCACGCGCCGTGCAGGCCGAAGCCTATCTGCGGCGGGTCCACGAACTCTTGTCTGCTGTCTGACGGCCCTATAGAAGCCGCGATCAGCTTCCCCCTTCGAGGAAGCCGTCGAGAACCCGCTTCTCACCGGCCTTGTCGAAGTTCACGGTCACCTTATTGCCCTCGACGGTCGTGACCGTGCCGTTGCCGAACTTCATGTGAAACGCGCGGTCGCCAACCTTGAAGCGGCTGACTTCATCCTGAACAGATTTCGCGACGAGTTGACCCTCGATCTCGCGAGGACCACCGGCACGTGCGGACGAGTAAAGACCCGCGCCCTTTCGCGGCGGCTGATTGCTGCCTCGCGAACGATTGGCCTCGACAGGGCTGTCCATCCGGCCTGCGAACCCGCCCTGCGACGCGGGAGGACCGCCACGTCCGCCATCACGAGATATGTACTTGTCGGCCGTTGCCGCGGCGCGGGCACGCGAGCCGCTCTGAACGCCCCCTTCGCCGTAGCTGATTTCCTGCCCGCGGCCGCCACGATAGGTCTCGCCCCCTTGCGAGGCCTGTGCGCGCCGCCATCCGGGCGTCTGATAGGACGAGGTCGAGAAGGCGTTCGCGTCCCAGCGCGAGGCGCCGTAGCCGCCCATGCCGCCGGCGCCGTAGCCGCCGTACGAGGTCGACGGCTCCAGAACGTCGACATGCGCTTCGGGCAACTCGTCGAGGAAGCGCGAGGGAATCGTGGACTGCCACATGCCGTGGATGCGGCGGTTCGATACGAACCAGATCTTCACGCGGCGTTTGCCGCGCGTGATGCCGACATAGGCGAGTCGCCGCTCCTCCTCAAGTCCCGATCGCCCACCTTCGTCGAGTGACCTCTGATGGGGAAACAGCCCTTCCTCCCATCCCGGCAGGAAGACCGTATCGAACTCCAGACCCTTGGCGGAATGGAGCGTCATGATCGACACGGCATCCGTCTCGATGTTCTGCTCGGCATCCATCACGAGCGCGATATGCTCCAGGAAGGCGGGCATGGAGTCGTAGTCGTCCATAGAGCGGACGAGTTCCTTGAGGTTCTCAAGGCGTCCCGGCGCTTCCGCCGAGCGATCGGCCTGCCACATCTCCGTGTAGCCGGACTCCTCGAGAATCATCTCGGCGAGATCGGTATGGCGCATGCTCGACAGCTGATCGCGCCAGCGGGCGAAGTTGCGCGCGACCTCGGCCAATGCCGAACGCGGGCGGGGCTTCAGTTCGTCGCCCTGAACGATCATCCCGGCGGCGGCAAGAAGAGGCACCTGTTCGCGGCGGGCGAACGTATGGAGCATCTGCAAAGCCGCGTCGCCCAGACCGCGCTTGGGCGTGTTGACGATGCGCTCGAAGGCGAGATCGTCTGCAGGCTGGCAGACGCAGCGGAAGTAGGCGAGAGCGTCCCGGATTTCCTGTCGCTCGTAGAACCGGGGTCCGCCGATCACGCGGTAGTTCAGGCCAAGCGTGACGAAGCGGTCCTCGAATTCGCGCATCTGGAAGGATGCGCGGACCAGGATCGCCATATCGTTGAGTTTACAGCCCGTGCGCTGCAGCTGCTCGATCTCCTCACCGATCGCCCGCGCCTCTTCCTCGGAATCCCAGCCGGCGTTGACGCTGACCTTCTCGTCGTCGTCGTCGCGAAGATCCGTGAACAGCGTCTTGCCGAGCCGATCCTCGTTGTTGGCGATGAGCCCTGCCGCCGCGCCCAGGATATGGGCGGTCGAGCGATAGTTCCGCTCCAGGCGGATCACGGTCGCGCCCGGATAGTCGCGCTCGAAGCGAAGGATGTTGTCGACCTCCGCCCCGCGCCAGCCGTAGATCGACTGGTCGTCGTCGCCGACGCAGCAGACGTTGACGCCTTCCTGCCCGACGGCTCTACGCGCTTCGGACGACTGCGCGAGCAAGCGCAGCCAAAGGTACTGCGCGACGTTGGTGTCCTGGTACTCGTCGACGAGGATGTAGCGAAAGCGCCTGTGGTAGTCGGCAAGCACGTCGGGGTGGTCGCGGAAGATCGCGATCGGATGCATCAGGAGGTCGCCGAAGTCGGCGGCGTTGAGACTCGTCAGTCGCGCTTGGTAGGCTTTGTAGAGCTCTCGTCCCCGTCCGGTTCCGAAGGCCCACGCGTCGCCCTCGGGTACTTGGTCCGGCGTCAGCCCCTTGTTCTTCCACCCGTCCATGAGGTTGGCGAAGCTGCGCGCCGGCCAGCGCTTGTCGTCGAGATTCTCGGCCTGGATCAGTTGCTTGATCAACCGAATCTGATCGTCGGTATCGAGGATCGTGAAGTTCGACTTAAGCCCGACAAGCTCGGCGTGGCGGCGCAGGATCTTCACGCCGATGGAATGGAAGGTGCCGAGCCACGGCATGCCTTCGACCTCGCCGCCGACCAGATGGCCGATACGCGACTTCATCTCGCGCGCCGCCTTATTGGTGAAGGTGACGGCCAGGATCTGCGACGGATAGGCGCGGCGCGTCGCAAGGATATGAGCGATGCGCGTCGTGAGCACGCGCGTCTTGCCGGTGCCGGCGCCGGCCAGGACGAGCACCGGACCCTCCGTGGTTTCCACTGCCGCGCGTTGCTCGGCATTGAGGCCATCGAGGTAATTGGCATTGGATATCGGCGCCATCGGACCGCCGCGAGCCTTCAGCGCGCGCGCGGCGATGCCGCTTCCGGAGGCGGATCGGGAGATGGGGGCGTCGGTCATGGGCTCGTATCTAACCCATCGGGCGCAGAACACTAGGGGAACATAACACTCCATATTCGTATCGCATCGGCGCGCCGACGGAGCGCGCGACGAGTGGTCGGTCGCCACGATCGTGGTGCCAAAACCGCTAACCCTGTGACAGACCATGGTGTTTCGCCGCGCCGTCGCCTCTCGACACGGTCGCTCCGCTCTGGCCTTCTGCGAGACGACAGGAGACGCCCGCCCAAAGGGTCGATTCTCCGTGCGTTTCAGGTCCGGAGTTTCGTCGCGCTGCCATGAAGATCTTCATCGCTCTCGGGAGCCTGATCGTCGTGGCGCTGCTGGTGCTTCTGGTCGGGCCGCTCTTCGTTGATTGGACGGCATATCGCAGCCAGTTCGAGGCCGAGGCGTCCCGACTGCTTGGACAGCGCGTCGAGGTGCGGGGCGGGGCAACCGCGCGCCTTCTGCCGTTTCCGAGCGTCACCTTCGGCGACGTCGTGATCGGCGACCTCGACGATCCCATCCTGTCGATTCGTTCGTTCCGGATGGACGCGGAACTCGCTCCCTACCTTTCGGGGGAAATCCGCATCTTCGACATGCGGCTCGACGCGCCGCGCCTCAGCCTTCCGATCGAGGCCGATGGCAAGGTTCGCTGGCCCGTCGCCAACTCGGCGATCGGTGACGGGACGAGCGTCGTTCTCGAGCACGTCGCCATCGCCGATGGGTCGATCGCGCTGGAGGACCGGCGCGCCGGGCGCCGGATCGACCTCAAGAACTTGGATGCCGAACTCTCGGCCCGCTCGCTGGCAGGCCCCTTCTCCGGCACGGCGACGTTAGAAGCCGACGGCGAGCCGCTTGCCCTGGCTCTATCGACCGGCCAGCTCGCACCAGACGGTGGTCTGCCTGTTCGCCTGACGACGACGTCTCCCCGGGCGGACCTAGCCGTCTCGGTCGACGCGGTCCTTTCGAACCAGCCGGACCGGCCGATCGTCGACGGAAAGGTCCAGTTCCTGACGCCGGTTGCACCGCCGACCGAGGCAAAGGGTCAGGCCGCTGCTCGCCGCCAGCTCCAAGCGACTGGCGCGATCAAACTTACGACGGGCGAGGCGACACTGTCCGACCTGCGCGTCGAAGTGGACGGGGCTCCGCAGCCCTACGTCATCGAGGGCGCCGCGAGCCTTGACATCGGAGCCATTCCGCATTTCGACGTCACGCTTCGCGGCCAGGCGACGGATTTCGACCAGCTCGCTCCCACAGCGGGAGAAGGTGGGCTGACGTTTCAGGACCGAATGGCGAGCTTGCGGAAACTCGTCGCTCGCCTTCCGACATCGGACATACCCGGACGCGTCCAACTCTCGCTGCCGCTGCTGACGGTCGGAGACACGGCACTACGGGACGTCTCCTTCACTGGCTCGCCCACGGCCGATGGTTGGTCGATCGAGACCTTCGTCGCCGAACTTCCGGGCCGCTCACGCCTCGAGGCATCGGGGCTCGCGACGTTGCGGGACCACCCGTCCTTCAAGGGATCGCTCCTGGTTGCGGTCCGTCAGCCGGCGGCCTTCTTCACCTGGGCGGGGCTGGGGAGCGCTCCGGAGCTGGTCTCGCTGACGCGTGCCGGCCTATCGGCCGAGATCGAGTTGTCCGCTGATACTCAGCGTCTTCAGGCACTCGAAATCGACCTCGACGGCGGCACGCTCACCGGCTCGATCCAGCGCACGGTTCGGCCGGAGGGAACCGTCAACCTCGTCGACCTGAAGGGCGGGCGCATCGATCTGCGTCCCCTGGCGGCCGTGGTGCGCAGCCTGCCGAATGCCTCCACGATCGGGACGGAGCGGTTCGACGTCCAGTTCGACGCGGGCCCCGTCACCTTCGGCACCTATGGCGCACAGAACCTGGCCGCCGACTTCACACTCCAGGATGGGATGCTCGATATCGCCGATGCCACCGCCGAGGACTTCGCCGGAGCCTCGGTTCATGCGGAAGGCACCATAGCGGATCTCTTCGCCGCACCCAGGCCGGATCTCGGAATCGACGTCCTTGCCGAACAGCCGGGTCGCCTCCTCGACCTCCTGTCTGATCTGGCGCCCGACAGTCCCCTCGTGCGGACGTTGCAGGCGCGCTCAAACACGCTCGCCCCCGTGACCCTGGCCGGTACGCTGGCGTCACCGCCGGGCGAGCAGACGAGGGATCTGGTGCTGGCGTTGTCCGGAACGGTCGGAGGAACAAAAACCGACCTTCGCCTCGCACTCGAGAACGGACTTGCAGCGCAATGGCTGAACGGACGCTTCGGCCTCGACGCGACCTTCCAGAACGACGACCCGACGATCCTTCTTGCGCAGATCGGCCGACCAACGATCGCCGTCGGACAACTCGCCCCCCTTCGGATATCCATCAACGCCAGCGGCTCACCGGAACGTCCGATCGCCGCCACGGTCACGGCAGCGGCCGGTGACACGAACCTCTCGCTGAACGGCGAACTCATGCTCGATGCCACCGGCATCTCGGGCGTGGAGGCCCGCCTGAGGGCGACGAGCGAGGATGCGGCCCCCTGGTTGACGGCTCTGGGTGTCGCGGCTGGTCAAAGCCTGGAGCGCGTACCACTGCACGTCGACGGGCGTCTTGGATGGTCACCGCTGGTCTGGCGTATTGAACAACTGGAGGGTTCGATCGCCGGAGATCCGGTCCGAGCGACCCTGCAGGCCTCGGGATCGACAGGGATGACCGGAAGTGTCGAGCTCTCAACCCTTTCGGTTCATTGGCTGCAACGTGTCTTGCTGGGACAGGACCAATCTGACGAGGACGCGCCCTTCGGTCCCTGGCTTCTGCCACAGCGTGCCTTTTCGATCGATGTCGCGGCCGATCGCCTGACAGCGGGTGACGTTCTTCTCGGATCGAACCTGCAACTGCTTCTGGCGAGCGACGGTGCCGGGCTGCTTCGCGCTGGCGAGCTGTCACTTGCGTCGGGCGGCGCTCGTTTATCGGGCGATGCCGCGCTCCGGAACGTAGACGGCCTCGTGAACCTTGATGGGAGCGCGGTGCTGCAGGACTGGACGATCGGAGGGCAGACGATCTTACAGGGGAAGGCGGATGCGACCATCAAGCTGTCGGGGGCAGGGCGCAGCTTCCGGGAAGTTACTGCATCGCTTAACGGCTCGGGCGATCTCAAGCTGACCGATGCGCGTCTCGACGGCCTGTCCGCCGACGTCATGATTCCGGTGACACTCGCCGCCGACAGTCAGACCGGAGCGCTCGATGCGGATACGGTCGCTCGGCTCGTCGCAGAGACCGGCACGGGCGCGAGCTTTCCGCTCGACACGCAGACCATCCCACTCCAGGTCGGTGCGGGTGTGCTGCGCACTGCCCGTTTCGAAGCTGCGGACGGCGGTGCGGCGCTGGAGGGCGAGGTTGCGATCGGACTGGCCGCCGGAACCGTGTCGGGACAGCTGACCCTTCGTCCGCCAACGAACGAGACGATCGAGGGCACCGATCCACCGCGCGTCGATTATCGGCTGGGAGGGACGATCAAAGCGCCAACCCTCGAGGCGCGAACGGAAGCGTTGACGAGTTACTTCGGCGTGCGCGCGTTCCAGCGCGAACAGGCGCGGGTCGATGCTCTTCGGGAGGAGTTGAGCGAGGCCGCGCGCCTGCGCCGCGAGGCGCGGTTCTACCGGGAGCGCGCGACGATACGGGACGAGTTCATGAAGGCGAGGCTGGAAGCGGAAGAGGCCGAACGGCGCCGAAAGGCTCAGGAGGAGGAAGACCGGCGGAATGCCGCTCAGGAAGCCGCGCAGCGGAAGGAACGTCAATCGACCGTTCCGCCGACGCCCGCGCCTGATCTTTCCGGTCCGATCGTGCCAGCTCCAGCGCCGCCGAGCCTGTCCGGCGATCTTCCTGGAGTCACGGATCTTCCGCGCTTCTGACCTCGAGCCGTTCCGCCCGTGTCGTTACATCATTGAGCACGAAGAGGCGCAGGGCCGACGACAGGTTGGTTCCCGGCGGTCGCTCGGCATCGATTCGGGCGACGAGTTGCGACAAGCTCGTGTCATCACGCTCCGCGATCACACGAAGCTCCCGCCAGAAGGCGTCCTCGATGCTGATGGAGGTCCGGTGTCCCTGAATGGAAAGCGACCGTTTGACGATCACGTCGTGCTATCGCGCTCGCCAGGTCGCCCACGAAAGCTGTCATCCAGATGGCGGTCGCGGGTTTCGCTCTCGTAGCGTGTGGTCGCGCGTTCGATGGCGGTACGGCCGTGCGCAAGGCGGTTTTGCTCTGCCACCTTCTCGTCGGCCTTGCGCTTCGCGCGCTTGCGCGCGAGCCTCAGGTTGACGACTTCGGCCGACACCGGCGTCAGGGCTTCTTGCGGAAAGCGTCTAGCGACACGACGTCCGCCGACCCCTTGTCAGACTTGTCAGCCGGCGCCTTCTCGGTCTCCGCCTTCGATGCACCCTTGTCGGCAGCCGTCTTGGCGGCCGGCTTTGCATCCCTTTCCGCAGGCTTCGGAGCCGGAGCCGGCTTCACCGCGACGGGACCGGCGGGAACCGGGGTCAGCGCGGTCGGGGACGGGGCGTCTTCGGTCTGCGTGTTAGCGGCATCCATGTCGCGCACGTCGAATTCGAGCTCGAAGTTCACCGCAGGATCGTAGAAGCCGCGAATGGCGCTGAACGGGATCAGAAGGCGTTCGGGTATATCGGAAAAGGAGAGGCCGACCTCGAAGGACGATTCGGTGACCTGGAGATCCCAGTACTGGTGCTGGATGACGATCGTCATCAGTTCCGGGTACTTCTCGCGCAGCCGCGACGAAAGACGCACACCGGGGGCGGACGTAAGGAACGTAATGAAGAAGTGATGGTCGCCAGGCAGCCCGGTCTTCACGACCTCGCCCAACACCTTCCGGATCACGCCGCGCAGAGCGTCCTGAGCCAGAACATCGTAACGGATAAGATCCTGACCCATCGGGTGTCCTGCAACTACGCGCCTGTCGCGAAGCCACCCGGCTTCAGGCAAAAAGGTGGAGGCTTCTGTTGCCAGGCGCCTCCGGGCCCCGCCTAGGAGTGCGAACCCCCAGGGCTTGATTTGAAGCTATCGCACCGCTTTACGCGGCGAGACGGACTTCCGCATAGTTGTCGTTGGCAACTATTTTTACAGCCCGATGACGGTGGTACCATGCCGAGCGAAAGAACGATCTTTACACCCTCGTCGATCCTATTTCGCCCCCGCCTCAACCCTTCGAAAGGGAGGGCTCAGGTGGAGGCGCCGGGTACCGCCCCCGGGTCCGAAAGGTTTATTACACCGGCCGTTTATCGCCATAGCCGGGTTGCCCCGGCGAGCGGAATATAGGCTGTCCACTTCGTCCTGAAAAGCCCAGGCGCGGCTCTCCTGCAAGGTTCGCTTCTGCCTCGGCTCCCGGCGACGAAAGTTCTGGACTTGGCAGCAGCAGTCCGCTGAACGACAGGGGGGACTCTGCGGATGCTCATTCGATCCTAACCATTCCGCGCGCCAATCGATTCACCACCCGGAGTCCGCCATGCGAGCCTATCTTGACCTACTCGACCGCGTTCTGCGCGAGGGCACCGATCGGATGGATCGGACCGGCACCGGTACGCGGGCTTTCTTCGGACACCAGATGCGCTTCGATCTGGCGGACGGCTTCCCGCTGGTCACGACCAAGCGCCTGCACCTGCGTTCGATCATCCATGAACTGCTGTGGTTTCTGAAGGGCGAGACGAACGTCGCCTACCTTCGCGAGAACGGCGTGCGGATCTGGGACGAATGGGCGGACGATAACGGTGATCTCGGACCGGTCTACGGCTCGCAGTGGCGGTCGTGGCCTGACGGGAAGGGCGGCCATATCGACCAGATCGCCAACGTCGTGGAGGCGATCCGTCGCAATCCCTCGTCGCGTCGCCTGATCGTCTCCGCCTGGAACCCGGCGCAGGTCGACGAGATGGCTCTGCCGCCGTGCCATTGCCTGTTCCAGTTCTATGTGGCGGACGGCCGCCTTTCCTGCCAGCTGTATCAGCGGTCCGGCGACATATTCCTGGGCGTTCCCTTCAACATCGCCTCCTACGCGCTGCTGACCGCGATGATAGCTCAGGTGACCGATCTCAAGCCCGGCGATTTCGTTCATACGCTAGGCGACGCGCATCTCTACGCCAACCATTTCGAGCAAGCCCGCACCCAGCTCCAGCGCCAGCCGCTTCCCTTGCCCACGCTCGAATTGAACCCTTCCGTCCGTGACCTCTTCGCGTTTCGTTTCGAGGACATCCGGATCGAAAATTACCAGGCGCACGATCACATCAAGGCGAAGGTCGCCGTATGATCGACGGGTTGGAAGTCTTCGCCGTCGTTGCCATGGCGCGCAACCGTGTCATCGGCGCGAACGGCTCCATGCCCTGGCATCTCCCGGGCGATCTGAAACGATTCCGTGACGAGACGATGGGCTGCCCGATGATCATGGGGCGCCGAACGCTGGACTCGATCGGTCGTCTCCTGCCGGGCCGCGACACGATCGTGCTGACGCGCGCGCACAGCGTCGGCATCGCGGGCGCCCTCGTCGCCAACTCTCCGAGCGAGGCACTGCTATCCGCGACCGCAGCGGCTCGGGCGCGCGGCGCGCGGGGTATTGCGATCGTCGGTGGAGCTGAGATCTATGCGCTCTTGCTACCCGTGACGGACCGGATCTGCCTCACCCGTGTGGAGGCGGAGCCGCCTGGCGACACGCGCCTCGACTCCTTCGAGCAGGAGTTCCATCTGGCTGAACAGAGCACGGCGCTCCGGGGAGAGCGCGATTCGGCCCCCTATCGCGCCGAGACCTGGCTCCGCACGCGGCCTGCCGCGTCAGCCGATCACGTCTTCGACATACCGAGTTTCCTTGACACGAACTTGCAGGGCGACCGGTAACCATGGCCCGTCGCAACGTGTCCGGGCGGCGGTTCATCGCGTTGAAACAAGGTTTTGCGCTTCCTATAAGGGAGTGGATCGTTCCGATGCGCCATCCCGCTGCTTCGGCTCGTCTCCCGAATTGGAAGGAAATACATGCCCTGGAGCAATCAAACAGGGAACGGCGGCTGGAAGGGCGGCGGTAACAACGGCGGTCCTTGGGGGCAGGGGCCTCAGGGTCCCCGGCCTGGCAACAACGGGTCGCCGGACCTGGAAGACATTCTCCGCCGTGGCCAGGATCGCCTGCGGCGTGCCATGCCGGGCGGACCGCGCGGCGGCGGACGAGGCGGCAACCTGGCGTTCGGCGGTCTCGTCGTGGCGGGCCTTGCGGTCGTATGGCTGCTGAACGCCGTCTACACCGTCCAGCCCGACGAGGTCGGCGTCGAGCTCCTGTTCGGCAAGCCTCGGGCTGAGCTTTCCCAGCCCGGTCTTCATTTCGTCATGTGGCCGTTCGAGACGGTCGAGACCGTTCCCGTCGTCGAGAATCAGGTGACGATCGGCAGTGGTCAGCGCGGCGATGCGTCGGGCCTGATGCTCTCCGGCGACCAGAACATCGTCGATGTGCAGTTCGCCGTCCTCTATTCCGTGGCTGATCCGAAGGCGTACCTCTTCAACGTCCAGGACCCGCAGTCGCTCCTGCGGCAGGTCAGCGAGAGCGCCATGCGCGAGGTGGTCGGACGTCGCCCGGTCGAGGACGTCTTTCGCGACGACCGTGCGGGCATCGCGGAACTCGTGCGCGGCATCACCCAGCAGACCCTCGACAGCTACGGCGCCGGAATCAACGTGAACGCGATCTCGATCGAAGAGGCGGCGCCTCCCGCCGATGTCGCCGACGCTTTCGAGGAGGTGCAGCGCGCCGAGCAGAACGAGGCGCAGTTCATCGAGGAAGCGCGTCTCTATCAGAACGAGCAAACGGGCCGCGCTCAGGGTGAGGCCGTCCAGATCCGCGAGGATGCCGCCGCCTTCAAGAATCGCGTCGTCCTGGAAGCGCAAGGCGAGTCGCAGCGCTTCGGCGCCGTGCTCGACGAATACGAGAAGGCGCCCGAGGTGACGCGCCAGCGCCTCTACCTCGAGACCATGGAGCAGGTGCTGCGCGGCTCGAACAAGGTCCTGATGGATCAGGGCACCGGGCAGGGCGTCGTGCCCTACCTGCCGCTCAACGAACTGCAGCGCGGCGGCCAGCCGGCCTCCGGCGGAACGGGAACCACGCCTCCCTCAACGCCGCGTCCGACCGGTAGCATGACGCCGGCGTCGTCCGGTCAGACCCTCTCGTCCAACACGTTCGGGGGCGTCAACTGATGGCCAACCGCTTCACCGGCCTCCTGATCATTCTCGCCGTCGTCGTGCTTGCGCTCTGGAGCTCGCTCTTCGTGGTGCGGCAGGGCACGCAGGCCATCGTCACGCGCTTCGGCGAGATCCAGCGCGTCGTCAACGAGCCGGGGCTCTACTTCAAGCTGCCCTTCAGCTTCGCGGGCGCCGACAACATCCAGGTCTTGCCGACGCGTCTCCAGCGTCTCGATCTCGATAATCTGCGGGTTCAGGTTTCGGGCGGCGCATTCTATGAAGTCGACGCTTTCCTGGTTTATCGCATCGCGGACGCTGCCGTATTCCGTCAGACGACGTCGGGCTCGATCCCGCAGGCGGAACAGCGGCTGCGCACGCGGTTCAACAATGCGGTTCGGCAGGTCTACGGCCTGAGGAACTTCGAGGCTGCCTTGTCCGAGGAGCGGGGTCAGATGATGGTCGAAGTCCGCGACCAGATTCGGCCCGAGGCGCGCTCGCTCGGTATCGAACTGCAGGACGTGCGTATTCGCCGCACCGACCTGACGCAGGAAGTCTCTCAACAGACCTTCGCACGCATGCGCGCCGAACGGTTGGCCGAGGCTGAGAGGGTCAGGGCACGCGGACGTGTTTCGGCCCGCGAGATCCGGGCGGCGGCCGACCGCAACGTGTCGGAGACCGTGGCTGCGGCACGGCGCGATGCCGAGATCCTGCAAGGCGAGGGCGAGGCGGAGCGCAATGCGACCTTCGCCAACGTCTATCAGCGGGATCCGGCCTTCTTCGAGTTCTACCGCTCGATGCAGGCCTACCGGACGGCGCTCGACAACGGCAACACGACCATGGTCCTGTCGCCGCGGTCGGATTTCTTCCGCTTCTTCGACAGCGAGACGGCGCCGACAGCTCCTCGTGCATCGGCGACGGCGCCGAGCGTGCCGCCGGTGACCGGCACTACGCCGTCGGCCCCAGCTTCGGCGGTGGCTCCAGCCAACTGACCGGACGTCGCGTCGCATCACTGACCGGCCCCATTCGCGCTTATGCGCGGGTGGGGCCTTCTTCGTTCTGCAAATGTCGCAGCCCGCTCGCCCGCCCTTGATTCAGACGCAGTTATTGGGTTGCCTCGTATCCAGGTGCTGCACCGCACGAGCGGTGCGAGAATTCGATGTTCGGCGGTTCGGACATCCACCATCCTCCCGGGCAGGACATGACATGACACCCAGCAGCCGCCTGCTCCTACGGTCCGCGTCGCGCAGCGCCGTTGTCGCCGCATTTACAATGGCCCTTGCCGGCTTTGCCCCGTCCGTCATGGCGCAGGGCGTTATCGCGCCTCCGCCGGGCGACCAGCCGATTGCGCCGCAGGTGCCTCCCGCGTTGACGGCGCCACCGACACCTCCGCCGGCCGCCTCCGGCCAGCCGCGCATGGTGGGGCCGGCTTCTGTGGCCGACTTGGCGGAACGCCTGTCAAACGCCGTCGTCAATATCTCAACGTCTCAAAAGGTCGACGGTGCGGAGGCCTCTCCCGGTCCGGCCGTGCCGAAGCTCGAGGCGCCACAGGGCTCGCCGCTTCAGGACTTCTTCAACGATCTGCTGCAGGGCGGCGGGGACAACGACGCTCAGCGGGTGCAGTCGCTCGGATCGGGCTTCGTGATCGATCCGAGCGGTATCGTCGTCACCAACAACCACGTCATCGCGGATGCCGACGAGATCACCGTCAACTTCGCCGACGGCACGAAACTCGACGCCAAGATCGTCGGAATCGATCCGAAGACGGATCTGGCTGTTCTGAAGGTCGAACCGAAGGTACCGCTTTCCTCCGTTGCCTTCGGCGACAGCGACAAGGTGCGCATCGGCGACTGGGTCATGGCGATCGGCAATCCGTTCGGGCTCGGCGGAACGGTCACGGTCGGCATCGTCTCGGCCCGCGGACGCAACATCAACGCCGGACCCTACGACAACTTCATTCAGACGGACGCCGCCATCAATCGCGGTAATTCCGGCGGCCCGCTCTTCGACATGTACGGCAACGTGGTGGGCATCAACACGGCCATCATCTCGCCGACCGGCGGTTCGATCGGTATTGGATTCTCGATCCCGTCCTTGCTTGCGCAGAACGTCGTCTCGCAGCTGCGAGAATACGGCGAGATGCGGCGCGGCTGGCTAGGCCTGCGTCTCCAGGCGGTCACGGATGACATTGCAGAAGGTCTGGGGCTGCCGAGCGCGCGCGGCGCGTTGGTCGCCGGCATCGTGCCGAAGGGGCCTTCGGATAACGGTGAGATCAAGGTCGGAGACGTCGTGACGCGTTTCGACGGCCGAGACGTGGCGACCTCGCGCGATCTGCCTCGCATCGTCGCCGAGACGCCGGTCGGTAAGGCCGTCGAGATCGGCATCCTGCGCAAGACGGCGGTAGACCGTCCGATCGAAACCGTGAACGTTCAGATCACGCTCGGGCGTCTCGAGGATAGCGACAAGGAAGTCGCGAGCGCCGAGCAGAAGCCGGGGGATGCTCCCGCCGCTCAGGCGGCGCCGATGCCCGATGCCGCGACGCTCGGCATGCGTTTCTCCGACATGACGCCCGAACTCAAGACCCGTTACGAGCTGGCAGACGAACTCTCTGGCGTCGTCGTCACGGACGTCGCCCCGGAGTCGGCCGCGGCCGACAAGGGAATCGAAGCGGGTGCCGTGGTGAAGGAGATCGCCCAGGAGCCGGTGACGACCGCCGACGACGCGAAGGCGAAGCTGACGAAGCTGCGTGCCGACGGCCGCCGCAACGCCCTCATGCTGATGGCGGACAAGGCGGGTGACCTGCGCTTCGTCGTCGTCCCGATCGACTGATCGGGACGGATCAGTCCACGAAGTCCTCGGCCCGGTAGCCCTGGAGAAACAGGAGGGCGGTCAGGTCGCCGTGGTCGATGCGATGGGGAGCCTTCGCGGCGACCGCCGGCTTGGCATGAATGGCGATACCGGTGCCGGCTGCCAGGATCATCGGCAGATCGTTCGCGCCGTCGCCGACGGCCAGAACGTCCTGCGCCGACCGTCCCAGGCGCTCGGAGATGTCGTTCAAGGCAGAAAGCTTCGCTTCGGCACCGAGGATCGGCTCTGCGACGGTTCCGGCGAGGCGCCCCTCGGCGACGTGAAGGACGTTGGCACGGTTCTCCTGGAACCCGAGCCGGTTGGCCACAACGCTCGTGAAGGCCGTGAACCCACCCGAGACCAGAGCGGTGCAGGCGCCGGCGCGGTTCATCGTCCGCACCAGCGTCGAGCCGCCCTCGGCCAACGTGATGCGCTCTTCGATGACCCGTCCGATCGTCTCTTCCGGCAGGCCCTTCAGCAGCGATACGCGTTCGCGCAGGGCCGGCTCGAATGCGATCTCGCCGTTCATGGCGCGGGCCGTGATGGCCGCGACCTGATCTTTCAGTCCGAGCATCGCCGCGAGTTCGTCGATGCATTCCTGCTCTATCATGGTGGAATCCATGTCGGCCAGGAGGATGCTCTTGCGTCGATCCGCCGCCTGCTGCACGACGCAATCGACGCCTTCGGATTCCGCCAGTTCGCGCAAACGCTCACGAACCTCGGCATTCAATGGATCGACCGTGGTGAGATCGCAGGCGACGTCCCGCTCGAGCCACCGGAGCTCCGCTTCGCCGATCTCGTCGCGCGCAGCCTCGGCCAGGGTTCGCGAGACGCGCGGATCACGCCGCGCGGATATGAGCGTCACGACGTGCATGATGTGAGGAGACCCGAGGGAAGTGAGACCGGACGCGATCCTGATAGCCGGGCCGACCGCGAGCGGCAAGTCCGCGCTCGCCGTGCGCCTTGCCAAGCACTGGGGCGGCGTCGTGGTGAACGCGGATGCCCTGCAGGTCTATGACGGTCTGCGCATCCTCACCGCCCGTCCACGCGACGATGAGATGGAGGAAGTTCCCCATCACCTTTACGGTCATGTCCCGCCGGATCGACCCTACTCGGTCGGTGAATGGCGGACGGATGTGGAGGCGCTGATATCGCGGCTGCCGGCTGATACGATCCCCGTCTTTTGCGGGGGAACCGGGCTCTACTTCAGGGCCCTTGTCGAAGGCCTCGACGATCTCCCGTCCGTGCCGGACACCATCCGCGCCTACTGGCGCGAGAGGAGCGAGCACGATCCAATCCCCTTACTCCATCGCGAGTTGGAACGCCGCGATCCGGCCGCGGCTCTCAAAATTCGCCCGACCGATCGCCAGCGTGTCGTTCGCGCGCTGGAGTTGGTGGAGTCAACCAACCGGCCGCTTGCCGAACTCCAGAGGAAGCGGGGAGCAGGATTATACGACCCGAACCGGGCGAAGGCGATCGTTCTGACGCCGCCGCGCGAAGCGTTGCGAGACCGCATCGCGCAACGCTTCCATGCGATGCTGTGCGACGGCGCGATGGACGAAGCGCTAGCTTTCGCAAACCGCTTCGACGGCAGCGCTCCACTCGCTGAGAAGGCCATCGGCCTAAGGGAACTCCTCGCGGCGGGCCATGGCGGCACGGCGCTGGACCAAGCGGTGGAGCTCTCGATCATCCGAAGCCGACAATACGCGAAGCGTCAGGAAACCTGGTTTCGCAATCAGTTCGGGCCGGAGTGGACGCGTTACGCCGATCCCCTCGACGTTCCGATCGACTGACTTACTGTTTCATCCGCAAGGCAGGGGAGAGACAATGAGCACGGTAACGGTCCGCGACCATCGCGACGCCATCGAAAAGGGCGCCCGCCTGGGCTATCTCGCGCGCGCCGCGATCTTCATCGTGATCGGGTTCTTCGCGTTTCGCACCGCTTTCGCCGGCGGTGACACGATGAGCGAGCGCGAGGCCATCTCCGAGATCATCGCGTCGCCTTTCGGAAATGTCTCCCTTGTTCTCCTCGTCATAGCGCTGCCGGCATTCGCGATCTGGAGGCTGCTCCAGGCCGTCCTCGATGCAGACGGCTACGGCACGGGCGCAAAGGGATTGGCTGTTCGTGCCGGGCGGCTGATTTCGGCTTTTGCGTACGGTTTCCTCGCGATCTACGTCGGGTCGCTCCTGTTCGGCGTTTCGGTTGGCGGCAGCGGCGGCGGAAGCGAGGTGGTCGACAGATGGGCCGGGTTCTTCGGGCCGTGGCTGACGATTCCGCTTGGACTCGTCATGCTCGCTGTCGCTGGCTCTCAGGTGGGCAAGGCCTACAGCGGGTCATTCCTGCGTTTCCTGTCTCTGCCGCCCGCGCAGGCCGGTTGGATGACGCTCGTCTGCCGCATCGGCCTTGTCGCACGCGGCGTGGTCTTCGCAGCGATCGCCTTGCTGCTCCTGACCGGCGCATCGCGCTGGAACGCCGCTCATCCACCCGGGCTCGATGATGGCCTCGCGGAGATCGGCTCCTGGCCCTACGGATGGCTCCTCCTCTCGGCGACCGGAGCGGGCCTGGTCGCGTTCGGCATCTACGCGATCATCCTCGCACGGTATGGTCACATCCGGTCGCCGGACATATCGAGGGCGTTGAAGTAGCCCCTTGACGCTATCGTGACGCTCCGTTAGCGTTTCGTCCCATGTTCAAGAAGCTCATTCTCGTAAGGTGGCGCACACGCGAGACGGTCTGACGACCGTCCGGCTCTTGCCACGTGTGCGCAGTCCCAAGGCCCCTCGAGGGCCTTTTTTGTTGCCCGCAAGTTCCCGTACCCATCAACGTCCTGCAAGCCGGACGTCCAGCGAACCATAAGGCCGCGCGATGAACGACATGACGATCGACACCGGTATCCGCAAGATGACGGGTGCCCAGATGGTGGTTCAGGCCATGAAGGATCATGGCGTCGAGCATCTCTTCGGATATCCCGGCGGCGCGGTTCTGCCGATCTACGACGCGCTGTTCCTGCAGGACGACGTCAAGCATATCCTCGTCCGTCACGAGCAGGGCGCCGGTCACGCCGCCGAAGGCTATGCGCGCTCCACCGGCAAGCCCGGCGTCATGCTGGTGACTTCGGGGCCCGGTGCGACCAATGCCGTCACGCCGCTCCAGGACGCGCTGATGGATTCGATCCCGCTCGTCTGCATCACCGGGCAGGTTCCCACCACGCTGATCGGCTCGGATGCCTTCCAGGAGTGCGACACCGTCGGCATCACACGTCCCTGCACCAAGCATAACTGGCTGGTGAAGAGCGTCGAGGATCTGGCGGAGATTCTGCACGAGGCGTTCCATGTCGCGACCTCGGGCCGCCCCGGTCCGGTCGTCGTGGACATCCCGAAGGACGTCCAGTTCGCAACCGGCACCTATACGCCGCCGAGCCAGTCCCGTGCGACCCAACGCTATCAGCCGCGTCTCGACGCCGAGGCAGGGCGGATTCGCGCCGCAGTCGAGTTGATGCGTTCGGCCCGTCGGCCGATCCTTTATACGGGCGGCGGCGTCATCAATTCCGGTCCCGAGGCCTCTCGGCTGCTGCGCCAGCTCGTCGAGATGACCGGCTTTCCGATCACTTCGACGCTCATGGGCCTCGGCGCCTATCCGGCCTCGGGCGAGCGCTGGATGGGCATGCTCGGCATGCACGGCACGTTCGAGGCGAATATGGCGATGCACGAGTGCGACGTCATGATCTGCGTTGGTGCCCGCTTCGACGACCGCATCACCGGTCGTCTCGATGCCTTCTCGCCGAACTCGAAGAAGATCCACATCGACATCGATCCTTCGTCGATCAACAAGAACGTCCGTGTCGATCTGCCGATCATCGGCGACGTCGCGCATGTTCTGGAAGCGATGGTGTCGGCCTGGCGCGAGGGTGGTCCGCAGGAGGCCGGGCGTCTCGACGAGTGGAACGCTCAGATCCAGGTCTGGCGCGCTCGCAACTCCCTGGCCTTCCGCCAGGAGGGCGATGTCATCCTTCCGCAGCACGCGGTGAAGCGGCTCTATGAGCTGACCAAGGATCGCAAGACCTTCATCACGACCGAGGTCGGTCAGCATCAGATGTGGGCCGCGCAGTTCTATGGTTTCGAGGAGCCGAACCGCTGGATGACCTCTGGCGGTCTCGGGACGATGGGCTACGGCCTGCCGGCGGCGCTGGGGGTTCAGATCGCCCATCCCGACGCTCTCGTCATCGACATTGCCGGCGACGCCTCGGTGCAGATGACGATGCAGGAGATGTCGGCCGCCGTTCAGTACGGCGCGCCGATCAAGATCTTCATCCTGAACAACCAGTACATGGGCATGGTGCGCCAGTGGCAGCAGCTGCTCCACGGAAACCGGCTCTCCAACAGTTACTCCGAAGCGCTGCCGGACTTCGTGAAGCTGGCCGAGGCCTATGGCGGCATCGGACTGCGTGTCGAGAAGGCCGGGGACCTGGACGCCGGCATTCGCGAGATGATTTCGGTCGACCGTCCGGTCATCTTCGACTGCTGCGTCCAGAACCTCGCCAACTGCTTCCCGATGATCCCGAGCGGGAAGGCGCACAACGAGATGCTGCTGCCCGACGAGGCGAGCGACGATGCGGTCGCCAACGCCATCGACGCGAAGGGTAAGGCGCTGGTCTAGCGCGACGGCGGGGAGGGGCTCATACCGGCCCTTCCCGTCCCGATTGGTCCCCTTCCGCTTATCGAAAGCCTGTCCGATGAACCTACCCGTCCAGCCGCCTGCCTCCGCCTACTTCATCACCGACGAGAAGCCGCCGATCGAGACGCGCACGCTGTCTGTCATCGTCGACAACGAGCCGGGCGTTCTTGCCCGGGTGATCGGCCTCTTCTCGGGCCGTGGCTACAATATCGAGAGCCTGACGGTTTCCGAGACCGATCACAACAAGCACCTTTCGCGCATCACCGTCGTGACCAAGGGCGCGCCGAGCGTCATTCAGCAGGTGAAGAGCCAACTCGACCGGATCGTGCCGGTGCATCAGGTGCTCGACCTGACCAAGGCGGCAGCCGGGCAGGGCGAGGACGGCCCGATCGAGCGCGAGCTTGCGCTCGTGAAGGTCGCGGGGGCGGGCGACGACCGCGTCGAGGCGCTGCGCCTTGCCGATGTCTTCCGCGCGAAGGTCGTCGACTCCACGACCGATCACTTCGTCTTCGAGATCACCGGCAAGACGTCGAAGATCGAGAAGTTCATCCAGATCATGGCGCCGCTCGGGCTCGTCGAGGTCTGCCGCACGGGCGTCGCAGCCATGAGCCGCGGACGCGAGGCCATGTTCGCAGGCTGACGCGAACGCTCGGTGCCGCGCGCTCTTAGGACGGATGACACCGTCGCCGACCTCCTTCCTTCTTTCACGCCGTGAGGCACCGCCCATGTCGGCCGACGTCTTCGCCGCTCTTCTCGCCTATGCCTTCGTCACGTCGGTGACGCCGGGGCCGAACAACATGATGCTGATGGCGTCGGGCGTGAACTTCGGTTTCCGGCGTACGATCCCGCACATGCTGGGCATCGCTGTTGGCTTCTTCGTGCTGCTTCTCGCAGTCGGTTTCGGCTTGGGCGCCCTCCTGCATTCGATACCGGCACTTCAGACGGTAATGAGGATCGCGAGCGTCGCGTACATGCTGTGGCTGGCGTGGAAGATTGCGACGGCGAAGCCGGCAGGCGAGACCGAGACCACGGGTCGCCCGATGACCTTTCTGCAGGCCGCAACCTTCCAATGGGTCAATCCGAAGGCTTGGGCGATGGGGCTCGTCGCGATGGGCGCTTATACGGACGCGCAGAGCCCCGTTCTGTCTGTGCTGCTGGTGGGCGCGGCCTTCGTCCTCGTCAACTTCCCGTCGGTCTCCATCTGGGCTGGCTTCGGTACGGCGCTGCGCGGCGTTCTCTCCGATCCCGGCCGGCTGCGCATCTTTAATCTCGTGATGGCGCTTCTTCTCGTCGCGACGCTCTGGCCCATGCTGCGCTGAGCCTCTTGTCGCCGGGACGCAATTCTGCGACGCCCGGACCATGAAATTTTCCCCGCAGCAGGACGAGGCCCTGGTTCGAGTCGCCGAATGGCTCGACCGGGGGGACCAGCCGATCTTCCGGCTTTTCGGCTATGCCGGAACCGGCAAGACGACGCTGGCACGTCATTTCGCCGAAGGTATCGACGGCGCCGTCCAGTTCGCCGCCTTCACCGGCAAGGCGGCTCAGGTGCTGCGCTCGAAGGGCGCGAAAAGCGCCAAGACGCTTCATTCCCTGATCTATCGCCCGCGGGGCGAGGATACGGTGGCCGACGAGGAAACGGGCTCGTCGCGCGTTTCGCCGACCTTCTCGCTCAATCGCCAGAGCCCGGTCGCGAAGGCGAAGCTCGTCGTCGTCGATGAATGTTCGATGGTCGACGAGGCCCTTGGGCGCGACCTGATGAGCTTCGGAACGCCCATCCTAGTCCTCGGCGATCCCGGCCAGCTTCCACCGGTGTCGGGAGGCGGCTTCTTCACGGAAGCCGAGCCCGACTTCCTGCTGACTGAAATCCACCGCCAGGCGCGTGACAACCCGATCATCGAACTCGCACTCGCGGTCCGCGAGGGGCGCGACATTCCGCTCGGGGAGTACGG
Source organism: Aureimonas sp. AU4 (assembly GCF_001463765.1). Lineage (GTDB taxonomy): Bacteria > Pseudomonadota > Alphaproteobacteria > Rhizobiales > Rhizobiaceae > Aureimonas. The sequence goes on along the minus strand of NZ_BBWK01000002.1, from coordinate 78,721 downwards.
GACCTCGAAGGTCATCAGTCGCCGCGAGGTCGACCGGGACGAGGTTCTTGCGGCCGATCAGGTGCTTGTCGGAACGAACCGCACGCGGCGCCTCTACAATGCCCGTCTTCGTGAGCTGAAAGGGTTCACCGGCGCGCTGCCGCAGGCTGGCGACAAGCTGGTCTGCCTGCGCAACGATCCGACCAAAGGCCTGCTGAACGGCTCGCTCTGGCAGGTGATGACCGCTTCGCCCGAGAAGACGAAGCCCGGCACGAACCTCATCGTGAAGCCCGATGACGACGATATCGACAAGGGCGCCGCCAAGATCAAGCTCCTGAAGCGCGCCTTCGAGGAGCCGGATGCCGAGATCGCATGGGCCGAGAAGAAGCGCTATGACGACTTCGACTACGGCTACGCCCTGACCGTTCACAAGTCGCAGGGCTCGCAGTGGGACGATGTCATGCTGTTCGACGAGAGTTGGGCCTTCCGCGACTCGCGCGAGCGGTGGCTTTACACTGCGGTTACCCGCGCCGCCGAACGCCTGACGATCGTTCGCTGAGGCTTGCGCGGCGAAACCAACTCGTCTAAGGCGAACCGTAACGTACGGTACGCAAGGGGCGAGGGCGAATGTCGGAAGGGGAGCTGAGCGATCGCCAGCGCGCCGTGCTCGACGCGGCGCTATCGCTACTCGTCGAGCGGGGCGACAAGCTGACGATGACGGCGGTTGCGCGAGAAGCGAGCTGCTCCAAGGAAACCCTCTACAAGTGGTTTGGCGACCGGGACGGCCTGCTCGCCGCGACCGTCCGCCATCAGGCCTCGCGTATTCGCGGGCTCGCCATCGACGATGGTCATCTCGACCGAGAGTCGCTTCGCAGCGGACTTGAGCGTTTTGCCCTCGACTGGCTCCAGGTCATTACGGGCCCAACGTCGATCGCACTCAACAGACTGGCCGTTGGACAGGCAGGGACGAGCAGCAACGACCTTGGGCTCATCGTTCTGCGCAACGGGCCGGACGGTCTTCGCAAGCGCCTGACGCCTCTTCTTCTCGGCGCACGGGATGAAGGGCTGCTCGCCTTCGAGGACCCGGAGGAGGCCTTCGGCACGTTCTTCGGGCTGGTCGTCGGCGACGTGCAACTTCGCATGCTCCTTGGAGACCCGCAGCCGGTCGGCGCACGCGACTTGGCGCATCATGCGGCCACGGCCGCCCAGCAGTTTCTCACCCTCTACGGAACGGCTCGACCGGAACGATCCGGCAGCCCAGCAGGAAGGACATGACCCATGCGCGTTTATTATGACCGCGATGCCGATCTGAACCTCATCAAAGGTCGCAAGGTCGCGATCGTTGGCTACGGCAGCCAGGGCCGTGCCCATGCGCTGAACCTGAAGGACTCGGGTGCGCAGAACGTGGCGATCGCCCTGAAGGCCGGCTCGCTGACGCGGGCCAAGGCGGAAGCTGACGGCTTCAAGGTCATGAACGTCGCCGAGGCGGCGGCCTGGGCCGATCTCCTGATGATGGCGACGCCGGACGAGCTTCAGGCCGACATCTACAAGGCCGATATCGAGAACAACCTGCGCGACGGTGCGGCGATCGCTTTCGCTCACGGCCTCAACGTGCACTTCGGGTTGATCGAGCCCAAGAAGAGCGTCGACGTCGTCATGATCGCGCCCAAGGGTCCGGGCCACACGGTTCGCGGCGAATACCAGAAGGGCGGTGGTGTGCCCTGCCTCGTGGCGGTTCATCAGGACGCCTCCGGCAATGCTCTCGATCTCGCTCTGTCCTATGCCTGCGGCGTCGGCGGCGGACGCTCCGGCATCATCGAGACGAACTTCAAGGAAGAGTGCGAGACCGACCTTTTCGGTGAGCAAGTCGTTCTTTGCGGCGGCCTCGTCGAGCTGATCCGCGCTGGCTTCGAGACCCTGGTCGAAGGCGGTTATGCGCCCGAGATGGCCTATTTCGAGTGCCTGCACGAAGTGAAACTCATCGTCGACCTCATCTACGAGGGCGGCATCGCGAACATGAACTACTCGATCTCGAACACCGCGGAATGGGGCGAGTACGTCACGGGTCCGCGTATCATCACCGACGAGACCAAGGCCGAGATGCGCCGCGTCCTGAAGGACATTCAGACCGGCAAGTTCACGTCCGACTGGATGCAGGAATACCGTTCGGGCGCCGCTCGCTTCAAGGGCATTCGCCGCGTCAACGATTCCCACCAGATCGAAGAGGTCGGCGAGAAGCTTCGCGGCATGATGCCCTGGATCGGCAAGAACAAGCTGGTCGATAAGGCTCGCAACTAATCGACCCCATAGGATGCTGGAGGCGCCGAAAGGCGCCTTCAGTTTTTCATGACCGAACGAAAGAACTGATTCAGGATTTCTCAAATCATCGACCCGATGATTGCATCATCCGATCACCGGAAAGATGCAGATCATGGCAGCCACCGCTGAAACCGCAGGGAACGAGCGCCGCATTGCGCCCCGCACGCGAACGCTGAAGCGCGGCAAGATCCTCTCGAACAATCGTTTTTCGACCTACGACTGCATCGTCCGCAACATCTCGGCGACCGGAGCGCTGTTGACGATCGATGCGGCGGTACCGCTTCCGAAGGAATTCGAGATCCGAATCGGCGAGGACGATGCGATCCGCCCAGCCAAGCTGGTCTACCGCCGCGAACTCTTCGCCGGTATTCATTTCCTCGACACGATGGACGACGAAGGCCGGCTCGAGATCACGCCGACTTCCGCCAGCGAAGCGATTTCGGGCCTTCTGCGCTGGCCCGTGGAGCCGCTGCCGCACTCCATCACATCCCATGTGCCGTGGCGATTCTAAGCATCTGCAATCGAGCCGAAAAGAATCGCCGTGGGAGCTTTTATCGGCTGGACAAGGCACAGCCATATCCCTATAAACCGCTTCGTCAGCGCCGGTTGGTTTCCACCGCCTGACCGGCGGGTGATTAGCTCAGTTGGTAGAGCAGCTGACTCTTAATCAGCGGGTCGTAGGTTCGAACCCTACATCACCCACCAAATATCTCTCTCCACCATGCACTACGGAACGCCACGGTCAGAATGGCGTAGCCTGCTCCTCTGAGCGGAAATCATATCGACGCTCCTGTGCCCAAGGCCCATCGAGATATCGCCAGAGAAGCAGGCTTTGCGCTGTCGCAGTGAAGGGTTCGAACTCGTCATTCAGCCGTTCGAACAGCGAGCGTGCCACCGGCGCGGCGACCTTGTTCTGGATGGTGACGTGCGGCGTGAAGCGCTGCGTATCCTGCGCACCAAGTTCCGCGATCCAACGTCGTGCAAGTTCTGCTCGTAGTTCGATGAGGCGAGGGGCCTCAACGACGTAGGCGGATCCATATCCCAGGAAGCGTAAGCCGGTGATGCGGGCTTCGAAGGGCGGCGTGTCACGCGTCACCTCTTCGAGATCGCTGGCGAACGCCTCGAGGCGCTCTCCCGGCAGCTTGTGAAACAAGGTCAGGTGAGCCGGGATCAGATTTCGCTTCGCCGGGAAGTGAGCGCGACGCATGCCGTCAAAACGCTGGAAACCCCCAGCATCGAAGCCGAGCGTCAGAATGAAGACAGCATCGTCGCTCGGCTGCCTCATGGAAGCGACCTCGTCTTACTGACCCGATCGCACCGTCAGGTTCAGGACCTGCGGCAAGGTCTGCGGAGCTCCCATCGCCGCGCCCAGGATCTGCGTCGCCGGAATAGGGGCGGCTGGTTCGATCGCGATTCGTATGGAGCGGGGATTGCTCAAGAAGTCGTTGATCGCTTCGGACACCTGTGCCTGGAACGCCGGATTCTGCAGGTAGGCGAGCCCAAGCGGTATCGTGGCCTTGAGTGATTGGACAAACTGATCGCGCGGCTGATTGTTCTGCTTCGCATAATAATCGAGGACCCGGTTCGTCAGCGACTGGTCCTCGAAGGAGATCGTGGCGGACTGCAGGTAGAGCTGCGAGATAAGGCCGATCACCGCCATGCCGGCGTTCTCGTTCTGACCGTTCGAAGCCTGCAACTGCTGCGAAACCTGAGACAGCGACTGGATGAAGCTCGGCGTATAGCCGGTGATCGTATAGGCGAGCTCGAGCTGGCCGGCCTGCTCAACCGCGATCTTGAGATCGTCCAGAGACAGCGCGCCCGTCTGCGGCTTCCACGATCCTGCACCCTGCAGCGAACCGCTGAGTTGCGGATAGCCGAGCTCACTCATGACTTGCGCAAGGCCGGGATTGCCGGTGGCCGTCGTGTCGAACGTGAAGCGGCCGAGCTTGACGGTCGAGGCGAGACCGTCACCGTCGCTGGGCTGTGTGACAACGCCGAGATCGCTCAAGGCAACCACGTTGCGTCCTCCCTTCTCGACCGCGACGGAACCGACCGTCGAGCGTTCAAGAAAAAGCGGCGAGAGAACCGCGGTATTGGCGGTATCGGGCCGGATCGTCAGGCCCTCGAGGAGCGCGCCCGTGACGTTCGTCGTCACGTCCTCGTTCGTCTGGGAGATGTCGTTGAGCTGCAACCGCTCGACGCGCCAGCCTTCGCTGTTGGACCCGGAGACGTTCTGAAACCGAAGCGTGCCGAGGACGTAGGGCGTCGCGCCGCCTTCACTGGGCGACACGCGGGCGTCGTTGACGACCACGTCGTCTCCCTCTGTCGCCACCGTTCCGAACTCGAGACGAGTGGAGGGCGCCATGGCGGACTTCAACCGGTCGGCGAAGGCCTCACCATCCACGGCGAAGGCCGAGCTCGATCCGGCGAGCAGGACGACGAGCGCCGCGAGCGCCGAACGGGAACGGATTGACGACATGAGCGGGGCGGTCCTTCTCTCGGAGCCGAAGCGCGGCGGAAGACCGGGCTCGGGCAAGTCGCTGCTATTATGGGAAACTGGGCTCTCGAGGGAAGGCGTTCGCACCGTGCTGCCCGACACCTTTCCGTGGTAACGACAGGCCTGGAGCGGCTCGAATGTTCTCCACTTGTTCCTGTTTCCATGATGTTCTATCGCTGACGACATGACGAAGATTTCCGACCCGCCGAACGGTGGCGACATCGAGCCGATCGACCTGCGAACGGCTTTGGAGGAGCGCTATCTCGCCTATGCGCTCTCCACGATCATGGGGCGCGCGCTGCCGGACGTCCGTGACGGGTTGAAGCCTGTTCATCGGCGCATCGTTCACGCGATGCGCGTGCTGAAGCTCGATCCGGGCCAAGGCTACAAGAAATGCGCCCGCATCGTCGGCGACGTCATGGGCAAGTTCCACCCACATGGCGACGCCTCGATCTACGACGCGCTGGTGCGGCTCGCGCAGGACTTCGCGATCCGGTATCCGATCGTCGACGGGCAGGGGAACTTCGGCAATATCGACGGGGATAGCGCTGCGGCCATGCGCTACACCGAAGCGCGCATGACCGACGTCGCGACGCTGCTTCTGCGCGGCATCGACGAAAACGCGATCGATTTCCGTCCGACCTACAACGAAGAGGACCAAGAGCCGACGGTCCTCCCGGGCGCCTTCCCGAACCTGCTCGCCAACGGGGCTTCGGGGATCGCGGTCGGCATGGCGACCTCGATTCCTCCCCACAATGCAGCCGAGCTCTGCGATGCGGCGCTGAAGCTGATCGCCGAGCCGGATGCCGATCTCGATGCGCTCCTTCGCTTCGTGCAGGGACCCGACTTCCCGACCGGCGGCGTCGTCGTGGACTCGCGCTCCGTCATTCGCGAAGCCTACGCGACGGGCAAGGGTTCGTTCCGCGTGCGCGCCAAGTGGGAGAAGGAGGACCAGGGACGGGGCGGCTACGTCGTCGTCGTCACGGAAATTCCCTACCAGGTTCAGAAGTCTCGCCTGATCGAGAAGATCGCCGACCTCCTCGTCGCACGGCGTCTACCGCTTCTGGCCGACATTCGCGACGAGTCCGCCGAGGACGTGCGAATCGTCCTGGAGCCGAAGTCCCGGACGGTCGATCCCGGCATCCTGATGGAGTCGCTGTTCAGGCTGACCGACCTCGAAGCGCGTATCCCGCTCAACATGAACGTCCTGTCGGGCGGGCGCGTGCCGAAGGTGCTGTCGCTGAAGGAGGTCCTCAGCGAATGGCTTGCGCACCAGCGAGAGGTGCTTGTGCGCCGCTCGCAGTTCCGCCTCGACCAGATCGAGCGTCGGCTCGAGATACTCGCCGGCTATCTGATCGCATTCCTCAACCTTGATGAGGTGATTCGTATCATCCGCGAGGAGGACGAGCCGAAGCAGGTCATGATGCGGGTCTTCGAGCTGACGGACATGCAAGCCGAGGCCATCCTCAACATGCGCCTGCGCTCGCTCCGCAAGCTCGAGGAATTCGAGTTGCGCCGCGAGTTCGACGCACTGACGGCGGAGCGCGCCGAGAAGCAGGCGCTTCTTGGCTCGGTCGAGATGCAGTGGGAGCGGGTTGCCGCCGAGGTGCGGGAGGTTCGGGAAGCCTTCTCGAAAAAGACGCGGCTCGGGCGGCGTCGAACGAATTTCGCGGACGCGCCCGGCCACACGGCGGACGATATCGCGGAGGCGCTGATCGAAAAGGAACCGATCACGGTCGTCCTCTCCCAGCGCGGGTTTCTGCGGGCGCTGAAGGGACATGTCGCCGACCTGTCGGGTCTTTCGTTCCGCGACGGCGATCAGCTCAAGCTCAGTTTCCATGCGCTGACGACCGACAAGCTCGTATTCCTGTCGACCGACGGCCGGGCCTACACGCTCAACGCCGACAAGCTGCCAGGCGGTCGCGGGCAGGGCGACCCGATCCGATTGGCGATCGACCTAGAGGACAGCCAGGACCTCGTCTACGGCTTCGTCCCCGATACAGCGTCGAAGCGTTTGATCGCCTCGACCGACGGCAACGGCTTCGTCATCAACGAGGGCGAGCTGGTGTCCGGCATGCGGAAAGGGAAGCAGGTTCTCAATCTGACGGGGCCCGCGCGCCTGACCGTGGCCGAGCGAATCCACGGCGACACGGTCGCGGTGATCGGCGAGAACCGCAAGCTTGCCGTCTTCCCGCTGATCCAGGTTCCGGAAATGACACGCGGCAAGGGCGTCCGGCTGCAGCGCTACAAGGACGGCGGCTTGGCCGATCTCAAAACCTTCCGCCTTGCCGACGGTCTGACGTGGACGGACACGGCCGGACGCGTCTTCAACCGCAGCGAGGCCGAATTGCGCGACTGGTACGGAGACAGGGCGCAGGCCGGGCGTCTGGTTCCCAAGGGCTTCCCGAAGAGCGGGCGGTTCACTTGAGGGAGAGAGCGGTCTCCGCGACGAGCGCCGCCTCCGGGTCGAAGCGCTCCCAGCCGCGCGCCATGAGGTGCTCCTGCGGCTGGAAGCGGATCTTGTAGTCCATCTTGCGCGAACCGCGCACCCAATAGCCGAGATAGAGGTAAGGGAGACCCATCTCGCGGGCGCGACGGATGTGATCGAGGATCATGAACGTGCCGAGGCCGCGTTGCTGTTCGGACGGTTCGAAGTACGAGTAGACCATCGACAGTCCGTCCCCCATGACGTCGGTCAGTGCAACGGCCATGAGATCGCCGTCCGAGCGGCCCGTGATGCGGGAATCGGGGCCCTTCCGTCGGTATTGGATGACACGCGTGTCGACTTGGCTGTCCTCGACCATCATCGCGTAGTCGAGAACCGACATTTCCGACATGCCGCCGCGCGTATGGCGCGCTTCCAAATAGCGTCGGAAGAGCGCGTATTGCTCCGACGACGGCTCCGCCTCGCCCATGCGTCCGATCAGATCGGAGTTGGTCGAGACCGCCCGGCGCATCGATTTGGTCGGCGTGAACTCGTCCACGAGAATGCGCACCGAGATGCAGGCCCGACAACGCTCGCAAGCCGGCCTGTAGGCGATGTTCTGGCTCCGGCGAAACCCGCCTTGGGTCAGGAGGTCCAGAAGATCAGGGGCGCGGGCACCGATCAGATGCGTGAAGACCTTCCGCTCCAATTGCCCCGGAAGATAGGGGCAGGCGGAAGGCGACGTAAGGAAGAACTGCGGCGTCTGCGGGTGAGCAGTCATGGAGGAGAATGGCCTTCCGGAGGCCCCGATACGATAACCGAACCCCCGCGCCCAGTGTGGCGCGGGGCGGGGCGTTTGGGAAGAAGCGAAACCGTCCGCGTCGGGCTGCCGCAGCCCGAACGTCACGGCGCGCGGCGAACGACGACGGTTCCCAGAAGCAAATCCTGGAGAAGCTGCTTGCGCGGCGTGAACAGACCGAGCAGGAGGATGAAGCCACCCGTCGCGACGTTGCCGACCCAGAACAGAATCGTGTGCGCGACCGCGAGAGCGGGGTCGACACGGCCACCGTCGTTGCGTTCCAACCGGATGCCGGCGATACGCATGCCCGGCGTTGCCTGTGCCTCACCGCCGAGCGTGAAGGCCACGTAGGGGATCGCTACCAGCGGGAGTAGGAACCCGTACAGCATCCATCCAAGCCCGAGCGTCAGAAGGCCGAGCACGGTCACGAGCACGAAGGCCGGAATGCACAGGATGAGAACCAGCGCGTAATCGAACAGAAAGCCGACAACGCGCCGGGTGCGCACGCCACGGTAGGCCGCGGGCTGATCGAGCCATCCCGTCTGCCGCGCGCGAAGCGTATCCGTTGCCATCATGCTCGGCACCCTTTCATCTCCCAGTTTCTGGCCTGAGATATGTGTGTGCCCGAGCAACTCCGCAATGACGCGCGGTCAGCGAAGGAGGGTCGCGACGCGGGGCGAGAAGTAAGACAGGATGCCGGCGGCCCCGGCACGTTTGAAGGCGCGCAGGGATTCCATCATCGCGCGATCCCCGTCGATCCAGCCATTCTGTGCGGCTGCCATGATGACCGAATACTCACCGGACGTCTGGTAGGCGAAGGTCGGCATCGCGAACTCGTCGACAAGCCGAGTCAGGATGTCGAGGTATGGCATGCCGGGCTTGACCATGATCATGTCGGCGCCCTCGGCGATGTCCTGCCGCGCCTCGCGCAGGGCCTCATCCGTGTTGCCCATGTCCATCTGGTAGGTCCGCTTGTCGCCCTTCAGCGCGCCCGAAGAACCGACCGCGTCTCGGAACGGACCGTAATAGGCGGATGCGTATTTCGCCGCGTAGGACATGATCATCGTGTCGCGGAAACCAGCGCCGTCCAGTGCGGAGCGGATGCAAGCGACGCGGCCGTCCATCATGTCGGATGGGCCCAGAATGTCACATCCGGCCTCTGCCTGGACCAGCGCCTGGCGGCACAAAAGCTCAACCGTCTCGTCGTTGAGAATGCGTCCGTCCTTCACGAGACCGTCGTGGCCGTGGCTTGTGTAGGGATCGAGCGCGACGTCGCACAGAACGCCGATCTCCGGCACGGCCGCCTTGATGGCGCGCACCGCGCGGCAGACCAAGTTGCTGGGATCGAGCGCCTGACTTCCCGTCTCGTCGCGCTGCGCCGTTTGCGTGAACGGAAAGAGGGCGACGACCGGAATTCCAAGATCATAGGCTTCGCGTGCGGCTTCGGCGCATCCGTTCACCGATCGCCGAAAAACGCCCGGCATCGAGGCGACGGGTTCGGGCTCGCCGTCGCCGTCCCGCACGAAGATCGGCCAGATCAGATCGTTGGTGGTGACGTCGGTCTCCCGCACCAGACGCCGAATCCAGTCGCTTTGGCGAAGACGGCGCAACCGTGTTCCCCCGGTCGCGCGATCGATGGCCGCGGAAAGGGGCGGGGTTTCGCGTGGCGACATAGATGGACTCCGAGGCATGCGTATCGAACGCACAGAGCTCGGCGTTCGTCAGGTGGGGACAGAGGGGCCGCGATGGACGTGGCGCGTTGACGTATCCCGGACCTAATCCTAGCGTTCGCCCGCGACAAGTCTGAACCACGTCGCAAGCGCAGAGCCAAGCTGGAATGAGCGGCATGATCGGGCGACACAATCTGTTCGAGCGCCCAGCGTTGGCTCTCTCGTGAAGAATGACGCGACACGTCAGGATCGTGACATATCGCTTAACCGCATGCTTCGTGGCCTCGTCTGTCGCGTGGCATCGTTAGCCTTGTTCACGATGGGCATCCTCTATTGGACCCGACTAGTCGGCGTCTTCGACGGAGACCTCTGGCGCTTCGACACCATGCCGGTTTGGTGGAAGATCGCGGCACCGGTTCTCGCCGTGCTCTATCCCGTCGCCGGCGTCGGCCTCTGGATGGTCGCCTCATGGGGCGTCGTGATCTGGACGCTCGTGTTCCTGATCGAAAGCATCATGCACCTCGGCTTCTCCCACCTCTTCGGCCCGGAAGCGCTCGTCGTCGGCCTCCACGCCTTCGGCCTCGCCCTTCTCCTGATGCTGAGGATCGTGTCCTTCGTTGAGCAACGGCGAAGATGAATCGCTGCATCCGTCCCTACAGATCAAATGCGTTGGGTTTCGAAGGGATTTCATTAATCGCGTTTCAGCATCTCGCGGCCGAGCAAATCGTTTACTTTGAGTTTTAAAGCGAATTAGACGCGTTCGGGTTAGCTTCGTGATCAAGACGGGACCGAGTGAGAGTTCCGGAACCGACAGCGGAGCCGAAGACGTGAGCCATCTCCAGCCCAAGCGCGATACGCCCGAGACGACCAGCGACAAGGTCGAACTGAAGAGCTTGTATCTCGAGACCCTTCAGTTGGTGGAGCGACTTCACCGGCGACTTCTCGACGTCATCAAGGACGAGTTCGACCGGGCAGGGCGTACCGACATCAATGCGGTGCAGGCACTCCTGCTCTTCAACATCGGCAACTCGGTCCTGACGGCAGGCGAGCTGCGCACGCGCGGCTTCTACCTGGGGTCGAACGTATCCTATAACCTCAAGAAGCTTGTCGAACTCGGCTTCATCGACCACCAGCGCTCGCGTGTCGATCGCCGGGCGGTTCGCGTGTCGCTGACCAAGGCCGGGCTACAGGTCGCCGATATCGTCGCGGTGCTCTACGATCGACATATCGGCTCGATCGACAAGGTGGGCGGTCTCGACGAAGGCGAGTTCCAGAAGATGAACAAGTCGCTGCAGCGTCTCGATCGCTTCTGGAACGACTCGATCATGTACCGTCTCTGACGTCACCCACCTCGGACGGCAGCGTTTCTCCAGTCCGCCGCCGAACCCGAAACCCCGTGACCGCTCGCCCGCGGTCGCGGGGTTTTTGCAACAGGTCGCGGCGCGGTTGCGCGCAAATCCGCGCAAACTCTTGCGAATCCACGCTTTCGCCTCATTCGGGTGGCCTGCCTTCCGGCCTGAAGACGTGGATCAGGGGCGGCGTTTGGCGTTGTCGTTTGATTTACCACGACCGGCTTATGTTGCGCCGCAAGCGACCTGACATCGACCGTCGAGGAATGAACATGACCAAGGGCACCCGAGACCGTAGCCTACCGGCGCTTTCCCGTCGGCAGTTCGTCGCGGGCGCTGCCGGCCTTCTGGGCGCGGGCGCCTTCGCAGGTGCGGCGCGCGCCCAGTCGGCGATCGAGGGCGTTTTGACGGCGCCCAATCGTGGTGGGTGGACCGACCAGTTCGACACGCGCGCCGCCAGCGTGCGCAACGTGGCCTCCTATCAGCCCGTCTTCTCGCCCAGCACGCTGTCGGCCATGCAGCAGGCTGTCGGCAGCTACAACCAGATCGCGATGAGCGGCGGCTGGCCGCAGGTTCCGGAGGCCGGCAAGCTCCAGATCGGGGCTCAGAACCAGGCGGTCTCCCTCCTTCGCCAGCGTTTGGCCGCATCCGGCGACCTCGACCGCTCGGCCGGCAACTCGATGTCCTTCGACACCTATGTCGATGCCGCCGTGAAGCGCTTCCAGGCACGGCATGGTCTACCGGCCGACGGTACGGTCGGCGAGTACACCTACAAGGCGTTGAACGTCCCCGCCGACGTCCGTCTCATGCAACTCCAGACCAACATCCAGCGCCTTTCGGCCATTCAACCGGACCCGGGTCGCTTCGTGATGGTCAATATTCCCGCCGCGTCGATCGAGGCGGTCGAGAACGGGCGTGTCGTCCAGCGGCACACGGCGGTGGTCGGCAAGATCGATCGTCAGACACCGATCCTCGATTCGAAGATCACCAACCTGAACCTCAATCCCTACTGGCATGCACCGGCATCGATCGTCCGCAAGGACATCATCCCGCTGATGCAGAAGGATCCGACCTACCTCACGCGCAACGACATCATCATCTATGCGCCGGATGGAAGCGTCATTCCGCCGGAGACGATCAACTGGCAGACCGACGAGGCGGTGAAGTACCTCTTCCGGCAGAATCCGGGCCGCATGAACGCGATGTCCTCGGTGAAGATCAACTTCCCGAACCCCTACGCCGTGTACATGCACGACACGCCACAGCAGAGCGTCTTCTCGCAGCTCATGCGTTTCGAGTCGTCGGGCTGCGTTCGCGTCCAGAACGTCCGCGACCTGATCGTCTGGCTCGCCCGCGACACGCCGGGCTGGGACCGTTCCGCCATCGAGCGAACCATCTCGGCGCGAACGCGGCAGGACGTGAACCTCACCAACCCCGTGCCGCTGCATTTCACGTACCTGACGGCGTGGGCGACCGATCCGACGGTCGTGCAGTTCCGTGACGACATCTATCGCCGCGATGGAGCCGAACAGCTCGCCATGTCGGATGCGCAGCCGACCGCCTACGCGGCCGGTGAGCAGGCCTCCGCCGATCTTCCTTACTGACGACGGCTATCCTCCGTCCGGAAGCGGTTGGCGCGTTGCAAGCGGATGTGATATTCCGCACCGAAACACCTGAAAGGGGGCCCGTGCGGCCCCCGTTTCATTCCAGGGAGTTCGGACGATGTCGCAAGCCCTTTCCGTTGCCCCCGCAACGCACGAGAACGGCTTTTTCTCCGACGGTATCGCGGCTGGCGATCCCGTTCTGTTTGCCGCGATGCGCGCGGAACTCAATCGGCAGCAGCACGAAATCGAGCTGATCGCGTCGGAGAACATCGTCTCGCGCGCCGTATTGGAGGCGCAGGGCTCGGTTCTCACGAACAAGTACGCCGAGGGCTATCCGGGTCGCCGTTACTACGGTGGCTGCGAGCATGTGGACGTCGTCGAGGATCTGGCGATCGAGCGCGCGAAGACGCTCTTCGGCTGTGGCTTCGCGAACGTCCAGCCGAGCAGCGGCAGCCAGGCGAACCAGGCCGTACTCCTTGCGCTATCGAAGCCCGGCGCGACGATCCTCGGCATGAGCCTCGATGCCGGTGGGCATCTGACGCACGGCGCGAAGCCCAACCTGTCCGGTCGCTGGTTCAATGCGGTTCAGTACGGTCTCGATCTCGAGACCGGCTTGATCGACTACGATCAGGTCGAGCGGCTTGCGCACGAGACGAAGCCTGATCTTATCATCGCAGGCGGTTCGGCCTACAGCCGGATCATCGACTTCGCTCGCTTCCGCGCGATCGCGGATGCGGTCGGCGCCTATCTCTGGGTCGACATGGCGCATTTCGCCGGGCTCGTGGCGGGAGGTCAGCATCCGAGCCCGTTCCCGCATGCCCACGTCGCGACGTCGACGACCCACAAGACCCTGCGCGGTCCGCGCGGCGGCCTGATCCTGACCAACGACGAGGACATCGCCAAGAAGATCAACTCGGCGATCTTCCCCGGTCTGCAGGGCGGTCCGCTGATGCATGTCATCGCCGGGAAGGCTGTCGCCTTCGGCGAGGCGCTGCAGCCGGGTTATCGCAGCTACATCGCCTCGGTCGTCGAGAACGCCCGCGTCCTGGCCGAGACGGTGCGGGAAGGTGGGCTGGACATCGTGTCGGGCGGCACCGACACCCATCTCATGCTGGTCGACCTGCGGCCGAAGATGTTGACCGGCAAGAAGACCGAGATCGCGCTGGGCCGGGCCGGCATCACCTGCAACAAGAACGGCGTTCCCAACGATCCGGAGAAGCCGGCGGTCACGTCGGGCATTCGCCTCGGCACGCCGGCCGCGACAACCCGCGGCTTCGGTGCGGCGGAGTTCCGTGAAGTCGGGCGCATGATCGTCGAGGTGCTGGATGGTCTGAAGTCGGCCAATTCCGACGAGGGCAACGCGGCTGTCGAGGCTGCTGTAAAGGCCCGCGTTCAGGCGTTGACGGACCGCTTTCCGATCTACCCGAACCTCGGCTGATCGCTCCCGCGTGCGCTGCCCGTTCTGCGGTTCGCCCGATAGTCAGGTCAAGGACTCGCGTGCCGCCGAGGATGGCAGCGCCATCAGGCGGCGGCGTGTCTGTCCGGACTGCAGTGGGCGCTTCACCACGTTCGAACGAGTGCAGTTGCGCGAGCTGGTCGTGGTGAAGAAGTCGGGTCGCCGTGTGCCGTTCGACCGCGAAAAGCTCGCGCGGTCGATCAGGACCGCGCTTCGCAAGCGCGATGCCGAACCGGAACGGGTGGAGCGCATGATCTCCGGGATCGTGCGCCAGCTCGAGTCGACCGGCGACGCGGAAGTGTCTTCGGCCTCGGTCGGACGGCTGGTCATGGACGCTCTGCGCGGCTTCGATGATGTCGCGTATGTCCGCTTCGCTTCGGTCTATCGTGATTTCCAGCATGCGGCCGATTTCGCGGCCGTGCTCGGCGAGTTGACGGCGGAAGAGCGCGTCGAAACGGACGATGGCAACTGAGGAACTCAGCAAGGCGGATCGGCGCTATCTCGACGCCGCGTCACGCCTCGCCATGCGCCATGCCGGGCTGACGGCCGAAAATCCTTCGGTCGGCTGCCTGATCGTCTCGGAAGGGCGCGTCGTGGGACGCGGCGTCACGGGAAGAGGCGGCAGGCCGCATGCGGAGCGCGTTGCGCTGGACGAGGCGAGGGCCTCGGCGTGGGGCGCGACCGTCTACGTCACGCTCGAGCCCTGTGCCCACCACGGACGCACGCCCCCTTGCGCGGACGCACTGGTGGCTGCCGGTGTCGCGCGGATCGTGATCGGCACGACCGATCCTGATCCGAGGGTCGATGGACGCGGTCTCGACATCCTTCGGTCCGGTAACGTGGATGTCGCTGTTTCCAGACATGCCACGCAGCCAAACGCCATCGAGGGATTCCTGTCCCGGATGGGTCGAGGCCTCCCGTTCGTGACCCTGAAGCTCGCCGTATCGGGCGACGGTTTCATCGGTCGTGCAGGCGAGGGGCAAATCGCTATCAGCGGTGCCGTCGCCAATCGGCAAACCCACCTCCTGCGCATGCGCAGCGACCTCGTGGCCGTCGGCGTCGGAACGGTGCTCGCGGACGATCCGCTGCTGACCGTCCGTCTCGACGGCCTGTCCACACGCAGCCCGGCCCGGCTGGTCGTGGATCCTGGCTTGCGAACATCGCTCGCATCGCGGCTCGCGGCGACGGCTTGTGACGTCCCGCTCCTGATCGCGACGAACGACCCGGATGGCGCTTCAGCCTCCGCCATGCGTGCGAAATGCGTCGAACCCCTGCGCCTCGCTGCGGACGAGACATCGCTGCGAGAACTGCTTCGCTCTCTTTCCGGGCGCGGCATAGGCTCGATCCTTTGCGAGGGCGGCGGCCGACTGGCGCTGTCCCTACTAGCCGACGAGCTCGTCGACCGACTCATCCTCATCCGTTCGCCGAAACGGATCGGGGGCTCTGGGATCGTCTTGCCGAACCTCCATCCCTATCTCGGTAGCTTCCATGCCACCCGTCGTTTGTGCTTCGGCGACGACCTCTGGCTCGAATACGACAGAAAGGTCCGCTGATGTTCACCGGTATCGTCTCGGATGTCGGCCGCATCGACGCGGTCAGCCAGCTTCCTGGTGGCCGTCGCTTCCGCATCGAAACACGCTACGACCCGTCCGACATCCTCATCGGGGCCTCGATCAGTTGCTCAGGCGTCTGCCTAACGGTGGTCGAGCTCCCGTCTTCCACCGACAACCGCCGTTGGTTCGACGTGGAAGCGTGGGAAGAGGCGCTGCGCCTCACGACCGCCGGCGAGTGGTGCGAGGACCATCGGCTGAACCTGGAGCGCGCGCTCAAACTCGGAGATGAGCTCGGCGGCCATCTCGTGTCCGGGCACGTCGATGGTCAGGCGCGCATCATGGCACGGGACGAGGAAGGCGAGGCGGTTCGTTTCACGCTGGAGGCGCCGCACGAACTCGCTCGCTACATCGCGCAGAAGGGATCGGTGTGTCTCGATGGAACGTCGCTGACGGTGAACGGCGTGTCGGGCGACAGGTTTGACGTCCTTCTTATCCGGCATTCGCTCGATGTGACGACCTGGGGCGAAAAGCGGGTCGGAGACAGCGTGAACCTTGAGGTCGATCAGATTGCGCGTTATGCGGAGCGCCTGTTCAGCGCAGGGGTCGTTTCTCCCGAAGAACGCGCCATCTCAAGGCCGGCGTAACTCACGGCCGATGGCGCGCGGCGCACCGTATCGTATCGTCATCTGAGACCGCGCGACGAGTTGGCACCACCCGGGGCCTCGCCGGGCGATCGCTCGAAGGATTTTCGTCACCCATGTCCGCGCCACACCTGCTGATCATCGAAGCCCGGTTCTACGACCATATCGCGGACCATCTTCTGGCGGGCGCCAAGGCGCATCTGGATCAGGCGGGTGCAACCTACGACGTCGTGACGGTCCCCGGCGCGCTCGAGGTGCCGGCGGCGATCACGTTTGCTTTGACGGGCGCCGACGCGGGCCGTCGTGACTACGACGGATACGTTGCCCTGGGTTGCGTGATTCGCGGTGAAACGTACCATTTCGATATTGTCGCCAACGAATCCTGCCGCGCCCTGATGGATCTATCGACGGACGAAGGTCTCGCGATCGGAAACGGCATCCTGACGGTCGAGAACGAGGAACAGGCGCTGGAGCGTGCGCGCGTCGATCGCAAGAACAAGGGCGGCGGAGCGGCGGAAACGGCGCTTGCCATGATCGCGCTTCGCGACCGCCTGGGAGCTTGATGCGATGAGCGATGGTACCGCACGCAACGTCCGCCCGGCCAATAAGCGCGGAGCTGCCCGCCTCGCCGCTGTTCAAGCGCTCTACCAGATGGACGTCGGCGGAACGAGCCTGCTCGAGACCGTTGCCGAATACGAGGCTTTTCGCCTCGGCCAAGAGGTCGATGGGGACGTCTATCGTGAGGCGGACGCCGCGTGGTTCCGCGATATCGTATCGGGCGTCGTGCGTGGGCAGACCTTCATCGATCCGATGATCCACTCCTCGCTTTCTGCCGACTGGCCGCTCTCGCGCCTCGACACGACCCTGCGCGCGATCCTGCGCGCGGGCACCTATGAGGTGACCGGTCGTAAGGACGTGCCGGTGGCCGTCATCGTCAGCGAATATGTGGACATCGCAAAAGCATTCTACGGCGATGACGAGACACGCCTCGTGAACGCCGTCCTCGATCGCGTCGCTCGCCGGTCTCGAGGCGAGGGGCGAGGACAGGACGTTCCGTCGAACGCCTGAATGGAAGGAGTCGAGCTGCGAGGCGTCGCCGGGGCGGCGCCTCGCAGCTTACAGGTCATCGACCTGGCGAAATGCCGCCGCCGCCGCGCGCGCCGCGGCTCACCGCATCAACGATGCTCTGTCCATCCGGCGCGGTCGCCGCAAGGATCGATCCGAGGAAGCTCTGGTCGCGTCCGCCGGTCGGGGTCGTGCGCGAGATGAAGTCGAAGACACGGCCGTTCTGCAAGCCGTAGTTCGCGATGCGCTCGACCGTGTTGTTCTGCCCGAAATAGACCGCCAGCACGCGTTGATCGACGAGTCGCGGCTGCATGAAGGCGACCGGACGCACGCGCTTTTGCGAGATGTAGTAGAAGACCTCGTTGCCGAAGGTCGCCTTGGTCGACGGCGAGCCCAACGCGAGCAGCACCTGTTCCCGGCTCG
The DNA here is from genome assembly GCF_001463765.1 of Aureimonas sp. AU4. Taxonomy (GTDB): domain Bacteria; phylum Pseudomonadota; class Alphaproteobacteria; order Rhizobiales; family Rhizobiaceae; genus Aureimonas. Next base: position 60,941 of record NZ_BBWK01000002.1, on the reverse strand, counting down.
AGCCGACCGGAACCAGGGATAGCGCCTGCTCGTCGATAATGTAGCCCTGGTTGTAGACCTGTGCCGTCTGGCATCCGGACAGAACGACGAGCGCGCCGAAACCGGCGGCCAGAGACAGGGTGGATCGCAGCTTCTTGGACACGCGGCTTCATTCCCTCGGAACGAAGCGGGACGCGGAGAACCAGCCTGGATCTGCACGTCCCGCAGGGTTGCGACTTGGTAAAGCAGACAGCAAAACGTTGCAATCAGCCACGCCACATGCGAACCCCCTGCTGAAGATGGGCGCAGGAACAGACATGCTCGAGGCCTTCCGCAGGCGGCGACGGAACCGGGATATCGTGGAACGCCTCTGGGAAGAGATCGTGCTACGGGCTCGCCATCCGCACCGCTTCGAGCAAGCCGGCTTGCCCGACACCGTGCTGGGACGCTTCGAGTCGCTCGGGCTGGAGACGTTCCTGTTCGTCCGTCGATGCGGCAGAGACCCCGGCCTTTCCGAACTTTCTCAGGACGTCATCGATCGGTTCATGACGGATCTGGACCACTCGATGCGCGAACTGGGTGTCGGATATCTTGCTGTTCCCAAACGGATGCGCAAGCTGGCGGGACGCTTCTACGCCCGTGTCCGCGTTCTCGAGGCGCCGCTTGCGCAGGGAGATCGCCAAGGCATCGCCGATGCGCTGCGTGCGACCGTTTTTCGCGATGCGGAAGGTGGCGAGCCCAACCAGGCGGATCACCTTGCAGATGATTTGCTGCACGGAGCGCAGTGGTACGACCGACTGAGATCAGACGACATCCTCGCCGGACGCCTACCGCGCGAGACGACGGAGCCGACACGATGACGACCCCGCCCGTTGCGCCCGATGATATGCCGATCTCTTTTTACGTCGGCGTCGCCAAGCTTCCGCAGAACGGAATGCCGGTCCACTTCAGGCCGGACGAAGCCGAGCGCGAGGCATTGGCACGGTTCCTCGGGATCGTTGCGGTAACGGAGCTCAGCGCCGAGCTTCTGGTGCGGAAATGGAAGCGTGACGGTGTCGCGGTCACGGGTCGACTCAAGGGTCGTGTCGTGCAGGAAAGCGTCGTGACGCTGGAGCCTGTAGGCCAGGACATCGACGAGGTGATCGACGGCATCTTCGTGCCCGAAGGCTCGAAGTTGGCGAGAATCCTTCCCGAAGGCGATGGCGAGCTGCATCTCGATCCGAACGGCGACGACATTCCCGAGACGTTTCGCGGCGACCGCATAGATCTCGGTGCCTATCTCTGCGAGGCGGTCGGTCTCGCTCTAGAGCCCTATCCCCGCGAGAGCGACGCCGAATTCGAGGAATACGACACCGATCCCGCTCCCGACGAGGGAAAGGTGTCGCCGTTCGCAGCTCTTGCAAAACTCAAGGGGACACCGCCGACATAGGACGAGGATCGTTCCTATCTGACGACCGGCGACCCACTCCTATTCGTTTGAAAGCGAGCATGTCTTGGACGCGAAGGCATCGATCAACATAGCCCTAGACGTCATGGGTGGCGACCATGGCCCCGAGGTCATCATCGCCGGCGCCGACGTCGCGCTGGAGCGGCATCCCGACGTTCGCTTCCTGTTGTTCGGTCGCGATGCGGACGTACAGCCGGTACTGTCGCGCTTTCCCCGCGTCGCCGAGCGTTCGACCTTCCGCCATTGCGACGTCGCCGTGCGGATGGACGACAAGCCGTCGCAAGCCCTGCGGCAAGGACGAAACAAATCGTCCATGTGGCAGGCCATCGAGGCGGTGAAGACCGGCGAAGCGCACGTCGCCGTCTCCGCCGGCAATACAGGCGCGCTCATGGCGATGGCCAAATTCTGTCTTCGGACCATGGCCAACATCGAGCGACCCGCCATCGCGGCCATCTGGCCGACGATTCGGGGCGAAAGCATCGTTCTCGACGTCGGTGCGACGATCGGGGCGGATGCGCAGCAGCTGCTCGACCTTTCGGTCATGGGTGCGGCCATGGCACGTGCTCTATTCCACATCGAGCGCCCGACGGTCGGTCTCCTGAACATCGGCGTCGAGGAGATCAAGGGACAGGACGAGATCCGCGAGGCGGGACGCCTCCTGAAGGAGGGCGAGATTTCCAATCTCGACTATCGCGGCTTCGTCGAGGGTACCGATCTTGGAAAGGGAACCGTCGACGTCGTGGTTACGGAAGGCTTCACCGGCAACATCGCCTTGAAGACGGCCGAGGGGACGGCGCGGCAGATCGCATCCTATCTGCGCGCCGCGATGACCCGGACTTGGCTCGCGCGCCTCGGCTATCTTCTCGCCAAGGGAGCGTTCGACCGCCTTCGCGACAAGATGGATCCCCGTAAGGTGAATGGCGGGGTCTTCCTCGGGCTCAACGGTGTCGTGATCAAGAGTCACGGCGGCTCAGACGCGGAGGGCACGGCCGCAGCGATCGATGTCGCCTACGCCATGGCTGCCAACGGCCTTCTGGCCAAGATCGAGGCGGACCTGAGCGAGGTCTACGCGCGCATGGCCGTGCCGTCGTCTGGCGAGCCGCCCGCCGCCCTTGGAGAGACGGTTTCGTGACAAAGACCCTTCGATCGATCGTCCGTGGCACCGGCTCCAGCTTGCCGGCGCAGGTCGTCACGAACCAGGACTTGGAACGCCGCGTCGACACGTCGGACGAGTGGATCCAGCAGCGCACCGGCATTCGTCAGCGCCATATCGCCGCGAAGGAAGAGACCACGGTTTCGCTAGGCGAAGCGGCGGCGCGCAACGCATTGGCGCAAGCCGGAATGACGCCCGACGACATCGATCTTATCATCGTCGCCACGGCGACGCCGGACAACACCTTTCCTGCCTCGGCGGTCCATATCCAGCAACGCCTCGGCATCACACGCGGCTTCGCCTTCGACATGCAGGCCGTTTGCAGCGGCTTCGTCTATGCGCTGACGACCGCCGATCTTTATCTGCGTTCCGGCATGGCACGTCGAGCCCTTGTGATCGGCGCGGAGACATTCAGCCGCCTGATGGACTGGACGGATCGCACGACCTGCGTGCTGTTCGGCGACGGCGCCGGTGCTCTCGTACTGGAGGCGGTGGAAGCCGCCGAACCGGATTCCAGAGGCGTCCTCGTGTCCAAGTTACGATCCGACGGGGCGCATAGCGAGAAGCTCTACGTCGACGGAGGTCCGTCTACGACCGGAACGGTAGGGCATCTGCGTATGGAAGGCCGCGAGGTCTTCAAGCATGCGGTCGGCATGATCACGGACGTCGTCTATGATTCGCTGGGCGCTCTCTCGATGACGGCGGATGACGTCGACTGGTTCGTCCCCCATCAGGCCAATCGCCGCATCATAGATGCCTCGGCGAAGAAGCTCGGGATCGATCCCGACAAGGTCGTCGTGACCGTTGATCGCCACGGCAACACGTCCGCGGCCTCGATCCCGCTCGCCCTCGATACGGCGGTACGCGACGGCCGCATCAAGGCCGACGATATCGTACTTCTTGAGGCGATGGGTGGCGGGTTCACCTGGGGTGCGGTGATCGTACGCTGGTGACGCGTGCGGTTGATCTGACAGACCTTTTCGGTATTTTCAGCAGACCGTTCGCGTCGGCCGGACGGACGGCACCCAAGTGGCAGCAGGGGAATCACATGGGAGACAGAACGGTGACGCGGGCCGATCTGGCCGAGGCGGTCTTTCGCAAGATTGGCCTTTCGCGAACCGAGTCGGCGGAACTGGTGGAATCGATCCTGGAGGAGATCTGCGCGACGATCGCGCGCGGCGAAGCCGTGAAGATCTCTTCCTTCGGCTCATTCCTCGTACGTGAGAAGAACGAGCGCGTCGGCCGCAATCCGAAAACAGGCGAGGAAGTTCCGATCTCGCCACGTCGCGTCACGGTCTTCAAACCGTCGAACGTCATGAAGGATCGCATCCTCGCTGCCCATGGGATCGTTCCTGATGGCGAGGATGTCTCGGCGCTGAAGGCGGCGGAATAAGACATGGCAACCGAGAAGGCTGCTGACGCTTTCCGAACCATCAGCGAAGTCGCGGAAGAACTCGATCTGCCGCAGCACGTGCTGCGCTTTTGGGAGACTCGCTTCCCGCAGATCAAACCGATGAAGCGCGGCGGCGGCCGGCGCTACTATCGACCTGACGACGTGGAGCTGCTGCGCGGCGTCCGCTATCTTCTCTATGTGCGTGGTTTCACGATTCGGGGTGTCCAGCGCATCCTCAAGGAGAATGGCAACAGGGCGGTTATGGCGATCGGCGGTGGCGATCTGCGCAGCCTCGATACGCTGCAGAGTGGCCAGAGCGCCGAGCCGGCGACAGTTCGGGTCGACGCGGAAGAACATGGCGGCGGTGCCGGCGATCCGGACACGCGACGGGGAGGACTGTCGAATCTCCTGCGCCGTGAAGGGGGGGAGAGCGCCGGATCGGCCGCGAGTATGGATGCTGGCGACGCCGCGCGGCTCAACGGAGTGATCCTCGAACTACTCGAGTTGAAGCGACTGCTCGATCAGGTTCGCTGATATCGATCAAGAAAGCATCAAACGGCCAGAGAGCGTGGTGCGCTCACCGATGGACGTTCTAAAACCGGTCGTTTTAAGATTGGTCGGAGCGAGAGGATTCGAACCTCCGACCCCCTGAACCCCATTCAGGTGCGCTACCAGGCTGCGCTACGCTCCGATGCGTTTCCTTTAGAAGAGTCGGATGGGAAGCGCAAGCAGGGCGGACAGTCTATCGACATCAATCAACGCTCTGCAGGTATGCCCGATGCGGCAAACGGTTTAGGAGCGGTGTCGCTGACCGAAACGCATAAGAGGGAATGCCTGTCGTGACCATTCAACGCATCGAGCCCGGCCGCCGGATGAGCGGCGCCGTCGTCCACGGCGATACCGTCTATCTTGCCGGCCAGGTCGGCAATCCGGGCGACGACGTCACGCAGCAGACCAAGACCGTGCTGGAACGCGTCGATGCCCTGTTGCACGCCGCCGGTACCGACAAGTCCAAACTGCTTCAGGCGACGATCTGGCTCGCCGACATGAAGGACTTCGCGGCGATGAACGCGGTTTGGGACGGATGGGTCGATCCCGAGAATACGCCGGCGCGCGCGACGGGCGAGTCGAAGCTCGCGGCGCCGGAGTATCTCGTCGAGATCATCGTCGTCGCGGCTCGCTGAGAGCGAACGCTTGCAGTCCGCCGCCTACTTCCTCGGCGGACTGCCAGTCAATACGCGCCCTGCGGGCGCAGGAGGCTGATCGGGGTGATGGCGAGGATGTAGATATCGAGGAGCAGCGACCAGTTCTCGATATAATAGAGGTCGTGCTCGAAGCGCTTCTGAAGCTTTTCGCCCCGATCGATTTCGCCTCGCCAGCCCTTGACCTGAGCCCAGCCCGTGACGCCCGGCTTGACCTTATGGCGGCCGAGGTAGCCGTCCACGAGTTCCATGAAAGTCTCGTTGTCGCTGGAAACGGCATGAAGCGCGTGAGGACGTGGACCGACGAGCGAGAGCTCACCCGTAAGCACATTGAAGAGTTGCGGCATTTCGTCGATCGAACTGCGTCGGATGAAGCGTCCAACCCTGGTTACTCGCGGGTCGTTTCGCGTGACGATTTTTCGCGCCGTCGGATCCGCCATGTCATGACGTAGCGAGCGGAACTTCCATACGTTGATCGTCTCGTTGTTGAAACCATGCCGCTTCTGGCGAAAGAAGACGGGTCCGGGCGAGTCCATCTTGATGGCGATCGCTGTTGCAACAAAAACCGGTGACAGGGCTGCAAGGGCGACCGAGCCGACCACGAGATCGAACAGACGCTTGAGTATGACGTCCCATTCGGCCAGCGGCCGGTCGATCACGTCGAGCATTGCAACGTGTCCCACAGCGGAGCCGCGTGAGCGGAACTCCATCGACGACGACGAGGCCGCCAGACGGATGTCGATGGGTAGGATCCAAAGGGACTTCAGGATCGAAAGTATGCGCCGCTTCGCTGTCAGGGGCAGCGTTACGATCAGCATGTCGACGTGCGCTAGGCGCACGAATTCCGTGAGCTCCGCGATGCTCCCGAGTTTGGGGTAACCGGCGACGATCGGGGGCGACCGCCTGTCGTCCCGATCGTCAAATATGCCACAAATGCGGATGTCGCTGTCGGGCTCACGCTCGAGCTGGCGGATGAAAGTTTCTGCTGCGCCGCCGCCGCCGACCAGAACGACACGACGTTCGATGACGCCATTGCGATTCCAACGCCGGATCGAAGCGCCCATGACCAATCGGGCTGGAACCGTGACAGCAAGCGCAGCCGGCAGGAAGACTGCGCACCAGAGCGTTGCGCGGCTCTCACTCAAAGTCGAGAATGCGATTGTCATGATCATGGAGGACAGCGTCAGCGCGCCTGCCAATCGGACTACCTGCTGCCAGCGGGATCGTAGTTTCCGCGGATCATAACAGTGCAGGACTTCAGCCGTACAAACGGTCATGAGGCTGGCCAGGATGATCCCGATCCAGAGCGCCCATGCCGAGATGCCGGTTGTATCCCAGATCGCGACGGCAGCTCCCGTCAGAACGAGAAGCACGAACTCGCCGGCGCGAAAAAGGCCACTGACAAGTTGGGTGGACAGCACCGGCTTGCCGAACTGGCGGATCGCACGCCGCGCTGTCGGACTGAGGGGGGTGCTTTCGAGACGGTTCGCGTCAGACTGAAACGTCCGGATCGTCTCTCGATCAAAGATAGGCGCGTCGGCGGGATCGACTGTCACCCTTTATGTCCCCGTAGTCAGCTGCTCCGAGTCCGGGCCGGGCAACTAAGCGCCGATTAGGACTACGGATCCAGACTAACTAGGAAAGGCTAAGGTTTCCTAACGTCATATCGCGTCATTTGAAGGACAGACAGACTTCCGTCAGAAGAGGCGTTCGCGCACCGCCACTGTATCCCCGGGCAGGACGGGATCGGACACGAGGACGCGCCCAGTCACGATCTGCCCGTTGACCTGCCGCGTGATGTCGACGGTGCGATGATCGGCTCGCGGCGAAAAGCCGCCGGCAATGGCAACCGCGTTCTGCGCGGTCATGCCCGGGACGTAGGAGTACTGACCGCCCGTCGTCACCTCGCCCATGACAAAGAAGGGGCGGTATTGTTCGACCTGAACCGAGACGTCGGGATTGCGAAGGTAGCCGTTTGCCAGCGCGGTCGTGATCGCGTGCTGCACGTCGTTTGTCGTGCGGCCCCGTGCAGGCACGGAACCGACAAGCGGGAGGGCAAGGTAGCCGGCCTTATCGACGGCGTAGGTGTTGGTGAGACTTTCCTGCTCGAAGACCGTCACACGCACGCGGTCACCGGCATCGAGACGGTAGGGTTGATTCAGGACCGCATGAAACGCAGGAGACGGCGGCTGGCTTGTCTGGCACCCCGCCAGCGCCAACGCCGCAAAACCGATCGCCCAGACGCACCCTGACCGGACCATCTCATTCTCCAAGCAGCGACAGATTTCCGGTCAACGACCGTTGAGTCACCTTTATGGCTGTTAGGGTTAACGGCCGGTAAAACTTCCGCCGCCTTGTGGCGATACTGCACGGACCTATCCTGCGGCGAGTGTCTTCGCCGAGTCTGATGGAATGGAACAGAGGTGACGCAGCAGCCCGCCCTTCACGAGAATGATCCAAGAGCCGGTCGGCCCGCACGGTCGACATGGCGCCTCACGACCGTTCTGGGAACGACGGGAGCCTTCGGTCTGGCGGGTTACTTGGCATCCCTCGTCGTGCCGGTCGGCTATACGGCTGCGCTGGATATGTCGGCGTCCGACACACCGGCGGCCCGTCAGGCCTTGGTATCGGCATCGGCCGGAGAACCCTCGAGCATCTTGGCACCAACAGGGGCGCAGGTTCGGCTTTCCTCGACGGCGCCGAGCGTTTCGTCAGCAACGGCGGCAGTCGAGGAGGCGGCCGCGCGCATCGAGGCTCGGCTTGCGGCCATCGCGCTCTCCGCAACGCAGGAAGCTGCATCTACAGCTGCATCGCGCGGGACGGCCGACCAGTCCGCGCCGACAGAAGAACCGCGGGCAGTGTCTCCGACAGCGCGACGGGATGCCGCCACAGCACCTGCTGCCGTCGAAGTGCTCATGGTATCAGCCAAGGAGGCGCGCGACGAGGCCGCCCTGCTGCAGGCCCAGATCGACGCTCTCGCCACCGTAGAGGATCCCGTCCCGGACCGTCTGACCTCGGCATTTGCCGCGCAGGCGTCGGCGCGCGCCGACTTTGCGAACCTTGAGCGCCTGCGGTCTGCCGTGTCCAGTTCGCGCTCGCCGGAGGCGCTGACGGCGGTCCGGCCACCACCTGAAGGGTGGGCCGAATGGGTGCGGCTTTCCGAAGATCGGGCGCGGCTGCGCGAGCAGGTGGCCAAGTTGTCGCGGACCCTCCTCGACGGCCATCCGCGCATGGCAATGGCGCGGCTCAGGCTTGTCGACCTCGACGAGCAAGTCCGCGCGAAGCGCGAAACGGTGCTTCGCTCGCTCGACGATCGTTTGCGCAACGCGCGAACACGCGTTGCGACCGCTGACGCAGAAGTGGAGTCATTGCGCACGCAGGTTGAGCTGCGTGAACGATCGCTTCAACGGCAGCGCGACTTGGAGCAGCGACGCGATGTAGCACGTCGTTTGGCCGATCGGCTCGAAGCATCCGCGCAGGCGAGCGAGACGGCGGCGGATATCGGAGTCTCGCCTGATATCCCTCACGTGGCACCAATTCCAACTCAGATACAACCTACCCCTCCGGTCGCCGAGTCAGCGCCATCGTCGGCCTTCGAGATCACGCGGACTTGGCTACCGCCACGACCCGAGCGGGCAGATCCTCTGCCGGTGATCGCGGCATCCGCCCTGTTCGGCCTTCTGGTCTCGACCCTGGGCATGGTGGTTCTCGGAGGAAGAACTCGGCACAGGGTCGTGTCCGATGCTACAGTGCCCGCCGTGGAGCCGCTCCCGGTATCAGCGACCCGCGTGAATTCCGTGTCACCGGAGTTCGATATCACACCCATCGACGACGTGATCGATGCCGCGATCTCCAGCAACGTCACGCGCATTATGCTGACGGGTGACGAGCCATCGAACGGTGCACGTCCTCTTGCGGTCAATATTGCCCGTCGGCTCTCGCTTCGCGGCCAGGCGGTCGCCCTCGTCGATCTGTCGACAAGCCAGGCAGCCGCCCGGACCATGGGCGTCAGCAAGACGGCTCCGACGATTGCCGACCTCATCGAGGGCCGCGCAACGTTCGCCGCCGTCGCGGCCCGTGACTTCGCTACCCAGGCGGAGATCGTGCCGGGCGGCTCGACGATGGACCTCTCGCCGGTGAGTACGCCCGTCGAGAGACGCAATGTCCTGGACTTCGTGGAAAAGAGCTACGAGGCCATTATCGTCGACTGCACCGAGATGGTCCCCGAGCAACTTGCGTCCCTCATGGATACGGACGCCGCGCTTCTTGTCGCGGTCGATGCTTCTCAGAGCGAGCGCGCGAGGCAGCGCATCGACGGCCTGAGGAAGGCTGGGCTCGCCGACATGATCCTCGTTAGCGAGACGCGAGCCGCCTGACGAGGTTCAGCGGCGGCGTGGCTCCCGCTCCATCCATCGGATCAGAAACACGGCGGGGACGACCCAGAGAAGGCCGGTCACGAGGAAGTAGAGAAGGTGGACGTAGCCGGGCGCGTCACCCAGATAGAGCGACGCATAGGCCGTTGCGAAGACGGCGTAGATGATCACGAGGGCGAGAAGCACGAACGTGCCGATCAGCTTCTTGAGGCGTACGGGCATGTCTCGTTCCTGCCTTCTCGCGGTGGCCGGGTCCATGCGACCCATTCGCGCTTGCCAAACGGTGCGGCTTGGTCTGAAACCCGGTTCCGAGAGGGACAGCGGATCGTCGACGGCGCAACGATCCGTAAGCGCGAATGCCGACGAAAGAAAGGGTTGGCCTCAAGGCGCAGGAGGGTGTCAGGAGGCCGTTCGACTGATGAGCACAATCGCACTCTCCGAGCATGACATTCGATCGCTCGACGATCCCCGCAAGGCGAGGAACCGACGCCTCGTCCGCATCTGGCTCTACGCCGTCGCCCTGCTGATCTTGACGTTGGTGGTCGTCGGCGGTGCGACCCGCCTGACAGAGTCAGGCTTGTCGATCACGGAATGGAAACCGATCCACGGCGTCGTGCCACCGCTTTCGACCGCGGAATGGCAGGAAGAGTTCGACCTCTATCGGCAGATTCCCCAGTACCAGCAACTCAACAGGGGTATGAGCCTTGACGAGTTCAAGACGATCTACTGGTGGGAATGGGCACACCGGTTCCTAGCGCGAAGCGTCGGCTTCGCCTTCGCCGTCCCACTCGCCTTCTTCTGGCTGACGGGCAGGCTGGAAGGATGGCTCAAGCCGCGTCTCGTTTTCCTGCTCGCCCTCGGCGGCGTGCAGGGCGGTATCGGGTGGTGGATGGTGGCCTCGGGCCTCGTGAACCGAACCGATGTCAGTCAATACCGGCTGGCCGTTCACCTGACGATGGCGTGCATCATCTTTGCGTCGACGCTCTGGATCGCGCGAGGGTTGCAGGCGAGGCCGCTGGCCCGCCCGGCACCGTCTGGCTCGATGCGTGTGGGCCTACTGCTCGTCGCGATGGCACTCGTACAGATCTATCTCGGCGGGCTAGTCGCAGGTCTGAACGCGGGACTTAGCTTCAATACCTGGCCGCTCATGGATGGGCAGATCGTCCCCGGCAATCTGTTCGCGATGTCGCCCGCATGGCGCAACGTCTTCGAGAACGTCATGACTGTGCAGTTCGTGCATCGCTGCGGCGCCTATCTTCTCTTCACGGTGGCGCTCATTCACGCAGTCGCGGCCCGCATCCGGATGGGGAACTCGCACCACGCCCGGAGCGCGGCGCATCTGGTCGGGCTCGTCACGCTCCAGGCGGCGCTTGGCATCACGACGCTCCTTATGCACGTGCCGATTGGCTGGGCGCTTCTGCATCAGGCCGGCGCGCTCGTAGTGCTCTCGGGCGCCGTGTTCCATGCCCGCGACATGCGCGGCGCGTACCCCGCCGTGGCCGCCGCCTGACCTTTCGTCAGGCGGACAGCATCAGGTCCATGTTCTGGACGGCCGCCCCGCTCGCGCCCTTGCCGAGGTTATCTAGAAGGGCGACGAGGTTGAAGCGTGCGCCATCCTTCGACGCGAAGACGTAGAGGCGCATGCGATCGGTACCGGCAAGCTCCGTCGGGTCGAGCCGCGAAAGCGCCTCCGTTTCCGCCTCGCTTGCGACCTCGACAACGTCCGATCCGACGTAATGCGCGGCGAGCGCATCGCGCACGGCGCGCGCATCGGCATCGGCCAGCCAGTGGCGATACAATGGGACCTGGACGATCATTCCTTGAGCGAAGCGCCCGACCGAGGGCGCGAAGACAGGATTCTCGTCGAGGCGGCCGAACACGCGCATCTCCGGCAGATGCTTGTGGTTGAGGTCGAGCCCGTAGAGGAAATGCGGCGCGTCGATGTGGTCGGCGCGCGTCGCATCCTCCATCTGCCCGATCAACTGCTTCCCGCCGCCCGTATATCCTGAGACAGCGTTCACAGTGATAGGTGTCGAAGAAGCGAGGAGTCCTGCGTCCCGGAGCGGCCTAATGAGGGCGATGGCACCCGTCGGGTAGCAACCGGGATTTCCGACATACCGGCTCGTGCGGATGCGGGCCGCTTGTTCGCGATCGAGTTCCGCGAAGCCGTAGACCCAGTTGGGATCGACGCGGTGAGCGGTGCTCGTGTCGATGATGCGAGTCGATGGCTCGTCGGCCAGCATCGCGACCGCCTCGCGCGCCGCATCGTCCGGGAGGCAAAGGATTGCGATATCGGCACGCCGCAGCATGTCCTCGCGCAACGCGGGATTGCGACGTTCTGCCTCCGGAATCGAAAGCAGTTCGACATCACGGCGCTCAGCCATTCGCGCCGTGATCTGCAGCCCGGTCGTGCCGTGCTCACCGTCGATGAAGATGCGGGGCGTCGTCATGCTTTCGTCTCCGCTGTGTCCGGCGCGGCCCGGAAGCCCTGCGCGGCCAGAATGCCCAAGAGGTACATGGCGATGGAGGAGCCCGCCACGGCCGTGATGTCGGAATGATCGTAGGCCGGCGCGACCTCCACGAGGTCGGCCCCGACCATGGGCAGATCGCGCAGCCGGTTCAGGACCGAAAGCATCTTCGCACTCGAGGGACCACCGGAGACCGGCGTTCCCGTGCCGGGTGCGAAGGCGGGGTCCAGGCAGTCGATGTCGAAGGAGAGGTAGACCTTGCGGCCGGCCGACTTCTGCAAGATGCGCTCTGCGACAGCGGCGGCCGTCATCTCCTCGAGATCCAATCCGAACAGGATCTCGATACCTTCATCGCTCGGCGCATGCGTGCGAATGCCGATTTGCAGCGACGACGCCGGGTCGATCAGTCTGTCGTGGACCGCAGCCGAGACGAAGGAACCATGATCGACGCGAAGCTCCCCGCTCACGCCTTTGGCGAGCGGCCATGTGTCTTGATGCGCATCGAAATGGATAAGGGCTAGGGGCCCATGCCGCTCGGCATGAGCCTGCAGCAGCGGATAGGTGATGGAGTGATCGCCGCCGAGCGACAGAAGGAAGCCGCCCGAGGCAAGGATGGTCGCGGCTTCCGAGCGTATGCGGGCATGGGCCGTTTCCGGCAGCCTGTAGTCGAGCAGGCAGTCGCCGTAATCGACCACGCTCATCGCCTCGAACAGATCGCGTGCGAACGGATATTGTGGATCGTTGTCGAAGATGGCCGAGGCTCGCCGCAGAGCCTGCGGGCCGAAGCGAGCGCCCGAACGGTTCGAAACCGCCGAATCGAAGGGCACGCCCCAAACGACGACGTCCGCGCCCTCGACGTCCTTCGTGTAGCGTCTCCGCAGGAACGAGAGCGCGCCAGCGTAGGTCGGGTCGCTCGCGGCCCCTAGAGCGGATGCGGCGGTGAAGGCGTTGTCGATCGAGCCGGACGGCATGGCATGTCCCTCGGACGCGTGATGCGGAAGCGAGACCTGTCGCATGGACCAGTCGCGCGTCACAAAAAAGGGCCCCGGTTTCCCGAGGCCCTTTCCATGTTCGAGCTGGTCGAGCGGATCAGCGCTTCGAGAACTGGAACGAACGGCGGGCCTTGGCGCGACCGTACTTCTTACGCTCGACGGTGCGCGAGTCGCGGGTCAGGAAGCCGCCCTTCTTGAGGACCGAGCGCAGGCCCGGCTCGTAGAAGGTGAGGGCGCGTGAAATGCCGTGACGCACTGCACCGGCCTGACCGGACAGACCGCCGCCGGCAACCGTGACGATGATGTCGAACTGGCCATCGCGGCTGGCCGCGACGATCGGCTGACGAAGCACCATCTGAAGGACCGGGCGAGCGAAATACGCCTGGTAGTCCTTGTCGTTGACCATGATCTTGCCGGTGCCCGGCTTGACCCAGACGCGGGCGACCGCGTCCTTGCGCTTGCCGGTCGCGTAGGCGCGGCCGTAGGCGTCGAGCTTCTGGACGTGAACCGGTGCCGCCTCGGCGACATCGGCCTGTGCAAGGCCCTGGAGCGAGCTCAGGTCGGCCATTATGCAGCCCTCGCGTTCTTGGAGTTCAGGGCCTTGACGTCGAGCGTCTCGGGCGACTGGGCGATGTGGGGATGTTCAGCACCGGCGTAGACGCGCAGGTTGCCGAGCTGGCGACGACCGAGCGGACCGCGCGGCAGCATGCGCTCGACGGCCTTCTCGAGCACGCGCTCGGGGAAGCGGCCCTCGAGGATCTCGCGCGCCTTGCGCTCCTTGATGCCGCCGGCATAGCCGGTGTGCCAGTAGTAGGTCTTGTTCTGGCGCTTCTTGCCGGTGAACACGACCTTGTCCGCGTTGATGATGATGACGTTGTCACCATCGTCGACGTGCGGCGTGAAGGAGGGCTTATGCTTGCCGCGAAGGCGGAGAGCGACGAGCGAAGCGAGCCGACCGACCACAAGGCCGTCGGCGTCGATCACGATCCACTTCTTCTCCACCGTCTCGGTCTTCTGCGAGAAGGTCTTCATGAGGAACCTATGGGTTGGTAGATCTGCGAGTCCCGGCAAACCGAGACTGAAGTCCGGGACGCGGGCGGACGCCTACGTCGATGGGTGGTCCATAGCGAAACACACATGGGCTGGCAAGCTCGCCACATTCCGCGTCTTTGGCAGAAAATCCAATCATAACAACGCTTTGAATAATGAGGTATTATGTTACCTGTCTTTGTCTTCCCGGTCGGGCGCCGTATGCAACTTCGATGTGATCGCGCGAGGGGTCGCCCATGACGGATATCCTTCTGCTCCCGATCGGGGATCATGGCATCGAGCCGGAGATCGGTGGAGCGAGGCCCGATCGCATTCTCTCGGGAGAACCGGTGCATCGAACCTGGAATGTCGAGGACGACGGCGCTGGCACCTACGCCGGGTTATGGGAGTCGACGGCGGGCGAGTGGCGCACCGAGTAAGACGAATGGGAGTTTTGCCAGATCCTGTCAGGAACGGGCATCCTCACGTCCGATAACGGGCTCGCATAACGGTACGGGCCGGGCGACTCTTTCGTCGTAAGACGTGGCTTTCGCGGTACCTGGCGCGTCGAGGAGACGACGCGCAAACGCTATGTCATCCGCACGTGACGGGTAGGTGCTCGACCCCGCGGAAATGAAAGCTGTCCCGAAAGTGCGGTTCGGATGCCAACCTAAGGTCGGGGATCTCCTCGCGCAGGACGCGGAAGGCGATCTGGAGCTCGAGTCGCGCAAGCGGGGCACCGATGCAGAAATGCGCGCCGGCTCCGAACGAGACGTGCGCATTACGCGCGCGGTGCGGAACGAACCGGTCCGGATCGGCGAAGAAGGCGGGATCATGGTTCGCCGCCGCTAGCAGCAGGGCGACGTGCTGTCCGCGCGTCACGAGGATGCCGTCCGCGATCTCGCAATCGACAGCCGCCGTGCGCTTGAAGAGATGCAACGGCGTGTCGTGACGGAGCATTTCCTCAACGAGCGGCTCAGGGTCTGCAACCTCGGGCCATTCTTCGGCGATCGTCCCGCCTTGAGACAGAAGGCTCGCCAAGCCATTGCCGATTTGGTGGACGGTGGCCTCGTGTCCGGCATTGAGCAACAATACGACGAGCGAAACGATCTCGTCAGGCTCGAGGGCATCGGTTCCGGAGCCAGCAAGGGCGGACAGAAGGTCGCCGCTCGGTCGGGATCGCTTGTTCTCGATAGCAGAGAGAAGGAAGTCCGAGAATTCTCGCGACGCTTGTTCAGCCCGCGCTTCGTCAGCCTCGGTATGGCCGAACTGGTACATGGTGACCATCGCGTGGCTCCACCGAAGAAGATCGGGCGCAGCGACGCGAGGCACGCCAATGAGATCCGCAATCACGGCAACGGGCAGGGGCTCGGCGAACGCGGTGACGAGATCACCACCGCCGGCCGAGCGGAGCCTGCGGGCCAGATCGCGGGCAAGAAACTCGATGGCGGGGGCCATGGATTCGACGGCGCGCGCCACGAAGGCCCGTGTGAGGCGAGAGCGCAGACGTGCGTGAGGCGCTCCATCCAGTTCCAGCAACGAGTGACGTTCGAGCGCGGCGAAGGCCGGCATATGCGCGGGAAACCGTGCCGCGCCGATCTGTTCGGGAAGGACGCGCACGAAGCGCCGATCTTTGAGAATGGCCTGAACCCGCTCGTAGGACGCGACCGCAAGGCACCCAGCATCCTCCCAGAACGCGAGCGGAGCTTGGCGATGGAGTTCCGCGTAGACCGGGTAGGGGTCATTGAAGAAGGACGGGTCGCGCGGATCGAGCCGAAACGATCGGCGGTCATGCGACAGTTCGAAAGTGGCAGGGAGGTTCATGCGTCGTTTGTGCGTAGCCGCCGAGCGGAACGCAAGAAGGGCAGCCCTACGTTAGGCCGCCCTTCACGATGTGAGACGCTATGCTCAGCGCTCGACCTCGATGAGAATTTCGTTGCGTCGGAGGAAGCCAGGGGTCCACGGCGAGTTATAGAAGGCGTAGATCGGGTCGCCCTTCTGCTTGAGATTCTCGTCGGCCACGTAATTGTAGAGCGACATCAGCTTCTTCGACGCGAGCGAGGCGCTGAAGTTGCCGCTGAAGCGGACCGCGACAAGCCGGCGGGCCGGGATGTCCTGCAGCGTGATGTCGTTGGCGTTCGGCGTCGGCAGGCTGGCCTTCGTGTACTTCTTCGGCATGACGAAGCGCACGGCCCAGCCCTTTGTGCGGCCCGAGCTCTCCGAAAGCTGCTGGAGCACGGGCACGGTCATGGCGATCTTCTTACCCGACCGGTTGTTTGCGGCGATGTAGTCGTAGAGCGTCTCGAAACCACGACGCCGCGCCTTTTCGTGGTAGCCCGTCTTAACGGTCTCGGCGACGACCATCGCGTCGTAGTCGCGGATCTCGATGTCGCCGTCCTTGCGCACGACGTCGTAGTCCGGCTCCTCCGCGTGATCCGCGATCTTCTTGGTCGCGTAGATCGCCGCGCCTACCGCCAGGATCGCGCCGCCCGCGATCAACGCGGTCGAGATTTCCGAATGGTCCCGCAGATAGTCTTTCGAGCGCTGGTAGCCGCGTCCGGTCTGGAAGCTCGCGCGCTTGCCGAAACTCGGCCACAACGAGGACGACGATGGCAACTGGTCGCGCAGATCCTTCGCACCGTCGCGAACCGAACTCTCCGCCCCATGCCAGCGCGAGCGGAGGTCGCCTGCCGTCGGGAACGAAATGCCACCAAGGAAGCTCGGCAGATAGCGGGCATATCCGCCCTCCGCATCGTGGTGAAGTCGGTTGACTTCATGCTGCACGAGCCGACGGAGCCGTTCGGCGCGCGACGGCTTGGGATGGATTCTTTCGACGATCTGGGATTCCAGGTCGGCGAGTCGCTCGCCGATATCGCCGATCGCGTCCGTCAGCCGGTCATAAGCCGAGGGCTTGTCGCGAAACATGTCGTTCTCCTTGACTACAGGACGGTCGACTACCCCGGCCGCCACGCTCAACCCGCGACGAAAGATCGCCGCCGCGGCCATAACGCCCGTTCGTGAGGTTGGTTGCCGGCTTCCGGTCTGCATCCGAATAGCGACGGGCACAAGAATCGACGTCCTGCTGGCAACCTTTCATCGGGGTTACCAATTAACGAGCATCAGGTTTTTCATGGCCTGATACTCCAGCCAAACTTCGGGCGGCCCATGGCCGCCCTTTTTTTGACTACCCGCAGGCGCCCTCGATCATGTCTAGCATCGTCCCAACAGCGCGTAGGCGTTCAGACGTGTTTTGGGTCACGACGGACTGGACGAGCTTCTGGCCCTTCCAGGCAAAGCTCTGCGGATAGGTCCCCGAATGCGCAGCGTCGGCATCGCTCTTCAGTCGGAACACGGCGGCGATGCCCTTCGGCCCTGCCGCTAGACGTTGAATGCCCGCATCGATGCAGCGCAGCCGGATCGCGGCGAGCTCGATCAAAACCGCAGTGGCCTTCGGCACGGGTCCGAAGCGGTCCGTCAGATCCTCCTTCAATGCCTCGAGTGATGCGGCGTCCTGGATGCGATCGATCTCTGCGTAGAGATTGATGCGTGTTTCCGGCTCCGGCACGTAGTCCGGCGGGATACGTCCCGCCAGTCCCAACGCGAGTTCGGGCATCCAGTCGTCCCGAACCTCACGCCCTTCGGCGACTGCGAGCGCACGCTCCAGAAGGTGGCGGTACAATGTCAGTCCGACAAGTTGCAGATGGCCGGCCTGCTCATCGCCGACCAGATCGCCGGCGCCGCGCAGATCTAGGTCGCGGGCGCTGACCTGGAAGCCGGCACCGAGACGGTTCATTGCCTCGAGCGTTCTCAGTCGCCGTTCTGTCTCGGGTGCGAGCGTCTGTCCTGCTTCCGTCATCAGGTAGGCGATGCCGCGTCTTGAGCCGCGCCCGACGCGGCCGCGCAGCTGGTGGAGCTGGGCCATGCCGAATCGATCGGGATGCCAGACGATCATCGTATTGGCGGCCGGTACGTCGAGGCCGCTCTCGATGATGTTGGTCGCGAGGAGGACGTCGCCTTCGCCCTCGGTGAACCGCAGCATCGTTTCGTCGATCTCGTCGGCCGGAAGCTTCCCGTGAGCCACGGCAACGCGCAGATCCGGAACGATACGCTTCAGACGTTCGCGCATCGGCTCGATGTCTTCGACGCGCGGACAGACTACGAAGCTTTGACCGCTACGGCGCTTCTCTCGTTCCAGCGCGTCGCGCACGCGGTCCTCATCGAAGGGCAGCACGACCGTTTGGATCGGCTGACGGAGGACCGGTGGCGTCGCTATGATGGAGAAGTCGTTGAGCCCGACGAAGCTTGCCTGCAGAGTGCGCGGGATGGGTGTCGCCGTCATGGACAGAAGATGACCGTCTTTCGCCAGCGAGCGCAGCGCTTCCTTCTGAGCGGAGCCGAAACGCTGCTCCTCGTCGATGACGACGAGGCCGGGGTTCTGGAACCTCACCGACTTACCGCAGACGGAGTGAGTACCGACCACGACGCCGATCGAACCGTCGTCCAAACCCGCGCGAATCTGCTTGGCTTCGGCAGGTGAGGTCAGACGCGACAGGTGAGCGACTTCGATGCCGAGACCGGCGAAGCGCTTCTCGAAATTGCGCGCATGTTGCTGGGCCAGCACCGTCGTCGGCGCGGCGACGACGACCTGACGGCCAGCAAACACGGCTGCCGCCGCCGCGCGCAGCGCAATCTCGGTCTTGCCGAAACCGACATCGCCGCAGACGAGGCGATTCATGGGTCGTCCGCTGGCCAGATCCGACAGGACCGCTTCCGTGGCAGTCGCTTGATCGGGTGATAGCTCGTAGGGAAAGCGTGCGCAGAAGCGCTCGTAGAGCTGACGGTCGGGCTTCAGCGGTCGCGTCCGAGCCTTCCGGCGCAGGGTCGCGAACTCACTGAGGTGTGCTGCCGTCTTCTGGACATTGCCCAGGAGTTCGTTGCGCCGCTCAAGCCAGCGCCCGCCCTTCAGCTTGTCGAGGCTGACGCCGCTGCTCTCACCGCTGTAGCGCCAGAGTGCCCCGATCTCCTCGACCGGCACCATGAGCGTCGCGTCGTCGGCATAGCGCAGCCGGAGCATCTCGCGCTTGCCCTTATCGTGCTGAATTTCTTCCAGCGCCTCCAGAATGCCAACACCATGATCGATGTGGACGACGGCGTCCCCGATCGCGAAGCCCTCGATCAGGGCAGAGAAGGCGGACGCGGACGGGGATGCGGAGCGCACGGCCGCCTGACCGCCGATATCTTCTGCCGTGACGACGGTAACGGGCGCATCCGCGGCGCGGAACCCTTGAGCGCATGGCAGGACCATCGACAGCCGGCTACCGCGCTCTGCCTTGATGACGCTCTGCCAGTTTTCGGCCTTCGGGAAAGGTGCCTTCAGGTAGCGTGCCGCGCGACGCGCCCATTCCCGGCGCAGCGTCTCGTTGGGGGCGGCCAAGACAAGGGTGCGCGCCTTCTCGCTTTCGGCCGAGAAGGCGGACAGTTCCTTCCAGGGATGCGCATCCGCCGCAAATCGTGGGACGAAGAAGTTCATGTCTTCCGGCTGGTCGATACTCGCCGCCAGTCGCTGACCAGCAAGGCGCTCCCAATCCATCGCCGGCAGGAACGCCTCATCCAGCTTTCCAGCTGACCTGGAAGACGCCCCCGATGCGAAACGCGCTCCCTCGTCGATCGCTTCGCGGAAGGCGGCGGCGCGCCGTGTCACGCCATCCTCGATGATCAGCGAACAGTCGCCGAGATAATCGAAGATGGTTTCGAGCTTGGGATAGAAGGCGGTAAGCCGATGCTCGGCGCCACGGCCGACGCTTTGTCCCACGATCTCGCTCGCCGGATCGACGATCAGGAGATCGCTCTGCGCGATCGTGCGCTGTGTCGCTGCGTCGTAGGATCGGATCGATACGATCCGGTTGCCGTCATATTCGACGCGGCATGGATTCGGGGCGGCTGCGGGGAAGAAGTCGATCACCCGGCCGCGGATCGCCGCTTCGCCGGGCTCATCGACGCGATCGTCGAAGACGTAGCCGATCTGGCGGAGGTGGGCTTCCACGTCCGCAATCGCGATTTCGTCACCGACCCGGAATTCGCGATGCAGTTCCGACCAGATCGAGCGCGGCGGCACCATGCGCAGCAACGCTTCGACCGTCGTGACAACGACGCTCGGGCGGTTGTGCGGGTTGGTGAGCCAGCGCAGGACGCCCATGCGCTGGCCCATGACGGCAGGCGACGGGGAGGCCCCATCGAACGGCAGGCAATCCCATGGAGGAAAGTAGGCAACCGGCCGCTCAGGGTCGAAGGCAACGAGCATCGCGGCCAGATCTCTGGCTCGCCGACCGGTTTGTGCGACGTAGAGCAGCAGTTGCCCTTCGCGCTTTCTCACCTCCCGATGAACGACGGCGGCGGTCGCGCCGATGGGTGACAGAGGGGCGAGCTTTTCCGCCTGCGTCGCTTGAGCTTCGACGGACAGGGACTGCAGCATGAACTTCTCAACTCCCGTACGCGCCTTCTACCGGCGCTTGGGCAGGGAACGTCCATCCCGCCTCTTCGATCCTGGGTTCGACACCTGCCCACAGGAATCGTGACGGCGAGGTGACGGAGTGGAACGAAGCCGCGTCGCGCCTAGCTCCCGCTTATCGCTCGGATAGATGGCGGAATTCCATGGCCAAGACGTACCAAAAGCATGCGCCCAAGGGTCACCGCCCGCTCGACCGGCTCGACCTCTCGGCCCAGGCGAATGCGGACACCTACGAAAAGTCGCTGCAAGCGCTGCAAACCCGCTTCATAGCGATACAGCAGGCCTACCTGCACACCGGCAACGACGCCGTCATCGTCTTCGAGGGCTGGGACGCCGCGGGGAAAGGCGGCACGATCCGCCGAATCTCTTCCGTGATGGATCCCAGAGGCTTCAAGGTCTGGCCCGTCGCCGCTCCAACCCCGGAGGAGCAAAAGCATCATTACCTAACACGTTTCTGGCAGCGGCTTCCCGGACGCGGCGAGATCGCGGTGTTCGATCGGTCCTGGTACGGTCGACTCCTCGTCGAGCGCGTCGAAGGGTATGCGAAGCCGTCCGAGTGGGGACGGGCCTTCGGGGAGATCAACGAGTTCGAGCGGATGCTCGTCGATGACGGAACGCGCGTCGTGAAGGTCTTTCTCTACATCACGCCGGACGAGCAGTTGAAGCGCTTCCGCGACCGCATGGAAGATCCGCTGAAGCGCTGGAAGCTTTCCTATGAGGACTTCCGAAATCGCGAGCGCTGGGACGACTATCAGGATGCCGCCAACGAGATGCTCGAACGCACCTCGACAAATGGTGCGCCTTGGTTTGTGCTTCCCGCCAATGACAAGAAATACGCGCGGCTCGAGGCGCTGGACGCGATCGCGGACAGACTATCGGATGGCGTCGACCTCAAGCCGCCGGAGCCGGACAAGAAGTTGCGGGAGCGCTACGATAGCCTTATCGCGAAGGGCGACCGGGACAAGTGATGGTCACTTCGAACCGGCTCGCCTCATCGGCATCGCGTCTATGATGCCGAACAGGCGCTCGGGGACGAAGGGTTCCACCGAACGCCATTTCTCGCCGCCGTCGAGCCCGATCAGTACGGCCACGAACGGCGTGCCGGGCGCGACGTTATAGAGACGCTGCAGGTCTCGCGTTTCGGGAAGCGGCTCCGGCGCGCGGCCTGCCAGGACTTCCACATCGTCATCCAGCGTCATGACGAGGAGCTGCCGTTCGCGGAGTGCCTGCACATCACCCGCGAACCGGTTCCAGTGCTTCTGCGTCTCCTTTGAGTCCCCAAACAGCAGGAGCACGCGCTGCTGCCAGCGCACGTCATCGAGCTGTGCGGCCATGGCGTTCGCTCCCATCAGTTGCAGGATCAAGACGGCGGCGATCGAAAGTCCATGCCGCATGGAACGGCCCTCGGCTGACTTGCTGTTCCGCTTGAACTAACGTCGCGGCATCGGCAATCAAAGGAGTAGGGGCGATGGTTGCGAGCACGAGAACGGCACTGATCGTCGTCGATGTCCAGAACGACTTCTGTCCCGGCGGCGCGCTTGCGGTCGCGGATGGCCACGTCGTCGTGCCCGTCATCAACCGACTGATGCCAGGTTTCGATGTCGTCGTCGCCACGCAGGACTGGCACCCCAGCGGGCACATCTCCTTCGCATCGACGCACGGCGCCGCGCCGTTCAGCTCGATCCGACTACCCTATGGTGAACAGGTATTGTGGCCGGACCACTGCGTCCAGGGAACGACCGGCGCGGCGTTCCATGCCGATCTCGACCTCGATCCGGTCCAGGCTGTGATCCGCAAGGGTTGGGGCCGTCAGGTGGACAGCTACTCGGGCCTGCGCGAGGCGGATCGGCGGACCAGCACCGGGCTGGCCGGATATCTGCGCGAGCGCGAAGTGAACTCGGTCGCCGTCTGCGGCTTGGCGACCGACTTCTGCGTGAGCTGGACGGCCCTCGATGCCAGGGAAGCAGGGTTCGACGTCGAGGTCATCGACGACGCCTGCCGGGCTATCGATCTCAACGGTTCGCTCGACGTCGCCTGGAGCCGCATGCATGCCGTCGGCATACGCCGCAGAAGCGTGGCGGATGGCGAGGCGTGACGTGAGTCAGGCTGCGTCGGCCTGCGCCTTGGTCTTGGGCTCGGAGGTCCGCTCGATCCAGGCGACGAAGCGATCGGTCCACCGGGTGAGAAGCGCCTTCGCCGCCTCGTCCTGAACGGATCCGTCGGCGGCGAACTGTTCAGCGTGATAGGTGAAGTAGACTTCCGGCTGACCCATGAGGACGACGTCGACCACGTTGAGAACGCTTTTGAGGTGGTTCTGCCCCGCCGACGTGCCGGTCGAACCGGGACTGGTCCCCACGAGCCCGCCCGGCTTGGCGGAGAAGGAATTCTGGCCGTAGGGCCGGGTGCCCCAGTCGATCGCGTTCTTCAAAACGGCGGGAAAGGAACGGTTGTATTCCGGCGTGACGAACAGGACGGCATCGGCCGTCTCGACCTCGCGCTTGAAGCGGGAAACCGCTTCCGGGGGATTTGGCCAGAGGTCGTCGTTGTACATCGGAAGGTCGCCGAGTTCGACAAAGCGGAACTCCAGTCGGCCTTCGGCAAGCTTGGCGAGAGCTTCCGCGAACTTGCGGTTGATCGACTCTCGGCGCAGCGAGCCGACAAGGACGGCAACGGTTGGCATGACGTGATTCCCACGGCTCGTTAGAGGTCTGCGGGACATGGAACCGTTGGCGCCGCAACGCAACCGCACGTCAGCAGACGCACCGTCGCCGGCCGGAGCATCTTCAGGTCGCGACGATCTCGCGCGTTTCGGCGAAGGTAAGCCCGGAATTGCGCTCTCGCGCATAGCGCAATTCCCAGTCGTTCTTCGGCAGGAAGACCGGACGCTCGTCGCGATCCATCGCGCAACTCATGATGTTTTCCTGCATGAACGTCTTCACCAGACGCTCGTCCTCCGCCGAGATCCAGCGCGCGGTCGCATAGGGAACGGGCTCGAAGGTGATGTCGGTCTTGTACTCGTTGCGCACGCGCGATGCGAGGACGTCGAGCTGAAGCGGACCGACGACGCCGACGATCCACTGCGAACCGATCGTCGGCTTGAAGACCTGAACCAGACCCTCCTCCGCCAGATCCTCGAGGGCGCGCCGCAGCTGCTTCATCTTCATCGTATCCTCGAGCCGGACACGACGCATGACCTCGGGCGCGAAGGAAGGCAGGCCGGTGAAGCGGAAGGTCTCGCCTTCGGTCAGCGTGTCGCCGACCCGGAGCGTTCCATGGTTCGGGATACCGATGACGTCGCCCGCAAACGCCTCCTCCGTCAGCGCTCGCTCCTGCGCGAAGAAGTAGATCGGATTGTTGACTGCGAGCGGCTTGCCGCTTCGCACGTGGTTCAGCTTCATGCCGCGCTTGAAGTGGCCGGAGCAGAAGCGGACGAAGGCCACGCGATCCCGGTGGTTGGGGTCCATGTTGGCCTGGACCTTGAAGACGAAGGCCGAAACCGACTGCGTCAGTGGATCGACCGCACCCTTGTCGGAGGGCTGCGGACGGGGCGGCGGCGCAAAGCGCGCGACGATCTTCAGGAGCTGATCCACCGAGAAGTCCCGCAACGCGCTGCCGAAAACGACAGGCGTGAGGTGTCCCTGGCGATAGGCTTCGGCGTCGAAGGCGCTGTAACCGGCTTGGGCGAGCTCGACTTCGCCCGCGAACTTGGCGGCGACATGTTCGGGCAAAATCGCATGAAGTGCTGGGTCGTCCGCGCCCGAAAACTGCGTGACGGTGTTGAAAGAGCCGGCTGCGCGCGGGCGTGAATGCAGGAACTCGTTGGTCTCGAGGTCGAAGCAGCCCTGGAAATCCGATCCCATGCCGACCGGCCAGACCTGCGGGGAAACCGAGAGCGCCAAGCCCGCCTCGAGCTCGTCGAGAATCTCGAAGGGATCGCGTCCCTCGCGGTCCACCTTGTTGACGAAGGTGATAATCGGGATATCGCGCAAACGACAGATCTCGAAGAGCTTTCGCGTCTGGGACTCGATACCCTTGGCGACGTCCACGACCATGATCGCGCTGTCGACCGCTGTGAGCGTCCGGTACGTGTCCTCAGAGAAGTCGGAGTGGCCCGGCGTGTCGAGGAGGTTGAAGGTGATTCCTTCACGCTCGAAGGTCATGACCGACGAGGTGACCGAGATGCCGCGCGACTGCTCGATCTCCATCCAGTCCGAACGCGCGCGCCGGTTCTCGCCGCGCGCCTTGACCGCGCCGGCCATGTTGATGGCGCCGCCGGCCAGAAGCAGCTTCTCGGTCAGCGTCGTCTTGCCGGCGTCCGGGTGCGAGATGATCGCGAAAGTGCGGCGCGACAAAGAACCGTCGGGCTTGGATCGGGCAGGCGTGGTGGCGAGCGTGGCGTCGGGCAGGGCGCTCATCGGCGGACCTCAGGGCATTGGAAAGAACGGGAGATAGGATTGCGATCCTTCTCGCGCCATCCATCCTTCCGCACAAGGTCCTATCCACCCAAGCTCGGTCGTCAGCCGAAGATCCAAGCACCCTTGAGGGGCCGATCATGTAAGCCTGCACTCGCAAGACCCACAATAGGTGACGTCGTTGCGGTCCGCAGAGGCTCGACGACCTCCACGTCCGCTTCGACGCAGGTAGAGTGACGGTTACCGCCACGAGCTACGGCTGAGTGAGTCTCGAACTCGAGGCAAACGATTGAGTGCGAACAAACGCTTGGAATAAATAACCCCCGGAAGCTCGCGCTTCCGGGGGCCTTTTCGTTGGGATCAGCTGCAGCCGCTGGTCGAGCCGCAGGTGTCGCACTTCAGGCAGGTGCCGTTACGCACCATGGTGAAGTTCGAGCATTCCGAGCAGCTGTCGCCCGTGTAGCCTTTCATCATCGCCTGGGCGCGGCGCTCGGCGCTGGTGGCCTTCGGGGCCGCATCGACGCGAGCCACGTCCTTGTCGCTTGCGCCGAAGGCAAGGGGCGCCTCGAACAGGCCCTGTGCCGGCGAGACGTCGGCCGCGCGCGAGCGCACGGCAAGCGGCTCGGCGTCCTCGCGCAAGAGCGTCGAGGGCATCGAGGCCACCGAACGGGCCGCCGAGCCGCCGGACGATGCCATTGCCATCGGACGCGGAGCGCTTGGGGCGGTCGAAGCGATCGTCTTGGCCGGCGTCGCCGAAGCGGCATCCGCCGAGGAGACGAGACGGAACTTCGCCGTCTGGCCGCGCACCATGCCGCTCGAGATGGGAAGCGGGGCCGGCTTGTCGCCTTCGACGCCACGTCCGACGGTCGAGGCGTTGATCTCCTCGGGCTGGACGTGGGCGAGGTCGTGGCGGCCGAGATAGGAGACCGCCAGCTCGCGGAACACGTAGTCGAGGATCGACGTCGCGTTCTTGATGGCCTCGTTGCCCTGCACCATGCCCGCCGGCTCGAAGCGCGTGAAGGTGAAGGCCTCGACGTATTCGTCGAGCGGCACACCGAACTGCAGGCCGAGCGAGATGGCGATGGCGAAGTTGTTCATCATCGCACGGAAGGCAGCGCCCTCCTTGTGCATGTCGATGAAGATTTCGCCGAGCCGCCCGTCGTCGAACTCGCCGGTGCGCAGATACACCTTATGGCCGCCGACGATGGCTTTCTGCGTGTAGCCCTTGCGGCGGTTCGGCAGCTTCTCGCGGTCGCGCACCACCTTCTCGACCGTGCGCTCGACGATCCGCTCCACGATGCGCTCAGCGACTTCCGCCGCGCGTGCCGGGATCGGCGCCGCCAGCAGAGCCTCGACCGCATCCTCCTCTTCGTCCTCGTCGGCGATCAGCGAGGCGTTCAGCGGCTGCGAAAGCTTGGAGCCGTCGCGATAGAGGGCGTTGGCCTTCAGAGCGAGCTTCCACGAGAGCATGTAGGCCGCGTTGCAGTCCTCCACGGTCGCGTCGTTCGGCATGTTGATCGTCTTGGAGATGGCGCCCGAGATGAAGGGCTGAGCCGCCGCCATCATGCGGATATGCGAGTCGACCGAAAGCGACCGCTTGCCGATGCGCCCGCATGGGGTCGCACAGTCGAAGACCGGCAGGTGCTCGTTCTTCAGGAAAGGCGCGCCCTCCAGCGTCATGGCACCACAGACGTGGACGTTCGCCGCCTCGATCTCCTTGCGGGAGTAGCCGAGGAAGGGGAGCATCTCGAACGACATGTCGTTCAGCTGCTCGTCGCTGATGCCGAGCGTCTCGCGGCAGAAAGCCTCGCCGAGCGTCCACTTGTTGAACGCGAACTTGATGTCGAAGGCGCTCTTGAGGCCGGCATTCAGCGCCTCGATCTGCTCGTCGCCGAAGCCCTTCGAACGCAGCGAGCCCGGATTGATCGCCGGCGCCTGGTTCATGTTGCCATGGCCGACCGCGTAGGCCTCGATCTCCGCGATCTGCGACTCCGAGTAGCCCAGCGTGCGAAGCGCCTCAGGCACCGCGCGGTTGATGATCTTGAAGTAGCCGCCGCCTGCCAGCTTCTTGAACTTCACCAGCGCGAAGTCGGGCTCGATGCCGGTCGTGTCGCAGTCCATGACAAGGCCGATCGTGCCGGTCGGCGCGATGACCGTGGTCTGCGCGTTACGGTATCCGTGCTTCTCGCCGAGCTCCTGCGCCGTCGTCCAGGCCTGCTTGGCGCGCGCCGACAGGCGCTTGTCCTTGAGCGAGGCATGGTCGAGCGGAACCGGATCGACGGCCAGTTCCTCGTAGCCGTTGGCAAGGCCATGGGCCGCGCGGGCATGGTTGCGGATGACGCGCTGCATGCCGTCCGCGTTGCGGGCGTAGTCCGGGAAGGGGCCGAGCTCGCGTGCCATCTCCGCGGAGGTCGCGTAACAGACACCGGTCATGATCGCCGAGATCGCGCCGCAGATTGCGCGACCCTCTGCCGACGAGTACGGGATGCCGGCGGTCATGAGCAGGCCGCCGATGTTGGCGAAGCCGAGCCCGAGCGTGCGGTAGTCGTAGGACCGCTGCGCGATTTCCTTGGACGGGAACTGCGCCATCAGGACGGAGATTTCGAGGACGATCGTCCAGAGACGGGTCGCGTGCTCGAACGCATCGACGTCGAAGCGACCGGACGGCTCGCGGAACTGGAGAAGGTTCAACGACGCCAGGTTGCAGGCCGTGTCGTCGAGGAACATGTACTCCGAGCAGGGGTTCGACGCGTTGATCGCGCCCGCCGCCGCACAGGTGTGCCAGTCGTTGATCGTCGTGTGGAACTGGATACCGGGATCGGCCGATGCCCAGGCGGCGTAACCGATCTTGTCCCAAAGCTCGCGCGCCTTGACGGTCTTGGTGACCTTGCCGGTCGTGCGACCGATCAGGTTCCAGTCGCCGTCGTTCTCGACGAGGTGCAGGAACTCGTCGGTGACGCGCACCGAGTTGTTCGAGTTCTGACCCGCGACCGTCAGGTAGGCCTCGGAGTCCCAATCCGTGTCGTAGATCGGGAAATCGATCTGCGTGTAGCCCTGGCGAGCGAGCTGGATGACGCGCTTGACGTAGTTCTCGGGAACCTGCGCCTTCTTGGCATCACGCACGGCGCGCTTGAGCGCCGGGTTGATGTTGGGATCGAAGCACTCCTCGCCCGTGCCACCCTCGCAGTTCACGCACGCCGAAAGGATCAGCTTCAGGTGCTTCGACACGGTCTTGGAGCCGGTCACGAGCGCCGCGACCTTCTCCTCCTCGCGCACCTTCCAGTTGATGTACTGCTCGATATCCGGATGGTCGATATCGACGACGACCATCTTCGCCGCGCGGCGCGTGGTGCCGCCAGACTTGATCGCGCCCGCGGCACGGTCGCCGATCTTCAGGAAGCTCATGAGGCCCGACGAGCGGCCGCCGCCCGCCAGCTTCTCGCCCTCGCCGCGAAGCTGGGAGAAGTTCGAGCCGGTGCCCGAGCCGTACTTGAAGAGGCGCGCCTCGCGGACCCAAAGGTCCATGATGCCGCCCTCGTTCACCAGATCGTCGGCGACGGACTGGATGAAGCAGGCGTGCGGCTGGGGATGCTCATAGGACGAGGAGGAGCGTACGAGCTCGCCCGTCTGGTAATCGACATAGAAGTGGCCCTGGCTCGGACCATCGATACCGTAGGCCCAGTGCAGGCCGGTGTTGAACCACTGCGGCGAATTCGGCGCGACCTTCTGGGTCGCCAGCATGAAGGCCAACTCGTCGCGGAAGGCGAGGGCATCCTCCTCGGACGCGAAATATCCGCCCTTCCAGCCCCAATAGGTCCAGGTTCCGGCAAGTCGGTCAAACACCTGGCGCGCGTCGGTTTCGGAGCCATTCCGCTCGTTCTCGGGTAGGCTGGCCAGCGCCTCCTCGTCGGTGACCGACCGCCAGAGCCAGGACGGGACGTCGTTCTCCTCGATGCGCTTCAGTGCCTTCGGCACGCCGGCCTTGCGGAAGTACTTCTGGGCCAGAATGTCGGCCGCCACCTGGCTGAACTGCGCGGGCACGTCGATGTCCGCGAGGCGGAACACGATCGAGCCGTCCGGATTGCGGATCTCACTGGTCGCCTTTCGGAACTCCACGGCGCGGTATGCGTCTTGGCCCGGCCGCGTGTAGCGGCGCTCGATCTTCATGCCCATGGACATTCTCCGAACGGCGATGCGAGTTCGCACGACAAGGCTTCGCCGTTCCCAATATAGGGACGCGCGGGCTCCTTCGCCGCTACTCATTCGCTGATTGCTGGAACGCAGACACCATATTTAGTGGCTACGCGGGTGCTCCATCACACCATCTAGATGGGGCAGCTGAGTGTCAAGGTAAGGCTGCGTGGTTATCTGCTGGTTAAGTGACACAAAACAGACACGAGGCAGAGACTCCCCGGACCCACAACGGGTTCCAGAAGAATCGCGGTTCTCCACAACCAGTATCGGCTGTGTAGAACCGGACATTTCAGCTTGACGACGAGGCGCCACAGAGTCCTCCCGACTCTGTTCCGATTCGGAAATAGTTAACGTCCCTTAACCGATCGAGCCCTTGCCGATCGGCGCCTGGAACGTGAGGCCGAGATCCCACGGGAAATAGATCCAAGTGTCCTGGCTTACCTCGGTGATGAAGGTATCGACGAGCGGCCGACCCTTGGGCTTGGCGTAGACGGTCGCGAAGTGCGCTCGCGGCAGCATGGCGCGTACGAGGGCTGCGGTTTTGCCTGTGTCGGTCAGGTCATCGACGATCAGGATGCCGTCGCCGTCGTCGTCCCGCAGGTTGGGCGCGATGTCCTTGAGGACCTGCAGCTCACCCTGACGATCGTAGTCGTGATACGAGGCGATACACACCGTCTCGATGAGCCGAGTGCCGAGCTCTCGCGCGATGATCGCGGCCGGAACGAGACCGCCGCGCGTGATGCAGACGATCGCCTTCCAATCGTCGCGTTGCCCCGCCAGGCGCCAGGCGAGCGCGCGCGCGTCGCGGTGGAACTGCTCCCAGGACACGGGGAAGGACTTCTCGGCGGACGACATCGCGGATCTCCTCAAACGATGAGGTCGCGATAGCCGGTCGCCTTCAAACGAACAAGGCCGACCCGCGCGAAGCGCGGGCCAACGTCGCGTCAGGCCCCACGCGCGTCCTCGCGCTCGCGAAGCATGGACCGGATCGCACCCGCAGCGGTGTCGAGGCGCGAGCGATCCCGGGAGCGGACGACGAGATCGGTCGAATAGCGCTCCCCGTCGAACTTCGGGTAGGACCCGATTGCGACGTCGGGATGCGCCTTCTGCAGCGCCGCCAGCGCGTCGCCGATCTCGCCCTCGCCGAAGGGGCAGGACACGGTCTCGCTGAGCATCACGGCGCCGGTCCGCAGGTTCGGCAGGACGTTGTCGACCATGGCGGCGAAGATGGAAGGGACGCCTGCCATCACCATGACGTTCTCCACCCGGAAGCCGGGCGCCGTGGAGATCGGGTTGGCGATGAGCTCCGATCCGGCGGGCATTCGTGTCATGCGCCGTCGGGCCGGCGTGAACTCAAGATCGCGGCCGGCGTAGTAGCGGCCCAGGAGCTCGACCGCTCTCGGCTCCTCTCCAACGGGACGGCCGAACGCCGCGCCAATCGCGTCGGCGGTAATGTCGTCATGAGTGGGGCCGATGCCCCCTGATGTGAAAACGTAGTCGTATCGGCCCCGGAGCGCGTTCACCGCTTCTACGATCGCATCCTGCCGGTCGCCGACGATGCGCACCTCGGTCAAGTCGATGCCGGCAAGCGTCAGGACGCTGGCCAGATGTCCGATGTTCCGGTCTTTCGTCCGACCGGACAAGACCTCGTCGCCGATCGCCACCATGCCAGCTGTCACAGCCGTTCCGTCATGCGCCGCCATGGATCCCGCCTTCTTCCGTTCGTTTCGCCGGGAAGTGGCGTCGAGACCGAGGCGGGCAAGCGGCGGGATCGTGCGAAGGAGACAGTGCGTCGCGGGCAGGGCGCCTTTATCATGACAGCTCCAGCGCTCTATGCCTGACACGCAATCACGAACTCCCAACTGGAAGGAATCGGCCTTGGCTAAGGTTCTGGTACTCTACTACTCGAGCTACGGGCACATCGAGACGATGGCACGCGCCGTCGCCGAAGGCGCTCGCCAAGGCGGCGCGGATGTCGAGGTGAAGCGCGTGCCCGAGACGGCGCCGCCCGCGGTGGTCGCGGCCGCCCACTTCAAGACAGATCACGAGTTCCCTGAGGCGCAGCCGGACGAGCTCGCGAACTACGATGCGATCATCGTCGGCGTCCCGACGCGCTACGGCAACATGGCCTCGCAGATGGCAGCGTTCTGGGATCGAACCGGCGGCCTCTGGGCCAAGGGCGCACTCGTGGGCAAGGTTGGTGGCGTCTTCGCCTCCTCGGCCACCCAGCACGGCGGCAACGAGGCGACGATCCTCTCCGTCCACAAGACCCTTCTGCACCATGGTCTGGTGATCGTCGGCCTGCCCTATGCCTTCCAAGGCCAGATGACGCTCGACGCCATCGCGGGCGGCTCGCCCTACGGCGCCACGACGATCGCCGCCGGCGATGGATCGCGTCAGCCGAGCCAGGTCGAACTCGACGGCGCACGCTTCCAGGGACGCCATATCGCCGAGATCGCAGGCAAGCTCACGGCCTGAGGCTGGACAAATGGCGGAGGCAGGCGCGCTCGCGGCCCGCTTCCGCCGATCTTTCACACGACGCGACGTGAGGACCAGAATTCAGGCAGGTTCCGCCCAAGCGGCGGTCTCAGCCGACCTGGTGCTCTCGTCCGCCTCCAGCGCTTCGCGCAGATCATCAAGCGCGCGGTTCGTGGACTGGAGACGTGCCAGGAGCCGATGAACGCGACGGTCATCCATCTCGAGCCAGCCGACCGGCTCCGGGAAGGGGATCGTCTCGACACGACTATGCTGCGACATGAGGAGGCCCTCCTCGATCTTCCGCATGATGCCCGTTGATATGTGGAGTGGATCACGGCGACGTCCGCCGCGCAACGACGAAACCGAAAAAATGGTCGAGTCTTAATGAAATATTGATGAAGGCACGCGAAGGCGCACTTGCGAATACAACTCGCCCGCCCGCTATGTCCTCAGACAATAGTCTCGTCTGTGGCACGGATATTTCAATTCTGAAATGATGGTACGGGCTGCGGGACTCGAACCCGCACGAGACAAGCTCGAGCGATTTTAAGTCGCTTGCGTCTACCGTTCCGCCAAGCCCGCATCGACGTCGGTGCCCT
The DNA here is from genome assembly GCF_001463765.1 of Aureimonas sp. AU4. Taxonomy (GTDB): domain Bacteria; phylum Pseudomonadota; class Alphaproteobacteria; order Rhizobiales; family Rhizobiaceae; genus Aureimonas. Next base: position 28,714 of record NZ_BBWK01000002.1, on the reverse strand, counting down.
GCGCGGGCGTGCTCCGACCCTTTTCTCATACCTCGCCGCCACCGCTGCCTCAATCCCAACGGCGCCTCTGCCGCAGATGCGTGGCGACGAGCGCTCGTGTAAGTCACAGATGGCGGCTTGAAATCGACGGGGTCTGAAATGCGTGCGTTCCACGAAGTGGCTAGCTTTCTGGTCGATGTCGCCATGGGTCGCGCACCTGCCGACCTCGTCGTGCGAGGCGCCCGCTGGGTCAACGTCCACTCCGGTGAGATCATTCCGGGCACCGACATCGCGGTGGCTCATGGACGTTTCGCCTATTGCGGACCGGATGCGAGCCACGCGATCGGACCGGAGACGACCGTCGTCGAGGCTGCGGGACGTTACGTCGTCCCCGGCTTGTGCGACGCCCACATGCATGTCGAAAGCGGCATGGTCACGGTCACGGAATTCTGCCGTGCCGTGATCCCGCATGGCACGACCTCCATGTTCATAGACCCTCATGAGATCGCGAACGTCCTCGGACTGCCGGGCGTTCGCCTCATGCACGACGAGGCGCTGGCGCAGCCGATCAATGTCTGGACGCAGATGCCGAGCTGTGTGCCCTCGGCGCCGGGTCTCGAGAATGCCGGTGCGCGGATCGGCGTCGCGGAGGTCGAGGAGGCGATGCGCTGGCCGGGAATGATCGGTCTCGGCGAGGTCATGAACTTTCCCGGCGTTGCGGCCAACGATCCCGTCATGGTCGGCGCGATCGCCGCCACGCGGGCTGCCGGACGGGTCGTCGGAGGCCACTACGCCTCGCCCGACCTCGGGCGCGCGTTTCACGGATATGCGGCCGGGGGACCGCAGGACGACCATGAGGGCACAAGGGCCGGAGACGCGATCGCGCGTGTCCGCCAGGGCATGAAGGCGATGCTCCGCCTGGGTTCGGCATGGTACGACGTGGCGGAGCAGATTCGCGCGGTCACGGAGCAGGGGCTCGACCCGCGCAACTTTATTCTCTGCACCGACGACTGCCATTCGGGAACGCTCATCGCCGACGGCCACATGGACCGTGTGGTGCGCCACGCGATCCGGCAAGGCTTGAGGCCTATCACTGCAATTCAAATGGCGACCCTCAATACGGCGGAGCATTTCGGGCTCGAGCGCGAGATCGGATCGATCGCGCCCGGCCGACGGGCCGATTTCCTTCTCGTCTCGCAGCTTGCCGAACTGACGATCGACGCGGTTTACGCTCGCGGCATTCTCCTTGCCGAAGGTGCTCAGTTGTTGGCCGACATGCCGGCCTATCGCTACCCCGACAAGGCGATGCGCACCGTCCACCTCGGCCGCGAGCTTTCGGCGTCGGATTTCGAGCTGTCCGCGCCGCAGGGTCGCAACGATGTCGAGGCCCGCGTCATCGGCGTCATCGAGAACCAAGCGCCGACCGAACATCTTCGCCGACGCCTTCCGGTCGTCGACGGCAAGGTTCCTGGCGATGCGGATCAGGATGTCTGCCGCATCGCGCTGGTCGAGCGCCACCGCGCGACGGGTAACGTAGTCAACGCCTTCGTCTCGGGCTTCGGCTACGACGTGCCCTGCGCCCTGGCATCGACCGTCGCCCATGACAGCCACCACATGATCGTCGTGGGCACGAGCGCCGACGATATGGCGATGGCCGCCAATCGGCTTGGGGAGATCGGCGGCGGTGTCGTGTTCTTTCGCGAGGGTTGCGAGGAGGCGCTGGTCGAACTCCCGGTGGCTGGCCTCATGTCGACCGAGCGCGCGGAGGTGGTCGCGGCGAAGGTCGAGAAACTCTTGGCCGCCATGCGCGCCGCCGGATGCCGGCTCAACAACGCCTACATGCAACACTCTCTGCTGGGCCTCGTCGTCATTCCCGCGCTTCGCCTTTCGGACGAGGGCTTGGTCGACGTCGAACGCTTCGAAATCGTGGACGTCTTCGTGTGAGACTTTACAAGCGAGGAGGAATGTCGGAAGTACCGAGCGGTACGCGCATGAGACGCTACAGGAAACACGATGCTGCCGACGCTCCGTCCTTTCGGATCGATTAGTCGCGCCGGCGCCCTCTGACGGTCCAGATTAGGACGCGGAGCGCGACCGGAACGCGGAGACACTTCCGGCATCATGCCGGGACCCTCCGTTGCATCTGATCTGGCTGCTCCTTCAGCTGTCCTGTTTCTCTCAGACGCTTCTTCGGCGTCCCTCATATGCGGTCGCATCATCCCATGACCTCGACTCCCTTCCGTGCCGACGTCGCTCGCGCCGAGAACGCACTGCGCGCCCTGTTTCCGGCGACGCCCTTGCAGCTCAACGAGCATCTTTCCAAGCGCTACGAGGCTCGCGTCTTCCTGAAGCGTGAGGACCTGACCCCCGTGCGGTCCTACAAGATTCGTGGTGCCTTCAACTTCATGCGCAAGCGCATGGAGGAGGGAAGCGGCACGACCCGCTTCACCTGCGCCTCGGCGGGAAACCATGCTCAGGGCTTCGCCTTCGCCTGCCGCCACTTCGGCTTGAGCGGCCGCGTTTTCATGCCTGTCACGACGCCCCAGCAGAAGATCGAGAAGACTCGGACCTTCGGTGGCGACGCCATTGAGATAGAGCTCGTCGGCGACTTCTTCGACGACTGTTACGCCGCCTCGCGCGCCTATGCCGCCGCGACGGGAGCCGCGATGGTGCCGCCCTTCGACCATGGAGACATCGTCGAGGGACAGGCGAGCGTCGGACTGGAGATTGAACGACAACTGGAAGGCGAGCGGGCCGACATGCTGGTGCTACCAGTGGGCGGCGGAGGCCTCGCGTCCGGCCTCTCGCGCTACTACGAGGGCGACCAATCGCCCGCCTTCCGACTTGTCGAGCCTCTGGGTGCCCCCAGCCTCTCGACGAGCCTCCAGAAGGGGCGCCGCGTGAAGCTGCCTCAGATGGAGGGCTTCGTGGACGGCGCCGCGGTCGCCGAAATCGGCGCGCTGCCCTTCGAGATCCTGTCGCGGTTCGACGCCGGGCATGTCGTTCTCTCGCCGGAGGGTCGCCTCTGTCAGACGATGTTGGAAATGCTCAACATCGAGGGCATCGTGCTCGAGCCCGCCGGTGCGCTGGCGATCGACGCGCTGCGCTCGCTCGGCGAGGAGGTGAGGGGCAAGACGGTCGTTCTCGTCGTCTCGGGCGGCAACTTCGACTTCGAGCGCCTTCCGGACGTCAAGGAGCGGGCGCTTCGCTTCGAGGGGCGCAAGAAGTACTTCATCCTGCGGCTCGCTCAGCGTCCGGGCGCCCTCCGCGACTTCCTCGCGCTGCTCGGACCGAACGACGACATCTCGCGGTTCGAATATCTCAAGAAATCCGCGCGCGATTTCGGCTCGATCCTGCTGGGTATCGAGACGAGCGAGCCCGACAACTTCGATGCCCTTCTGGCGCGGTTCGCGAAGGATGGCATCCGCTTCCAGGACATCACCGACAACCAGGTGATGACGGACCTGCTGATCTAACGGGTAGCCCCCTCAGGTGGTCGGCGACGGCAGGGCGGCGATCCATTCGGCGATCAGCGCCGAGAGGCGCTCTGTCGTATTCGGGGAGGTCGCGGCACCCACGATGACATGCTGCGACGGATCGCTACTATCGTCGACGATGACGGTTTCATGCGGGCCGCCCCAGCGCGCGGCGACCTCGGCCGTCCTCGTCGTATCCACCACATGGTCACCCGGCGCATAGACGAACAGAGCCGGGATCCGCAGCGTGGAGACGTCCAGTGTTTGGGTCGCCTCCACGAGCCGGGCCATCGGCAGAAGGGCGCGGGTCGGATAGCGCTGCGTCCAGATCCCGTTCGTCGTCATCTCGGCCTCGGCGGTTCCGAACTCTTCGGGTCCGAGGTAAGGGATCAGGGAGCGGGCGAAGGGCATGGTCAGCATCCAGCTTCGCCCGTCGGACACCCCGAAGTTCGGCGAGATCTCGACGATCCCCGCGAGCCCTTTCGTCAGTTCGGGGCGGCTGGCGGCAAGGGTGGCGAGCGTCGCCCCGGTCGAGGTCGCGATCACGATCACGCGCTCGCCGAGCCTGCGCCCGATGGCCATGGCTTCTGCGAAGTCGTCGATCCAGTCGCCGACTTCCGGCTCGGCCATCGCGGCGCTGTCGCGTCCATGACCGGCCAGGCGGGTGTAGAAGAGATTGGCGCCGAGGCGCTTCGCGACCTCGTCCGACAGCGGTCGCGTCTCGTCACGAGATGCCGAGAAGCCGTGTACATAGACGAGGGCGATCGGCGTCTTCGCCTTCGACGCCGGATAGGCCCAAACGATCTCCTTCTGCGCGCCGGGACGAAGGTTCGGTATGTCCGCCTCGGTTCGCGCGAGGTAGGCCTCGACGTCGCTTCCAATGGTGGCTGCATCGAAGCCGCTCTCGAGGCGCAGCGGTTCCCTTGGGCCGAACGCCCAGAGTCCCCCGCCGATCACGAGCAGGACGAGAAGAAGCGGTAGCACGATCTTCAGCGTCAGAAGAAGGCGCGAGCGTTGGATGGCGTTCATGCGAAGCGGCGTTCGGTCGTCAGAGTTGGAGGCGGTAGATCGCATAGCCGTCATCGCTGCGACCGGCCTCGGTCAGGCCGAGCGACGAGAGGTCGCGAACATGGGCGGCCGATCCGGGTCCCGTGCGGAAGACGACCTCGGTTCCGGCGGTTTGCGCAAGGCTCCAGTTGCCGTCGGCCGCGGGATCGATGCGCTTCTTCTCGATGATGTAGCGGATGAGCACATCGCGATTGGCATCGGGTGCCACGAAGACGATCTTGTCGCTCGCGATGCCCGGGAATTTGCCGCCTCCACCGGCCCGGTAGTTGTTCGTCACGACAACGAACTCCTGCTTCAGGTCGATCGGCTTTCCCTCGAACTCGAGGTCGACGATGCGCGACGCATCGCCGTCGACCAGTTTGCCGTCGCGATCGAAGCGAGCAGGACGCGTCGGGTCGATGCGGTATGTCACACCGTCGATGACATCGAAATTGTAGGACGGAAAGGTTTCGTCGATCAGGTTCTGAGCGGTACGTCCCGGCTCGATGCGGCGGAAGATACCGGCCGACATCTCAAGCCAGTCCTTCACGTGAGCCCCGGTGATCTTCACCGCCTGAACGGTATTCGGGTAGAGATAGAGATCGGCCACGTTCCGGATCGCGATCGGGCCGGCGGGGATGTCCGTGTAGTAGTCGGGACCGCTGCGACCGCCGGACTTGAAGGGCGCCGCCGCCGAGAGGAGCGGGAGGTTCGCATAGGGCGTCTCGGCGAGGATCGTGCGCATGTACCAGAGCTGAGCCTGGTTCACGATCTGAACGGACGGATCGTCGGCGATCAGCGCGAAATACGAGTAGAGCGGTGCCGTAGCCTCGCCGACCGGTCGTCTGACATAGGCCAGCGTCGCCTCGTGATCGCGCTTGGCCGCGTCCAGTACGGCGGGCTCGCTCGCAACCAGGGCCTTCGGCTGACGGTCGACGCGCTCAAAGATCGGACGCAACTCCGACGTTGCCGAAACCACGCGCCAGCGATCGTCGGCGCGCTCCAGAAGCAGATCGACGAGCCCGAGATCGGAACCCCAGAAGCCCGCCATCACGGCGGGCTTGCCGTGAAGCGTTCCCTTCACGGCGTCGGCGCCCGCGATGTCCTTGAAATCCTCCCCTGGGAACCGGAGGTGCTGATGGCCGGACAAGACGACGTCGATGCCCTCGACGCTCGCCAGCTGCAGCGCGGCATTCTCGAGAGTGGCATCGCCGGGGTCGCCGTCCGCGATGCCCGAATGGCAGAGGGCGACGACGATGTCGGCACCCTGCGAACGGACGAGCGGAACGAAGGCGCGGGCCGTCTCAACGATGCCGCGTGTCGTTGCGCGGCCGTTGAGGTTCTGGGCGTCCCATACGGTGATCTGCGGCGGCAGGAACCCGACGACGCCGATGCGGATCGGCAGGCTCGACCCGTCGCCGGTCGCGATACGCCGGTCGAGGATCACGAAAGGAGGGACGAAGCGCTCGTCGGCGCCAGGGTCCGCCGCGCGCTCGCCCTTGACGAGGTTGGCGCTGACGATCGGGAAGTTCGCGGGGCCGATCACCCGCTGCAGGAAGTCCAGCCCGTAGTTGAACTCGTGGTTCCCAAGCGTGCCGGCGTCATAGCGAAGCGTATTCATGGCGGCAACGATGGGATGGACGTCGCCGTCCTTCATGCCTCGCTCGAAGGCGACGTAGTCGCCGAGCGGGTTGCCCTGCAGGAAGTCGCCGTTGTCGAAGAGGAGCGAGTTGGTCGCCTCCACGCGGATGGCATCGACAATGCTGGCCGTGCGCGCGAGGCCGACGGTCGGGGTCTCGCGGTCGGCGTAGTAGTCGTAGGGGTAGATGTTCACATGAAGATCGGTCGTCTCCATGATGCGAAGGTGCGCCTGACGCGCCTGCGCATTCGCGGAGAAGGGATGAAGGCTCGCCGCGACGGCGGTCGCCGCGCCTGCCGCGAGGAAGGCACGTCGGTTGATGGTCGTCATGCGATTCGTCCTTTCGGGGAATGCGTCAGTCGTCGAAGGCCGGGGTCGTCACCTCCCGCATCGAAAGGGGCCTGAAGCCCATCTTCCGATAAAGCGGGAGAGCGGCCGGATGGTCGAGCGTGTTGGTCTCGACGGTCAGGGCACTCGGCATCTCTTCGAAACCCGCGACGATCGCCTGGGAGAGAAGAAAGCGCGACAGACCCTGTCCGCGGAACTCGGGCATGATCCCGAAATGAACGAGCCGCGTCTCGCGCGGTGCGCGGCCCGCATCGAGTTCGAACCAGCCTGCGGGAACACCGTCGCAGTAGAGGATCCGCATGCGCATGTTGGGCGCATGGATCTCGCGCCGCAGCGCCTCGTCTCGCAGAAGGCGGGACGTCCAGTGATGAGGGCGCCCGACCGCGACATAGAGATAGCGATAGTAGTCCAGCGGGATATTGCGCGTGCGAAGCACGACGTAATGGCGCCCGTTCTCCGGCGGCAAGACCGGTTTCTCGGGCAGTTGATGCATCACGAGTTGCGTGACGGTGGCAGTCAGCAGGCGCATGGGTCGCGGCGTATCCATCAGGTCGCGGGTCCGGTCTCGACCGGCGTATCCTCGCGCGAGCCCCATTCCGTCCAGGATCCGTCATAGAGGCGGACATCTGTCTTGCCGAGCTTTGCGAGTGCAAGCGTCAACACGGCGGCCGTGACGCCGGACCCGCAGCTCGTGACGACGGGCTTCGACAGGTCGACGCCTGATGCCACGAAGGCTTCCCGAATGGCCTCCGAATTCTTCAGGTGACCGTTCTCGACGAGTTCCGTGAAGGGCAGGGAACGCGCGGTCGGCATATGGCCGGATCGGACGCCCGCACGAGGCTCGACTGCCTCGCCGCGGAACCGCTCCGTCGAGCGCGCATCCACGACCTGTCCGTCGCTCTGCCTCGCTACGATCGCGTGGACGTCATCGAGCGTGGCGATCGCCGACTCGTCCCGCGCGGCATGGAAGCGGGCTGCACGGCGCGGCGCGATTGTGGTTTCGACCGGGTATTCGCCATCGCGCCAGGCCGGAAAGCCGCCTTCGAGGATCCGCACGTCGTGCGCGCCGAACGTGCGCAACAGCCACCACAGGCGTGGCGCACTGAAAACGCCGAGCCCATCGTACACGACGATTGTATCCTTGTCGGACACGCCGAGATCGGAAAGCGCCGCGCCGAAGGTCGCCGCGTCCGGCAGGGTATGCGGCAGGCCGGACGACGCGTCCACGACGGCATCATGATCGAAAAATACGGCCCCGGGTATATGGCCGGCCTCGTATTCTTGTCTGGCGAAACGCTTCTGGGCTGGGAGATACCAGGAACCGTCGATGACCGAGACGCCGGGTCGCCCGACGTGGGAGGCAAGTTCCGCCGCCGAGATCGAGAAGGGGTTGGAATTCAAGACGACCTCGCGAGAAGTACAGCGCGGAACCAGCATAGGGGGTCGCCCGCGCCGGTGGAATGGGGAAGAGCCGTCATTGCGGAGCGTCGCCGAATCGAACGCGAACCCGGCGGTTCGTGCGTCCCTTCTTCTCGACCTTGCCGATATGAATCAGTCCGATCTCGCTCGTCTCGAGGACGTGGGTCCCGCCACAGGGCTGGGAATCGATCTCGCCGTCCGCGCCGACCGTCACGAGGCGAACGTGGCCCGTGCCCCGTGGTGGCTTGACGTTTGCAGACTTCACGAGACCCGGATTGGCATCGAGCTCCTCGTCCGTGATCCAGCGCGTGCCGACGGGATGGTTCGCTTCGACGAGGCTACGAAGACCCCGCGTCACGACGTCCTTGTCGACGTCGGCGTCGGGCCAGTCGAAGTCGATCCGTCCCTCGTCCTCTCCAACTGCCGCTCCGGTCACCGGATAGGGGCAGACCACGGTGAGAAGGTGAAGGGCGGTGTGCATGCGCATCAGCTTGTATCGGCGTGCCCAGTCGACATGGAGGACGACCGTTTCACCTGCGGATGGGAGATCAGCTCCCTCGGCCACGACCAGGAGGATGCGCGAACGATCCTCCGAGCGCCGCGTATCGACCACCGCCATCTGCCGGCCGTCGGGCAGTTCGATGAAGCCGGTGTCGCCGGGCTGGCCGCCGCCAGCCGGATAAAAGTTCGAGCGTGCGACGGCGATGCCGTTGCCACCCTCGATGTCGAGTACCGTCGTCTCCAGCGTCGAGAGGTAGGCGTCGTCCTGATAGGCGGCCTCGGTCGACGAACTCATGGGCGAGCGCCCTCGAAGGGGATATCGTATGGCGCGTGCCGCTCCAGCCATGCTGGAACGGGAAGATTCTTCTCTCGCAGGAAGGCGGGGTTGAAGAGCTTGGATTGGTAGCGGGTGCCGTAGTCGCACAGGATGGTCACGATCGTGTGGCCCGGCCCCATCTCGCGGGCCATGCGGATCGCGCCGGCGATGTTGATGCCGGACGACCCGCCGAGGCACAGCCCCTCCTCGCCGATCAGGTCGAAGACGATCGGGAGGGCCTCCTCATCCGGGATCTGGTAGGCGAAGTCCGGTGCGAAACCCTCGAGGTTCGCCGTGACGCGCCCCTGTCCGATGCCCTCGGTGATCGAGCTGCCCTCGGCGTGCAGTTCGCCGGTCGTGTAGTAGCTGTAGAGCGAGGCGCCAAGGGGATCGGCGATGCCGATCTTCACATGGCTAGAGTGGCGCTTGAGGCCCATCGCCGTTCCGGCAAGCGTGCCTCCGGTTCCGACCGCGCAGATGAACCCATCGATCTCGCCGCCGGTCTGCTGCCAGATTTCCTCGGCCGTTGTCACCACATGCCCGTCGCGATTGGCGGTGTTGTCGAACTGGTTCGCCCAGATCGCCCCGGCCGGATGGGTCCGGGCGAGTTGCTCGGCAAGGCGACCCGACAGCTTCACGTAGTTGTCGGGGTTGCGATAGGGCACCGCCGGCACCTCGATCAGATCGGCTCCCATCAGACGGAGCGCGTCCTTTTTCTCCTGGCTCTGGGTCTCCGGGATGACGATGACGGTCTTGTAGCCGAGCGCATCGGCCACGAGTGCGAGACCGATGCCCGTATTGCCCGCCGTACCCTCCACGATGATCCCGCCGGGGGCCAGCAGCCCCTTCTCCTCGGCATCGCGAATGATGAAGAGGCCGGCGCGGTCCTTCACGGACTGCCCCGGGTTCAGGAACTCCGCCTTTCCGTAGATCTCGCAGCCGGTTTCTTCCGAAGCGCGGCGCAGGCGGATCAGCGGCGTGTTGCCGATGGCGTCGAGAACGGAATGGTGGCGTGACATGGATGCGGCTTCGCCTCGCGTCGACGGATACGGGTGTCGGGGTTAAGCCCTTGCCGGAATCGGGGCAAGGCGCAAGGCGGAAGTCAGTTCTTCACCACCTCGTAGGCCTTGAGCGCTCTGGTTCGCGCCTCGCAGTGGTCAACGATCGGTCTCGGATACGTCTTCCCGAGTTCGACCCCGGCCTTCGCGAGGACGTCGGGCTCGGCCAGCCAGGGTGCATGCAACGCCTCGGTCGGCAGCTTAGCGAGTTCCGGTACGTATCGCCGGATGTACTCGCCCTTCGGATCGAACTTTTCGCTCTGCGTCACCGGATTGAAGATACGGAAGAATGGCTGCGCGTCGGCGCCCGTGCCCGCGATCCACTGCCACTGGGCCGTGTTGTTGGCGATGTCGCCGTCCACCAGCGTGTCCCAGAACCAGGCTTCACCCTCCCGCCAGTCGATCAGGAGGTCCCGGGTGAGGAAGGAGCCGACAATCATGCGGACGCGGTTGTGCAGCCAGCCAGTCGTCCAAAGCTGGCGCATGCCGGCGTCGACGATGGGATAACCGGTCCGTCCCCTCTGCCACGCGTTCAACTCCACCTTCGCCGCGCGCCAACGCAACCTGTCGAACTTCGGGTTCAGATTCTTCGACGGCAGATCGGGGTCGTGAAACAGGACGTGGTAATTGAAGTCGCGCCAGAGGAGCTCCGCGCGAAAATGGGAGAGTTCGCTGTCGGGGATCGACTTCCGGCGCTTGGCGTAAGCGCCCGCCGTATGCAGCACGCGGAAAGGCGAGACCTCGCCCCACCGCAGATGCGGCGACAGGCGTGAGGACGCGTCCTCGGCTGGGCGGTCCCGCCCAGCCTTGTAGTCCGCAAGATACCGGTCGCAAAATTTGGCAAGCCGCTCGTGAGCTCCGTCTTCGCCCGGCTGCCAATGATCGCCGAAGCCCTTCGCCCAGTCGACGGTCTGGGGAAGAAGCTTCCAGGATGCGAGCGTGTCCGACTTCGGATGCCCGCGCGGGGGTATGAGTTCCTTCGGCGGATCGAGTGGCTCGCGCGGCGGTGAGCCAGCCTCGACCTTGTCTCGGAAGGGCTTGAAGACCTTATAGAATTTACCGCTTCCGGTCGCGATCATATTCGGATCGTGGAGGAAGTTCGCCTCGAACCGCCGCACCGCCAGATCGGGAAGGGCCTTCTCGACTTCTTCATCCTGTATGACGGCCGGCGGCTCCAGTCGCCGGTTCATATAGAGGCTGGTCGCGCCGACCTCCGCCACGAGATCCTCGAGGACTTTCGCGGCTCGCCCGCGCCGTAGAACGAGCGGCGAGCCGAGCTTGCCCATTCTCGGTCCCAAATTCTCGAGCGAGCGATGCAGCCACCAACGGTGGGCTCCGCCCAGAGACCTCAGACCGGGACTTTCCTCATCATGGATCACGATCGGAACGACCGGGCGTCCGGTCTCTGCCGCGTGGAACAGAGCGGGGTTGTCATCGAGACGGAGATCGTTCCGAAGCCACACGACGATGGCACCGTCGCTATCGTCCTTCGCGCCACCGTCTTCCGAAATCATCGCGCTCGCTTCCTGCCGCCTTTTCTACTGGCGGCGGGAGATAGGTGCGCGGAGGTAGGCGACGATAGGTGTTCGAGTGTCGGGTGACAAGATGCGGCAGGAACCGCACCGGCTATTGGTCGCGGACCGGTTTTGGGGGGCAAAGCCAACCCATCCGTTGGGCAGAACATCGACATGCGCGATGCCGCCACCATCCGCTCGTCCATTGAACCGTTCGATATCGACTGCGTCTGAACCAGTACCTGTCAATGTGCTCGCCTGTGCGGCGTCGACACATCGGGCCAGATCGATGCAGATAGCGACAGGTTGGTTGGAGGCCTCGGCCGGAATCGAACCGGCGTGCAAGGATTTGCAGTCCTCTGCGTAACCACTCCGCCACGAGGCCTCAACGGCGCTGTACCTACTGGGGCATCCCGCATTTCGCAAGTGCCGCGCAACTCATTCTTGGCGGCGCGCTCCGTCGTCGTAGGATGCGTGCCCGCCGGGTTACCGGACCGAAATCGTGTAGGTGTGCTCGGACGGTTCGTCCGTGCCGTCGCTGGCGAGCGTGAAGGTGTCTGTTCCCTTGTAGGCCGACGACGACGTGTAGAAGACGACGACGGCGAGAACCTTCGCATGGGGGCAGTTGGCGACCTTATTCGTCGTCACCTCGGCTGGTACGAGTTTGATTTGCCCGTGGTCGGCGAGTTTGGCCGGTCGCAGTTTCGGTGCCGGGTTCGGCGAACAGTCCGCCTTCAGCGACCCGATCCAGCCGACGCGCGTCTCCTGACCCGACTGTGCTGTCACCGTTTCCTGAGCAAGCGCCGGCGACACCGCGAGAACGATGGCCAGACCCAGACCGAAAACGTTTCGCATCATGATTCCTTCCGCTTGATCGTGGGGAGGTAGTCGACCCATCGAACGTGGCGAAGGTGTGTTAGCGCGACAGGAAGCGCGGCACGCGAAAGCGCATGAAGCGACGCGGGCGAGGGGGACCGGACGCGGCCAACTCGCGCTGGCGCTGGCGCCGTCGTCCCCATCTCACCTCGCTTCGGCGGCGCAGTCGACGAACCGCGGGGATATCGATCGACAGGACGATCAATCCGAGCGGCAGCATCCAGATCCCCAAGACCGGCAGGAAGCTGAAGATGCCGCCGAGCACGAACAGGACGCCGACGCCCATTCGCGCGATGCGGTTTGCCGGCAGCCTGAAGGTTCGCCCGAACAGTTCGATCGTATGCCCACGGACTCGAAAGAAGCCACCTTTCTTGGTCGGTTCGGTCATTCGCCTTCGCGGTCCTCGAAATCGCAGCTTCGTCGTTCGTAGCAGCAGGAGATGGCAATCGACTTACATCGAAACCATGCCCGAACGGAGGACACCGGATTATTTTGTCGCAAAATGCCGATGCCGGCTTGGCAAACCGAAAAAGCCTGCGCTATAGCGACGCCATCCGCAGCGAATGCGGATCGTTCCCCGGTAGCTCAGTGGTAGAGCAATCGACTGTTAATCGATCGGTCGCTGGTTCGAATCCGGCCCGGGGAGCCACTTAAACTTCCAACCGACAATTCGATCTTCGCGGCGGTGCAATTCGTTCATCGCGGCCGGTCTTTTTCGCTTCGCGGAGCGATCGCTTCTGCCTTCCTGCGTCGACCGATGATATCGGCCGCATGACGAAGCGGCGGAAGTGGAGCGGCGTATGGTGAACGCAGGGCAAGCCGTGACCGAGCGGGACGTGCTCGACGAGGAAGGCGATATCTCGCCCCACTTCCTGAAGGCTGTCCGTGAAGCGGTGTCGAGCGGTGACCGCCAGCGCCTCCGGATCGAGATCGGCGGCCTGCACGAAAGCGAACTCGGCCGGCTCCTGGAGCGACTGACCCCTGAAGAACGCACCGATCTCGTTGGCCTCGTCGATTCGGATTTCGACTACTCCGCTCTGACAGAAGTCGACCAGGCGATTCGGCTTGAGATCCTGCAGGCCATGTCCGACGAGCGCGTCGCGGAGGCAATCCGAACGCTGGAGTCGGACGATGCCGTCTACATCCTGGAGGATCTGCCCGACGAGGAGCGCCAAGCGGTGCTCGAGCGCATACCGTTCGCGGAGCGCATCCGGCTTCGGCGGGCGCTGGAATATCCGGAAGAGACGGCCGGGCGCCGCATGCAGACGGAGTACGTCGCGGCCCCTCCCTATTGGTCCGTTGCCCGAACACTCGACTACATCCGCAGTGATCCGAACCTACCGGACCGATTTTCCGAAATTTTCGTCGTGGACCCGCGCTTTCGCCTCATCGGGTCGGTCGCGCTTCCCAACCTTCTGCGTGCCCCCGCACAGACGTTGCTGGAGTCGCTGGTGGATCCTGATCGGCAAGCCATCGCGGCAGAAACGGACCAGGAGGAGGCAGCTCGCCTGTTCGAGCAATACGACCTCCTGTCGGCTGCCGTCGTCGATGGAGACGGACGACTGGTCGGCGTACTGACCATCGACGACATCGTCGATGTCATTCAGTCCGAGGCTGACGAGGATATCCGCCTTCTCGGCGGCGTCGGCGATGAGGAGCTTTCCGATACGGTCGCGCAGATCACACGCTCGCGCTTTTCGTGGCTTCTCATCAATCTCGCCACGGCGATTCTGGCGTCGCTCGTGATCGATCTTTTCGACACCACGATCCAGCAGATGGTGGCGCTTGCAGTGCTGATGCCGATCGTCGCCTCCATGGGCGGCAATGCCGGAACGCAGACCATGACCGTGGCCGTACGGGCGCTCGCGACGCGCGACCTGACGATCCATAACGCGTGGCGTGTCGTACGCCGCGAAACGGTCGTCTCCTGCGTGAACGGTTTTCTCTTCGCGCTTCTAATCGGCGTCGTGGCAGCCCTGTGGTTTTCCAGCACGCCTCTCGGCCTTGTCATCGCCGCCGCAATGATCATCAACATGCTGGCCGCGGGTCTCGCGGGAATTCTGATTCCGCTTGTGATCGACCGCTTGGGCGCCGATCCCGCCATCGCCTCGGGAACGTTCGTCACGACCGTGACGGATATCGTCGGCTTCTTCTCGTTCCTGGGACTGGCGACCCTGTTCTTCACATGAACGAAAGTCGGCCTGTTTGACTTTTACGTAAGATCGGGACCATGCAGAAGGGCTGTCTCATCCCGGTCGGGGCTCGATGCGCGAATATTATACGATCACCGAACTGACGCGCGAGTTCGACATCTCGACGCGAACGATCCGATTCTATGAAGACGAGGGTCTCATCTCACCGGTGCGGCGCGGTCGCACGCGGCTATTTCGGCAGTCCGACCGACATCTCTTGCGCATGATCCTTCGGGGAAAGCGCCTCGGCTTCTCGATCGCGGAGATCCGGGAGATAATGGGCATGTACCGCAGCCCCCCAGGCGAGGCGGGGCAGTTGCGCACGATCATCCGCAAGGTCAGCGACCGGCGGCGGGAGCTGGAACAGAAGCGCCGCGATATCGACGACCTTCTCGGCGAACTCGATCAGGCGGAGGAGGCCTGCCTCACCCGAATGGCCGAACTCGGCGTCGCTCCCGGCGGCTAGCGTCCCCATCAGGGATCGAGCGAGCAGACCGCAACACTTTCCCGCACCTTCGCCTCGCGAGCGGCATCGAGCCGTCCCATCAGCGTGTCGGCTAGAAGGTCTTGTTTCGTCAGGTCGTCGCGCACGCATGCGCAATAGCGGGTGCAGAAAGCCGCGTCCCGGTCCGGCAGGCAGCCGCGTTCGCAGCTTTGCGTGAAGTAGCGGGTCTGGTCCGGCGGCGCGACGAAGCTTACGGCGGCGACCACCGCGATCGAGATGGGCTGGTGGATCAGGTAAAAGGCGAGGGAGTGCCGTCCCAGCCAAGCAAGCGGCGCAGCTTTGCGCAGTCGTGGGTTCCAGGCGGCCAACCGGGCCGTGAGGCCCGAAGCCGCAAGAGCTTGCCCGAGGGCGATACCGGCGACGACGACACCGAACCATGGAAAGACCGGCACGAAGTCGTTCGAAATCGGCGGCGAGGCCGAGAAGCCGATCCAGGCAAGCCAGCGCGGATCGGTCAAATGAGTCGTCAGCGTATTGCCCGCAATCATGATCGCAACCGCCAGCAGCGCGTTCGCCCAGGCGGGCAAGAGCAGCAAAGGCAAGCCTGAGATGCTGGCGAAGGCGATGAGATGCAGGATCCCGAAGAAGACGAAGCTCTGCGGGGTCAGTGCGGCGGTGGCGGCCGTGATCGCGGCGGCGCCCGCAACGATCAACGCGAGACGGCGCAGGCGCGACCGGCGACGGGTCGCCGGGTTGTCGGCGAGTACCAATCCAATTCCGACCAGCACGAGGAAGGTCGTCGCGATGCCCCTGGCATAGAGACGCCAGCCGCCCTCTGTCGCGTAGGCGGGCGGCAGGTAGCCGAAGAATTCGAGATCCCAGGTGAAGTGGTAGCTCGCCATCGCGAGAAGCGCGATCCCGCGTAGGACGTCGAGCAGCTCGATGCGACGGCTGACGGGTCGGCTTGCGCTATCGATCATGGTGTCGTTCCCCTGGCCGCACGGTCGATCCGCCTATCTGAAAGCGCGCGGTCTGGCGACCCGGATGACGTGGCGCCCTCCCGGCACGATCAAGGAACGTTCATGAAGATCATCGAAGCCTCCGGCGCCCGTATTCCAGCGATCGGCCTTGGGACCTACCAGCTAAGGGGCGAGACCTGCGCGAACATCGTCACGGAGGCAATCGAGGTCGGCTATCGCCACATCGACACGGCGCGCATGTACGGCAACGAGCGCGAGGTCGGTGAGGGCATTCGTGCGAGCGGCATCGAGCGCGATAAGCTCTTCGTGACCACGAAGATCTGGCACGATTCCATCGCCGCTAAGGACTTGGTGACCTCGGCAAGGGAAGCTGTCGAGGCCATCGCCATCGGGCCTGTCGATCTGCTGCTTATCCACTGGCCGAACGCGGACATTCCGCTGGAAGACTCCATCGGCGACCTGAATGCCGCGCGGCGTGAAGGTCTCGCACACCATATCGGCGTCGCGAACTTCACGAGCGCGATGCTGGACGACGCCAGCGCTATCTCGGAAGCGCCGCTGGTCTGCAATCAGGTCGAGTATCACCCGATGCTCTCGCAGGAGGCGATTCTCGGAGCCTGCGCGCGGCACGATATGGCCCTTGTCGCCTACTCGCCGATCGGTCAGGGCCGCGATCTGCTCGAGCATCCGACCATCCAGGGTGTCGCTCGGGCGCATGGTCGGTCGCCGGCGCAGGTCGTTCTTCGCTGGGAAATCGAGCAGCCGCGCGTCGCGGCAATCCCCCGCACGTCGAACCCGGATCGTCTCCGGGAGAACCTGGACGTCTTCTCTTTCGAACTGACAGGCGAGGAGCATCGCTCCATCGGCGAGCTTGCCACTCGACGGCAGCGTTTGGTGAACCCGGGCTTCGCGCCGAACTGGGACCGGGTCTGACGCATGTTCTTCGCCATCTCGAAGATCGGCTGGTATCTCGTTCAGCCGCTCGTCATCATTCTCCTCTTCCTCGGCGCGGGCCTTCTGTTCTGGTTTCTCCGCATGCCGAGGACGGGCGCTACGCTTCTCGTGAGCGCAAGCGTTATCCTTCTCGTCATCAGCGTGAGTCCGCTCGGCATCCTGATGATGTCGGTCCTGGAGAATCGCTTTCCTCGTCCGGATCTTCCGGAGCGGATCACCGGCATCGTGGTGCTCGGTGGGTCGTTCGACACCAAGATCGCCCGCACCCGCAACTTGCCCGAACTCAACGAAGCGGCCGACCGCGTCACGACGGTGCTGACGCTCGCGCGCCGCTATCCCGAGGCCCGGGTCATCTTCACCGGCGGCTCGGCCGCCATGCTGGAGGAGGACATCGCGGAGACAGACATCGCGCGCGAGATCTTTCCTGACCTTGGACTGGAGCCGTCACGGCTCGAACTGGAAGACCAGGCCCGCAACACGGAAGAGAACGCGCGTTACTCGCGAGCGATGGCGCATCCGAAACCGGGCGACACCTGGCTCCTCGTCACCTCCGCCTATCATATGCCCCGCGCCGTGGGTTGTTTCAGACAGGCCGGATTCGAGGTGTTGCCCTATCCGACGGATTATCAGACCCCCGGCGGCTCAGCTGCCTTTTCGCCTTCCACCGCAACGATCCGTAATTTGGAAAAGGTGCACTTCGCCATACGCGAATATCTGGGTCTTGCAGCCTACAGGCTGACCGGGAAGACCGACGCGCTGTTTCCTTCGCCGGCCGGAACGGCCTTGGCGATTCGGTAGATCCCACGAAGCTCCGCAGGGTCAATACGCTGGCCCTTTCGCCGCAACTCCACACGACCCGCCTCGGCCAGTTTTACGGCCTCGCGCCGGATCGGCGTCATCAGGAGGCGCCAACGCTTCTCGTCATTGCCGGCGAGGGCGCGTGCGACCTCCGCCGGATCGATGGCCTGACCCGGTTGCTCTGCCAGCATGGTCAGGATCTGCCTGCGGACCTCTTTGCTCATGGGTTGCGATCCATTCCGGTTGCAGCGAGGCTGCGGTTGGCGTCCGACAGGAACTGCCGGCGCAGAAGGGTCAGGACGACGAGAAGCGTCGTCCCTATGAGGACGAACGGTCCGACGAACCACCCGAGATAGGCGAGACCGAAGAAGACGGCCCGAAGCCCGGCGTTGAAGTTGCGCCCGGCAATCCGGTTCATCGAAAGCGCGCGCTGCAGGGCGGCTTCCGCGACATCGGGGTGCCGCTCCGCATCCTGCCGCATCGGCACAGCTCCGATCAGGATAGTGCAATAGTTGAAGAGGCGGTAGGCCCAGCCGAACTTGAAGAAGGCGTAGACGAAGATCGTCACGAGGCCGAGGAGTTTGACCTCGACGAGGCCGCGTTCCAATGCGCCGACGAGCGGCAGCTCCGTGGTGATCGTCGCGACGCGTTCCGCCGACCCGATCAGCGCGAAGCAACCGCCGATCGCGAAGATGCAGGCCGAAGCGAAGAAGCCCGTACCCTGCTGGAGCCCGGACATGATCGCGGTGTCGATCATGCGCAACTCGCGCGACAGCATGGTTCGCATCCATACCTCGCGCTGCTGGTTCATGCGACGGCTGAGACCACTGTACGACCAGCGGCTGCTGTCGACGATCAGGCTATAGATTCCCCAGCCAGCCAGGAAGAAAGCGAGGGCGGCCAGATCGCTTGAACCCAGCAGTTGACTGAATGGCATGGACGGTTCCGACGGGCGATGGCGGTCGGCCACGTTCCTATCATCCTCGAGCGCCGTGCGTCAGCGCGCTTGACGCTGCGGTCCAGCGGACGCAAATCCATCGCATGCCACTTCACATGATCAAGCTTTGCGTGGGCGCCGACACGGTCGAGGACCTCGAGGCGTGGGCCGCGCACCGCCGCGCCGAGCGTCGCGAAAAGGGTGAGCGGGACGAGCAGTTCCACGTCACGCGCGTCATGCCGAAGCGAGCCGAGGAAATCCTTGCGGGCGGATCGCTCTTCTGGGTGATTCGCGGCCAGGTTCAAGTTCGCCAGCCCGTCCTTCGCTTCGAGCCCGTGCGAACCGAGGACGGTGTCGAGCGGTGCCGCATCATCCTCGCGCCTGAGTTCCGACGCACGTCCTGGCTCGCGAGACGCCCGTTTCAGGGCTGGCGGTATCTTCGGCCTGAGGATGCCCCGACGGACCTTGGAGATGACGATAGCGACGTTCTGTCGATGCCGCCGGCTCTGCGCCGCGAGTTGGCGGAACTCGGCTTGATCTAGCGGCGGCGCGTGCCGCTGAAGGACAGTCGTACGGCGTGATAGCCCGCCCGTCCCTCCACCTGCAGCCGGATGTCCCCCTGCGGTTGAGCCGAACGCCAAGCCCTTGCACCATGACACAAGAGCAGGCCGACCAGATCCTTCGCGCGGACACGGGATCGGCCGTCGCGATAGTCGCCGAGCCGGACCGCCGCCTGCTGCAGCGGGTGCAGGCCGATTTCCGGACGCCGCGGGCCGGACACCGCAGAAGCAAGTTCGAGAGTATCGGTTTCGAAGGACATGACGATCTCGGGCAGCTGACGGGAGAAGGGACAAGGCTCCGGCGTTCGTGGCGGCGAGGCGCTGCCACGGAATCAAAGGCCGGACGTGGTCTGAGCTGTTTCTAGTTGGCGATCGCGTAGCAGGCGTAGGATCGGCTCTTCAGCGCATCGCAGGCGGCGTTCGCCTCCGACTTCGTGGCGAAACCGGCAAATCTCGCGCGGTAAAGCGTCTGGTTGCCGGAGCCCACCGCCTGCGTGAAGGGCTGCGCCTTCGCCAACGCCGAGCCGGCGCGCCGCTGCGCTTCGGACAGCATATCGAGGGCTGTCGCCTGCACCGGCGTCGCCGCGATCTGAACGACCCAGGAGGAGGAGTCGGAAGGCATGGCCGCTGGCGTCGGTGTCGCGGCCTGGGCGGCCGATGCGATGCGTGGCATGGCGAGCGGCACATCGGCCGGGGGGCGGCGCGCGCCGGTCGGAGCAAGCGCATTGGCCACCGGCACATCCATGCGCGGCATGGCCTGCTGGTTGTCGAGCGCGGCACGTAGCGCATCGCGTCCGATCACGGTACGCGGCTCGGACCGGGTCAGCGCATCCATCGCGCCCGCGGCGTTCGAGCCGTAGGCCTCGGCCACGCGAGCGTTGATCGACGACGAGCGGCGGGTCGGTGTCGGAACCGACTCGGGGACGAGGGCGGCAACCTCGGTCTCGTGCCGGGTCACGGCGGGCCCGCGCTTCGAGGGCGAGTAGGCGGCGACCAGAGGCTCGCCATCCTGGCCGCTGACCTTCGGCAGGAATTCCTTCACGAGTTCGGCCATGTGATCGTCGCGCGAGCGCGCCGTCCGACCGCCCATGACGGCGGCGACAAGCTTCTTGTTTCCGCGAACGACCGACGTCACGAGGTTGAAGCCGGAGGCGTTGATATAGCCGGTCTTGATGCCGTCGACGCCCTGAACGCGTCCGAGAAGCCGGTTATGGTTCCCGATCGTTTGCCCGCGAAAGTTGAACGAGCGCGTGCTGAAATAGCGGTAGTACTGCGGGAAATGCTCGCGCAGCGCGATGCCGAGCGTCGCCATGTCCCGCGCCGTCGTGTGCTGCTCGTTGTTGGGCAGGCCGTTCGCGTTGCGGAAGACGGTGCGCGACATGCCGAGCTGCCGCGCCTTGCTCGTCATCATCGAGGCGAACTGGGTCTCGGTGCCGCCAAGGTACTCCCCGATCACAACGGCGGCGTCGTTGGCCGAGCGAGTGACGAGTGCGAGGATGCCCTCCTCGACCGATAGCGTCGAGCCGACCTTCATGCCGAGCTTGGACGGCGGACGCGCGGCGGCGTAGGCGGAAACCTTCATGGGCGTGGAGAGAGTGGCTCGACCGGTCTCCAACGCCTCGAAGAGCAGGTAAAGCGTCATCATCTTCGTGAGCGATGCCGGGTAGCGCTGTTCGTCGGCGCTCTTCGCGAAGAGGACCTTTCCGTTGTTGGCGTCGATCACCACGGCGGAATAGCGATCGTCCGCCGCCTCGGCGTGCGTCGGAACGGCATGAAGAAGCACGGTACCGCCGAGTGCGGCGAGCCCAGCCGTGCGGGCTAGGCGACGGACGAGGATTTTGATCTTCGGAAACGCCATGGACACCCGGCAGCTCTCTCGTTCGCGTTTCGAGACACTGCCCTCCGCACCCGGCTGCACCGAACGCCGAGCCACTTCAATGGTTTCGATGTCTCACTTGCGGCAAAGCTACGCGAGGCGACCTTACCAATCGGTTTATGGTTGCCGGAACCTTGTGGTCACCTCGTGTCATTCGAACGAATTGATGCATACGTCTGTGCGATCACAGCCCGGGAGTGTGGTGGGCCACGACATGCGCAACTCATCCTCTTGATTTGTTTTGTGCAGTGCAATATGTGTGCTGCACCGCCGATGAAGCTGGCGGGCGCTATTCGAGGGAGAAGGCAATGGACGGCTACGAGAACGCCAATCGCACCTACGACAATGCCAACCGCGTTGGCTCCGAGGCGATGAACAACGCGCTGAAGTCGATGTCGATCATGACGAAGGGATTCCAGCAGATCGCCAACGAGACCGGCGAGTTCACGAAGCGCTCGGTCGAACAGTCGGCTCAGATGTTCGAGAAGTTCTCGCAGGTCCGCACGCTGGATAAGGCGGTCGAGTTGCAGACCGAGTTCGCTCGGACTGTCTACGAGAACTGGATGAGCCAAGCCAACAAGATGGCAGGCCTCTACAGCGACCTCGCGCGCGATGCCTACAAGCCCTTCGAAGCGACCGGCTACGCGGCCGCTCAGGCGGCGAAGGACGAGGCCCGTCAGGCGGGCTGACCACAGGCGCCACGGCGACCTTTCGGACGAGTTTCTAGGCCCGGTTAACAGCCGGGCCTTTTTTCGTCGCGAGAGGCAAGCCATCTATTGCGTCACGGGAACGGTCGCCGGCGCCACCGGCGCAATTTTGCCGCAACCGGCGAGCGTCTTAAAATGCGTCACGCGGCGCATACATACCGGGGCATGATCAGGGTGACAGCAGTGAACAACGTCGACGGCGATCGCCTTGGGACAGCGTTTAGCCCGCGCATGCAGGCCGGCAAGACCGACGGCGACGACACCGATCGCAACACCTCGGTCATCACGCGCACGAAACCGAAGACGAAGCGCCCGAGCCTTTACAGGGTGCTTCTCCTGAACGACGATTACACCCCGATGGAGTTCGTGATCCACGTCCTGGAGCGGTTCTTCCAAAAGGACCGCGAAGCCGCGACCCGGATCATGCTGCATGTCCACAAGCACGGGGTCGGCGAATGCGGCGTCTACACATACGAGGTCGCCGAGACCAAGGTGACCCAGGTCATGGATTTCGCCCGTCAGCATCAACATCCGCTGCAATGCGTGATGGAAAAGAATTGAGGTGAAGCTTGCCTACATTCTCGCAAAGCCTGGAGAAGTCCCTCCATCAGGCTCTCACCTACGCCAATGAGCGCCATCAGGAATTCGCGACCCTCGAGCACCTTCTGCTGGCGCTGCTCGAGGACAAGGACGCGGCGGCGGTGATGAAGGGCTGTAGCGTTGATATCGACGTTCTGCGTGCCTCGCTCACCGAGTATATCGACAACCAGCTCGCCAACCTCGTGACGCTGCAGGACGAGGACTCCAAGCCGACGGCCGGATTCCATCGCGTCATTCAGCGGGCCGTCATTCACGTCCAGTCCTCGGGCCGCGAGGAGGTGACCGGCGCCAACGTTCTCGTCGCCATCTTCGCCGAGCGCGAGAGCCATGCGGCCTTCTTCCTGCAGGAGCAGGAGATGACCCGCTACGATGCCGTCAATTTCATTTCCCACGGAATTTCCAAGCGTCCCGGGGCGTCGGAGAGCCGCACCGTTCGCGGAGCGGAGGACGAGCAGTCGACCATGGGTACCGAGGAGGAGGGGCGCCGCAAGAACGCCCAGGACGCGCTGACCGCCTACTGCGTGAATCTCAACGAGAAGGCCAAGAGCGGACGCATCGATCCGCTGATCGGCCGCGCGAACGAGATCAATCGCACGATCCAGGTTCTTTGCCGTCGGTCGAAGAACAACCCGCTCTATGTGGGCGATCCGGGCGTCGGCAAGACCGCGATCGCGGAAGGTCTCGCCAAGCGGATTGTCGAGGGTGACGTTCCCGAGGTCCTCGCGGACGCCACGATCTTCTCGCTCGACATGGGAACGCTTCTAGCGGGCACGCGCTATCGCGGCGACTTCGAGGAGCGGCTGAAGCAGGTCGTCAAGGAACTCGAGGAGTATCCGGGCGCCGTCCTGTTCATCGACGAGATCCACACCGTGATTGGCGCAGGCGCGACGTCCGGCGGTGCCATGGACGCATCCAACCTCCTGAAGCCCGCGCTCTCCTCGGGGGCGATCCGTTGCATCGGCTCGACCACCTACAAGGAGTATCGTCAGTTCTTCGAAAAGGACCGCGCGCTCGTCCGCCGCTTCCAGAAGATCGACGTCGCCGAGCCGACCGTCGAGGACGCCATCTCGATCCTCAAGGGCCTCAAGCCCTATTTCGAGGACTTCCACCGCGTGAAGTTCTCGAACGACGCCATCCGTTCGGCGGTCGAGTTATCGGCGCGCTACATCAACGATCGGAAGCTGCCCGATAAGGCGATCGACGTGATCGACGAGACGGGCGCCTCGCAGATGCTGCTGCCGGAGGCCAAACGGAAGAAGAGCATCGGGGTGAAGGAGATCGAGGCGACCGTCGCCACGATGGCCCGCATTCCTCCGAAGTCCGTCTCGAAGGACGACGAGGAGGTTCTGTCGAACCTCTCGGAGCAGCTAAAGCGTGTCGTTTACGGCCAGGACTCGGCCATCGAGAACCTGACGACGGCGATCAAGCTGGCACGCGCCGGCCTTCGCGAGCCGGAGAAGCCGATCGGCTCGTACCTGTTCTCCGGCCCGACCGGCGTCGGCAAGACGGAGGTGGCCAAGCAACTCGCCTCGGCGTTGGGCATCGAGCTCCTTCGCTTCGACATGTCGGAGTACATGGAGCGCCACACCGTCTCCCGGTTGATCGGAGCACCTCCGGGTTACGTCGGGTTCGACCAGGGTGGGCTCCTGACCGACGGCGTCGATCAGCACCCGCACTGCGTCCTGCTCCTGGACGAGATCGAGAAGGCCCATCCGGACCTCTTCAACATCCTTCTGCAGGTCATGGACCACGGTCAGCTGACGGATCACAACGGCAAGAAGATCGACTTCCGCAATGTGATCCTGATCATGACGACGAACGCCGGTGCCTCGGAGGCGCAGCGTGCGGCGATCGGCTTTGGCTCGACCAAGCGGACGGGCGACGATGTCGAGGCGATCAATCGCCTGTTCACGCCGGAATTCCGCAATCGGCTTGATGCGATCATTCCGTTCGGCGCGCTGCCGACGCCTGTGATCCACGAGGTCGTGCAGAAGTTCATCCTCCAGCTCGAGGCGCAGCTGTCCGAGCGAGGCGTCACGTTCGAACTCGACGAAGCAGCTATCGCCTGGCTGGCTGACAAGGGCTACGACGAGCACATGGGTGCTCGGCCGCTCGGTCGCGTGATCCAGGAGTACGTCAAGAAGCCGCTCGCCGACGAGGTTCTCTTCGGCAAGCTCAAGCGCGGCGGTACGGTCAAGGTCACGGTGATCGACGACGAGAAGGGCGGCAAGAAGCTGAACCTCGAAGCGATCGCGGACGACACGCCGATCAAACCGAAGCGGTCGAGTGACGGACGTCTTCGCCGCGCCAAGGTCTCGCCGGACGGAGAGGAAATCGTCGATGAGGCCGACGAAGACTTCGACGACGCCGAGGACGTCGAGGAGGACGTGAGCGACGCGGAGACCGAGACACCGGCTGGCGGCAAGCGCGCTGGGACGGTCCCGAAAGTTCCCCGAAAGCTGAACTGATGTTCTAAGGAAAGGCCGCCTCGCCGAGGCGGCCTTTTTTTCGGTCCCGTGGGGCCGGCGATGGAATCGCAGGACATGGAAACTCGCCTCCCGGAAGAGACGTTGGACGTTTCCAACCGCGTCTGGATCCTGCGCGGGATGCGACAGGTCCTTTCGCCTCCGGCGTTGATCCTCGTGACGGCCCATCTCGGCTTCGCGGGCCTTGCCAGAGACGCCGGCGTCCAATGGCTCGAAGCGAGCATCATGGTCGGCGTCATCTGGGCGCTGCCCGCCAACCTCATTCTTCTGGGTGCCATCACAGCCGGATCGTCGCTCGCGGCGACCGCGCTTGCTGTCGGACTCTCGTCGCTTCGCCTCATGCCCATGGTCATCGCCCTGCTGCCGGAGATGCGCTCCGCGCGGTCTCGCACGACGACCCTCATGGCCTTGTCGCACTTCATCGCCGTCACCGCCTGGGTGGTCGCGATGGAGAAGCTGTCGACCATTCCTCGCGAGCGTCGAACGTCCTACTTCGGCGGGTTCGCGGTGACGCTCTGTGCCATCAATGTCCTTGCCGTCGCCTTCGCTTTCAACCTGATGGGTCAGTTGCCGGCGATCGCCACGGGCGCGCTCGCCTTCTTCACACCGGTCTATTTCCTGACCTCGCTCTTCGGATCGGCGCGCGACGTGTCCGGCCGCCTCGCGCTGTTCACGGGCATGCTCGCCGTTCCGCCGGCCAATTGGCTGGCGCCGGAGTTCGACATTCTGATCGCCGGGATCGCTGGCGGTGCCGTCGCCTTCGTGGCCGGCCGCTGGCTTGACGGCCGGAGGAGCCAACAGTGAGTGCCTTCAGCTACGACGCCTTCGCCGCAGGCTGGTGGCCCTACGTCTTCATTCTCCTCGCCGGTTGGCTCCCGACCGACGTCTGGCGCTGGCTGGGGGTAGCTTCCGCAGGGCGCTTCGATGAGACATCGACCAGCCTGGCGATTGCCCGCACGATCGCAACGTCACTGGTCGCCGCCGTGATCGCTCGCCTCGTCCTTTATCCGTCAGGCTCGCTCGCCGAGATCCCGACCTTCGTTCGGGTCTCAGCGCTCGTGCTCGGCTTCGCGACCTACTACTGGCTGGGACGCCAAACGCTTCTCGCGATCCTCGTCGCAGAAATCGTGCTGCTCGGCACGCCTTGGGCGATGGCGATATCCGGCTAGATGGGCTCGAGGGCGTCGCGAATGCGCTGCGCCTGTTCAGCGAGGCGGGCCGCGTCCGCCATGCCCCCGGAATGCGGCTGCAACGATTGACCCTCGTAACGGGGGATGACGTGGATATGGAGGTGAAAGACCGTCTGGCCGGCCGCACGCTCATTGAACTGCGAAATCGTCACGCCGTCGGCGGCAAACGCCTGCTTGGCAGCTCGGGCCAGCCGTGCCGCTGCCGGGAGAAGCGACCGCAGCGTCTCGTCGGATGCATCGAGCAGGTTGCGCGAAGCGGCCTTCGGCACGACGAGGCAATGTCCCGCCGACTGCGGCATGACATCCATGAAGGCGACGACCTCGTCCGTCTCGAAAATCCGGGCGGAGGGCAGTTCCCCCCGCAGGATACGCGCGAAGATGTTGTCGGGATCGTATGCGGTCATGTCGTGTCCTGGTTTGTATGGAGGCGCAGGTTCAGTCGCCCTGAAGATCGCCCCGTCGGAACGGGGTGTGGTGCTTGGCAAGAATGGCTTGCGTGTGCTCCACCTCCCGCCGCTCGCGGGCGAGGTAGCGCGCGACCGCATCGCGCAGCCCGTCGTTGGCGATGTAGTGGGCGGAATGGGTTGTGACGGGCTCATATCCACGCGCGAGCTTATGCTCGCCCTGCGCACCCGCTTCCACGACCTCGAGCCCATGCTCGATCGCATAATCTATGGCTTGGTTGTAGCAGACCTCGAAGTGGAGGAACGGATGCTCCTCGAGGCAGCCCCAGTAGCGTCCGTATATGCGGTTCGCGCCGACCATGTTCAGGGCTCCGGCGATGTAACGCCCATCTCGCCTCGCCATGACGAGCACGACGCTGTCGCCCATGCGTTCGCCGAGCAGCGAGAAGAAGCGACGATTGAGGTAGGGCCGCCCCCATTTCCGGCTTCCCGTATCCATGTAGAAGGCGAAGAAGCTGTCCCAGACGGCTTCCGTCAGATCCGGCCCGGTCAGCCGATCGATGGTGATGCCGTCACCCAGCGCGTCGCGACGCTCGCGCCGCAGCGTCTTGCGCTTGCGTGAGGACAGGGTTTCCAGAAAATTGTCGTAGCTTCCGTAGCCCCGATTGAAGAAGTGGAACTGCTGATCGGTTCGATGGAGGTAGTCGTCGCCCTCCATGGCGCTGACATCGTTCGAATCCAGGAACGTAGCATGAGCCGATGAGACGCCGGTCTGTCCGACATAGGCCTTGACGGACTCGCACAGCGCAAGGCGTAGCGGGCCCTCGTCCCGTCCGACCAGCAGGCGAGGGCCCGTCGCGGGCGTGAAGGGAACCGAGATCTGGAGCTTGGGATAATAGCGCCCGCCGGCTCGCTCGAAAGCGTCAGCCCAACCGTGGTCGAAGACGTACTCACCCTGGCTGTGACCCTTCAAGTAGGCTGGAACAACCGCAAGGATGCGGCCGCCGGCTGTCTCCAGGACGAGATGCTGCGGTAGCCAGCCGGCCTTCCGCCCGACGCTGCCGGAGTCTTCGAGGCTCTTCAAGAAGGCGTGTCGGACGAACGGATTGAGAGAGCGGACCGACACCGTGTCGGCCAGGCCATCCCACACGCTTGCATCGATATCGCCGATCGCCTCCACGACGCGCAGCACGAGAGCGTCGCCATCGACAGGGTCGGGCATGGTCGTTGTCATGGGCGAGCCTACTCCGGATTGATGGGCTCAGGCGTCTGGCATGAACCCCTCGAACGTCATTTGGTCCGCATGTCGCGCGCTGCGTGCCACATCGTCCGACGTGCGAACGGTCCAGCTGATGACTGGAAGCGCCAACGGACCCCGAACATGGTCGGTGAACGCGTTCGGAAGATGGTGCACGTTATAGGACGTGAAGCGACAACGTCCCGCGAACAGGGCAGAATGCCGCTCCAGCTCATCCGGCCGGTTCCCCTCGGCCGTCAAGCCGACCGGGATCCGCTCACCGAATGCGGCGGCCGCATCGCGAACCAGCCAATCATCGAACGACATGAAGGCGAGGGGCGCATGGTAGGCGTCAACGACGGGCCGCAGTTGCGCGATGAAATCGCGGTCTGCATCCTCGGTAGTGCCTTTCAATTCGGCGACGATTGGCACGGCTCCGTTCACACTTGCGAGCATGCGCTCGAATGTCGGGATCGTCTCACTGGTATTCGCCAACCGAAGCGTCGCAAGCTCCGCCGCCGTCACCTCGTCGATACGGCGCGGATCGCCGGTCAGACGTGCCAGCGTCTCATCGTGGAAGACGACCGGCACCCGGTCGCGGGAAAGGTGCAGGTCGCACTCGATCGCAAACCCGTGCTCGACGGCACGCGCAAACGCGGCCATCGAGTTCTCGGGAACGGTTTGATTGCCGTCGTGCAAACCCCGATGGGCGATCGGCGTGGCCGTCAGCCAGGCGAGATCGGTAGCCTTCACCGCGCGATCTCGAAGAGCGCCTCGATCTCGACCGCCGCGTTCATGGGCAGGGCCGGTACGCCGACCGCCGATCGTGCATGGCGCCCGCGCTCGCCGAGGATTTCGACCAGGAAGTCCGAAGCGCCGTTGGCGACCTTATGCTGATCGGTGAAGCCGGGAGCGCTCGCGACGAAGACCGTGAGTTTCAGAAGCCGCCCGATCGTCTCAAGGTCGCCGAGCGCGCTCTTGGCCTGCGCCAGGATGTTGACGGCGCAAAGCCGTGCCGCCTTCTGACCGTCCTCAAGCGAGATGCCCTCTCCCAGCTTGCCGGCAACGGCGATGCTGCCGGCGTCCAGCGGAAGCTGTCCCGAAGTCTGGAGGAGCGTTCCGTACTGAACGAAGGGAACGTAGTTCGCGGCGGGCGCGGCTGCACTGGGCAGGGT
>NZ_BBWK01000001.1 GCF_001463765.1 Aureimonas sp. AU4 | reverse complement strand
GCACTGGGCAGGGTGATCCCCTTCTCCGCGAGCCGGCTTTCGATCGTTGCGGTCATGCTTGGCCTCATCACTCTCGTCGACATGGACGCGACGAGCCCGCCGTGATCGGCTAGAGACCGTGCGCAGCAGTGGCAGACCACAGCTTCGATACGGGGTAAAGATGCACGTTCAACAGCTCCTCGCCGCAACGGCCTTGGCTGCCCTGGCTGCCCAGCCCTCGCTCGCCGAACCGCTCCGCGCGCATGAGGCGGTCTACGAACTCAAGCTGGCGGAACCGACTGACCAGATCTCGGCCGTCGATGCCCGCATCGCATTGCAACTGACCCGGAAGGATTGCGACACGTTCGCGCTCGACTACCGCTTCGTTGCGCGTTTCCACCAAGAAGACGAGATCACCGTCACCGATCAGGGAACGCGTACACAGGAACGCCTCGACGGCTCCGTGCTGGCTTTCGACACGCAGACCCTCGTCGACGGAACCGCTCAGGAGCGGGTCGAGGGAGAGGCGAAGAACGACGCCGGCGCAACGAAGGTGCAATACAAGGAGCCGGTCCAGCGTGAGGCTTCCATACCATTGGCAAGCTTTCCCCTGCAGCACACCGCCCGCCTGATCGCGCGCGCGCGGGCGGGGGACCGGATCGTCGAGGCCAAGCTTTTCGACGGCGACGCGGAAGCGGAGAAGGGATTGACCACGACGTCGGTCATCACGTCGAGCAACGGACCGCCGACGCCCGCCATCGCCGAAAGCGTGCGTGGTCTCAAATCCTGGCTCGTAACCGAATCCTATTTCAACGCCGATAGCGACGACGACGGCCAGCCGATCTTCGAGACGCGCTACCGACTTTTCGAGAACGGTGTTTCCGACGAGCTGACGATGAATTTCGGCGCGTACACGTTGGAAGGCCGGTTGAGCCGCCTGTCATATCTCGACCCGGCCGAATGCCCGCCTTCGACGGGAGAACATTGAACCGGCGCAAGAAAGCTTCCTATATAGGTTCGTGGTCGTGCGTATTGCCGGGACGCCGTTCCTGGTGTATGCGCGCCGCTATTCCACACACGGATGTCGGGTTCAGGACGGTTCTTCCGTCACGATCCCACCGGTGGCGATCCAGTCGGTCGCTCTGATCCGTGGAGGCGATAACCGGTTCAAAAGGAACGAACACGATGGCACTGCCCGACTATTCCATGCGTCAGCTCCTCGAGGCTGGCGTCCACTTCGGCCACCAGACGCACCGCTGGAACCCGAAGATGGAGCCGTTCATCTTTGGCGCTCGCAACAACATCCACATCATCGATCTCGCGCAGACGGTTCCGCTTCTGCACCGCGCGCTGCAGGCGGTGTCGGACTCCGTGTCGCGCGGCGGCCGTGTCCTCTTCGTCGGCACGAAGCGTCAGGCGTCGGAGATCATCGCCGACGCGGCCGACCGTTCGGCTCAGTATTACGTCAACGCCCGCTGGCTCGGCGGCATGCTGACCAACTGGAAGACCATTTCGAACTCGATCCAGCGTCTCCGCAAGCTGGACGAAATCCTGTCCGGCGAGGCGCATGGCTACTCCAAGAAGGAGCGCCTGACGCTCCAGCGCGAGCGGGACAAACTCGACCGCGCGCTGGGCGGAATCAAGGACATGGGCGGCGTGCCGGACATGATCTTCATCATCGACACCAACAAAGAAGCGATCGCGATCGACGAGGCCAAGCGCCTCGGCATTCCGGTCGTGGCGGTGGTCGACACGAACTGCGATCCCTCGCGCATCGACTACCCGATCCCGGGCAACGACGACGCGGCTCGCGCCATCTCGCTTTACTGCGACCTGATCGCCCGCGCGGCGGTTGATGGCATCGGCCGTCAGCAGGGTTCGATGGGCGTCGACATCGGCGCTATGGAAGAGGCTCCCGTGGAGCCTGCGCTGGAAGAAGCCGACGCCTCGACCGAGGAGCAGTCCGCCCCCGCCGCGGCCTGATCTTCCCAAACCTTTGCAGCCGACGGCGCGTCATGGCGCCGTCACCTGTCCGGCGCACCATTTCTTCCGGGGAACGGTGCGCCCTTTCTTTATAGAGGCCGACTGATGACGATTTCCGCTTTGATGGTGAAGGACCTGCGCGAGAAGACCGGCGCAGGCATGATGGACTGCAAGACGGCGCTCGCCGAAACCAACGGCGACATGGAAGCCGCGATCGACTGGCTGCGCGCCAAGGGGATCGCCAAGGCCGACAAGAAGTCGGGTCGCACGGCGGCCGAAGGCCTTGTCGGCGTGGCGTCCGAGGGTTCCAAGGCCGTTGTCGTCGAGGTCAACTCCGAGACCGACTTCGTCGCGCGCAATGACGCCTTCCAGCAGTTGGTCCGTCAGACCGCCGAAGTCGCGCTGACGACAGACGGCTCGGTCGATGCCGTTGCCGCCGCCACCAACCCGACGAGCGGTAAGTCGGTCACCGATACCATCAAGGACGCCGTCGCCACGATCGGCGAGAACATGAGCCTGCGCCGTGCCGCCATGCTCGAGGTTCCGCAGGGCGTGGTCGCGACCTACATCCACAACGCGGCCGCCGACGGCCTCGGCAAGCTCGGCGTCCTCGTGGCGATCGAATCGGCGGGCGACCCGGTGGCGCTCAACGCCTTCGGTCGCCAGGTCGCCATGCACGTCGCGGCCACCAACCCGCTTGCGCTGACGGACGGCGAGATCGACGCCTCCGTGGTCGAGCGCGAAAAGGCCGTCTTCTCGGAGCAGGCCCGTCAGTCGGGCAAGCCGGAGAACATCATCGAGAAGATGGTGGAGGGTCGCCTGCGCAAGTTCTACGAGGAGGTCGTTCTTCTGAAGCAGAACTTTGTCATTAATCCTGATCTGACGGTCGAGAAGGCGCTCGAGGCTGCGGCGAAGGAAGCTGGCGCGCCGGCCAAGATCGTCGGCTTCAAGCGCATCGCTCTCGGCGAGGGCGTCGAGCGCGAGCAGAGCGACTTCGCGGCCGAGGTCGCTGCGGCCGCCGGCAAGAAGTAAACGCTCGATCGGCCGAAGGCGGCCGACGAAACGCTGGGCCGCCCGCCTTGAGAAGCGGGCGGCCTTCCTGTATCGGAACCCGGTTGCTCGAACAGGTGCATGATATGACAGTCCGATTCCGCCGCGTCCTCCTCAAGGTATCGGGCGAGGCGTTGATGGGCGGGCAGGGGTTCGGCATCGACGTCGCCGTGGCCGACCGCATCGCCACCGATATCCGGGACGCACGGGAGCTTGGCGTCGAGATCTCCGTCGTGATCGGCGGCGGTAATATCTTCCGGGGCGTCGCCGTTGCCTCGAAGGGCGGCGACCGTGTGACCGGCGACCACATGGGCATGCTCGCGACCGTCATCAACGCGCTGGCACTTCGCACCTCGCTGACGAAGATGGGCGTCGATGCGATCGTGCTGTCCGCGATCGCGATGCCGGAGATCTGCGAGAGCTTCTCGCAGCGCGCGGCGTTGGCGCACGCAGCGGCGGGACGGGTCGTCATCTTCGCAGGCGGCACCGGCAACCCTTTCTTCACGACCGATTCAGCCGCCGCCCTGCGCGCGGCCGAGATGGGGGCGAACGCCCTCTTCAAGGGCACGCAGGTCGACGGCATCTACAGCGCCGACCCGAAGCATTACCCCAACGCCGAGCGCTACGACGCGCTGACGCACGACGAGGTGCTCAACCGTGGCCTCGCCGTCATGGACGTGACGGCGGTCGCGCTGGCACGCGAGAACAAAATCCCGATCGTCGTATTCTCGATCCACGAGAAGGGTGAGTTCTCGCGTATCCTGACGGGGGGCGGTCGCTCGACCATCGTAACGGACTGACGCATCAGCTGTCCGTCTACGGCAACACGTATGCCGACAACACTTGACCGAAGGACCCGCAATGGCCGCTCTTGACCTGAACGAACTGAAGCGCCGCATGGACGGAGCCGTGAACTCGTTTCGGAGCGACCTGGCCGGACTGCGCACCGGACGCGCATCCGCCAACCTGCTCGACCCAATCGTCGTCCAGGCCTATGGTTCGCAGATGCCGCTCAATCAGGTGGCCAACGTGACCGTTCCCGAACCCCGCATGGTGGCCGTCTCGATCTGGGACAAGTCCATGGTCGGCGCGGTCGAACGTGCGATCCGCGAGTCGAGTCTTGGGCTCAACCCGATCACCGACGGAACCACGCTGCGCATCCCGTTGCCCGAACTGAACGAACAGCGCCGCAAGGAGCTCGTCAAGGTCGCTCATACCTACAGCGAGAACGCTCGCGTCGCGGCACGCCACGTGCGTCGCGACGGCATGGAGCTGTTGAAGAAAGCGGAAAAGGACGGCGACATCAGCCAGGACGACAGCCGCACGATGGCGGACCGCGTTCAGAAGATGACCGACGAGACCATCGCCGAGATCGATAAGGCGCTTTCCGTCAAGGAAGCCGAAATCATGCAGGTTTAGACCTGTACGTTCAGGAAGCGGCGAACCGTCGGTCGGGACATCGGAGCCAAGTGGTGGAACAGATGCGGCACCCACAACACGTCGCCATCATCATGGACGGCAATGGCCGCTGGGCGAAAGCCCGCGGTCTACCGCGCACGATGGGACATCGGCGCGGCGTGGAGGCCGTTCGCGAGGCCGTGCGCACGGCCCGCGAACTGGATATCCGCTATCTCACGCTGTTCGCCTTCTCGTCGGAAAACTGGAAGCGACCGCCGGACGAGGTGAGCGAGCTTTTGCGCCTCCTCAAGTTCTTCATCCGCCGCGACTTGGCCGAACTGCACCGTGAAGGCGTGCGCGTGAAGGTCATCGGATCCCGCAGCGATCTGGCACCCGAGATCCGAGGTCTCCTGGAGGAAGCGGAGCAGCTGACGGCTGGCAACGATCGCAATACGCTGATCATCGCCTTCAACTACGGAGCGCGCGACGAGATGGCGCGTGCCATGCGCCGCATCGCCGAGAAGCTCGTTGCCGGAGAGGTCACCGCCGAGCACGTGACCCCGGACTATCTCGATGCCCATCTCGATACGGCCGGCATTCCCGATCCGGATCTCATCATTCGAACGAGCGGCGAGCTCCGGCTGTCGAACTTCTTGTTGTGGCAGGCGGCTTATTCGGAATTCGCCTTTCTGCCATGCTTCTGGCCCGACTTCGATCGTCGCGCGTTCGAGGATGTGGTGCGCAATTTCGGGCAGCGCGACCGCCGGTTCGGCGGCCTGTCCCGGGAGATAGCGTCCTAGCGATGGGTCTTGGCCTCGCGCGCATTCTCAATGCTCCAACCTGGACGGATCTGCGCTCAAGGCTGATTTCGGCGGTGGTGCTCGGCATCGCCGTGCTGATCCTGACGTTCATCGGCGGAGTGCCGTTTCGTCTGCTCTGCTGTGCCGCCTGCGTCATCGTCTTCGACGAATGGTCTCGCATGACCCGCGCAAAGCGGGCAGGCGACATCTACGCCTTCGCTCGGCGAACCCTCTTCGTCTCGTTGGTCGCCTTCCTCTTCCAGTACCATGGCCTCGCGCTTCTGATCGTCACCTTGGCCACGGCTTTCATCGCGATCGTCGATCGCGGAGAACGCAAAGCAGACTGGGTGATGGGTGGGCTGGTCTATTCCGCGCTGGCCGGTATGGCACCGGGTATCCTGCGGGACGGCGGTCCCGAAGGTCTGGCGGTGCTCGGACTCGTGATCTGCACCGTTTGGGCCACCGACGTCTTCGCCTACTTCACGGGGCGCAGTCTCGGCGGCCCCAAGCTCATGCCGCTCGTTTCTCCCAAAAAGACTGTATCCGGCGCAGTTGGGGGGCTTGTCGCCGGAACCGCCTTTGCTGCAGGTTTTGCCTACTTGCTGACCGGTCACGTCACCGGGCTCATCATCGTGTTGGCGGCGGTCCTGTCGACCGTTGGACAAGCGGGCGATCTCTTCGAATCGTGGATCAAGCGACGCTTTGGCGTGAAGGACTCGGGTCGTCTGATTCCGGGTCACGGCGGACTGATGGATCGCATTGATGCCCTGATCGTGGCAGCGGCCGTCGCGCTGGTGTTCGGCATGGCGGTAGCGGGCCTGGATCATCCCGCGCGCGCCATCTTCGCCTTCTAGATGATAGAATGACGTATGGTGGCGCGGTCGGCGCCGACCTCATGTTGGGATGAAGTCCGATGGATATCGCAGGCTGGTTCGGCACGCTGTGGGACTCGGCCCTGATCAAGGTCGTGCCCTTTCTTTTCGTTCTCACCGTGATCGTCTTCTTCCACGAACTCGGTCATTACCTGGTCGGGCGATGGTCCGGCATTCGCGTGGACGCGTTCTCCGTTGGCTTCGGCCCCGAACTCATCGGCTTCGATGATCGCCACGGCACGCGCTGGAAGCTGTGCGCGATCCCGCTGGGTGGATACGTCAAGTTCTGGGGCGATGAGAACGCGGCGAGCGTTCCCGACGCATCAGCAATGGCGCGGATGTCGCCCGAGGAACGTAAGGGCGCGTTTCCGGCGGCAAGCGTCGCGCGCCGCGCCGCGACGGTCGCGGCAGGACCCATCGCGAACTTCATTCTTGCTATCGCGATCTTTGCCGGCACAGCTTACGTCAGCGGCATCGTCGTCGGTGATCCAGTGGTAGCCGAGGTGCGGCCGGGCTCGCCCGCCCAGACGGCCGGCGTGGCACCCGGCGATCGAATCGTGTCGGCTGACGGAAGCCCGATCGGGACGTTCGCCGACCTGCAGCGCTACGTGGCGTCGCGAGCGGATGTCCCGATCGCGCTCGAGGTCGACAGATCGGGCGGCCGCGCCAAGCTGACGGTCACGCCGCGCGAGGAGACGCAGACCGACAACTTCGGCAACGCCTTCAAGGTCCCAGTGATCGGTATCGTGGCCAACACGGAAAGCGCTGCGTTCCGCACGGTCGATCTCGGACTGGGGGATGCGCTCGCATACGGTGTTTCCCAAACCTGGTTCGTCACTGAGCGAACGGTGGCCTTCATCGGGGGCATTTTCGGCGGTCGTCAAAGCAGCGATCAGATCGGTGGCCCCATCCGCATCGCGCAGATGTCGAGTCAGGTCGCGGCCCTCGGCTTTGCGCCGCTGTTGAACCTCGCCGCGCTCCTCTCGATCTCGATCGGACTGCTCAATCTCCTGCCGATCCCGATGCTGGATGGTGGGCATCTAATGTTCTACGCCGCGGAAGCCGTGCGAGGACGCCCGCTGAGTGCGCGGGTGCAGGACGTTGGTTTTCGGATCGGGCTCGCACTCGTCATGCTTCTCATGGTATTCGCATTCTGGAACGATCTGACCAGCCTGACCTGATTGAGTCGGGCGTCGGTTCGTTCAGGGGTTTTGGCAGGGGATATTTGCAGGTCGTTAACCATACGCCGATGGCCGCGTGGCGGCTTCGCAACGGTTTTCCGTTTCCTAAACGGAATCCGGCCAGTTTGGTTGAACGTGACTGCAAAGCCGATACAAACGCAAAGCGCTTCACAGAGAGCGCGCCGGCGGTCGGCGGAATAGGAAAAGGTAGTGGTGGTATGAAGGCTGGGTCGAAGCTGATGAGCGCGCTGTCCGCAGCGGCTCTTTCGTCCACCGTGCTCGCAGCTTCCGCGATCAGCATTCAGCTGGCCACGTTGTCCGAAGCTGACGCCGCCGTCGTGAACCGCATCGAGGTTCGCGGCAATCAGCGCGTCGACTCGGAGACGGTCCGCAACCTCACCCAGATCCGCACCGGCCAGAACATCACGGATGCGGACGTCGACGCGGCAGTGACACGTCTGTTCGCAACCGGCCTCTTCTCCGACGTCCGCGCCAATCAGAGTGGCGGCACGCTGGTCGTCAACGTCGATGAGAATCAGATCGTCAGCGAGGTTGTCTTCCAGGGCAACAAGCGGATCAAGAACGAGCAGCTGCAGTCGATCGTCCAGACGGCTTCGCGGCAACCGTACAATGCCTCGACCGCCCAGGCGGACGTGGATGCGATCAAGGCCGCCTACGTTCGCACGGGCCGATCCGACGCGACCGTCTCAGTCCGCACGCTTCCCGCCGAGGGGAACCGCGTCAACGTCGTCTACGACATCAACGAGGGTGACCGGACGAAGATCGACACGATCAATTTCGTCGGCAACAATGCCTTTGGAGACAGCCGCCTGAAGGAGGTCATCTCGCTGCGCGAGTCCGGCCTCTTCTCCTTCCTTCAGAAAAACGACATCTACGACGAAGACCGCCTGCGCGCGGACGAGGAGACGCTTCGGCGTTTCTACTTCAATCGTGGCTATGCGGATTTCCGCATCGTGTCTTCGGTGGCGGAGCTGGACCCGGCGAAGAACGCCTACTTCATCACGATCACCGTTGAGGAGGGCGAGCGCTACGCCTACGGCAACATCAACATCGACTCGACGGTCCCGGGCATCGATGGGGAGTCGCTGCGCGGCGAACTCAAGACCAAGTCTGGCGACACGTACAGTGCCGAGGATGTAGAAGAGTCGCTCGTCAACCTGACCAATGCGGTCGCCAATTCGGGCTACGCTTTCGCGCAGGTGACACCGCGCGGTGATCGCGACTTCACCAACCACACGATCTCGATCAACTACGTCATCGATCAGGGCCCTCGCGCCTATGTCGAACGGTTGGAGATCCGCGGCAATACCAAGACGCGCGACTACGTGATCCGTCGCGAGTTCGACGTCTCGGAAGGTGACGCCTTCAACCAGGTTCTCGTCCAACGCGCCAAGAAGCGTCTGGAAGGCTTGCGCTTCTTCAAGAGCGTCAACGTGTCGACCGCTCCCGGCTCGGAGCCGGACCGCGTCATCGTCATCGTCCAGGTCGAAGAGCAGTCGACCGGCGAGTTCTCGATCGGCGGTGGCTACACGACTGGTGGCGAAAGCTCCGGTCCCGTGGCCGAGATCGGCGTCACCGAGCGCAACTTCCTCGGCCGCGGGCAGTTCGTGAAGGTCTCGGCCGGGTTCGGAGAGAATACACGGTCCTACAACCTCTCGTTCACCGAACCCTACTTCCTCGGTCGCCGCCTTGCGGCGGGTTTCGATCTCTACCGCACGGAAAACTCCTCCTCGACGGCATACGACATCGTGCGCAACGGCGGTGCGCTTCGTCTGGCGGCACCGATCACGGAAGACCTTACGGCGCAGGTCGCCTACAACTACAAGCAGGAGACCTTCGGCGACAGTCAGGGTCTCGCCCTGCGCGACGCAGCCGGCAACTACGTTCTCGGGCCGACGGGCTACATCTTCACGACCTGCGCCGATCCGGTTGCGCCGCTTTACACGGCGTCGCCGATCATCAATCAGGCTATCTGCGACAGCCCGTACTCGACCTCGTCGGTTTCGTATGCGCTGACCTACAATACACTGGACAACCAGCAGGACCCCCGCAACGGCTTCTTCGCGCAGGCTGGGCAGGAAGTCGCAGGTTTGGGTGGTGACGCGAAGTTCATCCGCACGACCGGGCGCGCGTCGTACTTCAGCCTTCTGTCGGAAGAGTACGATCTGATCGGTCAGTTGAGCGGCGGTGCCGGCAACGTCACGGCTCTCGGCGACGATCTGCGCGTGTTCGACAACTTCTTCAAGGGTCAGGACATCGTCCGGGGCTTCAAGTACCAGGGTCTCGGCCCCCGTCAGAACGGCGTGGCGATCGGTGGCACGAATTACGTGAACGCGTCCGCCGAGGTGACTTTCCCGCTGCCGCTCGTTTCCCGTGACTTCGGTTTCCGCGGTGCGGCCTTCGCCGATGCCGGCTCGCTCTGGGGACTGGACAACATCGAGAACGAGTTCGGCATCCAGGGCGAAGATTTCTCGCTGCGGGCCTCTGCTGGTGTCGGTCTGATCTGGGCGTCGCCGTTCGGCCCGCTGCGCGTCAACTATGCGCAGCCGTTGGCCAAGGAAAGCTTCGATCGTACCCAGCAGTTCTCGTTCGGCTTCTCGTCTCGCTTCTGATCTCAGAACGAGGCGAGGGACAGCAGATGCCTGACGGCTTCTTCCAGCGCGGTCAGCCGATAACCCTGACGGCGCTTGCGGAGCTCTGCGGCGCCTCGATCGAGGGAGTGACGGGTGCTGGCGACGTTCTCATAGACGGCATCGGTGCTCTGGATATGGCGGGACCACGCGACATCGCGTTCCTAGCTGATGCAAATTACGTCGATCAACTCGCTGACACGCGCGCAGGTGCGGTGATCACCAGCGCGCGGCATCGCAAGTATGCCCGTTCATCGACGCCCTTGTTGATCGTGCGCCACCCATCGGTAGCGTTCGCGACCGTCGGCCGGGTTCTGTTCCCCGCCGCGTTGCGGCCGGGTCCGATGACATCATCAGGCATCTCGCCGCAAGCCTACGTGGCGCCCGACGCCCTGTTGGAAGACGACGTGACGGTTGAGCCGTTCGCGATGATCGCCTCCGGTGCCGCCATTGGGGCTGGCTCCGTCGTCGGTGTCGGTTCAGCGATCGGCCCGGGCTGCCAGATCGGTCGTGAGTGCCGGATCGGCCCGAACGTTTCGGTGCAATTCGCCCTGATCGGGAACCGCGTGATTCTCCATCCCGGAGTGCGCGTCGGCCAGGATGGTTTCGGCTATGCCGCCGATGCTACCGGCCTCACGAAAATTGTTCAAGTTGGCCGCGTCATCATCCAGGACGACGTGGAAATCGGTGCCAATTCGACGATCGATCGCGGAGCCGTGCGCGATACCGTCATCGGCGAGGGTACGAAGATCGACAACCAGGTCCAGGTTGGGCACAACGTTGTCATCGGCCGGTCGTGCATCATCGTAGGACAGGTCGGCATTGCCGGAAGCGTGACGATCGGCAACGGCGTCTCCATCGGCGGTCAGACGGGCTTCAAGGGACATGTCACCGTGGGCGACGGCGCCCAGATCGCAGCCGTCAGCGTGGTGGCGAGCGACGTTCCGGCGGGTGCCCGTTGGGGCGGTATGCCGGCGCGGCCGGTTCGGGAATGGATACGGGAGATGGCCACGCTGTCGGCCATCGCCAAAGATCGACAAGGGGCAGGACGTGACGACGGACATGGCAACGACGCTTGAGAGCGCCGACATCCAGAAGATCCTGGAGTTGCTGCCGCATCGCTATCCGTTTCTGATGGTCGATCGCATCACGGCAATCGATGCGGATCGCAGCGCCGTGGGACATAAGAACGTCACGGCAAACGAACCCCATTTTCAGGGCCACTTTCCGAACTATCCGGTCATGCCGGGCGTTCTCATCATCGAAGGCATGGCCCAGACGGCAGGCGCCATTTGCCAACTCGCGACCGGCGGCGACAACACATCGATCGTCTACTTCATGACGATCGATGCGGCGAAGTTCCGCAAGCCCGTCGTGCCGGGCGATCATCTCGAGTACCACGTCCAGCAGTCCAAAAAGCGGGGCAACATCTGGAGGTTCGACTGCGTCGGCGTGGTGGACGGTCAGCGGGTTGCCGAAGCGACCATCAGCGCGATGCTCGTGGCGGCCGGTGCGCGCTGACCGAATGAGCGGGACACGTATCCATCCCACGGCCATCATCGAGGCGGGTGCCGAGATCGGGGACGGGGCGCAGATTGGCCCTTTCTGCATCGTAGGACCTCAGGTTCGCCTGGGTCCGAACGCCATTCTCCGGTCCCATGTTGTTCTTCAAGGTCATACGACGATCGGCGAAGGGGTGCGTATCTTTCCTTTCGCGGCGATCGGCAACGATCCGCAGCACCTGAAATATCAGGGCGAGGAGACACGCCTCGTCATCGGGCGCAATTGCCTCATCCGCGAGCACGTCACGATGAACCCGGGAACGGTGCAGGGTCGTGCGGAGACGACGGTCGGAGACAATTGCTCGTTCTTCACCGGCGCCCATGTAGCGCATGATTGCCACCTCGGGTCGAACGTCACGCTCATCAACAATGTCATGCTGGCGGGTCATTGCACGGTCGGAGACTTCGCGACGATCGCGGGCGGGTCCGGCATCCATCAGTTTACGCGCATAGGCCATCATGCCTATATCGGTGGCTTGGCGGCTGTCGAAGGCGATGTCATCCCATTCGGCATGGTGCTGGGCAATCGCGCCTATCTGTCCGGTCTCAACGTCATCGGTATGAAGCGTGCAGGCTTCAACCGCGAGGCGATCCGAAACGTCCGGAAGGCCTACCGGATGCTCTTTTCCGATGACTCGACTTTCCGCGAGAATATCGAAGAGGTGGAGACCGAGTTCCCCAGCGATCCGCTTGTGCAAGATCTCCTTGGCTTCATTCGGGCAGGGGGCGACAGGGCGATCTGCTTCCCGCGCAGCGTTCGCCCTGGCTGACGCAAATCAGGACGATGGCGCTCTGATGGCGGATGGTCGCATAGCGATCTTGGCAGGCGGTGGCTTGCTTCCAAGGATCGTCGCCGAAAAGATTTCGGCTAAAGGAGTCTCGCCGCTCGTCGTACCGATCGCGGACGGAATGTCCGAAGGTTGGGCCGACTACGATCACCGTCACTTCCATTGGGCGCGGACTGGGGACGTCTTCAGTTTTCTTCGTGCGAACGGTGTGTCCCACGTCGTTTTTTGCGGCACGATCTCCATCAGGCCGGACTTCCGCTCGCTTCTGCCCAGCGTCCGCACACTGCTCATGCTCCCGGAAATCTTCCGCATCGTTCGCGGCGGCGATGACAGTTTGCTTCGAGCGGTTGGCGGAGCGTTCGAGCGTCGCGGCTTCAAAGTTGCATCGGTTCAATCCATCGTCCCCGAACTTCTCACGCCGATCGGCCCCGCTTCGCTTCGCAAGCCGACCGCAGACGAACTCGCGGCGACACAGCGAGCCCATGAGGCGGCTGTCCGGCTCGGCGAACTGGATGCCGGACAAGCGGCGGTGGCGTCTCCCGACAGGGTCATCGCGTTCGAAGGGATCGAGGGAACGCGTGAGATGCTCGAACGCGTCGCAGACCTGCGCTCGCGGGGACGCATAGGTCGCTCAGAACCTTGCGTACTCTTCAAGGCCTTCAAACCACAGCAGGACGAGCGCTTCGACCTGCCGAGCATCGGTACGGAAACAGTTCGCGAGGCTGCTGCGGCCGGATTATGCGGTATTGGATTGACCGCAGGACGGTCGCTCATCATCGGGCGAGAGGATGTCCTTTTCGCGCTCGACGAGCAGGGCCTCTTCTTGGTGGGTCTGGAAGACGGGAACCAGCCTTGAAGGTCGCTTTCGTGCTCGGCGAGGATTCGGCCGATCGCATCGGTGCCGACATTGCAATCGCGTTGCGAGAACGCCTCGGCGCGAACTTTCAACCGATCGGCCTGGGCGGTCGCGCCATGGCGGAATTGGGTCTTCGCAGTCTGTTCCCAATCGAGGAACTCTCGATCGTCGGTCTTGGCGCGATCGTCGCGCGCTTTCCTCAACTCTACGCTCGGTTGCGGCAGACCATACGATTTCTTCTGGCGGAGCGGCCGGACGTCATCGTGACAATCGACAGCTTCACCTTCACCAATCGCGTGGCACTCGGTGTCCGAAAGGCGTGGCCCGCGGCACGCATCATCAACGTCGTGCCGCCGGCGGTGTGGGCGTATCGGCCGCATCGAGCCGAAACTCTCGCACGGGCCGTCGATCACAGCATCAGCCTCTTCCCGTTCGAGCCGGAGGTGCTCGCGCAACACGGCGGACCCGCTGCGACTTACGTCGGCCATCCGCTCCTCTCCCATCCGGGGCTGCAGAGCATCATGCAACGCGACGGCGCAGTTGGAATGAAACCAGCGCAGCATCCGCCGCACCTCGTCGTCCTGCCGGGTTCTCGTCGCGGCGAAGTTCAGCGCCTCATGGGCGACTTCGGACGCACGGTCGAGCGATTGCACGACTTTCATCCGGATCTGCAGGTTTCACTGCCGGTCGTTCCGCGCGTTCGATCGGTACTGGAGCGGGAACTCGCAAGCTGGACGTTCAA
The DNA here is from genome assembly GCF_001463765.1 of Aureimonas sp. AU4. GTDB lineage: Bacteria > Pseudomonadota > Alphaproteobacteria > Rhizobiales > Rhizobiaceae > Aureimonas. The sequence continues at coordinate 75,183 of NZ_BBWK01000001.1, read as the reverse complement.
GCCAACGATCACGACCACCGAGACGGAGAAATGGGAGATTTTCGCTCGGGCTGATGCTGCCCTGGCGGCATCTGGAACCGTGTCGCTGGAACTCGCCTTGGCCGGTGTCCCGATGGTGCTGGCCTACAGGCTCGATCCCATCAGCTATCTGCTCCGCCATCTCATCACAGGCTGGACCGCCGCACTGCCCAACTTCGCCGCCGGCCATCCGCTCGTTCCCGAGCACTTCCATGAGTTGATCCGCCCGGAGGCTCTCGCTCGGCGCCTCGACAGGCTTCTCACGGATACGCCGGAACGCCACGCGCAGCAGGCGGGATTTGCAGAAATCCGCCGCAACATGATCGTAGAGCGTCCCCCGGCCGACGCAGCAGTCGACATCATCCTGCGCGTCGCAAACGCATAAGGGGCGCCGCAAGGCGCCCCTTATGTTCATTCGCGTATCCCATCGCCCATCAGGCGCGTTGGTCGATCGCAAGATAGTCACGGCGCGGAGCACCCGTATAAAGCTGGCGGGGACGGCCGATGCGCTGCTGGGGGTCCTCGATCATCTCGTTCCACTGAGCGATCCAGCCGACCGTACGTGCGACGGCGAAGAGCACCGTGAACATCTCGGTCGGGAACCCGAGCGCCTTGAGTGTAATTCCCGAATAGAAGTCCACGTTCGGATAAAGCTTCTTCTCGATGAAGTAGTCGTCGTGGAGGGCAATATGCTCCAGTTCCATCGCGACTTCGAGCAGCGGATCGTCCTTGATGCCGAGTTCGTCGAGCACCTCGTGACAGGTTTGCTGCATGATCTTGGCGCGCGGGTCGTAGTTCTTGTAGACTCGATGACCGAAACCCATGAGGCGGAAGGGATCGTTCTTGTCTTTCGCCCGAGCAATGAACTCAGGGATGCGGTCCTTCGTGCCGATTTCCCCGAGCATGTTGAGAGCGGCCTCGTTGGCACCCCCATGGGCTGGGCCCCAAAGGCAGGCGATGCCGGCGGCGATGCAAGCGAAGGGATTGGCGCCCGACGATCCCGCAAGACGCACGGTAGAGGTCGAAGCGTTCTGCTCGTGGTCGGCATGGAGGATGAAGATCCGGTCCATCGCCTTCGCGAGCGTCGGGTTGATGTGATAAGGCTCGCACGGAACCGCGAAGCACATATGCAGGAAGTTTTCCGCGTAAGTCAGGTCGTTTCGCGGATAAACGAACGGCTGGCCGACGTGGTACTTGTAGGCCATCGCGGCCAGGGTCGGGGTCTTGGCGATCATGCGGATCGACGCCACCATCCGCTGGTGCGGATCGGTGATATCCGTCGAGTCATGATAGAAGGCGGACAGCGCGCCGACCGATCCGACCATGACCGCCATCGGATGGGCGTCGCGGCGGAACCCCGTATAGAAGCGCGACATCTGCTCGTGGACCATCGTATGCCGGGTCACGCGATAGACGAAGTCCTCCTTTTCGGAGGCCGTTGGCAGCTCACCGTAGAGCAGGAGATAACAGGTCTCCAGGAAGTCGCCGCGCTCGGCCAGCTGGTCGATCGAGTAGCCGCGATGGAGCAGCACGCCCTCGTCGCCGTCGATGTAGGTGATCTTGGACTCGCAGGATGCCGTCGACGTGAATCCCGGATCGTAGGTGAACAGACCGGTGTTTTTGTAGAGCGCCGCGATATCCACGACATCGGGACCGATCGTGCCGTGCCGGAGCTGCAGCTCCGCGTTCTTGTCGCCAAGGACGAACTTCGCAGATTCCGTCATCGATGTCCCTTTCCGGATATATGCGTGGACCTGACCGCCGGGAGGCGGGAGTCAGAGTGCCCAGCTCCTGCCCACGAAGCAGGCGGACGCCGAGCAAGTTTTGATCACGGAAGATGCTGCACCGCAATGCCCAAGCAATGGGGCTATCAGCGCAACTGATCATTCAAACGGGCCAGAGCCTCTTCGCGTCCCAACACCGCCAGCACGTCGAACACGCCCGGCGAGGTCGAACGCCCCGTTAACGCCGCGCGGAGCGGCTGCGCGACCTTGCCAAGCTTGAGACCCTTCTCCTCGGCATAGGCTGTCACCAAAATCTGCAGATCGTCCGCATTGAACGCTGTGTTTGCTTCCAGGCGGGGCATTACGTCAGCGAGAATGGCTCGACCGTCAGGGGACAGAATCGTCCGAGCCTTCTCATCCAGCACAATGGGTCTCTGCGCGAACAGGAAGGAGGCGCCATCGATGAGTTCGACGAGTGTCTTGGCTCGCTCCTTGAGGCCGGGCATGGCCGCTGTCAGCAAACGACGCGTGGTATCATCATCGGTAGCACGGAGAACGGAGCCGTTGGCGAACAGGTCGCGGTCGCGCAGAAGCATGTCCACGAGGTCCGCATCAGGCGTGGCGCGAATCCAATGGCCGTTGATCGCATCGAGCTTCGCGAAATCGAACCGGGCGGCACCCTTGTTGATGTCCGCAATCTCGAACCAGGAGATCATCTCGTCGGTCGTCATGATTTCGTCGTCGCCATGGCTCCAGCCGAGGCGGACGAGATAGTTGCGCAATGCAATCGGAAGGTAGCCGAGCGCCCGGTACGCCTCGACGCCTAGCGCCCCATGCCGCTTCGAAAGCTTTGCGCCGTCTGCCCCGTGGATGAGCGGAATGTGGGCCATAACCGGCACGGCCCAACCCATCGCCTGGTAGATGAGCGTCTGACGACCGGCATTGGTCAGGTGATCGTCGCCGCGAATGATGTGCGTGACGCCCATGTCGTGATCGTCCACGACGACGGCATGCATATAGGTAGGTGTACCGTCCGAGCGGAGCAGGACGAAGTCGTCGAGATCCTTGTTGGGAAAGCGCACGTCACCCTGGACTGCATCGCGCACGAGCGTCTCGCCCTCGAGCGGACTACGGATACGGATAACCGGCTTCACGCCGGCTGGCGCCTCGGACGGATCGCGGTCGCGCCAGCGGCCGTCATACCGTGGGGGACGCTTCTCCGCGATCGCGCGTTCCCGCATCTCCGTAAGCTCCTCGGGCGTCGCGAAGCAGAGATACGCTTTCCCTGAACGCAACATCTCTTCCGCGACCTCGCGGTGACGTGCGGCACGCTCGAACTGCGAGATAGGCGGTTCGTCCGCCTCGAGCCCAAGCCACTGCAACCCTTCGATGATGGCGTCGACGGCCGCCTCGGTCGAGCGTTCGCGGTCGGTATCCTCGATGCGCAGCAGCATGCGCCCGCCAGTGTGGCGGGCATAAAGCCAATTGAATAGCGCGGTTCGCGCTCCGCCGATGTGCAGATAGCCGGTGGGGGATGGCGCGAAGCGCGTGACGACAGGTGCAACCATAGGGCCTCGGTTGTGCAGCAGGCCACCATCGACGGTTTTGTCGGTGGATGACTTCATTCTCGGCCGCGGGGAGGCGACCCGTACGATGTGCGGGTGTGTAGCATAGGAGGGCTTGGGGGCAAGCGGAGCAAGGCGTGTCGGCAACTGAGATCGGATCGGAAGCGTCGAACGGGAGACGTCGTGCATGGCGCAGCGGCTGGAGCCGGCTCGCTTCGACCGTCGACCGATACGTCGAACGTGAACGTGCCTCGCGCTCTGGCTTCGCGCTCTGGCCCATTGCGATGGGGTTCGGCATTGCCTCCACCTATTCGGGAGCCGCAACCTTCCCAGTGCCGCTCATCGCGATAGCACTTGCAGTCCTTGTGAGCTTTCAGGCCGTCAATCGACGTCGAGGGTCCACCTCGGTTCTCGCCGTCGTTGCCGCTGGGTTTCTTCTAGGGCAGGCCGCCGCGAGAATCGAAGTCTGGAATACCGGGACGACGATCCTTTCCGGTGAGACAACGACACGCCTCGTTGGGCGAGTCCGTAGCCGCGAGGTCGATGAGCGCGGTCGCCAGAGATACGTGCTGGACGTCCTATCGACGGAACGGCCAACCCTATCCCGACCCCCGGAACGTGTGCGCATTCTGGTGTCGAGTAGGCATCGGCCATTGCCGATCGGTTCTCTCTACCGCGGCCTCGTCCGGCTGCGACCGCCGGCTGGGCCGGCTCACCCTGGCGGCCACGATTTCAGCTTCGCCCCCTTCTTCGACGGGCTGGGTGCCTATGGCTTCGCCTTGGGTTCTCCGGAGGAAACCAACGCCGGTGACCTCGATTTCGAGGACCGTATTGCGACCCTGCGCCTCGCAATGGGCGAACGCATACGGGGAGTCCTGACCGGGCCGGCCGGCGCCGTCGCTTCGGCGTTGATCACGGGAGAGCGAGCGGGCGTCCCGCAGGACATCGAAAACGATCTGCGAGCGACGAGCCTTGCTCATATCCTGTCGATATCGGGCTTCCACATGGCGCTTGTCGCAGGTTTCTGCATGGTGGCCGTGCGCAGCCTTCTCGCCTGTTTTCCTCGCATCGCCCTTCGCTGGCCTATCCGCAAGATCGCGGCTCTGTCCGCTCTGGCTGCGACGACATTCTACATGCTCCTCAGCGGCGACAACGCAGCGACGGAACGCTCGTTCATCATGATCCTGTTGATGCTCGGCGCCGTGCTCATCGATCGTCCCTCGCTTACACTGCGCAACGTCGCGCTAGCGGCGCTCATCGTGATGGCGAGATCGCCGCATGTCGTTCTGACGCCGACGTTCCAGATGTCTTTTGCGGCAACAGCGGCGCTTGTCGGCGCTTTCGGCGCCTATACCCGATGGCGTTCGGAGCGGGACCGTGCACGGGGCGCCGCGGAGCGGTCGTTTGCTCGCTCCGTGCTTCTTGCGCTGACGGCTGCGGCATTGTCGTCCCTGATCGCCGGCATGGCGACGGCGCCTTACGGCGTCTACCAATTTCAACGCATCGCGCCCTTCGGGCTGATCGCTAACGTCGTCGCAACGCCGATCTTCAGCTTTTGGGTGATGCCGCTTGCGCTCATCGCGGCACTGCTGATGCCCCTCGGGCTCGAACGATTGCCGCTCCTGGCCATGGGACAGGGGCTGGAACTCTCCTTCGCCGTCGCCCGCCATCTGGCTTCGTGGCTACCTGATCAGCCCACGGGGCGCATCAGCGGAACAAGCCTCGTGTGTTTCACCCTCGCCGTTCTGACGCTGTCGTTCATGGCGTCGCGCTTACGCTGGCTATGCCTGCCGCTGACCGTCGGCGGCCTTCTTCTGCTGCAACCCGGTCCAGAGCCTCAGGCTGTTCTCTTCGAAGACGGCCGGCAGTTGGCCCTTCTGAGCATGGATGGTCGCCTCACCTCGTTATCGGATCGTCCGAACCGCTTCGTGACCGAGCAGTGGCTTCGGGTCTATTCGCGCGTCGCCGATACCGAAAAGGCTTTCATCTGCTCGGACGGGGTCTGCCGCGCACGGTCGAGTTCGGGAGTTCGCATCAGTTGGACGGATGACTGGCGCCGATGGCCCGCTGTATGCACGGATGCGGATGTCGCAATCGTCGCCCGCGCCATTCGACAGTCGACCTGCCCTAATGGTGCCATACTGGCGACGCTGCGAACACCGCGTCCCTCCGGCAGTTTGGGTATCTACCGCTTGGGTGACCAAGTCGTCGTCCAGCCGTCGGTCGACGCCGAGAGGCAACCATGGAACGTCCACCGGAAAGCGCCTTGGCCCGAGTTCTGGCGCCGAGACACGAAGCCGAACGCTGAACCCGTGCAGTCTAGTGATAGCGTCGGATCAGCCCAACCAGCCGGCCCTGCACCTTGACCCGGCTCGCGCCAAGCTCCCGAGTCTCGTAGGCCGGGTTTGCAGCCTCCAACGCGATCATGTTCCCCTTCCGCCGGAAACGCTTCAGTGTCGCCTCTTCGTCGTCAACGAGCGCCACCACGATTTCTCCAGCCGAAGCGCTGTCGGTGCGCTGAATGAGAACCGTGTCACCGTCCAGGATGCCGGCTTCGATCATCGAATCGCCTTTCACCTCCAGCGCGTAATGCTCACCGAGCCCAACCATGTCTGCCGGCAGCGCGATGGAATGCGTGTTCTGCTGAATGGCGGAAATTGGAACGCCAGCGGCGATACGACCCATGACGGGGATCGACATCGACTCGTTCTCGGCAACGACGCTCCGACGCTCCGACATCTCCAAGGCATCCTGCCGAGACTTGCGGGCGGACGTCAGATCGACGACTTGCGCGGGCTTGGGGCTCAGACCAGAGTCCGGTGACTTGATCACTTCAAGCGCGCGGGCGCGGTTCGGTAAACGCCGGATGAAACCCCGCTCCTCAAGAGCGGTGATAAGGCGGTGTATGCCCGATTTCGACTTGAGGTCGAGCGCATCCTTCATTTCATCGAAGGAAGGCGGCACACCAACGGCCTGAAGACGCTCCTGGATGAAGACCAGCAGTTCATGCTGCTTTCGCGTGAGCATCTCGTGATTCCCGAACAAAACAAACCCTGAACAAACGGTATCTGTTCCGCATGTGTTCCGCAAGACGTCAGGCGAGCGGGAGAAACTCGCAGACATCGCCGGCGATCGCCGCTTCCGCATTCGAAGGTCGGACGAGAAGAGCATCAGCCTGGGCGAAGATGGAAAGAAGCGAGGAATCTTGGCGGGGCAGGGGCGTGACGATCCATCCGTCCTTCGAAGCATGCAAGCGGGCTCGCATGAACTCTGTTCGGTGATCGTTTGCCGGCAGATCCTGGGAAAGGCGACCGGTTTGCCGCTGTAACCCTCGGGCTTCGCCATGCATCGCGCGGATCAGAGGTGCGAGAAACAGCGTCGCCGTTACAAGGGAGGACGCGGGATTTCCAGGCAGACCGAGCACACGTGTCTCGCCTGTATGACCAGCCATCAGCGGCTTGCCGGGTCGCATCGCGACTTTCATGAAATCCAGCGAAACGCCTCGGTCCCGCAGGGCCGGAGCAATCAGATCCCGGTCGCCAACGGACGCACCGCCGATGGTGACGAGGATGTCGAGCCGTGTCGCCAGCGCGTCGTCCAGCGCTCGCGTCAAATCATCCATTCGATCGCCAACAAGGCCGAGGTCGAACACCTGCGCGCCGGCCTGCTCGGCGAGAACAGCGATGCCATAGATGTTGGACGCGACGATCTGATCGGGGCCGACCGGCCTACCTGGAAGCACGAGTTCATCGCCCGTCGAAAGGATGCCGACTCGAGGGCGGCGGCGCACGTTGACCATCGGATGACCCCCGCTCGCGACCAGTGCGATCGAGGCCGCGCCAAGTCGCGTGCCCGCCGGCACAAGCACGTCTCCCAAATGAAAGTCGTTACCGCGCGGGCGCACATGTCGTCCGGGCATTGTATGAATCAAGGACCGCACAGCGTCGCCGCTGCGGTCAACATCCTCCTGAATGACAACCGCGTCGGCACCATCCGGTATGGGTGCTCCGGTGAAGATGCGAACGCATTCGCCGCCACATAGCTTTCCGTGAAACCGGCATCCGGCGGCAGATTCTCCAACGAGCCGCAGCGCGCGCGTTGGAGTGACATCGGCCGCGCGTACGGCGTATCCATCCATGGCCGAGGAGGCGAAGTCCGGTTGCGTGCGCTGGGCGATGATGTCGGTCGCCGTCATGCGCCCCGCCAGACTCCGCAACTCGACAGTTTCGAATTCGCGAAGCGGCTCAACGTCCGACAGAACGGCCGCGATCGCCTCGTCGACGGACAGCATCAGACCGTCCAGTCGCCTGACCGGCCGCCGCTTTTCTCGACCACACGGACCGCCGTGACCGTCATGGTCCGATCGACAGCCTTCGCCATGTCATAGATCGTCAGCGCCGCGATGATGGCTGCCGTCAGCGCCTCCATCTCGACTCCAGTCTTACCGGAAAGGCGGACCTCCGAGTGGATGCGGATCCCCGGCAGCGCAGGCTCGAATTCGAAATCGACCGCGACCTTCTCGAGCATGAGCGGATGGCAAAGAGGGATAAGGTCGGACGTGCGCTTTGCAGCCATGATGCCGGCAACGCGCGCGACGGCCAAAACGTCACCCTTCTTGAGATTGCCGTCGCGGATCAGATCAAGTGTCTTGGCCTGCATGACGACAAGGGCCTCGGCTCGTGCGGAACGCGCGGTCTCGCTCTTCTCGCCAACGTCGACCATTGTGGCCGCTCCGGTCGCGTCGAGATGGGTTAGTCGCATTTCGGTCAAGCCAACGCTCCTTCGCCGCAAAGAAGCATGCGTGTTGCCCACTCGACGTCGTTGTGTCGCATCAGACTCTCGCCGACCAGGAAGCTGCGCATCCCGCAACGCTCCAGCCGGCGGCAGTCCGCGTTCGTAGCAACGCCGCTTTCTCCGACGAGAATACGATCGGCGGGAATGAGACTTGCCAGCCGTTCGCTGACGCTGAGGTCAGTCTCGAATGTTCGCAGATTTCGGTTGTTGACGCCGATCAGCGGTGACCGCAGCCGGAGTGCCCGTTCGGTCTCTGCCTCGTCATGCACCTCGACGAGCACGTCGAGTTCCCATTCCGCGGCTGCGGCTTCGAGTTCGTGAGCTAGTCCATCATCGACGGCCGCCATGATGATCAGGATCGCATCCGCACCCCAGGAGCGAGCCTCCGCCACCTGATAGACATCGAACAGGAAGTCCTTGCGCAGCGCGGGAAGCCGCGTGGCGTCGCGAGCCTCAGCCAGATAATCCGGCTGTCCTTGAAAGGAGGGTGCGTCCGTCAGCACGCTGAGGCATGCCGCACCGCCGCGCTCATAGGCCTCGGCCAGTTTCGCTGGCTCGAAGTCGGCGCGAATCAGCCCCTTGGACGGGCTCGCCTTCTTGATCTCGGCGATCAAACCAAAACGTCCGGCGTCGTGTTGTGCCCGCAATGCGCGCGTGAATCCGCGAACGGGACCGGCCTGACGCGCCCGCTCGTCGATCTCGCGCTGCGGGATACGGGCACGGGCGGCCGCAATCTCTCGCCGCTTATAGGTCTCGATATGGGCCAGGATGTCGGTCATCGCGGCATCTCCTTCAAAGCGCGCGAGACGTCGATCAGCCGCTCGAGCGCGGACCGCGCTCGGCCGTCGTCGATCGCGTCCCTCGCCATGAGCATACCCTCTGGCAATCCACTTGCACGGCCCGCGACCAGAAGCGCGCCGGCCGCATTCAGAAGAACGATGTCCCGATAGGCCCCCGGCGCACCATCGAGTACAGCGCGCAACGCCGCGGCATTGTGTGTGGCGTCGCCGCCGATGATGGTAGCGACAGGATGCCGTTCCAACCCCAAATCTTCCGGCGTGATCGACCGTTCCGTGATCGCCCCTTGATCGAGATGGGCCAAGCGCGTCGATCCGCAGACAGTCATCTCGTCGAGACCTTCTCCATGGGCGACGAGAGCATTCTCGGCGCCCAGGGCCTGGAGCGCCTCGGCCACGGGCCGGACCCATTCGGGGGCGTAGACGCCGACCAGAAGCCTGCGTACCGAGGCCGGGTTGGCCAATGGGCCGAGCATGTTGAAGATCGTTCGCGTGCCGAGCTCGACGCGGCTTGGGCCGACGAAGCGCATCGCCGCATGATGATTGGGTGCGAACATGAAGCCGATGCCGGCCTCGGCAATCACGCGTGAAATCGCATCTGCTGTCAGATCGACCTCGACGCCGAGCGCCTGGAGGACGTCTGCGGAACCCGATCGGGAAGAGAGTGCTCGATTGCCGTGCTTCGCGACCGTCACCCCGCAGCCTGCCACGACGAAAGCCGCACAGGTCGATACGTTCAGCGTGCCGGCATGGTCGCCGCCCGTACCCACGATGTCGATCGCGTCCGCGGGAGCGTGAACCTTGATCATGTTCGCGCGCATCACGTCGACCGCGCCCGCGATCTCGTGCACGGTCTCGCCACGCACCCGCAGCGCCATCAGAAGCCCCCCGATCTGCGTCGGGGTGGCCTCGCCTGACATCAGGATCGAGAACGCTGCACGCGCCTCGCCGCGGTCGAGGGCGTTGCCTTCCGCAACCTTGGAGAGAAGCGGCTTGAGACCTTGGTTCATCGCACGTTCGACCGAGCCTGCGCGATCGTCGCAGGATGAAGCTCAACCGGGATCTGGCGGCGAAGGGTCTCGACGTAGCCCTGCTGCAGATCGTTGCGCAACGTCGCCGAAAGCGAGTCACGCGTTTGCGCATTAACCTGAGCCGTCGGGTCAGCAACCGGCACGACCGCATCGACTTGGAGGACGATCGCATCGCCGGACGCGAGTGCCGGAGTTTGCGCGACGGTTCCTTGGGGCCCGGAGAACGCAGCCCGAGTACCGGCCTCTCCAAGAATGGCAGTTCCGCTCGTACGCGTCACCGCCGGAGCCGATTGCACGGTCAGCCCCTCGGCCGCCGCCACTGCCGCGAGCGTTTCGCCCTTCCGGACGCGTTCAGCCAAGGCCTCCGCACGCTCGACGAGGAGACGCTGCGCCTCGTCGGTCCGCCACGCGGCGACGACCCGATCGCGCACCTCATCGAGGCTGCGATCGCTCGAAGGCGTGACGTTGGAAACCGAGTAGAAGACGTAATTCGTGCCGCCGTAATTGATCGGCGTCGTTGTCGTGTTCGGCTCGGCCTGAAACGCAGAACGGAGGAACTGCGCCTGGTCCGGGATGCCGGAGACATCGCTACCGTCGGTGGCGCGTCCCTGCGCGTCGATAGCTTCGATCGTGCGCACGGTCAGACCGGCTTGGCTCGCCGCCTCCGCGAGCGGAGCGCCACTGCCGAGCGAATTGCTGATCGCATCGTAGGCGGCGGTCAGGCGCTCATTCGCAGCTCGTCGAGCGAGCTCCGTGCGAATCTCGTTGGCGACATCGGCGAGCGGCCGGGTTTCGGCGGGACGAATCTCCGTCACGCTCACAATCGTCGAACCGAACGGTCCATCGATGACCGCACTCGGCTTGTTGACGTCGGCAGCGAAGGCCGCGTCGGCCAGCGCGCCGGCGGGAAGCGCCGTCTTCGGCACCAGCCCGAGGTCTGTGACGTTCGCTCCGCGCGCCTGCGCGGCCTCGGTCAACGTCCGGCCCGCTGCGATGTCGGCATAAGCGGTATCGGCGGCCGCGCGGTCAGCAAACACGGCCTGCTGCACGAGGCGTCGTTCCGGCGTCGTGAAGCGCGCCTTATCCTTCTCATAGTCAGCGGCGACGTCGGCATCGCTGACTGACGTCGGATCGGCCATCGCGTCGGTCGATAGATCGACGAAGGCAATCGTCCTGTATTCCGGCGCACGGTAGGTTTCGAGATGCTCGGTGAAGTAGTCGTCGAGCTCATCGGCATTGGGCTCGGGGATCGTTTCGGGTGCCTGCGGTTGCAACTGCATGTAGGAGACATCTCGCCGCTCGCCGCCATAGGCGCCAAGGGCATCAACGAACACAGCCGGAACCGATGCGCCGGTCGAAACACTGTCGAGGAGTTGGCCCCGCTCGGCCTCGTTGCGCAATTCGGCGAGGTAGCTCGTCTCCGAGTACCCGGCGTTCGCAAGGACCGTGCGCATCTGCTGGCGCGAGAAATTGCCGACCTGATCCTGGAAGGCAGGCTGTTCCTGGATCAGGCGAACGAGTCCATCGTCGCCGACGCCCATTCCCAAGCGCCGCGCCTCCTCGCTGAGAACCGCTGTCGACGAGAGGATCGCTAGCGTCTGCTGGTCGACGCCGTAGATTTCCGCTTCCTCCGCGCTCGGGCGGCGACCGATCTGGTTCGCCAGCGTCTGGAGTCCCTGCTGGTAGGCGGTCTGGTATTGGGAGACCGAGACATGTGTCGATCCGGCCGTCAGCACATCGCGGCCGGCCCCGCGCGGACGTAGGAAATCTGCAATTCCCCAGCCGACGAAGCTGACGGCGAGGCCACCCAGAAAGAGCTTGGCCACCCAGCCGGAGGCGCCACGGCGCATCTGCTTCATCATCGGTCGCGTACTCCCGCGTCTGTGGAACGATCTTGAACGACGGCAATAGGCATTTCACCCGCTGAAGGAAAGCCTGACAGCAGCCGGGCGTGATTTGACTTCGCGTATCGGACTGCTAGCCAAGCCACCGATCGTCAGCGGAGGATGGGAATGGGTCGACGTCTCCTGATTGCAGGTAACTGGAAGATGAACGGCATGCGTGCGGAACTGGCGGAGATCGATGCGATTGCGGCCGCGGTCGCACGTGGGGAAGAGGGACCGGGCGAACTCCTTGTTTCGCCGCCGGCGACGCTTCTCTCCGCCGTGCGGGATCGCCTTCCAAACGAGGTCAGGGTCGCCGCGCAGACCTGTCATCACAACGCGAAAGGCGCGCATACCGGCGATCTGTCGGCCGAAATGCTTCGCGAGGCGGGTGCCGAATACGTGATACTTGGGCACTCGGAGCGACGGTCTGATCACCGGGAGAGTGACGATCACGTGCGAGCGTGTGCGCAGGCCGCCATCAGGGCGGATCTGCAGCCCATCATTTGCGTCGGTGAAAGCGAAGCGGAACGCGACGCCAAGGAGACGCTGACCGTCTTGGGCCGCCAACTCGACGGCTCCGTTCCAGACGAGGCGACGCCGGAAGCGCTCGTGATCGCGTACGAGCCCATCTGGGCGATAGGTACCGGCAAGACCCCGACCGCAGACGATGTGGCGGAAGTCCATGGTTTTCTGCGCAACCGCTTGGCGCTACGCTTCGGCCACGCCTTTGCCTCGCGCGTGCGCATTCTCTACGGTGGGTCGGTCAAGCCTTCCAATGCCGCAGAGTTCTTCGCTGTCGATGATGTGGACGGTGCGCTGATTGGTGGCGCAAGCCTCAAGGCGGAGGATTTTCTCGCCATCGCAAGGCTGGCTCGGGAGCGATGAGCGGGGGCGTCAAGCCCCGGGTTGGCGTTCCCGGAGCTGTCATGTAGAAGGCGCGCAACCTTTCCAGCGATTGCGCGTCCGTTCCATGCAAACTGTTCTGATCGTCGTCCACCTCCTGATCGTGCTCGCGCTCGTCGTGGTGGTCCTCCTGCAACGCTCGGAAGGCGGCGCCCTCGGCATGGGGGGTGGCGGTGGCGGCCTGATGACGGCGCGCGGCGCCGCCAACGTGCTAACGCGCACGACCGCGATCCTGGCGACACTGTTCTTCATCACGTCGATGGCGCTCGGCATCCTTGCGCGCTACGGCGGCAACAATCCGCTCGACATTCTGGACCGCATCCCGGCCCAGCAGGGTGGTGCCGCTCCGGCTGGAAGTCAGGGTAATCTGCTGGACCAGCTTGGCCCGCTGCCGGACGCGGCGCCTACGAGTCCGCAGGTTCCGACGGGCACGGGAAGCGCCGCGCCGACGACGGCTCCTGCTGCACCGGCTGCCGCTCCGGCCGCACCCGCACAGAGCAGCGGGGTACCGACCGGTGCGGCAGCGCTGAGCGCGCCGTCCACCGGGACCATTCCCGCGAACCCCGCGCCGGAAGCGCCGAACGCAACCGTCACGCCGACCGTTCCTCCGGTCGAGGCGCCGGCGGCAGGCACGACCACGCCGGCACCGACGAATCCCTAGACCTTTTCGTCACCCAAACGTCCACGACGGGGCGCCTCGGCGCCCCGTTTTCGTTCGCGGCCCGCTTTTTCGGCTGGCCGAATCCAGCCCAAGCGAGTATCGGGAAGGCCCATGGCGCGATACATCTTCATCACCGGCGGCGTGGTTTCCTCTCTTGGAAAAGGCATCGCCTCGGCGGCTCTCGGTGCGCTTCTGCAGGCGCGCGGCTACAGGGTCCGCCTGCGCAAGCTCGACCCCTACCTGAACGTCGATCCGGGCACGATGAGTCCGACGCAGCACGGCGAGGTCTTCGTGACCGACGACGGCGCTGAGACCGACCTCGACTTGGGCCACTACGAGCGCTTCACCGGTCGGTCCGCCAACCGGATGGACAACATCACGACCGGGCGGATCTATCAGGAGATCATCGCCAAGGAGCGTCGCGGCGATTACCTCGGCGCGACCGTCCAGGTCATCCCGCACGTCACGGACGCCATCAAGAGCTTCGTTCTGGAAGGCAACGAGGACTACGACTTCGTTCTGTGCGAGATCGGCGGAACGGCGGGTGACATCGAGGCGATGCCGTTCATGGAGGCGATCCGCCAGCTCGGCAACGACCTGCCCCGCGGCGGGGCGGTCTATATTCACCTGACGCTCATGCCCTACATCGCGTCGGCAGGCGAGCTGAAGACCAAGCCGACCCAGCACTCCGTCAAGGAGCTGCGCTCGATCGGCATCCAGCCCGACATCCTGTTGGTGCGCGCCGACCGCCCGATCCCGGAGAGCGAGCGGCGGAAGATGAGCCTCTTCTGCAACGTGCGCGAGACGGCCGTGATTCAGGCGCTGGATGTCGCGACGATCTACGACGTGCCGATTGCCTACCACAAGGAAGGGCTCGACACCGAGGTTCTGGCCGCCTTCGGCATCGACCCTGCGCCCAAGCCCAAGCTTGAACGTTGGCATCAGGTCGTCGATGCGGTGGCAAACCCGGAAGGCGAGGTCACGATCGCCGTCGTCGGCAAGTACACGGGCCTCAAGGACGCCTACAAGTCTTTGATGGAGGCGCTGCAGCATGGCGGCATCGCCAATCGCGTGCGCGTCAAGCTGGACTGGATCGAGTCCGAAGTCTTCGAAAAGGAAGACCCGACGCCGTATCTGGAGCGCGTCAACGGCATCCTGGTTCCAGGCGGCTTCGGCGAGCGTGGGTCGGAAGGGAAAATCCAGGCGGCGCGTTTCGCCCGTGAGCACAACGTTCCTTATTTCGGCATCTGCTTCGGTATGCAGATGGCCGTCATCGAGGCGGCGCGATCCCTTGCGGGCGTTCCACACGCCGGCTCGACCGAATTCGGTCCGACCGACGAGCCGGTGGTCGGCATCATGACGGAGTGGATGAAGGGTAACGAACTCGAGCAGCGCGCGGCCGAGGGCGACCTTGGCGGCACGATGCGACTCGGCTCCTACGATGCCAAGCTCGCTAGCGGTTCGCGTATCGCCGAGATTTACGGCGATACCGCCATCCGCGAGCGCCATCGCCATCGCTACGAGGTCAACCGCTCCTATCGCGACCGTCTGGAAGCGGCCGGCATGCGCTTCGCGGGCATGTCGCCCGATGGTCTCCTTCCGGAGACGGTCGAATTGCCGAACCATCCCTGGTTCATCGGCGTTCAATATCACCCGGAGCTCAAGTCGCGGCCCTTCGAGCCGCATCCGCTCTTCGCGTCCTTCATCGCCGCCGCCGTCGAGCGGTCGCGGTTGGTTTGAGCCCCATGATCGAACCTCGTTCCCGCATCACCCTGCGCGGCGTCGACTTCGCTCAGGATCGACCCTTCGCCTTGATCGCCGGCCCCTGCCAGATGGAAAGCCGCGATCATGCCATGATGATCGCCGAACGCATGAAGCGCATCACGAGCGATCTCGGCATCGGCTACGTCTTCAAGGCGAGTTTCGATAAGGCGAACCGCACCAGCATGAACGGCCGCCGGGGCATCGGCCTCGATAGCGCGTTGCCGGTTTTCGACGAGGTTCAACGTGAGTTCGACGTCGCGGTGCTGACGGACGTTCATACAGCCGAGCAGTGCGCGGAAGTGGGGGAGGTCTGCGACGTGTTGCAGATACCAGCCTTCCTTTGCCGTCAGACCGACCTCTTGGTCGCGGCGGCACGGACCGGACGGGTGGTGAATGTCAAGAAGGGCCAGTTCCTGGCGCCGTGGGACATGCGAAACGTCCTCGGCAAGTTGCTCGACTCGGGCAACGATACGATCCTCCTGACGGAACGCGGCGCCTCGTTCGGTTACAATACGCTCGTCTCCGACTTCCGAGCGCTTCCGATCATGGCCGAGACCGGCGCGCCGATCGTCTTTGACGCCACCCATTCCGTCCAGCAACCGGGCGGGCAGGGCGGCTCCTCGGGCGGCGAGCGCCGTTTCGTCGAGACACTGTCACGCGCCGCCGTAGCAGTGGGCGTGGCCGGCCTCTTCGTCGAGACGCATGAAGATCCGGACAACGCGCCGTCGGACGGACCGAACATGGTACCGCTCGATGCCATGCCGGCGCTTCTCGAACGGCTGCAGGCGCTGGACGCTGTGGCCAAGGGCTTCTAACCGCCCGGGCGGCCGTCAGGCCCTCGCGCGAAACCTCCAAACGGGTGAGACACCATGACAGCGATCATCGACATCATCGGCCGCGAGATTCTCGACAGCCGGGGTAATCCAACGGTCGAGGTCGATGTCGTACTCGAAGACGGATCGATGGGCCGCGCGGCCGTTCCCTCCGGCGCGTCGACCGGTGCGCACGAGGCTGTCGAGCTGCGCGACAAGGACGAGCGTTACGGCGGCAAGGGCGTCCAGCAGGCGGTCCAGGCCGTCAACAACGACATCCTCGAGGCCGTGGTCGGCTTCGAGGCCGAGAACCAGATCCGCATCGACGCGGTGATGCGCTCGCTCGACGGGACCGCGAACAAGAGCCGTCTTGGTGCCAACGCCATTCTCGGCGTATCGCTGGCGGTCGCGAAGGCTGCGGCGGAATCGGCTGGTCTTCCCCTCTACCGCTATGTCGGCGGCGCGGGCGCGCACCTCCTCCCGGTCCCGATGATGAACATCATCAATGGCGGTGCACATGCCGACAATCCGATCGACTTCCAGGAATTCATGATCATGCCGGTCGGCGCGGAGACCTTTGCCGAAGGTCTGCGCATGGGTGCCGAAATCTTCCATACGCTCAAGAAGGCGCTCAAGGACGCCGGGCTCAACACCAATGTCGGAGATGAGGGCG
Source organism: Aureimonas sp. AU4 (assembly GCF_001463765.1). Taxonomy (GTDB): domain Bacteria; phylum Pseudomonadota; class Alphaproteobacteria; order Rhizobiales; family Rhizobiaceae; genus Aureimonas. Next base: position 58,555 of record NZ_BBWK01000001.1, on the reverse strand, counting down.
GCTTCGCTCCCAACCTCGGCTCGGCACGCGAGGGACTGGACTTCGTCATGCGCTCGATCGAGCGCGCCGGTTACAAGCCTGGCGAAGACATCTATCTCGCGCTCGACTGCGCTTCGACCGAGTTCTTCAAGAACGGCGTCTATGATCTCGAAGGCGAGCAGCGGAAGCTTTCGGCCGACGAGATGGCCGGGTATCTCGCCGAGCTCGCCGGCGCCTACCCGATCATCTCGATCGAGGACGGCATGGCCGAGGACGACTGGGCCGGCTGGAAGAGCCTGACCGATCGCATCGGTTCGACCACTCAGCTCGTTGGCGACGACCTCTTCGTCACTAACTCGCAGCGCCTGCGCGAGGGCATTCAGAAGGGTGTCGCGAACTCGATCCTCGTGAAGGTCAACCAGATCGGAACTTTGACCGAGACGCTGGATGCGGTGAGCGTGGCGAACCGGGCCGGCTACACCGCCGTCATGTCGCATCGCTCGGGCGAGACCGAGGACTCCACGATCGCCGATCTCGCGGTCGCGACCAACTGCGGGCAGATCAAGACCGGGTCGCTCGCGCGCTCCGACCGGCTTGCGAAATACAATCAGCTGCTGCGCATCGAAGAGGAACTCGGCGACCAGGCGGTGTACGCGGGTCGCTCAATCCTGCGCGGGCGCTGACGTCGTCACGAGCTCGATGTCGACGGGGCGCCCTGGCGCCCCGTTTTCGTTCCGAGCAGCGCAAACATAGCGCCCTGAGGCCATTACGGCCTTAACGCTTCACTCACGATGTTTTGGGATGATCGATGCATGAGCCTTCCGACCCAGACACGTCAGTATCGCCGCTCGCCCTTACGGCTGCTCGTGGTTCCGGCCATCACTCTGCCTTGCCTCGGCTATTTCGTCACGCATTCGGAGAGCGGTCGCTATGGTACGGAGGCAGGCGTTCAACTCCGTGCGGAACTTGCGGCGAAACAGGCGACACTGGACGGCCTTCTCGACCAGCGCACGGGCATTGAGAAGCGAGTGGAACTGCTGAGCGACGGCACCCTTGAGCGCGACATGATCGATGAACGCGCACGTCGCACGCTTAATACCGCCAACACCGATGAGATCGTCATCCTCTTCGGCCAAAAAGAGTAACTGAATTTCGGTTATATGTGCGTCAATTTGCGAGGCTTGACCGATAAGCGGTTCATGCCGAGCATTCGCTTGTTGCTTGGGTGCGTGACCTGATAGTGTCGTCTTCACTGTCCGCCCTGCGGACGCGAGAAGACGGATCCGTCATGGCCGCCAGCAAGCCGAAGACCAGTCCCAAAGTTGCGACGGAGAAGGCACGCGCCGCCGGCGCGATCGTCGATACGCTCCGCGCTCTCGAGCCGCCTCCGCCCGTCGAGTTCAGTCGGGACGAAGAACTCCGTGCCTATCGCGACATGCTCCTGATTCGTCGCTTCGAGGAAAAGGCTGGCCAACTTTACGGTATGGGCTTCATCGGTGGCTTCTGCCACCTCTACATCGGCCAGGAGGCCGTGGTCATCGGCATGCAAATGGCGATGAAGGAAGGTGACGAGGTCATCACCGGTTATCGCGACCATGGTCACATGCTCGCGACCGGAATGGAATCGCGCGGCGTCATGGCCGAGCTCACGGGTCGCCGCTCCGGCTACTCGAAGGGCAAGGGCGGCTCTATGCACATGTTCTCGAAGGAGAAGCATTTCTACGGTGGACACGGCATTGTCGGCGCCCAGGTCTCGCTCGGTACCGGGCTCGCCTTCGCCAACCGCTACAAGGGCAACGACGCCGTCTCGATCACCTACTTCGGCGATGGGGCCGCAAACCAGGGCCAAGTCTACGAGAGCTTCAACATGGCCTCGCTGTGGAAGCTCCCGGTCATCTACGTGATAGAGAACAACCGGTACGCAATGGGAACGGCCGTCAATCGCGCGTCGGCCGAGACGAATTTCGCCCACCGCGGCATTTCCTTCAAGATTCCAGGCATTCAAGTCGACGGCATGGACGTGCGCGCCGTGAAGGCGGCTGGCGACATGGCGTTGGAGCATTGCCGCTCGGGCGAGGGCCCGATCATCCTCGAGATGCTCACCTATCGCTATCGCGGCCACTCCATGTCGGATCCCGCGAAATATCGCACGCGCGACGAGGTTCAGAAGATGCGGTCGGAATCTGACCCGATCGAGCAGGTCCGTGCCCGTCTCGTTGGCGCCCACGCCATGAACGAGGACGAGTTGAAGGCCGTCGACAAGGAGGTCCGCGAGATCGTGGCCGATGCGGCGGAGTTCGCACAGAACGATCCCGAGCCCGACGTGTCGGAATTGTGGACCGACATCTATGCCGACGACATCCCGCAGGCTGCGGAGTAAGGGCGAACCATGCCGACCGAAATCCTGATGCCCGCCCTCTCGCCGACGATGGAAGAGGGCACCCTTTCCAAGTGGGTCAAGAACGAGGGGGATACCGTTGCCCCCGGTGACGTGATCGCGGAGATTGAGACCGATAAGGCGACCATGGAGGTCGAAGCCATCGACGAGGGGAAGCTTGGCAAGATCCTCGTTCAGGCCGGCACCGAGAACGTGAAGGTCAACACGCCGATCGCCGTTCTCCTTGCCGACGGTGAGAGCGTTGGCGACACCAATGCCATGCCGGCTGCGGCTTCATCGCAACCGGCGAAGGCCGAGGCTCCACGGGAGGCCAAGCCCGAGGCGAGCGACGGCGAAAAGTCCAAGGGCGCGCCCGTTCCCGCTTCCGGCCTGTCGCATCCCGAAGTCGGCGATCCCGACGGCGACTACGCCGAGGAGGTGCCGGCGGGTGCGAAGCTTGCAACGCAGACCGTCCGCGAGGCTCTGCGCGACGCCATGGCCGAGGAGATGCGCCGCGACGAGCGCGTCTTCCTGATGGGCGAAGAGGTGGCCGAATACCAGGGCGCCTATAAGATCAGCCAGGGTCTCCTCGAGGAGTTCGGTGCGCGCCGCGTCGTGGACACGCCGATCACCGAGCATGGCTTTGCAGGCATGGGCGTCGGCGCGGCCTTCGGTGGACTGAAGCCGATCGTCGAGTTCATGACGTTCAACTTCGCCATGCAAGCGATCGATCAGATCATCAACTCAGCGGCCAAGACGCTTTATATGGCGGGTGGCCAGATGGGTTGCCCGATCGTCTTCCGTGGTCCCAACGGTGCCGCCGCCCGCGTCGCGGCGCAGCACAGTCAGGACTATGCGGCGTGGTACAGTCACATCCCGGGCCTGAAGGTCGTTCAGCCCTTCACGGCGGCCGATGCGAAGGGCTTGCTCAAGTCGGCGATCCGAGATCCGAACCCCGTCGTGTTTCTCGAGAACGAGATCCTCTACGGTCATTCGTTCGACGTTCCGCAGACCGACGATTGGACGGTGCCGATCGGCAAGGCCCGCGTCCACCGCAAGGGCAAGGACGTGACGATCGTCTCCTTCGGCATCGGCATGACCTACGCGGTCGCAGCCGCCGAGCAGCTGGAGAAGGAAGGCATCGACGCCGAGGTCCTCGACCTGCGCACGATCCGGCCGATGGACGTCGACGCCATCGTGCGCTCGGTGCGCAAGACCAATCGCTGCGTGACGGTCGAGGAAGGCTGGCCGCAGAATTCAATCGGCTCCGAGATCGCGTCTCAGCTGATGGTTCGCGCCTTCGATGACCTCGACGCACCGGTGCTGAAGGTGTGCGGCAAGGATGTGCCGATGCCCTACGCCGCCAACCTCGAGAAGCTGGCCTTGCCCTCGGTCAAGGATGTGATCGAGGCGGTGCGCGCCGTCTGCTACCGCGATTGATGGACGAGCTCGAAGTCTCGCCGCCCGTCGAGGGCGGCGAGGGGACGCTCCGCATCGTCAGGCATGTTTCGGCAACGCCGAAGCGAACTTGGACGTGCTTGACGGACCCCGACTGCTTCCGCAAATGGTGGCGGACGCATGTGGACTTCGACGCGAAGGCCGATGGCCAATTCGTTGCCCCCTGGGTTGATCCCGAGGGGCGCGGGCGGACCGTGCGGGCACAGGTGACGTCCTTCCATCCACCGAATGGCCTTGTGATGGTCTGGGCGGACGACGACTGGGGATTCGATACGATCGTGTCGATCTGGATCGAGTCGGAGGGCGATGGGTCGCTTGTCACCATCGAACATCAGGGCTGGATGGCGGCTCCCGAAAGGGATCGCCTCGCCTACATGCAAAGCCATCACGACGACTGGACGCGCCACCTGAGCAACTGGGCCGCGCATGCCGAAGACACCGATGCCCACGCGAAGGGCGAGTGAGAGGACCGTCCACCATGCCGATCAACGTGACGATGCCGGCGCTTTCCCCGACCATGGAGGAAGGGAACCTGGCGAAGTGGCTGGTCAAGGAGGGCGATAAGGTCTCCTCCGGCGACGTGATCGCGGAGATCGAGACCGACAAGGCGACCATGGAGGTCGAAGCCGTCGACGAGGGCACAGTCGCCAAGATCGTCGTCCCGGCCGGAACCGAGGGCGTGAAGGTCAACGCCGTCATCGCGATCCTCGCTCCTGATGGCGAGGATGCGAGCGCCGCTTCCTCCGGCGCCGAAGAGGCGACCGCCACGAATGCAGCGGGCGATGCGAAGCCGAAGGGCGGCGCGACGGGCGACAACGCGGTCGTCGTCGGACAGGAGGAAGCGAAGGATCTTTCGCAGCGTTCCTATCAGCGTCCCTCCGAGACGGCATCGGACGGCGGGAGCTCGCGTGAGTTGGCGCCATCCTCCGGCACAGCCAGGTCTGAAGGCCGCACGATCGCGTCCCCGTTGGCGAGGCGCCTGGCGAAGGAGCAGGGCGTCGATCTCTCCGCCGTCTCGGGTTCGGGTCCGCGCGGCCGTGTCGTGAAGGCCGATGTCGAGGCGGCCGCAATGGGCGCAGCCACTGGCAAGCCGGCAGCGCAACCTTCCGAGCCTCAGCACCCTGCAACCGCTCCCGCCGCTCAGGCCGCTTCTGCTCCGACGAAGCCTGCCTCGGACGACGCAATTCTCAAGCTCTTTGCGGAAGGCTCCTACGAGAAGATTCCGCACGACGGCATGCGCAAGACGATCGCCAAGCGTCTCGTCGAGTCCAAGCAAACCGTCCCGCACTTCTATCTTAGCCTGGACTGCGAGCTCGACGCCCTGCTGGCGCTACGCAAGCAACTGAATGCGGCGGCTCCGACCATTCGGACCGAGGTGGGCGACAAGCCGGCCTACAAGCTTTCGGTCAACGACATGGTCATCAAGGCCATGGCTTGTGCTCTCCAAGCCGTGCCGGACGCGAATGTCTCGTGGACCGAGCAGGCGATGCTGAAGCACAAGCATGCCGATGTCGGTGTCGCGGTGTCGATCGAAGGCGGTTTGATCACCCCGATCGTCCGGCGGGCGGACGAGAAGACCCTTTCGGCCATTTCCAACGAGATGAAGGATCTCGCCAAGCGGGCGCGCTCGCGCAAGCTGAAGCCCGAAGAGTACCAGGGCGGAACGACGGCTGTGTCCAATCTCGGCATGTTCGGCATCCGCGACTTCGCGGCCGTGATCAACCCGCCGCACGCGACGATCCTGGCGGTTGGTGCGGGCGAGGAACGGGCGGTCGTCCGCAACGGAGCGGTAACGGTCGCCAACGTGATGACGGTGACGCTGTCGACGGATCACCGCGCCGTCGACGGAGCCTTGGGGGCCGAACTGTTGTCGGCTTTCCGCCGCTTCATCGAGAACCCGATGAGCATGCTGGTCTGAGCTTGAGGGAAGCGGACGTCATGACTTCGACGATCGTTTGCTATGGCGACTCGCTGACCTGGGGGTTCGATGCGGATGGGCAGGGACGTCACCGGTTCGAGGACCGTTGGCCGAGCGTCGTCCAGCAAACACTTGGGACCCGTGCGCGCGTCATCGCGGAAGGCCTGAACGGCCGGACGACGGCCTATGACGATTATCTTTCGGCAGGCGATCGCAACGGCGCCCGCGTCCTTCCGACGATCCTAGCGACTCACGCACCGATCGACATTCTCGTTCTGGCGCTCGGGTCGAACGACCTCAAGCGCCACACGGGCGGTGGTCGGGCACGCGAGGCGGCATGGGGCATGGAGCGGTTGGTCGAGATCGCCCGCAGCTTTCCCTACGGTTTCGACTTCGATGCCCCCGAGATCATCATCGTATCGCCCCCCTCGCTCGTGGAAACCCAGGACGAGGACTTCGATGCGATGTTCGGGTTCGCTCAAGCTGAGTCCTCGCAGTTCGCGCCGCTTTACGATGCGCTCGCCCGTCGCCTCGGATGCATCCATGTCGCCGCCTCGGAAGTCTGTATGGCCACGCCCACCGATGGAATCCACCTGGATGCCGAGAACACCCGAAAGCTCGGTGTCTCCATCGCGGCGACCCTCGAAGCGCTTCTATGAACGCTGCGCCCGGCGCAGCCCTCTCACCTCAACCCTTCAGGACGCTGATCGATGGCTGACTCCTACGACATCCTCATCATCGGCGGCGGCCCCGGTGGCTACGTGGCGGCCATTCGCGCCGCGCAGCTGGGCTTCCGCACCGCGGTCGTTGAACGAGAACACCTTGGCGGGATCTGCCTGAACTGGGGATGCATTCCGACCAAGGCCCTTCTGCGTTCGGCCGAGATCTACCACTACGCGCAGCATGGCGAGAGCTACGGTCTGAAGATCGCGCAGCCCGGATTCGACGTCGACGCCGTCGTCAAACGCTCGCGCGGTGTCTCGGCGCAGCTTAACGGCGGCGTTGCTATGCTTCTGAAGAAGAACAAGGTCGACGTGATCTGGGGCGAAGCGAAGATCACGAAGGCCGGAAAGGGTGGGCCAGCCGAGATACAGGTAGGCGCGCCATCGAAGCCCGCGGTTCAGCCGCAGAACCCTATTCCAAAGAACGTTCTGCCGCACGGAACCTATCAGGCGAAGCACGTGATCATAGCGACGGGCGCGCGCCCTCGCGTTCTGCCGGGCATGGAGCCGGACGGCGATCGAATTTGGACGTACTTCGAGGCGATGAAGCCGGCGTCCATGCCGAAGTCGTTGATCGTCATGGGTTCGGGCGCAATCGGCATCGAGTTCGCCTCGTTCTATCGATCGATGGGCGCTGAGGTAACGGTCGTCGAACTGCTGCCCCAGATCCTGCCGGTGGAGGATGCCGAGATCGCGGCTGTCGCCCGAAAGCAGTTCGAGAAGCAGGGCATGAAGATCCTGTCGGGCGCCAAGGTCGCGAAGGTGACCAAGTCCGGCCCCGGCGTCGAGGTCGTCGTCGAGCAGGACGGCAAGACCCAGACCCTACAGGCCGAGCGTCTGATTTCCGCCGTCGGTGTGCAGGGCAATACCGAAGGGTTGAATCTAGAGGGTCTCGGCGTCGCGATAGATCGCGGGATCATCAAGATCGACGGTGCGGGTCGAACCAACATCCCCGGCATCTACGCGATCGGTGATGTCGCTGGAGCGCCCATGCTGGCCCACAAGGCGGAACACGAGGGGACGATCTGCGTCGAGGCCATCAAGGGCCTCGAAACCCATCCGATGAAGCGCACGCAGATCCCGGGCTGCACGTACTGCCAACCGCAGATCGCATCTGTCGGCCTGACCGAAGCGCGTGCCAAGGAGAACGGTCGGGAGGTGAAGGTCGGACGCTTCCGCTTCGTCGGGAACGGCAAGGCCATCGCGCTTGGTGAACCCGAAGGCATGGTCAAAACCGTCTTCGATGCCAAGACCGGCGAGCTGCTGGGCGCGCATATGGTTGGAGCCGAGGTGACCGAACTCATCCAAGGCTTCGTCATCGCCATGGGTCTCGAGACGACCGAGGAAGAGTTGATGCACACGGTGTTCCCGCATCCGACCCTGTCGGAAATGATGCACGAGAGCGTTCTCGACGCCTACGGCAAGGTCATCCACATGTGAATTCGCGTCAGGGGGTGGTGACCACATCTTTCCGATGTCACCTCTTCTTGACCGCCCGAATTTCGACCCATTTACGCTTCTGGGCGTGCAGTTTTGCCGCAGCTCGAACAGGAGTTTCGCATGGACGGACAGGGTATCATTATGTCGATCATTCTCGGCGGTCTTGCCGGGTGGGTCGCGGAAAAGATCATGAAGGCCAATATCGGCCTTCTGACGAATATCATCCTGGGCATCGTCGGCGCCCTGTTCCTCAACTTCATTCTGAATCTGCTCGGCGTGTACACGACGCCGATCTGGTACGTTCAGTTCATCGTCGCAATCATCGGCGCGTGCATCCTCATCTTCCTGTGGCGTGCCATCCGCGGTCGCGCATAAGTCGCGTTGCGTTCATTGGTGGCCTTGCTTAGTTAGAGTGTCATGGTCACCATTCTCGATAAGCGCTCGTCGGCCGAGGCCGTGCCTCGGCCGCGTCATCCGGAAAAAGCTCGCAGGCCGGACACGCCGGTTCTCCCCAAGCCTGACTGGATCCGCGTCAAGGCCCCCGTTTCGAAGGGCTATTTCGAGACGCGCGAGATCGTCCAATCGAATAAGCTCGTTACCGTGTGTGAGGAGGCTGGCTGTCCGAACATAGGCGGCTGCTGGGAAAAGAAGCACGCGACGTTCATGATCATGGGCGGCATCTGCACGAGAGCCTGTGCTTTCTGCAACGTCGCCACCGGAATGCCCCACGCATTGGATCGTGATGAGCCCGCCAGCGTCGGACGTGCCGTTGCGAGCATGGGTCTGAGCCACGTCGTCATCACCTCGGTGGACCGGGATGATCTGGCCGACGGTGGCGCGCAACACTTCGTCAACACCATCCGTGCGATACGTGCTGCCGCCCCGCTTACGACCATTGAAATCCTCACCCCGGACTTCCTTCGCAAGCCGGGGGCGCTTGAGGCTGTGGTCGATGCACGTCCCGACGTCTTCAACCACAACCTAGAAACGGTGCCCTCCAATTACCTGACGGTGCGGCCAGGTGCTCGATACTTCCACTCGATCCGGTTGCTGCAGCGCGTGAAGGAACTCGACCCGACGATCTTCACCAAGTCCGGCATCATGGTCGGTCTGGGCGAAGAGCGGAACGAGGTTCTTCAGCTCATGGACGACCTTCGGACAGCCGACGTCGACTTCATGACGATCGGTCAGTACCTTCAGCCGACGCGCAAGCACCATGAGGTGAAGCGTTACGTGACGCCGGAGGAGTTCAAGTCTTACGAAACGGTCGGGTACACGAAGGGTTTTCTGGTTGTGGCCTCAAGCCCGCTGACGCGGTCGTCGCACCACGCGGGTGATGATTTTGCCCGTCTCAAGGCCGCCCGCGTGGCGCGTCAGGCGGCCTAACGCTGGATGCCGAAATTCGAAAACGCGCGCACGGTTTCCCATACTCCCGACCAGATGTTCGATTTGGTCGCCGATATCGAGCATTACCCGCGCTTCCTGCCGCTTTGTCAGAACCTCGTGGTCCGCTCGCGCCGTGAGCGGGACGGCAAGACGCTGCTCATCGCGGATATGACGGTCGCCTACAAACTTGTCCGAGAGACTTTTACCTCCCAGGTTCTCCTGCGGCCCGACGAACGGCAGATCGACGTCTCCTATGTCGACGGGCCGTTTCGCTACCTCGAGAACCGTTGGACCTTCCTGCCTGCGGGTTCGGGATGTGAGGTGCGGTTCTTCATCGACTACGAGTTCAAGAGTCGGGCCCTGGGACTCTTGATGGGCTCGATGTTCGACTACGCGTTTCGTCGCTTCGCCAATGCGTTCGAAGAGCGGGCGGATGTCGTCTACGGCCGTGCGTCGCCGTCAAGCGCCTGACCGCAGCGGTCGGCTTCGACGCTGCGCGTGACGGCAGCCAGGGCGAACAGGACGCTCGCTCGCCTTATGCCCGCACGATCGAGCGTCTTGAAGCGTTGCTCGAATGTAACGACGCTGGCCGCGGTCGCGATGCCGAAATAAACAAGACCTACAGGCTTCGCGCCCGTGCCGCCGCCGGGACCGGCGATGCCGGTGACGGAGATCGAGTAGTCGGCTTGCGTCCTCGCGCGCAAGCCTCTTGCCATCGCCTCGGCAACCTCACTCGAAACGGCGCCGAATGTATCGAGTAGCCTCTGCGGCACCGCCAGAAGCTCATGTTTGGCAGCGTTCGAATAGGTGACGAAGCCTTGGTCGAAGACAGCGGACGACCCGGAAATGGAGGTGATCGCGCCGGCGAGGAGTCCGCCCGTGCAAGACTCCGCCGTCGAGACTTTCCGCCCTTTCTTCAACAGCAGAGTGATCAGGCGCGCAGCCGTGTCTTCGATTTCCGCGTCAAGCATAGACAACGCTTGCCGTCGCGATGGCCGCAATTCCCTCGCGGCGCCCGACAAAACCGATGGTCTCGTTGGTCGTGGCCTTCACCGAAACCCGGTCGGCATCCAGACCGAGCACATTCCCGATGGCCCGTGTCATGCGCTCGCGATGGGGTGCGATCTTCGGGGCCTCGCAGATCAGCGTGACATCGACGTTGCAGATGCGGCCGCCCTTCGCAGAGACCATCTCTGCGGCATGCCGCAGGAAACGATCCGACGACGCGCCTTTCCACTGCGGATCGCTCGGAGGGAAGTGAAGACCGATGTCGCCGCCGCCGCATGTGGCCAGGAGCGCATCCGTAAGCGCGTGTAGCCCGACATCCGCATCGGAGTGCCCGAGCAACGTCTGGTCATGGGGAATACGCACCCCGCAGAGCGTCACGCCATCTCCCGCAACGAGCTGGTGAACGTCGTATCCATTCCCGGTTCGCACATCCACCATCGTGAGGAATCCCTTCAGTCGCTCGTCGGCGATCTGGATATCACGTGCTGTCGTCAGCTTCACATTGTCGACGCTGCCGAGAATGGTCTGCACCGGGATCCCGTGCCATTCCGCGATCGAGGTGTCGTCGGTGAACACGACGTCCTCGCTGGCCGCCGCGGCGTGGTGAGCTGCGAGAATCTCACGAAAGCGGAAGCCCTGCGGCGTCTGAGCACCAAACAAGCCTGCCCGCGGTACCGTGGTGATGACTTTCCCGACGGGATCGACTGATTTGACCGTATCCGTGATGGGGAGCACAGGGAGGGCGGCACCGCTTTCCGCTACTGTCTTCACGACTTCATCGATCAGTTCGGCCGTGACGAAGGGTCGAACGGCGTCATGGATCAGCACGATGTCCGGCACATGGGAGCGAAGCGCCAGTAGTCCTTCCAAAACGGATGCTTGCCGTGTGGGGCCGCCCGGGACGATCAGGCAGTCGCCCGTGTCGCTTGCAGTCCGTAGGCGTTCGATATCGTCGGGATGAACGACGACTACGATCTGAGTGACTGTGCCTGCGGCGCGGAAGGCGTTTAAAGTGTGGGCGATCACGGCCCGTCCGCCGATTGTTCGGTACTGCTTCGGTCCATCCGCGGACGGTCCTGCGCGCTCGCCGCGCCCGGCCGCAACGAGAATGGCCGCAACTCTCATGGGTGAGCCTTCCAAAAACCTGAACGGGCCGGAAGATCATATTGCCGGCGATTTCGCAATGAGCCGACTCCATAGCACATGAGCGCCCTGGTGTTGCACTGCACCCGTTTCGTGCTTGCGATTTAAGCATGCCTCGATATGGTACAAGGATGCTGACGAATCCTGCGCCATCTCGAGCAACTGTATGTCCAGCGGGCATTCAAGCAGCGAGTTCGGCGCGAGACCCGTTCGACGTCGTTATGGCGCCCCTCTCGGGCATCACAGATGTTCCGTTTCGGCGACTGGTCCGATCCTTCGGAACGCCTATCGTCTTCAGCGAGATGGTCGCGAGTGGTGAGTTGGTGCGCGGAGATGCCGAAAGCTTCCTTCGCTCGCAGCGAGCCGGCGATGGCGTCCATGCCGTGCAGTTGGCAGGGCGCGAGCCGAAGGCGATGGAGGAGGCGGCGCGCCACCTCGCAGGCGGTGGCGCCGACCACATCGATATCAATATGGGCTGCCCCGCGAAGAAGGTTGTGGGCGGTGCGTCCGGCGCGGCGCTCATGCGTGACTTGGATCTTGCTCGGCGCATCGTCGCCGCAACGAAGCGTGGCGCCGGCTCCGTCCCTGTTTCCGTCAAGATGCGGCTCGGTTGGGATCGATCGCAGCTCAACGCAGCGGATATCGCAAAAGCCGCCTCGGAAGAGGGTGCGGTGCGTCTGACAGTTCATGGACGCACGCGCGACCAATTCTATGAAGGCCATGCCGATTGGTCAGCAATCGCCGACGTCGCACGAGCGACAGGCTTGCCGGTGACAGCCAACGGTGACCTCACCGATCCGGATCAGGTCCCGCTCATGCGGGCAAGAAGCGGTTGCCAAGGCCTGATGGTCGGCCGCGGTGCGTGCGGTCGCCCTTGGGCACCGGCGCTCCTTGCCGGAAGAGCGAGCATGGTCGACCTTGCGCAACGCGATATGGCCGACATCACGACAGAGCATTACGACGCCATGCTGACGCATTACGGGCCTTCGGTCGGGGTGCGCCACGCCCGCAAACACCTCGGCTGGTATCTGGAGGGCCTTGCAAGGCTCGTGGGTGAGCTGTCGAGTGAGACGGCAGTGCTCTTGCGCCAGAGCAGCTCCGACGAGGTTTTCGCCTCCCTTCGCCGCCTCTTCGCTGGTGTCTCGGCAGCGGAGCTTGAGTCTGCACGCATCCAACGGAAGGCAGCCTGACGCCATGCCCGAGACGCTCCTCTCGCAACAAGAAGCCGGAGTCCTGAATGCGCTTCCTCATCCGGTTCTCGTCTGCGACGGGGCAAATCGCTTCGTCTTCGTCAATTCGGATGCCGAGCAGTTCTTCTCGTCGAGCGCGGCCAGCCTCGCCAAACGCAGCCTCCAGCAATTCATTCCTTCCGATAGCCCGATCTTCCGTCTGATCGAACAGGTGCGGGATCACCAATCCCGCATCAGTGAGTACCGCGTCGACATCTCCTCGCCGCGCCTCGGGGGCGAGCGGTTGGTCGACGTCTACGTCTCGGCGTTGCCGGATCGAGCCGATCATGTCGTCATCATGATTCAGCAGCGCTCAATCGCCGACAAGATGGACCGCCAGCTCACGCATCGCTCGGCTGCGCGCACGGTCACGGGTCTCGCAGTGATGCTGGCTCATGAAATTCGCAACCCGTTGTCGGGCATCAAGGGCGCGGCGCAGCTCCTCGAGACCGCTGCGACGGACGAGGACCGTGTCCTCACGCGCCTCATCCAAGAGGAAAGCGACCGCATCGTCAAACTCGTCGACCGAATGGAGGTCTTTTCGGACCAACGGCCGATCGAGCGGTCGGCGGTCAACATTCACTCCGTGCTCGAGCATGTGAAGACCCTCTCAAAGAGCGGCTTCGCACGTGGCATTCGCATTCACGAAGTTTACGATCCGTCACTTCCGCCGGTCTTCGCGAACCGCGATCAACTGGTCCAGGTCTTCCTCAACCTGCTGAAGAATGCCAGCGAAGCGCTGAAAGACCGGGAAGACGGCGAGATCCGGCTCTCGACGGCCTTTCGCCCCGGCGTGCGGTTGTCTGTCCCCGGTACGAAGTCCCGGGTGACGCTACCCCTCGAATTCATTGTCGAGGACAACGGCGTCGGCGTGCCGGACGATATCCGCGAACACATCTTCGACCCCTTCGTCACGACGAAGCCAAGCGGGACGGGTCTGGGTCTTGCCCTGGTCGCCAAGATCGTCGGCGACCACGGCGGCGTCATAGAATGCGAGTCCCACCCGGGCCAAACCATGTTCCGGGTGCTCATGCCTGCCTGGAGCGAACCACAGCGTTCGGACGCTTCCAACACCTCTGGACGACGGAGTCGCTGATGGCCAGTTCGCAGATTCTCGTTGCGGACGACGACGCCGCGATCCGGACCGTGATCAGCCAGGCCCTCATGCGGGCTGGCTTCGAGGTGCGCGTGACATCGAACATCGCAACGCTTTGGCGATGGATCAGCTCAGGCGACGGTGACCTTGCCATCACCGATGTTCTGATGCCGGACGGCAACGTCTTCGACACGTTGCCGAAGATCAAGAACACGCGACCGGACATGCCGGTTATCGTCATGAGCGCGCAGAACACGTTCATGACGGCGATCAAGGCCTCGGAGAAGGGGGCCTATGACTATATTCCGAAGCCCTTCGATTTGGCGGAACTGGTTACGATCGTCAGGCGGGCACTGGCGGAGCCAAAAGCGCAGGCTCGCCTAGGTGGCGCGGAAGACGGCGGCGAGGCGATCCCCCTAGTCGGCCGCTCGCCTGCCATGCAGGATATCTACCGCGCGCTGGCACGCATGATGCAGACCGACCTGACCGTCACGATCACGGGAGAGTCCGGAACAGGTAAGGAACTCGTCGCGAGAGCGTTGCACGACTACGGCCGCCGGCGGAAGGGTCCGTTCGTCGCGATCAACATGGCCGCCATTCCGCGCGACCTGATCGAATCAGAACTTTTCGGTCATGAGAAGGGTGCGTTCACCGGCGCGCAGACCCGCACGAGTGGGCGTTTCGAGCAGGCAGAGGGTGGTACGCTCTTCCTCGACGAGATCGGCGACATGCCGATGGAGGCGCAGACCCGCTTGCTTCGCGTTCTGCAGCAGGGCGAGTACACGGTCGTCGGCGGGCGCACCCCGATCGCGACCGACGTTCGAATTGTGTCTGCGACCAATAAGGACCTGCGCCAGCTCATTCAGCGCGGGCTGTTCCGCGAGGATCTCTTCTATCGTCTGAACGTCGTCCCTCTACGCCTTCCGCCGTTGCGAGAGCGCATCGAGGACCTGAGCGACCTGACCAATCATTTCTTCTCGCTCGTGCAGAAGGACGGCCTGTCTCGCAAGACGCTGACGTCCGGTGCTCTGGATGTCATGAGGCGCTACTCATGGCCTGGCAACGTGCGCGAGCTGGAAAACCTTGTGAGACGCCTGTGTGCGCTCTACCCACAGGACGAGATCACAGCCGAGCTCGTTGAGCATGAGCTCGCCGCCGACCACGCGCGCCCGACCGGCAGCGAGGGTGACGGCAACAAGCCGATCGACCTGTCCGCGTCGGTCGAACGCTACCTCGCCGACTACTTCACCTCCTACGGCAATGAACTTCCACCGCCGGGTCTTCACGGTCGCATTCTGCGCGAGGTAGAATATCCGCTGATCGCTGCGGCCCTTGCCGCAACGCGCGGCAACCAGGTCAAGGCAGCCGACCTCCTCGGTGTGAACCGAAATACCCTTCGCAAGAAGATCCGGGATCTCGACATCTCGATCGTTCGCTCGATAAGATAACGACGCCGAAATCTTCGTTGCAATTTAGACACATTGCGTTGCAATCATGCCACGTGATTCACGGTGGGCGTGCTCATGACAGCGCATTCCTTGTCATCGGGAGACGATTTGACGCCGCTCGGTGAGCGGCGTCGGTTCATGCTCGTTCCCGGTATCCTTGCGGTTGTCGGCGCTCTTGTGACTGGCGCGATCTCGTTTGTGGTGCTGATGGGCCTTACGCCCATTGCGCCGACCGATATGGTCGTGAAGATCGCGTCGATCGTGAACGGCGCGTTCGTAATGCTTCTCTGCGTGCTGATCGGACGCGAGGTCACGCGCATGACGCTCGCGCGCCGCCGGGGCAAGGCGGCGTCACGGCTTCACGTTCGCATCGTCATTCTATTCTCCATCGTGGCGGCTCTTCCGGCCCTCCTCGTCGCCATCGTCGCCGGTATCACTTTAGACCTCGGCCTCGACCGATGGTTCGAGATTCGGACCCGTACCATCGTCGAGTCGTCGACCAGCGTCGCTCATGCCTACGTCAACGAGAACGCGCGCAACCTGCAGGGTTCGACGATGTCGATGGCGTACGACCTTGGCGCGCAGCGGCAGCTGTACGATCTCGACCGGATGGGTTTCCAACAACTCATGACGGAGCAGGCGAGGGGGCGCTCCCTGCTCGGCGCCCAGCTCCTTCGCGAGGACGGAACGCCGTTCCTGCGCGCCGATGTTCCGGTGGAACGGCCGCTTCCGGTCCCGCCCAACGATGCGTTGGAGCAGGCGTCCCAGGGCAATCTCGTCTTCATTCCGCCCGGGGTCACGAACCTTGTCGGCGCAGTGACGCGCCTTCGCGGCTTCGGCGACGTCTATCTCTACACGGTTCGGGCGGTCGATCCCGAGGTCATCTCCGCGCTTCGCCTGATGGAAGAGCGCTCGGCCGAATACTCCAGCCTTGAGAGCAACCGCTTCAACCTGCAGATCGCCTTCGCGCTCCTGTATCTCGGGATCACCCTGATCGTCCTGCTTTCCGCCATCTGGACGGGTATCGGCGTGGCCGACCGGCTGGTTCGGCCGATCCGCCTGCTCATAGGCGCGGCCGACGAGGTGAGCGAGGGCAACCTCAACGTCTCGGTTCCCGTGCGTGTATCGGATGGGGACGTCGGCTCCCTTTCGAACACGTTCAACAACATGATCGGGCAGTTGCGCAGCCAGCGGCATGAACTGGTGCATGCCAAGGACCTGATCGACGAACGTCGACGTTTTACGGAAGCCGTCCTGTCCGGGGTTACCGCCGGTGTGATCGGCGTCAGTCACGAAGGCCGCGTGAGCATGCTCAACCCTTCGGCCGAACGCATCCTCGGGGTTCGCTCGGCCGATGTCGTCGGCCACGCGCTGTCGGAACGCTTCCCAGCGATCGATGAAATCTACCGCGCCGCGGGTTCATCCCGCCACGCCGAGTACCAGGAGCAGATCAAGCTGAGGGTTCGCGAACGCGAGCGAACCCTCACGATCCGCGTCACCTCCGAGGAGAGCGGGACGGGCCTGCGTCCGAGCGTCATCACGATCGACGATATCACCGATCTGGTGGACGCCCAGCGCTCGTCGGCTTGGGCAGACGTCGCCCGGCGCATCGCGCACGAGATCAAGAATCCGCTCACGCCGATCCAGCTTTCGGCCGAGCGAATTCGTCGCCGCTACGGCAAACTGATCGAAAACGACCGCGAGGTCTTCGATCGCTGCGTCGACACGATCATCCGGCAGGTGTCGGACATCGGGCGGATGGTCGACGAATTCTCGACCTTCGCCCGCATGCCCAAGCCGCGCCTCGAGGACCGCGACCTGCGGGAAGCGCTGCGCGAGGCCGTCTT
Source organism: Aureimonas sp. AU4 (assembly GCF_001463765.1). Taxonomy (GTDB): domain Bacteria; phylum Pseudomonadota; class Alphaproteobacteria; order Rhizobiales; family Rhizobiaceae; genus Aureimonas. The sequence continues at coordinate 41,504 of NZ_BBWK01000001.1, read as the reverse complement.
CATGCGGGAGATGGGAGACCATGGTATCACCTTCGAGACCCTGATCGGGGAGGAGCCCTTACTTGGCTCATTCGATATCCGACTTCTCAGCCAAGCCTTCGGCAACGTCGTGAAGAACGCTGTCGAGGCGATGGAAACGCTGGAAGGCCACGCCGGCCACATCCGTATGACCGCACGGCGCGAGGGCGGCGAGCACGTCGTCGAGATCAGCGACAACGGTCGAGGATTTCCGCAGGAGGGTCGAGATCGCCTTCTCGAACCCTATATGACGACGCGCGAAAAGGGGACGGGGTTGGGTTTGGCGATCGTTCGCAAGATCGTCGAGGAACACGGCGGAAGCATCGAGCTGGACGACGCGCGGGACGTGCCGCATGGCGCTCTCGTGCGCATCCGCCTCCCGGCATCGCCGATGACTGCCGCAAGGCTGCACGAAAACAGACCGAACACGAATGGTGAGCACTGATGGCATCGGACATCCTGATCGTCGATGACGAAGCCGACATCCGGGAACTCGTCGCGGGCCTGCTGGAGGATGAGGGACACGAGACACGCACGGCGAGCAATTCGGACCAGGCTCTCCAATCGATCGCGGACCGCGTTCCCCGCCTGATCTTCCTCGACATCTGGCTTCAAGGCAGCCGTCTTGATGGACTCGACGTGTTGGATGCGATCCGGGTCCAGCACCCTGAAGTTCCCGTCGTGATGATCTCGGGCCACGGCAACATCGAGACCGCGGTCTCGGCCATCCGGCGCGGTGCCTACGATTATATCGAGAAGCCCTTCAAGGCGGACCGCCTCGTGCATGTCGCGGAACGCGCGCTCGAGATCTCCAAACTCAAGCGCGAGGTCAGCGAGCTGCGGCGCCGCTCGTCGGACTCGCCCGAGCTTCTCGGCAAGTCGCACCCGATGAATCAGCTGCGTGCCACGATCGAGCGCGTCGCCCCCACCAACAGCCGCGTAATGATCCTCGGCCCCTCCGGGTCCGGCAAGGAAATGGTGGCTCGCGCCATCCATGCCGCCTCGACCCGTGCCAAAGGCCCCTTCGTCGCATTGAATGCGGCGGCGATCACCCCGGACCGGATGGAGATCGAGCTCTTCGGAACCGAGACGCCGCCGGGCGTCGAGCGGAAGGTGGGCGCCCTCGAGGAAGCGCATGGCGGCGTTCTCTACCTCGACGAGGTCGGCGACATGCCACGCGAGACGCAGAACAAGATCCTGCGCGTCCTCACAGAGCAGACCTTCGAGCGGGTCGGCGGTGCGAAGCGGGTCAAGGTGGACGTGCGCATCATTTCGTCCACTGCGCAGAACCTTGAGTCGTTGATTGCGGAGGGGTCGTTCCGGGAGGACCTCTTCCATCGCTTAGCCGTTGTTCCGATCCCGGTGCCGCCTCTGGCTGACCGGCGTTCGGACATTCCAATGCTGATCGAGGCCTTCATGCGCCAGATCGCCGACCAGACCGGCATCCGGGCAAAGTCCCTGAGCCCGGAGGCGCTGGCCGTTCTGCAGTCGAGCGACTGGCCCGGAAACATCCGGCAGCTTCGCAACAACATCGAGCGTCTGATGATCCTGTCGCGACAGGACGACTCGGAGGCCATCTCCGCCGACATGCTGCCGCACGAGGTGAGCGACATGCTTCCGCGCACCCCAAGTCAGTCGGACGGACGCATCCTGGCGCTGCCACTCCGCGATGCCCGCGAGGTCTTCGAGAAGGAATATCTCGTGGCGCAGATCAACCGCTTCGGCGGCAACATCTCGCGCACGGCCGAATTCGTCGGCATGGAACGATCGGCACTGCACCGCAAGCTGAAGTCGCTCGGAATCTAACGCGTTGCGCCTTACAGCGCACTAGCGTCCGAGACAGCGCCAACCTATCTTCGGGTCATCGAACCCGCGATCTCGACGGGTCGAATCATAAGCAATGACCGACCCCTTGAATCGGTCGGCAAGCCAAGAAGAAGGAAGTCGATGGCGGAGCGCGGGCAGAACCTGCAGGACCTGTTCCTCAATACGGTTCGAAAGCAAAAGATATCGCTCACGATCTTCCTGGTGAACGGCGTCAAGCTGACCGGGGTCGTGACGTCCTTCGATAATTTTTGCGTTCTGCTGCGGCGGGATGGACATTCCCAACTTGTCTACAAGCATGCCATTTCAACCATCATGCCTTCGCAGCCAGTCAATATGTACGACGGCGACGAGGCAGCGGCCGGGTAGACTGATTGACCGATTGGACGAATGAGCGGGAGCCAAGGGCGCCCATCGAGCACAAGAGTCAGGCGACGCGGGCAGGGGTCTTCGTACCCCTCCTCAGGCAGCGCTCGGCGGACGATCCCGAGGCCCCACGCCGCGCCGATGAGGATCGCCTTGTCGAGGCCGAGGGGTTGGCTGCCGCCATCGATCTCGACATCGTGGCGCGTGGGCTCATCTCGGTTGCGAAAGCGCAGCCAGCGACGTTACTAGGCAGCGGCAAGGTCGAGGAGCTCAAAGGGCTCGTCGCGGCCGAGGAGATTGGTCTAGTCATCATCGATCATCCGCTGACGCCGGTTCAGCAGCGCAACCTCGAGAAGGAACTGAACGCCAAGGTTCTGGACCGCACAGGTCTGATCCTGGAAATCTTCGGGCGCCGTGCGCGTACCAAGGAGGGGCGGCTTCAGGTCGAACTTGCGCACCTGAACTATCAACGTGGGCGCTTGGTGCGATCCTGGACCCACCTCGAGCGTCAACGGGGCGGTGCCGGCTTCCTCGGCGGTCCCGGTGAGACCCAGATCGAGGCCGACCGCAGGCAGCTTCAGGACAAGATCAAGCGCCTGGAGAAGGAGCTCGAACAGGTCCGCCGCACACGCACCCTGCATCGATCCAAACGCAAGAAGGCTCCGCATCCGGTCATCGCACTGGTGGGATACACCAATGCGGGCAAATCGACGCTCTTCAACCGGATCACTGGTGCGAACGTCCTCGCGAAAGACCTCCTGTTTGCGACGCTGGACCCGACGCTTCGGCGTTTGACGTTGCCGCACGGGACCGAGGTCATCTTCTCCGATACGGTGGGCTTCATCTCCGAATTGCCGACCCATCTGGTGGCGGCCTTTCGGGCAACGCTCGAAGAGGTCATCGAGGCGGATCTGGTTCTGCACGTCCGCGATATGTCCGATCCCGACGCTCTGGCGCAGGCATCGGACGTCAGGAAGATCCTATCCGATCTCGATATCGATGCCGCGGATTCGGAGCACGTGATCGAGGTTTGGAACAAGATCGATCGACTCGACGAGACTGGGTTGGCCCATCTGCAGGCGACCGCGGCTTCGCATGGGGATGACCAGGCCGTCCATCTCGTCTCGGCCATCACCGGGGAAGGCATCGACGCGCTTCTCGCTGATGTCGAACAGCGCATAGCGGGGCGTGCCGACGAACTTCATCTGGACGTTCCGCCTGACAGCCTGCAGCTTCTGCCGTGGCTCTATGAGAATGCGGTCGTTCGCGATCGCGAAGATCGCGAGGACGGCGGTGTCAACTTGACGCTCGACGTGACGAGACAGGCTCGTAGTGACCTGCAGCGGCTAGGCAGTCGCTATCCCGGCGTCCGGATCAACTGATCCGGCTGCCGGGCTGCGAGCGCTTTCGCCGACTGCCAAAGGCTTTCCTGGCGGTCGAGATCTAGTTCGGCCAGTTCCTCTCCGTTCCGCCGCGCCTCGTCTTCCATGAGGGCGAAGCGTCGGCGAAACTTGCGGATCGTTCCGCGTAGGGCAGCATCCGCGTCTATGCCGAGGCGCCGGGCCACGTTGACGGCTGTGAAAAGGACATCGCCCAGTTCATCACGGCAGGCAGCGTCGTCCGTTGAAGCGGCCGCCGCCTCCAACTCGTCAGTTTCCTCGCGAAGCTTTTCCAGGATCGGAGGCAATTGCGTCCAGTCAAAGCCGACCCGAGCGGCCTTGTCCTGAACCTTCTGAGCGAGCATCAGCGACGGCATGGCGCCGGGGACGTCTTCCAAAAGATGCGCCGAATTTGCCGCCGGACGGTTCCAGTCAGCGGCTCCGATGGACCGGTCCAGCGGCTCATTTCGCCGCCGAGCCGCAGCGCGCTCGGCTTTTTCTTCAGCCTTGATTTGTTCCCATTGTCCCTTGGCCGAGCGAGCTGAACGTGCCTCGGCATCGCCGAAAACGTGCGGGTGGCGCCGGATCATCTTCCGCGTGATCGCGAGAACCACCTCGTCGAAGGTGAACAGGCCGGCCTCGGCCGCCAGCTGCGAGTGATAGACGACCTGCAACAGCAGGTCGCCGAGTTCCTCACAAAGGTCGACGGCATCCCGGCGCTCGATCGCGTCCACGACTTCGTAGGCTTCCTCGATCGTATACGGCGCGATGGTCTCGAAATTCTGTTCGAGGTCCCATGGACACCCCGTATTCGGTGCTCGCAGCGCTCGCATGATGTCGACGAGACGCGAGACATCCGCTGATGGCTGCATGGGACGATCCTTTGGCTTGAAGGCGGAAATTGGGGCGATCATCAGTGTCTACGTCCCAGAGGTCGAACGCAGCAAGCAAGCACCGGCGGCGATCGGTATGGAAGGGGACGCTATGACCGGAGCGAAAATGTTGCGAGGACATGAGACCAACATCGCATCATCCCTCCAAACGCAAATCAGCTCAAGTGGCATAATATGCATTATGGAACTATCGTAGGAAGGCGCCGTTTCGTGTGAATCCCCGCGTTGTGCGACGCTATCACGGCAATGGGTCGCGGGAATAAACGAATGTAACTCGCGGCCCGATCGCTTGGCAGAGCTGCGATCAATCGATCGGAAACTCGAGCGCAAGGCCGTCATGCGCTGGCCGGATATGCTCCGGAAGATCGCGGCAGAGCGTCGCGTAGTCGAGCGGTGTATGCATGTGCGTCAAGACGGCTCGAGAAACCCCTAGTCGTTCGATCCAAGTCAGAGCCTGTTCAAGCGAAAAGTGGCTGGGATGTGGGCGATATTGCAAGGCGTCGATGACGATGAGTTCGGCGCCGCGTATCGCATTTTGCGCGTCGGGTGGAAAATCGCTGACATCGCTGCAATAGGCTACCGGGCCGATCCGGAAGCCGAGCGAGTGAATTGACCCATGCGTCTGGCGGAATGGCTTCCAATGGATCGGCCCGCCGGGACCATCGATCTCGAATGCAGAGCCTGCGTTGATGAGCCGATGACGAACGATCGGCGGATAGGAACTGCCGACCGGGGTCCGGAAGCAGTAGGCGAACGCCTCGAACATGCGCTCGTAGGTCGGCAAATCCGCATAGAGGTCGATGAGATGGCGTTGTTCTAGGACGTAGCCTCTGAGGTCATCCAAACCATGGATGTGGTCCGCATGGGGGTGCGTAACCACGACGCCGTCAAGACGCCGGACACGCGCAGCCAGCATCTGTTCGCGAAAGTCCGGACCACAATCAATGGACACCGTGGTCGTCGCGCCGTCGGCACGGATCCGCTGAATGAGCGCCGCGCATCGAAGTCGGCGATTGCGCGGCTCGGTCGGATCGCAGTTTCCCCAATCTCCGAGGATGCGAGGCACGCCCGGCGACGATCCGCACCCGAGAATGGTCAGCCGCAGTCGGTCCGTCACGACGCTGGACCACGACGTGGATCCGGGACCTTGCCGAACAGACGGAAGAAGTTGTCGCTGGTGATCCGTCCGATCTCGTTCAGCGATACGCCCCTGACCTCGGCCAGCCGCGCGGCCGTATGAGCAACGTAAGCCGGCTCGTTACGCTTCCCTCGATAGGGCGGCGGCGCAAGGTAAGGTGCGTCGGTTTCCACGAGAAGACGGTCGAGGGGCACCCGTGCCGCGATCTCTCTCAACTCGTTCGACTTCGGGAAGGCCAAGATTCCCGAAAAGGACACATAGCCGCCGAGGTCGACGCCGACTTCCGCAAGCCGGGGGCCGGACGAGAAGCAGTGCAGGATGAACGGAAAGGTCCCCTTCCCGCTTTCTTCGACCAAGATCGCCTCCATGTCGTCGTCGGCTGCACGCGCGTGAATGACGAGTGGCAGTTGCATCAGGCGAGCGGCTTCGATCTGACGGCGGAAGACGGCCGCCTGGACGTCGCGGGGAGCGCGATCGTAATGATAGTCGAGCCCTGCTTCGCCGATCGCGACCACCTTCGGCTCTGCGGAAAGTCGGAGTAGTTCCTCGACAGTGCGGTCCGGTTCTTCTCCGGCGTTGAGCGGATGCGTGCCGACACTTGCGAACACGTTCGGGTAGTGCCGCGTCAGTTCCAGGAGTTCGGCGATCTTGGCGACACGCGTCGAGATCGTCACGAGAAGCCCGACGCCCGCATCGCCGGCTCGGGCGACGATCGCGTCGCGTTCCGCTTGGAAATCCGCAAAGTCCAAATGGCAGTGGCTATCGACGAGAAACAGTTCGGACATGGTCAAGCCTGCGCATCTGCCTCGACATAGCGCGGGAAGATGCCGACAGGCGTCGGCAGGACGCGCCCGGGCTCGAGGACGCGTCCCTGCGCAAGTTCCACGAACGAGCGTTCCGTATCGCCGACCGCGAGGAGGTCGAGCAGCTTGGCGGTCGCGTCCGGCATGATCGGCTGGAGGAGCAGAGCCGCACGGCGCACCACCTCAGCCGTCACGTACAGGACCGTTCCCATGCGGGCCGGATCGGTCTTGCGAAGGACCCACGGCTCCTGTGCGGCGAAATAGCGATTGGCCTCCGATACGACGGACACGATCGACGCCAGCATTCCGTGAAGTTCCTGGCGGTCGACAGCTTCCCGGCACCGCTCGAGGAGGGTTCCGCTCAGCTCGAGCATGGCGTGGTCGTCGGCGGTCAGTTCACCCGGCGAGGGAAGAACTCCATCCAGGTTCTTCGCGATCATGGAAAGCGAGCGCTGGGCCAGATTGCCGAGGTCGTTCGCCAGTTCCGAGTTCATGCGGGCGACGATTGCCTCGTGCGAATAGTTGCCGTCCTGTCCGAACGGCACCTCCCGAAGGAGGAAATAGCGAAAGGCGTCGAGGCCATAGGTATCGATGAGCGAAAGTGGGTCGATGACGTTGCCGACCGATTTCGACATCTTCTCCCCGCGATTGAACAGGAAGCCATGCACGAAGACACGGCGCGGCAGTTCGATGCCAGCCGACATGAGGAAGGCCGGCCAATAGACCGTATGGAAGCGTACGATATCCTTGCCGACGACGTGGAGATCCGCCGGCCAGAAGCCGCTGCGGTCGCTTTCATCCGGAAAGCCGGTTGCGGTCAGGTAGTTCGTCAGCGCGTCGACCCAGACATACATGACGTGGCGCTCGTCGCCCGGGACGGGAATGCCCCAGTCGAAGGTCGTCCGTGAGATCGAAAGATCCCGTAGCCCGGACCGAACGAAGCTGAGAACCTCGTTTCGACGCTCGGTCGGCGCGATGAAACCCGGGACCTCCTCATAGAGCGCCAGCAGCCGCTCACCGTAGGCCGAAAGACGGAAGAAGTAGCTTTCCTCCTCGACCCACTCGACCGGGGTCCCTTGCGGGCCAAGGCGCACGCCCGCCTCGTTGAGGCGTGTCTCGTCTTCGCCGTAGTAGGCCTCGTCGCGGACCGAATACCATCCCGCGTAGGAATCCTTATAGATGTCGCCGGCCGCCTCCATTCGGCGCCAGATCTCCTGGCATGCGCGCCGATGGCGTTCCTGCGTGGTCCGGATGAAATCGTCGTTCGAGCTGCCGACGCGCCGGCCCATTTCCCGAAATTCGGCAGAGTTGCGGTCCGCCAGTTCCTGCGGCTCGATGCCCTGCGCCTTTGCGGTCTGCAGCATCTTGATACCGTGCTCGTCGGTTCCGGTGAGGAACAGGACGTCGTATCCGTCCAAACGCTTGAAGCGCGCGATCGCGTCGGTCGCGATCAGCTCGTAGGCGTGGCCGATATGCGGTTTGCCGTTCGGATAGGAGATCGCGGTCGTCAGGTAGAAACGTTCGGCCATGGGTCTTCTTGCGCTGGAGGCGTGCCTTGCCTGCGGCCATAGCCCATCGCAGGCGTCGCCTCAACGAAGCGTTGTCGCGGTCAGACCTCGGCACCTTCCCTCAGCTGCCGCCGAAGGTCGTACAGATTATGAAAGAAGGTCAGCACGACCTGCTTGCGGTCGAGATTGTAGGCCGCCGCCTCTCGCCACCTTGCAGTCTCGCTCTGCCAGAGCGCCGCCAATCGCGCTGCCTCCTGGGGGCGGTTCTGCAACGCCTCCTCGGCTTCCGCCGCCAAACGTGCGGCGAAGGCCTCAAGCGCAAGGCCGAACGCAGCCTCGCGGCCCTTCTGCACTAGGCTATCCGTCATCGCGTGTACAGCGGTCCAGTCCGGTGCGGTCAATGACAAGAGCCGAGCGGTCGCCTCGACGATTTCGTGCCCGCCATTTCGAAGGGTCGCAAGTGCCGTACGCACAGCGCCGCCAGAGCTCGCCGCGGCCTGACGGCGTTCGCTCGCGTCATCATCGGCAGCAACCTCTGCCAGAATGCCGGCGACGACGTTCTCCGGCAGCGTCTCGAAGCGGAGGACGCGACACCGGGAGCGGATCGTCGGAAGGATCCGCCCCGCCGCGTGGTTGACGATCAGGAAGAGCGAACGCGGAGGCGGTTCCTCCAGCGTCTTCAGCAGAGCATTGGCCGCGCTGCGATTCAGATCGTCAGCAGGGTCGAGGATGGCAACGCGCCATGCGCCACCGCTCGTCGATTGGAAAAAATGATTGAGCCGACGGATTTCGTCCACGGTGATCTGCGTCTTGAAACCCTCACCTCGTTCGACAGGCGGTCGGGTCAGATGCAGGATACGAGGATGGGCAGCCTGCGCGATCTGTCGAACGACCGCAGAGTCCGGATCGAAGCGCAAGTCGTCGGCTACGCCCGACGGCATGTCGCCTGCGATACGCCGCGCGAAGGCGAAGGCGGTCGTTGCCTTACCAATGCCCGCAGGCCCCTGCAGCAACCAGGCATGATGCATGCGTCCAGAGGCGAAAGCTTCGGACAGCTCCGACCATTCTGAGCCGCGGCCTAGAAGTCGTAGCGTCGATGCAGGCGGAAGGACGTTCTCGATATCGTCATGATGCTGGGTGGACTCGATCATGACGTCGCGTCGGCGCCCTTCCTCGCGCAACCGGGCAACCGAAGGTCGAAAGCATCGAGAACCGAACGCGCCACCGCATCCTCCTCCTGCAACGCGTCGATCACCACGCAGCGGTCTGGTTCGCTGCGGGCTATCGTGAGAAAACCCTGGCGCCGAGCCTCGTGCAGCGCAAGGGTCTCCTTCTCGAACCGGTCGGGAAGAGCCGCATTCTGGCGCCTCGCGCTGGCACGCGCGAGACCGATTTCAGCTGGAAGATCGAGCATGAGCGTCAGCGACGGCCGAATGTCTTCCAGCACGGCGTCTTCGACGATCTTCAGGAACTCCTGGTCCGACCCGGTGGCGAGCCCCTGGTAGACACGGGTCGAGTCGTGAAAACGGTCGCACAGCACGATCGCGCCACGCTCAAGCGCCGGCCGAATGACGAGCGCGATGTGATCAAGGCGGGCTGCTGCAAAGAGAATGGCCTCGGTTTCCGTTCCAAGGTCCTCCGCGGCACCCGACAAGACGAGCGAACGGATCGCGTCGGCACCAGGCGTACCGCCCGGCTCCCGGGTCGATACGACGTCGCACCCTCGACTACGCAGTGTCCTGGCAAGACGCGCGATCTGCGTCGTCTTGCCAGCGCCCTCGCCGCCCTCGAACGTAACGAACCAACCGCGGGACTCGGCCGAACCCTGTTCTTCATTAATCACAATCGGCGAATCCATCCGAACGCGAGTTCCTGCGCTGCACCGATCGCACGTGACGAGAAGCTACCCTCATGGACCGCCGCGCCCGCGAAGAGATCAGCATCGAGCACAGGTTTCCCATCTACCGTGACCTGCAGACTGCCGATGCGCTCGTCCTTCTCGATCGGCGCGTGCAAGGGGGCGTCGTAGCGTATCTCCGCCCGGACGAGATCCGCCCGCCCCTTCGGAACATAGGCGACGAGATCCTGCTTCAGGACGAGCGGAACGGATGTCTCCAGGCCACCGTAGACCGAGGCGTATCCCGCCGCAGCCGCTTGCGCGAACAGCGTGCGCTTCTCGAAATTGTCGCGCGCCCAGACGAGAAGACGTTCCGTCTCTTTCGTGCGCACGGAATCGCTTGAGAATCCTCCGAGCACGGCGACCGTCGCCCGGCCGTCGGTCTCCATCAGCGCTGAGATCGAATAGCCCTGCCCTTCTGCGAAGCCTGTAGCGAGCCCTGTCACGCCGATGTTGCCGCGCAGCAGCGGATTGCGGTTGCGCTGGCGCACTTTGTTCCACTCGAATTCAGGCTGGGCATAGAACAGATACCAGGACGGGTAAGCTTGCCGCACATGCGACGAGAGCAGGCCAATATCGCGTGCGGTCGTGTATTGCCCTTCCGCCGGTAGTCCGGTCGGGTTCACAAAGTGACTGTTGCGGAGACCTAACTCGCCCGCTCGCTGGTTCATACGCAGCGCGAAGGCGCTTTCGGTTCCAGCGAGCCCCTCTCCGAGGATGATCGAGGCGTCGTTGGCGCCCTGGACCATGACGCCCCGCAGAAGAGCCTCGACCGGAATGGACGACCGCACCGCCGCGAACATGGTGGCGGTCCGGGACGGCGCACCACCCGTGCGCCAGGCATGATCCGAGACAGGATAGGGCGTTTCTGCGGTCGCCTCGCCCTTCTGCATCGCATCAAGGACGGTTTCCACCGTCATGATCTTCGCGAGCGAGGCCGGCTCGAAGCGATCGTCGGGTGCTTTTTCGTAGAGGACCGTGCGCGTTTCAGCATCGATGACGTAGGCTGTGGTGGCCGGTGTCTCGAATGCGAAGGGCTTGGGTTCCTGGGCCAGCGAATATGTAGGTGCACACACTCCGCAAGCGGCGGCAAGCGTCGCGCCGATCCACCGACGTCTTCGAACCCGCTTCATTCGCCTGGCGTCCATGTGCTTACCGATCGTCGTTGACCGAGCCTATCAGAAACGGTCATCGCGCGCATCGGCGCCATATGCTCCAAACGAAATGCAGATCAATCGCGCGGGATGAAGGCTTCGCGTGCGCCGGCCTTCCACACATGGGCCAGCAGGTCGTCGCCATTCGAGCCAGGCGGAAGCGCGATCGCGACAGCACCATCACCCTCGTCGGACAACTCAAGGCCGGCCGTCATTGCGAGAACGGAGATTTTTTCGCGCAGGTTGCGGTCGATCACTCCGACCTCAATGCGCTCCGAACCGGCATTCGAGAGCGCTACCGTGTCGTTCAGTAGGGTGCCGAGCGCGGCCTTCGCCCCTCGGGTCGGGGTTTGCGGAGCGTAGGACAGAGCCAGCCCGCGAGATGTCGGTATCGGCGCCATCGCGCCGCCGGCGGGAGCATCGTAAGCCTTGATCAGGTCTTCGACCGACATCGCGTCTCCGCGACGGGGTGCCGTCGAACGCGCGACGGCCGGCTTCGGGGGAGAGAAGGCCGCAGCCGTGAGCAAGGGCGCAGGGTTTGCGGGACGATTCGAGGCAATCATCACGCCGGTTGGCAGACCGTCATCGATCGGCCGAGCATCACCTGGGCGGTACGATGCCATCAGAAGCTTCGTGTCGTCACCCTCGAGGGGGGCCCTTCCGACATACTCAACCTTCACATCCGCGATACCGTCACGTTGGAAGCCAAGCATTTCGGCCGCCTTCGACGAAACATCCATGACGCGGTCATGCATGTAGGGCCCGCGATCGTTCACTCGGACCATCACTGACGCACCGGTCTTGCGGTTCGTGACGCGAGCGTAGGATGGAAGCGGAAAGGTCGGGTGCGCCGCCGACAGGTGGTACATGTCGTAGATTTCACCGTTGGCCGTCAGCCGACCGTGGAAGTTCGACCCGTACCAGGACGCCTCACCCGTCTTGACGTAGCCGGGCTCTTCCTTTGGATAATACCATTTGCCGCGAACCTTGTACGGCTGGCCAGTCTGATCACGGCCCCCGCCCTTCGGCACACGCTTCAAACGGGTTACACGCGGACTTGCCTTCACGCCGAAGATGGATGAGCTGAAGATTGGTGCATCGTCCTCGGGCGCCAAATCGCCATGCGTCGAAGACGACTGGGACCGGGACTGGCATCCCGCCAGAACCGTGGCGCTCAGCGCGATCAGTGCCGTGCGGGCAACCCAACGGCGACGTGATCCCGCGATCAGCCACATCCGTACCCCCATGATTGGTCTTACCCCGGCTTCACGGTTCGCAGCCGCGAACGTCGAAACCCATCCCTCGCCCATGATCGTTGACAACATGTGAATCAAAAGCAAGCGACACGAGCATGTCCTGCCGGCGTGTCGGAGAGCGCGGCTAGTTTTTCCACAAATAATTTCGCATATCGGGCATCGTGTAGACCGGGAGACCTCGTCACGACGCAGAACATCGCAGCGGCGACACTCAATGCGTATACGCGGCTCTTCGGCAATCCTTCATCATCGAACGTTAGGATGACAGGAAATATCTGCAGATACGGAACTCAGCATGAAGATCGCCATCGTCGGCTGCGGTTATGTTGCCGACTACTACATGCTGACCCTGCGCAATCATCCCGACCTCGCGCTCGCCGGAGTGTACGACCGACGATCCGAGCGAATGAAAGTGTTCGCGTCTTTCCACAAGGTTCCAGTCTATCCTAGCCTGGCGGCCCTTCTGGAAGATCCGGAGGTCGAGATGGTTCTCAACCTCACCAACCCCGGCAGCCATTACGACGTCTCGAAAGCCGCGCTGGAAAGCGGCAAACATGTCTACTCCGAAAAGCCGTTGGCGATGAGCGTGGAGGACGGGGAGGATCTCGTTCGCATCGCACACGCGCGCGGGCTTGCCATCACGGCTGCACCTTGCTCGATCCTCGGCGAAGCCGCCCTCGCCGCCGGCCAGGCCATTCGCGACGGACGCCTGGGCCAAGTACGCCTCGCCTATGCGGAGATGGAGGACTCGATGGTCTTCCGCGAGCACTTCCGCGATTGGCATTCTCCCTCGGGTGCGCCCTGGCCGGCGCACGATGAGTTCGCCGTCGGTTGCACGCTCGAGCACGCTGGGTACTACCTCACTTGGCTTTGTGCCTTCTTCGGCCCCGCGACCGAAGTGACGGCCTTTTCGGCACGGCTGTTCGATGAAAAGAACCTTCCCTCTCCGCCGGGTGGTTGGGCCGGCGACTTTTCCGTCACATGCCTTCGCTTCGGCGGCGGCGTCGTTGCGCGCCTGACCTGCGGCTTGGCTGCCCCGCGGGACCGTTCGCTCCATGTCGTGGGCACGGAAGGTACGATGACGGTTACGGATGGATGGAACTATCGTTCCGGCGTTTGGCTACGGGATGCGGAAGGACGGCCACGCTCGCGGATCCCGAAGCTTCCGCAAGCGATCGGCCGCCTTGAGCGATATCTTCCTGGTCGTCATTGGCTGGGCGAGCGGCTTGCGCTGCGTCCAAGTGCTGCGATCACGCCAGGCTTCCCTTCGCGGATGGATTTCTCGCGCGGTCCCGCGGCAACAGCGCGAGCTCTGAAACAGGGGCGCGACCTTCCGATGCCGGCGGATTTCGCACTCCACATTACCGAGCTCGCACTGGTCGCCCAGGACGCAGGCCGGTTCCCCTCACCCTACAAGCCACGCAGCAGCTTCTCGTCCCTGCCGCTGCTAGACTAGACGATCTTGCGCGAGGCGGCCTCAACGATACCGAGCGCTGCCAGGCTCGCAGCCGATGGCATGACCGGGCTTTCCGCGAGACCGTCGCGAAGGCACTCGACCATATGGTCGACCTGATACTGCAATCCACTGCCTTTGAAGAGTGTCGGGATGCGCCGGGCGCGGGCGCAGTGCGCGACCGCCCGGACGGCGCGAAGCCGCGAGATCCTATCTTGCCGGTCGATTTGAATCCCGGGCTCCGCCGCTTCGCTTGCCGGCCGGGGATGGTCTGCCCGACGAAGCGTAAGGAATGGCGGTGAGAAGAGTGGTGCCGCCGCCTCGACCGTCCCGCCCGCTCCCACCAGGGAAAGTCGGTTCATGCCGTCTGCATCCCATGCGGCCGAAAGGCAGGAGAAGACGTCGCCATGCCGCAGAACAAGTTCGGCTCGCTCGATCACGCCGTTCGCGCTTCGGCGCCCGGCAGCTAGCACTTCCGACACGGGCCCCAGGAGATGCAGCGCTATGGAAATCGGATAAATGCCGAGATCCAGCAACGCTCCATCAGCCTCGTGCGAAGCATTCCGGTTCGGATCGAAATACGCGATATCCGCGTGAAGGCGCCGCGTCGCACCCAGATCGGCGCTGTCGGCAATTTCCTTCAACCGGCGCTGACCGGGCGTGAAGCGAGCCCACATAGCCTCCATCATGAAGACGCCAGCCGACCGTGCGACTTCGACCAGGCGTTCGGCGTCCGAGAGGGAGACGGCGAGTGGCTTCTCGACAAGAACTGACTTTCCAAGCCTGATCGCCATCATGGCATGTTCGACATGAACGGCATTTGCGGTCGCGATATAGACAGCGCCGACCTGCGGCATGGCCATGGCGGCCTCGATCCCTGCGCCCGTCACGCCGGAACCGATGGCAGCCGCGAACCCCTTCGCCTTCAACGGGTCGCGAGCGCCGACCGAGACGATATCCGCCGAGCGGGAATATCGCAGATCCGCGGCGAAACGACGTGCGATCACACCCGTTCCAATGACGGCCAGCCCCAATCGCCCCGATGCCAAGAGAAGCCTCCGCGCTCGCCTATCCCGCGGCATCGACACGCGGACCGCCGCATCGCGACGAAGCCCTATCTAGCAGCAATGAACCGCGTTGTGTCGATGCCCGCTTGCCCGCGCGGGACAGATCTCCAGATGCAATCACGCTTGAGCGCAATTCACAGCGACGGTCCTGATAGCCCGCTCATTTTCCGGACCGGATCGGCGGGTCCGCATGCACGATGACTGAGCGGGTAACAGTGCGGCGTGACACATCCGGACAAATTTACGACGGCAACCAACAGACTGAAAACCAACCGGCGGCGCATAGCGACCTCGCTGACCTCACGACAGGAATGCGATCACCATGTCGTTCAGTAAGAGGCGCCGGAACGCCGCGGCGTTGATGTAGCGCAAATGCCAAAGGTGTTGGGTTAGCGGTGTTCAAGCTCTGGGACGGCCCTCGCTTCCGGTATAGTCAAGACGGAATGCCAATACCAACCTGCGTCCCCCCTCACCGCAACGTACGATCAAAACCTTCACGAACTCGAGAGTTTGTCGAGATCACCTGGTGACAGAGCACTGTTGGCAACGAAGGAGCGTTGGCGGATGGGGTGAGATTCGAACTCACGGTACGGTTCCCCGCACGGCGGTTTTCAAGACCGCTGCCTTAAACCACTCGGCCACCCATCCAAGCCTTGTAATCGTTGGCAAATCTGGCTTCGCAGCGCTCTTCATTTGGTCCGCTGCTACCGAATTGCTACCGAACGGCTCTACGCCTTCGGCTTTACCGCCTGCCGGACCGCAGCGTCAACCAACTCGGCTGCGCTGGCGCCCATGCCCGGCATGACGTGGCTGTAGATGTCGAGCGTGATCGCGATCGTCGAATGGCCGAGCCGTTCCTGAGCGACCTTCGGGTGGACGCCAGCCGCAAGCATCTGCGTCGCGTGGCTATGCCGAAGGTCGTGGAAGCGGATGCGGGGCAGATCGGACTTCGCCAGGATCCGCACCCACTCGTGCGTCAGTGAGTTCGGCTGGAGCGGCTGGCCGTCCACCTGAGCGACCACGAAGCTGTCGGGCGTCACGCGCACGCCGAGGCGCAGCTGCTCCTCCGCTTGCGCGGCCCGATGCCGCAATAGCTCGGCCGTCATACTGGCGCTGAGATCCACCACGCGCCCCCTGCCCGTCTTCGTCTCCTTCTGGCGGACACCCGTCTTCGTCTGCTCGGCCGTCGCCACCACCGACAGGCGCCGCTGGTTGTCGCCCAGCTCGACGTCCTTCCAGCGCAGCGCCACCACCTCGCCGCGGCGCAGGCCGCACATGACGGCCAGCAGCACCGGCACATAGATCCGCGTTCCGCGCACGGCCTCAAGGAGCTGCGCGGTCGTGTCGGACCCGTAGGCCGACATCGCCTTCCGTTCGACCTTCGGCGGCTTGGAGAGCGTTGCCGGGTTCTTCGGGATCATCTCCCAGACCACGGCCTGGTTGAGCGCCTTGATCAGGACGCGGCGCATATGGTGGACGGTGCGGGGCGAGAGACCGCCCTTCCCGTTCCGTCGGCCGCTCGCCAGTGCCTTCGTCCAGGCCGCATCGATCGCCTCGACCTTCAGCTTCGCCAGCGTCGTCGAGCCGATCAGCGGCATGATGTTCTTGCGGGCGATCTCGGTGTAGCGCTCGTGCGTCTTCGGCGCGACGCTGGCCTTCTCGTGCGTCAACCAGCGATCTAGGAACTGCGCCACCGTCGTCTTCGTCGGCTCGGTGTACCCGCCGTGCTTGATCATCGTGACGAGACGGGCGCACTCGACCTGAGCCTCGCGCTTCGTGCCGTGGAACGTGTGCCACTTGCGCCGGCGCTTACCGGTGACCGGATCCCGCTCCGGATTGTCGAGGATGATCGCCCACGTGCCGGGCGAGCGCTCTTTGATAGAGCCCTTCATTCTTCGTCCTCCCGATCGAGTACGAAACGCCGTCGCGCTTTTTCCGCGCCGATATCGCCACGCAGCTTCTCGAGCTCATTCAGGTAATGCTGTTTTATCTCGTCCGCTTTCGCGACTGCGTCCTTAATATCTGAGTTCTGATGTATCGCGGCCACCTCATTGACCAAAGCCATTGATTGAGCCGCGGCGGAAAGTATCGCGTCCAAAACGTCGCCATACATTTCACCGACCGCTGTAGCGACGCTTGCAAAGTATTGTTCTTTAGACAGCTTTTTTGCGTCGAAACCCTGCATCTGGACCTGCAGTTTTTGAGCTGTTTCCAATGCCTCCAGTATTCGGCTAAACGTCAGTGGAACTAGCGGATCGGCGCGCAAACCCAGTTGAATCAAACGTCGTATCGCCTCAGAGCGCGACTCCATTCTGTTCGCGAAGCGCCACTCCTCGAGGTCGGCGAACTCCTCTTCACCAATCTTGAGCTGGATCGGCTTCGTCGCACCGTCCGATAATTTAGGTCTGCCGATCATCCAGGATCCAGTTTTAGTAAAAAAGTAATACGAAACGCTTGTCAGATGGAAGCCCGAAGGCTACCTATCATTTCGTAACACCTTTTTACGAAAGAGCCAACGATGGCGAAGAAGTCCACCCCAGCTGCCACGCGAGCGGACGTCGAAGCCGTTCTCGGTTTGGCAACGACAGACATTATCACTGCAGGGCACGTGTTCTTCGGCCTTGGTCGCAGCGCGGCGTACGAAGCCGCCCGCCGCGGCGACCTGCCGACAATCCGCGTCGGCGGCCGCATTCTCGTGCCCGTCGCGCCGCTCGCCGAAAAGCTTGGCTTGCCTTTCAACATTGGGCGGGCAGCTTGAGCACCGAGACCGTGAGCATCTTGCCGCTGCTCTACGCTGCGGACTGGACCTTCTGCCAGCGCGATCTCGAAGAAGCGTTCCGCGCCTTCGTAGGCTGGCCGAACGAGGCTCCGGTCCCGAACCTCGATGCCGGCCAGCGCCGTGACCTTCTCGGCGCGACGTGTCGGGCGCTGATCCAGCTGGTCGTTGACTCGATCAAGCCGGGCGAGACGTTCGACACCATTCTCGATGAGGTCGGCGCTGACCAGATCGGCGGCGGGACCTTTGCGCATGGTGCCCGTGCGGTGCTCGCCACGCCGAAGTTCTTCGACCTGCTGCAGAAGGAGCCGGTGCGATGAGGAACAGTCCCTTCGAAGCCGTCCGCCGGCAGGCCATGCACCACCGGCGGCTCGCCGCCGAGCGGCGCACTTGGGACCGGTTCGCCGGTGCCTACCTCGCCGACAGGCAGAAGCGTGACGACGAGGACGAAGCACGGATCGATGAGCTCGCACGTCGTCATGTCGAAGGACACGGGGGCATCGATGCCGACCTCACCGCGCCGTCAGTATGAGCATTCCGCGAAGTACCTGCGCACCAAGACCGCCAAGCGGGTCGAACGGGACACGATCATTCTCTGGCGCGAATTGCGCTCACTCAGCCGCTGCCAGCAAGCCGGCTGGAAGATCCCGGCTCAGGTTCGCAACGTCATCGCGCGCCTCGCCCGCGAGGGCGCCACACCCCGCATCAGACGCATCGCCAAAGCCAACAAGCCGGTCCGGGGTCGGATCGCGAGAAAGGATGGAGCATGACCACGCTCAATGTGCGGCCGACTGACGCCGTACCGGACATCCGGGCCGTCGTCGCGAACCTACCGACAAGCGACGCCGAGGCGCTTCTGCTCAGCATGGTCGATCACGACCTGCAGGATGCGCGCCGAGTCCGAGATTACGTCCGCATCTGTCGGGCAGCCGACGATCTCGAGTTCATCTTCGTGAACACCCAGAATGAAGCAATCGGCAAGCGGGCTCGGAAGCTGTTTGATGAGGCGTTCGATCCAACGCCCGAACTGGATCATGCCTGAGAGCTGTCAGCGAAGGAGCGGCCACCACGCCGACCCCTTCGCCTCCAACCAATCAAGAGCCGGGTCGCCACCCGGTCCAGGAGATGCACTTGCCTGCCAATGTTGTAGCGCTGACGGATAGGAATTCCAAGACGGAAGTGGCGGTTGACTCGTCCCTTATCCGAACATGCGTCGTGGGCTTCTTCCATGATGCCAGGGCGAATGAGGGCTTCATCGGCTCCCGCCATTTCCCGCAGCACCCAAAGAAACTGCCGCCGGACGATCCTCGCCGGTACTCCGATCCGGATTGGATCGAGTATGATCCGGCTGACATTGATGCTGCTGTTCGCCGTCTCACGACCCATGCGCAGGACGCGGCCCGCCGAATTGATCTGTCGGCGCGCGTCTTTAGTCCGCCGCTCGTACTGTTTCGCAAGCCGGCCGATGGCAGCAAGCTCAGGGCCACCGAAGAGTCCGTCGCCTACTGCTCGGCGCTCAGCGTTGATCTGGACGAGAACCCCGACGCTTCGCTTGCCCGATTGCGCGAGGTGCTCGGCGATCCGTGGATGGTTGTCGAAAGCGGGGGGGTCACTTCCAACGATGAGCGGAAGAAGCACGTTCATTGGCGGTTGGCGCACTCAGCGCGCAGCCCTGAGGAACTCTTCATGCTTCGTCAGCTGCGTCGGCGCGCCGTCGACCTTGTCGGCGCTGACGGCAGCGGGGCCGCCTTGTGCCATCCCTACCGCTGGCCGGGATCGGTCCATACAAAGAATGCGCCGCGGTTGTGCCGGATCATCGAGAGCAATCCTGATGTTGTGATCGTTCCGCATGAGGTGAGCGACCGCTTGCTGGCCGCTTGTCTTGAAGACGGAAAGGACCCGACGACCCTCTGCGGACGCAAACGCGAGGGCAAGGGCAATCGGCCGTTCAAGACGAAACGTGCTTGGCCACGGGAAGCCTTGCTCGCCTTCGCCGAAGGTCTGCCGAATAACGAAAGGCTCGTTCCGTGGGACGCCTATCGGCACGTTCAGATGACGCTGTGGGACGCTTCCCACAACAGCGACGATGGCCTCGAGGCGCTCATGCTATGGTCTGCAAAGGCCGGCAAGCACGACCCCGCTGAGGTCGAGGATTCTTGGAAGCACGTCGAACTTTACCCGCCCGAGGACCTGTCGGCCGGGACGCTGATGTGGCTACTCAAAAAGCTCGCTCCGCATGTGATTCCGACCGTTCAGCAGTGGCTGATTGAGGACGTAGCGTCCGATCCCGAGCCCGTCTCACCGGTAGATGGTGGGGGCATCTTCGATGGTCTGGAAGAGGTGACGACCCTCGGCAAACCGTCGAAAGACGTGCCCTACTACGTCGCGGAGATGAACGAACGTCACGCCATCATCATGCACCGGGGCAAGGCGTTCCCGATCTCTGAGGAAGACGATGGCTCGACCTACAAGACCGGGAAGGAAGACCTGATCCTGCGGTACGCTGACCGAGAGGTTCGGCTTCTGGAAGGCAAGCAGGTCCTCTCGCGGTACGACGCTTGGATCCGCTCGCCGGATCGCCGCGTCTATCCGAAGGGTTGGGACTTTGATCCGAATGGCACACCCCCCGGTGTCTACAATCGCTGGCGGGGCTTCCCGCCCCTGGACGGCGATGACCATGTCGACGCGAGCGGCCGAGAGTGCGCCCTGATCCTAGCGCATATGCGGAATATCGTTTGCAGCGGCGACGAAGAACACTTCGCCTATCTCATCCGGTGGTTCGCGCATCTCATTCAGAGACCAGGCGAGAAGCCCGGGGTTGCGGTCGTGCTGAAGGGTCTCGAAGGCACCGGCAAGGACACGGTCGGCTACTACGTCGAAGCGATGATGCCGAAGCTGTACGTGAACACGGCGCAGGACAAGCATATCACCGGTGCTTTCAACTCGCACCTGACGAACCGGCTCTTCCTGCATGTCGAGGAGCTTGGCTGGATCGGGAAGGCTAAGGACAAAGAAGGCGTCCTGAAGTCGCTTATCACGAACCCGAACCATACGGAGGAAGGCAAGGGTGTCGACGTCGATACCGGCCAGAAGTCCTTCTTGCGTTTGTGGATCACATCGAACGAGGTCAAGCCGGTGAACGCATCGGCCGAAGCACGGCGCTTCTTCGTGCTGAACGTGTCCGACGCTCACCGGAAAGACGAGGCTTACTTCGGCGCCATCGAGCGTGAACGATGCGGCGTCGGGCCGGCCGCTCTCCGAAAGTATCTCGCGGCTGTCGACCTGGCCGGCTTCAACGTGCGCAATTGCCCGGCGACGGACGCCTTGGCCGAGGTGCAGGTCGAGTCGCTGGAAGGCTTCGACCGCTTCTGGTTCGAGCTGCTCGCGACGGGCGGCCAGTATGCAGGCGAAAACGGCGTGTCGTGGGAGGATGGCCCCGTACTCATAGAGCGCGCTCGCCTCTACAGAGACTACGAACGCTGGAGCAAGGAGCGTCGCGAACCGCCGATCACCGACGTCCGAGTTGGGAAGCGTCTCGTCACCTTGGCCAAGACAGAAGCCAAGGCACTCGCATCGCAACATCGCACGGGCGATGGCGGACGCGCATGGTGCTATCGCCTCCCGTCGCTTCCAGACCTTAGGAAGGCGTTCGGCCTATGACCGGGTTGGCACAGGTGGCACCCGTGACAGTCACACGTGCCAATTTCGTTGCAACCCTTGCGACGCAAGGGCTGCACAGGTGGCATAGGTGGCATAGGCAAAATCTGCATCGCCCATACACGAGTGTACACGACCGTAGTGCGCATGCTGCGCAGCCCATCCTTCTAGCAATCTCATTCTTCCCTGAACTTCAAAAGACACCTGTGCCACCTGTGCCAGTTGCTCCAAACCGTTACGGCGCAGAGCTTCGCGCGTCACAGGTGACGTCACAGGTGGCACAAGCAGCGATCCCCTACATGTCCAGCGGTCGTTGCCGCTCGGGGGCCAAGTCGGATCCCGATCGGCCCCGACGGGAGGGGGCATCGGAAGTCAGCGAAGTCTTGGGGGTGGACACCGACAGGGGTCTCATTCGCAGATTTTATTTCGTGATCGAAAAATCAGTTCTCGCGATATCGAATAATGTTGGTTGTGCGTCTCGTTGGCCCGCAAACACTGGGATGCAAGGACTGGTCCGATGAGCTCTGCGCCCTCCGTACGACCAGTGTTGATGCGTCAGGACGAGATTATCAGCCTGAAAGAGGCGGCCTATCGGACTGGAAAGAACGAAAAGACGATCAGACGTTGGTGCAAGCAGGACGGTATCGGACGACGGAGCGCACCTGGAGCACCATGGGAGATCTCAGCTACCGCACTTGAGGCTAAGCGATACGGCGACTGCGAAGCCCTCGAACTCCTACGTGTAGGCTCTCGCGACTCCCCAGTCGTCGAACGCTACCTCGTCTCTTTAGGCCTTAGTGTCTGATTCATTTCATCATGTTCTTTCCACAACCCTTCGGGTACACAAGAGGTCCTCGGAATGATTTTACTTTTAACAAGCAAGAAAATTTTTCGTTACATAGGCGGAACGATGCCCTGGTTGCCGACCACCACGAAGGCCGTGGTGAGCGACCCGTCGGCCGCCTTCGTCGCCGGCACGAAGACCGGGGCGCCCGCCTTGAGGTCGGCGGCCGAAGCCTCGGCGAAGGTCACGACCGGCACGCCGTCGGGCAAGGTGATCTGTTGCGATCCGGTCGGATAGGTCAGGGTCAGCTGGCGGCCCGACACGCTTTCCACCGCGTTCGACACCGTCGCGTTGGTCATGGTCGAGCCCGGCTGGAGGTCCCAGGGGAAGCTGCCCTCGTTGGCGCCCTTCATCGCGGCCGGGAAGATCAGCACCTCCAGCGCGCCGGCCGTGCCGTTCTCGCCGGGCAGCGTCGCCGCTCCCACGTAGTCGCCCGGCTTGATGTCGCTGGCGGACGCCGCCTTCACGCCGCGCAGGCCGACGTTGGGCGCCATTGCGATCCGGACCACCGGCCCCTCGCGCGAGGTGACCGATAGCGTGTTGCCGTCGACCGACGCGACCGTGCCGCGCACCCGCATCGGCTGCGCGTCCTGCGCGGCGGCGAGCGAGGTGGAGAGGGCCAGCGATCCGAGAAGCAGGAGGGCGGTTCGGGCAGGCAAACGCATCGATCAGATCTTTCGCAACGGGCATGTGGATGGGGCGCCCGGCCATGGGACGCGAATAGGACTGCCGATATACGTGGTTTCGTGACGAAGGGACCGTTCGCAAACCGAAGGACATGCGTATCCAGCTGCGGGGAAACGCTAGTCGTCGCGTCGTGCCCTAGTCGGCCCGGTACCGGTTGCCAGTTCGGTGTATCTCGGAGCGAATTCCTTCTGCGGATAGTCGGACAAGCGCAGCCTCGTCTGCGTCCAATCCAGCGCCGCCCCGTAGTGAGGGTCCCCGCTCCGGACAAGGTCTGCGTAGCGCTCGAGGAACAGGGCGGTATCGTCGGGATGGTCGATGCCGTCGTTGGATCGACGCGTGACGGACTCGTGGTGGATCGCCACAACGCTCCCGACATAGGTCGAATGGTAGCCGAGAGCGCCGATCCGCAGGCAGAGGTCGGTATCGTTGAAGCCGATCGCCAGCGCCTCATCGAGACCCCCAACCTCCTCGAACAACGGCAGCGGCACCATCATCAAAGCCGCCGTCACGGCGCTGTAGTCGCGAGTGGCGACGAGCGAGCTCAGATGGCCTGGCGACCGCGGACCATCCCCAGGCTGTAGAAAGGGCTCGAAGCGATGACTATGGTCTGCAGCACCGGTCAGGCCCACAACGACCCCGCCGTGCTGGACGCGGCCATCGGGATAAAGAAGACAACACCCGACCACTCCGACATCACCCCAGGAGAACTGCGCCGCCAGCCGGTCGAGCCAGTCGTCGGTGACGAGTTCGATGTCGTTGTTCATGAGGACGACATGCGTGTAGTTCGCGCCGCTGACGTGGTTTTGGATCGCCGCGTTGTTGATCGCCGAATAGTTCCAGGGGCCTACGTGGGAGGCGAGTCGGATGCGTCCTGCGTCGCTCTCCTGCGCCAGATACCGAAGCGTGGCCAGGTCGTCGCTCTCGTGATCGATCACGAGAATGTCGGCCGGCGTCCGGTTTGCGGGCTGGCGTTCGTAGATCGAGGACAGGCACTGCCTGAGCACGTCGAGGCCATTGCGGGTCGGGATCACGATCGCCACACGAAGCCCGTCCGGCAGAGGGGGGCGGATCTCCAGTTCGTTGAAGTTGATTCCCGGCCCGACCTCGAAGCGCGACCAGGCGGGCGACCTCGACAGATACGCGCGAACCGCCGCGCCCGTGTTGGCATAGACGTCCTCGGCACCGGCGTGGCCGAGGCTCGTCGCATGCGTGCGCCAGACATAAAGGGAAAGGGGGATGTGCCCGACGATCCGCGCCTCGGTCAGGCATCGCAGCACGAACTCGACATCGTGCGAGATGCGCAGCGTCTCGTCGAGAAGGCCAACCCGCTCGGCCAAGGCGCGTCGCACGAAGATCGGATGCACGATGTAGGGGTGGCTCAGGTAGTGGCGGATGTCGAAGCGGCCGCGCGAGGCGATCAAACGAACCGTCTCCAGCGCGTCGTCGGCGACGATCTCGTCCGCGAAAAGGAGGTCGGCGTCCCGGATCGCGCTGACGCAGCGAAACGCCTCCACGAGGTGGCGCTCCAGCATGTCGTCGTGATCGACCACCAGCACGAAGTCGCCCGAAGCGGCCCGAATGCCCGCGTTGGTGGCGGCCGACACGCCGCGGTTTTCCGGCAGTGCCACGATGCGATGGGCGAACCGGTCGTCCAGGAGATGCTGGAGTTCGGCCTGCAAGTCGTCCTGCGGTCCATCCAGCACGAAGACGGCCTCGAAGGCGAGATCGGTCTGGTGCTGCAGGCTGGCGACCAGTTGCGCGAGCCAAGGGCGAGGCGTGCGGAATATGGGGATCACGAGCGTCAGGCTCGCGGGCGCCTGCGTGCGGCGCGACGACCAGCTCGCCAGGAGATCGCGGTTGACCACCGACACTTGGCGCAGCGTCCGCGACAGGCGCTGGTCGAAACGCCGCCGCTCGGACCAGATCGAGGGGCTGACGGCCTCGGCCGTGAGCCTGCGCATCTCGCGCACCAGCCCCCCCTCCCGCACGTCCCGGATGAGGGCGCGCGTCCCCTCGGCGAGGAGGGACGGCCGGACGGTGCGGGCCCGCAGCCATTTCGTCAGACGACGGCCCCGCCAACGCGTGGTGGACACGCGCTGAAGGTCCGCCGTGCCGAGGGTCACGCGACTGGGACCATCCACCGCGATCGTCAGCACAGGCTGGCGCTCGTCGCCGAGCAGGACGAAGTAGAGGTCCACCCGGTCGGGAAACGGCTCCGCCGTCACGCGAACGCCTTCGCGCGTCCCCTCGCGTTCCACCTCCAGCTGCGCCGAGAGCTGCCCGGCCAGCGCGTCGTCCGTCATCACCGACAGGCGGTAGAGCCCGAAGGGAAGATCCGACGGCAGGCCGTCCAGTTCGAAGGCCAAATCCTCGTAGGCGACATCGTAGACGACCCGATCGCCGTCGCGCCCGCGCACCGTACCGGGACGCACGGGACGAAGTTGGAGGGGGGTCTGCATCATTCCATGTTTCCTGATTGCGGCGCGCTCGTACACACGTCTATCCGCATGATCGTTTCTGTTCATCGAATGCGCCGTCGCGTCAACGCTCAATCGGAGGTAGGCAAGACCCGTGACGGGCCGGCAGCTATCACGGGAGCGCACGCCAATCGGTGATCTGGAAGGGTCGGTCGGAGACGACCGAGGCGATCAGCACGGCTTCCACCCGGGTCACGCGCCCCCCTGCCGCTCCCTGCGCCTCGACCCGTACCCTGAACACGCGCAGCGCCTCGCCCAGAACGAGATAGGACTCGAGGCCTCGGAAGATCGCGCGCAGGTGAAACAGCCGGTCGAGACCGCCTCGGCCGCGCGCATCCGTCAGGGACGGGCCGATCCCTTCGGGAACGCCCGGCAGCGCCTGGAGAAGCGCGATCGGGGCGAACATCGGGTCGATCCGGCCGGCGGGGTTGTAGACGGTCAGGAAGGGAGCGAGCGCCGCCACGTCGCCGGACGAAACGCCGGGAACCTCGCCGAGGTCCGCAACGAGGCGGAACGACGTCCCGCCGCCCCCTCCCCGCCGATCGACGACCCGCTCCGCGAAGTCTGTTGGCGACAGGGTGCTCAGCCCGGAGGCGCGATAGGCCGCCGCGAGGAGCACCGCGTCCGCGCCGTTCAAGTCCACCCGGCCCGCCTCGGAGGCCGCGAAGATCGTCACCGTCCCCGTGTCGAGGCGCAGCTGCTGTCCGTTCAGTGTCGCGGGATCGACGCGCAGGACGAAGAGCTGGTGCCCGGCAAGCTCGACGCCCGAGCGAAGCAGCGCCTGCGCCCGCAGCGTTTCGTCCCCGACGCTCGCGGTTTCCACTGCCCCCCGCGACAGAAGCACGGCGCCGCCCGTCAGAAGCGCGAGAAGCGCTGTGACCGACAGGACGGCGACCAGCACGAAGCCGCTCCGGTCCCCCATTCGGGCGCGCGGATCACCGGGCATAGCGTGCCCAGCCCAGCGGATCGGCCGCGTCCACAGCCTCGGGCGGAAGATCGGTCGGTGCCACGACGTCGGCATCGCCGGCTTCCCGGTAGGAGCAGGCCGCACGGCTCGGAGCGGCGCATCCGGGCTCAGCGTCGATCATGAGCGGGATGCGCAGGGATGCGCGCGGTTCCCCGGTTCGGATATCGAGGATCGCGATGCGCACGGCGCTCGGCATCGCGAGCGGCGAGGTCCAGGTGTCGAGCAGGACGTCCTCACCATCGGGCAGGGCCTGGAAGTAGCTGAAGCGAACAAGGTCGCCGCCGGTTTCGATCTCACTGCGGCTTCCCCCCGCGAGATCGTCGGGGCTGGTCGCGATCGAGGGAAGCGCCGCACTCGTGCGTAGGACGCGCCCCGGTTCGGCGTGAAGGGTCACCAGGCGGACCTCGCCGCTCGTCTCGTCGCGCCCGGCGAACCACATGGTGTCGGGCCCGCCCGCAAAGACGAAGGGCGCATCCGGACCGCTCCAGCGCACACGCAGGGCCGGACGCAGGTCCCGCCCGATCGCCTCCAACGCGCGGGTCTGCGCCTCGACCCGGCTGGCCAGATCCTGCGTGCGCGCGTCGGCCCGCACCGCGAGGTGAAGGAGCGACACCATCGCGACCAGCAGAAAGGCGCCGATCGCCATGGTCACCAGCGCCTCGGCGAGAAGAAAGCCGTCCCGTCCGCGATGGCGAGACGGCGTGCGACGCTGCGGTCCCATCACCGCTCGGCCCGGTCGATGCGCACGAGGCGGATCGCCTCGGCCGTGAGGACGCCGCCGCGCCTCTCCCCCGCCTGAACCGTGACGATCATGCGCATGGGCTCAAAGACCCGTGCGCCGATGTCGCCGCTGGTGCCGGCCGCCAGCGGAACGGGCTCGAAGCGCACGCTCCAGCCGTGGTTCTCGAGCCGCCCCTCGGCCGGCTCCCCGCGTGCGCCGAGCGCACGGCTCGACAGGAGCGTCTCGGCCACGCGGGTCGCCTCCACGCGCTCGGCCGCCCGCAGCGCGCCGTCGACATTGCCGACCGCCAGCCGCTGCATCGCCACCATGACGAGCGCCAGCACGACAAATGCCACCAGGGCCTCGATCAGGGTGAACCCGTCGCGTCCGCGCAGGCGGGCGAGAATGCGGACGGAGCGGATCGGAGGGTGAACGACGCGCGGCACGCCTAGAACTCCTCGATCCGCACCGCCGCGGTCTGGTCGCTGACGCGTACGGCGAGGCTTCGCCCCTTCGCGCCCAGGAGGATGTCGCCCCCGCTCGAGCGACCGTCCGGCGCGAACAGGACACGGTTCAGCCCGGCGGGACGGCTCGAAAGCTGCAGGGCACCCGACACGTCGATCGTGCCGCCGCTCGAGCCCGACACCACGCGCCGGCCGGACAGATCGATCAGCGTGACGACGGTGCGGCCGCTGCGCAACGCCTCGTTGCGGTCCGCGCGCAGAAGCGCGGCCACACGCCGGCCCTCGTAGCGCTGGAGACCCGGTCCCGTCCCGAAGCGCATGTAGGGAAGCGCCAGGGCCGCCAGCAGCGAGATGATCGCGAGCGCCAGCATGAGTTCGATCAACGCGAAGCCGCCACGCCGGTCGCGCGCCGGTCGAGTGTTCCCGGGACGGCTAGTTGCTCGTGATATCGGCATCCGATCCGCTACCGCCCTCCTGCCCATCGGCACCGTTGGAAATGATGCGGTAGGGCGCCCCCTGACTGGAAGGAACGTAGCGGTACGGATTTCCCCACGGGTCGGCCGGGACGCCGGACTGCTGCAGGTACGGCCCGTTCCAGGCGGGAAGCGAGGCGGGCCGCGTCACCAGGGCGCCCAGCCCCTCGCTGGCTGTGGGATACCGCCCCGTGTCTAGGAAGAAGAGATCCATCGCCGACTTGAACGAGGAGATCTGAAGGCTGGCGGCGCGCTCGCGCGAACTGGTCAGGTAGTTCAGGACGCGCGGGCCCACCAGGCCCATCACGAGACCCAGGATCACCAGAACAACCAGAAGCTCGACGAGCGTGAAGCCGGCGTTGGCGGAGCGCTGGGTGCGGCGGGACGGGTCGGCGGGACGGATTAGCGGCATCTGCGGCAGACTCACACCAGAAGGTCGTTGATGCTCATGAGAGCGCTCATGATCGAGATGATCAACCAGCCGATCAGAAGGCTGACCCCCATCATCAGGACGGGTCCGAGCACGGCGGTGAAGCGCGCGAGCGCCGTATCGAGCTTGGCCTCGTAGAAGACCGAGACGCGCGCCGCGCTTTCGGGAAGGGATCCAGCCTCCTCGCCCACCCGCAGCATCTGAACGACATGCGCGGGCAGAAGCGGGCGCTGCGCGAGCGCGGCGGACAGGCGCCGGCCCTGCCGGACGTCGGCGAGCACGGCGTCGATCGTCTGCGCGGCACCGGGCACGCGCGACAGGCCGCGAATGAGGCGCAGGGACGTGGAGATGTCGACGCCGTTGGCCAGAAGGATCGACAGCGTGCGGCAGAAGGTGAGCGTCAGGCTGTAGCCGACGAGCGGACGCGTGAAGGGAAGCCGCGATAGAAGCTCTAGGCCGAGCGAGCGCCCGGCAAGCGCCCGCTTGGCGAGGAGGAAGACCACAAGACATCCGATCAGCGTCGGCAGGATGAAGCCCGACACCGCACGCACCCGCTCCGAGAGCTCGAACACGAACAGGGCGGAGCCGTCGATCCGGTCGCGGAAGCCCTCGATCGCGCCCTCGAACTGGGGGATGATGTAAAGCAGTACGAAGAACAGAACGCCGATCGCAGCCACTGCCAGGAACATGGGATAGGCGACAGCCCCGACGAGACGCTTGCGCAGGGCCTCGCGCCGCTGGCGCTCGTTCGCGATGCTGGCGAGAGCGCTCGCCAGCCGTCCCGACATCTCCGCGACCTCCACCATCTTTACGTAGAGGGGCGGGAACAGCGCGGGGTGGTCCGCCAGGACGGCCGAGAAGGACCGCCCGCCCGAGATCTCGGCGTGCAACGAGCGCACGAGCCGCACTAGCCAGCGCCGCGTTTCCATCTGCGTCAGGATCACCAGCGCCTCGTCGAGCGCGACGCCGCCATCCAACAGCATCGCGAGGTCGAGCGTGAAGGCGGTGATCTCCTCAGGCCGGGGATCGGGCGTCAACCGTTCGCGCCACGTCCGCCCGTCGCCCGACCCCAGGGGCTTGGCCGAGATCGGCGTGAAGCCTGCCTCGCCGAGGGCGCGCGCGACCTCCGCGGGAGAGGCGGCCTCCATCACGCCGTCGGTCGGCTTTCCAGCAGTGTTCAACGCCTTGTATTGGAAGCGCGCCATGGTCAGTGCAGCCCGCCGCCGCGGCATGCTGCGTGCGTCAGCCGAGCCTGCACCATCACCGTCCGACACCCAGGAGCCAAGCCGCACAAAGGGCGGGTGCCAGCAGTGCGCCGAAGGCGATCTTCGCTTCCCATCGTCCGGCCCCGCGACGCGCGGCCAAGGCGGCTACGACCAATCCTGCAAGGCTTGCCGCCAGCAACGCCAGCGAGAAGCCGCCAAAGCCGCACAGGCAGCCACCCGCAACGGCCAGCTTCACGTCGCCGAAGCCGATCCCATCATGGCCACGGCGCCGAAAGTAGATCTCGCGCAGCACCCAAAGGGCACCCCCGCACAGGAGCCCGTCCAGCGCGAACAGGCCTGTCGCCGACGCCGGATCGAACCGGAAGAGCGCGGTCGAGGCGAGGTCCACCGCAGCCAGCCCGACCATGCCGGCCAGCGCGGCGTCGGGGATCGTCAGCTCGGCGAGGTCTTCCCAGGCGATCCAGGCGCACACAAACCCGAGCGCGGCCGGCAGCGCCAGCGTCGCCATCCAGCCGGTGCGCCCGCTCAGAACTGTCGCGCCGGCGATGAGGAGCGTGGTTGCGCCCCAACCCGCAAGGCCGCCCGGCGCAAGGCGCGCGCCCGCGCTCATTTGAGCGGCGAGCTGCGCATGCCGAGGCCCCACATCTGCGACTTCAGCCCGGCCGCCACGGAGGCCGCGTCCTGGTTGGACCGCACGACGACGGGGCGGATCAGCATGATCAGCTCGGTGCGGTTGGCGCTGTTGTCGGTCTGACCAAGAAGCTTGCCGAGAACGGGAACGTTGCGCGTTCCCGGCACGCCGCTGTTGCCCTTGCGGGCCTGGGCGGAGATCAGCCCCGCCAGGAGAACGGTCTGTCCGTTCTGCACGGCGATCTGGCTGGCGACGCGTCGCTTGGAGATGGTGGGTGTCAGCGTGTTGCTGCCGTTCACCACGGCAGAGATTTCCTGCTCGACATTCATGGTCACCGCGTCGTTCTGACCGATGCGCGGCGTGACGTTGAGGATGATGCCGGTGTCGCGGAACTCGACCTGATTGACCAGCGGCGCCAGGCCATTCTCGACGCTTTGCGCCTGTCGCGTTGTGACCGGGACCTGATCGCCGACCTGAAGGGTCGCGGTGTGGTTCTCGACCACCACGAGCGAGGGCGAGGACAGGATTTCGACATTGCTGATCACGCTGAGGGCCGAGATCACAACGTCCGGATCCGAGTTGGTGCCGAGCAGAAAATTGAAGCCAGGGATCTGGCTCTGAACCACGCTGGAGGCGACATCGCGCACGCTGATCGACTGGTTATCGGAGTTGTTGAAGCCGACGCCATGGTTGTTGACGTAGTACTGCACACCGTATTTCAACGCGTCGGTCAGCTGAACCTCGGCGATCGTGACGTTGATCGCCACTTGCTGTGGCGTCGAGTCGAGCTGACGCAAGGCGACCAGAACCTTTCGGTAGGTATCGGCGTCCGTATATGTCACCACCGCGTTGTTGGCGGTGTCGGCGCTGACCCGAATGGCCGATCCGTTTGCGCCCCGTCCCGACGCCTGCGGATCGGTGGTCAGGTCTATGACGCCGGGTGCGGCGCCCGCGCCGAACTGGGAGCCCGTGCCGTTAGCGGTATCAAAGGCCGACGCGATGCGCGAATTGGACGGCTCCTCCCCCGTGCCGAAACCCTCGCCCCCGACCCCTGTCTGGCTGGCCTGCGACAAGAGCGCGTTGGAGCGAGTCCGCCCGCTGTTCTGGCCTGCTCCTGCGCCACCGAAGAGGCCGGACAGGACGCGCGACAGATCCTCAGCACTCCGATGGCGCGGCTTGTAAACGAACACGCCTTCACCGACCCCCGGATTGTCCCGGTCCAGCCGCTGCACCCAGGTTCCCGCTCGCGCGATCAAGCGCGGATTCTGGGATATGGCCAGGACGCCTCGCAGACGTTCGATCGGGCGGAACTGAATAGCGGCGTTGTCGCCGCTTGCGTCAAAGATGCGCTCCAGCTCAGGGATGACAGCCTCGGGTTTGGCCTCGCGCAGGGTGAACACTGAGACCGACTGGTTCTCCATCCAATCATCGTCGAAGGACAGGATGGCGTTGACTGCCGCCTGCCGCTCGGGACCGCTGCCGCGCACGTAGATCGTGTTCTTGGCAGCGTCGATCTTGAGGTTCTCGCCCTGGGCCACGAAGCCCGACAGAAGCTCCATCATGGTGGCCGCCTTCACGAAGCGTAGCGGCACCACCGACACACCATAGCCCAGGCGCGTTCGCGTACCGACGTCCACGGTCGCCCCGGCCGAACCGGAAGGCGCGATGCGGTAGCCACCGCTTCCCTCGCGCGTCAACGAGAAGCCAAGACTATCCAGCGCCGTTTCGAGCGTCGACAGGAGTTCGTCCCGGCTGACCGGACGCGAGGAGGACAGCGTGACGGGGCCTGCCACGTTTCCGCTGATGACGTAGTTGACTCCGAGCGCATCGTTGAGGACGGCACGCGCTACGTCTTTGATGTCGGCGTTTTCGAAGTTGAGCGTGTAGGACCCTCCGCCAGCGCCGCCCGTTGATGCCAGCGTTAGTCCACGCGGAGCGTTGCGCTCGGGACGGTAGTTCTGGACGAGCGTTTGTCCGCCCGACCGGCGCCCAGCCGTACCCGTCAAGTCACCATAGCCTGGGTTGTTGCCTTCGGGACGAGCTTCAAGATCGTCGAAGGCGCCGGTGAAGATGGAGCTCGTCTCCGGTCCGGCAGGATCGCTTGTCTGGCAACCCGTCAGGGCCAGAAGCAACATCAGGGGCAGCAATCGCAGTCTCACGCCCGTCCCATTCCCAAAGCTTGCGTCAAGCTGACCGGACGTCATTCCTGCGCGCTTGGCGAGGCCTTCACCATACCCAATCGGCAACAACCCACCGAGATAAGCTACGCCAGCCAACGCATCGCGGTTTCGGCATGCGTCAAATTTTGCGGGTCGGGCGCCCTCACCTCGCCAGCGGCGCGGCACCGATCGGGTGCCCGAAGCGTGGCCGCCCCAGCTCGAACATGGTATGGAAATCAAGGCGCCGCCCAAGATGGGGCAAGCGCTCCCCACCTCAACATGCGAGGAAGTCAGCTCTGTCCTGGACATCGATCTTCGCGAAGACACCGCGCGACCCGGTCGAGGTTTCGGAGCCGCCCGAAGCTGTACCGGAGGTGCCGGCCACACCCTCCTCGCCGTTCGGCGAGGCGGGACCTGAGGCCGTCTGGCGCAACGGCGAAGTGCAGGCCGACGCCTTGGCGAACAACCTGTCGGCCCACTACGGCCTGCCGCGCCTCGATTTCGAGACGGTGGCCGGCTGTCCGTCGCATTTCGGCGAACTGTCGCGGCGCTTCCTGCGCGAGTCCTACATCTATCCCTTCCAGGGGGCGGACGGAACGGTCCGGGTGGCGCTTGCCGATCCGACGCGGCGCGACGCGCTGCGCGCGCTCAACATCGCGCTCGGCCAAGCCGCCGAACCGGGTCTCCTGTCGTTCGAGGAGATCGATCTCCTGTTCGAACGGGCGCTGCAGCGCGAGGAGCCGGACGCCTCGGCGACGATGGCTTTGGCCGAGCCGGAAGGCCCACCGTCGGGTGGCGAAGCGGCGGAGGACCTCAAGGACCTGGCGCGCGGAGCGCCGATCGTGCGCCTGATCGACCGGATCCTCGAGCGCGCCGTGGAGCTTGGGGCGACCGACATCCATCTGGAAACCGAGCGCGACCACCTCAGCGTCCGCTATCGCGTGGACGGCTTCCTGCGCCGCGACCAGAAGGTTCCTGTTCATCTGGCCCCGGCGATCGTTTCGCGCGTCAAGATCCTGTCGGGCCTCGACATCGCCGAGCGTCGCCTGCCGCAGGACGGACGCGCCAACTTGCGCGTGGGCTCCGTGGAGGCGGATCTTCGCGTCGCGGTGATGCCCACGATCCACGGCGAGACGGCGGTGCTACGCCTTCTCGTCAAGGACCCGCGGCTTCTGGACTTCGGCCGCATCGGCATGAGCAGCCCGGACCAGCGCGCCTTCGAGACGCTTCTGTCCGAGCCCCACGGCATCGTGATCGTGACCGGACCGACCGGCAGCGGCAAGACCACGACGCTCGCCACCGCGATCTCGCTGCTCAACGATCCCGCACGCAAGATCGTCACGGTCGAGGACCCGATCGAGTATCAGATCCCCGGCATCCACCAGACGCAGATCAAGCCGCAGATCGGCCTCAGCTTCGCGATCGCACTACGCTCCTTCCTTCGGCATGATCCCGACGTCATCATGGTGGGCGAGATGCGGGACCGCGAGACGGTGGGCATCGGCATCCAGGCGGCGCTGACCGGACACCTCGTCCTGACCACCCTTCACACCAACTCGGCTGCGGACGCCGTGGTGCGGCTTCTGGATATGGGCGTCGAGCGCTACCTGATCGGAGCCAGCCTGCGCGGCATTCTCGGCCAGCGCCTAGTGCGGCGTTTGTGCGAGCGCTGCCGCCGGCCCGACGGCGCCACGGCGGAAGCGGCACGCTCGCTGATGGTGGACCGGGGTCTGCGCTGCGAGGCCGCCGACACCTTCTTCGCGCCCGGTGGCTGCGACATCTGCGGTCAAACAGGCTATCGCGGCCGGGTCGGCATCTTCGAGCTACTGCGCATGGACGCCGCGTTCCACGCGCAAGTGAGAGATATCGGCGACGCGGGCCTGATCCTTCTCGCGGCACGCAACAGCGGTATGCGCACCATGCTGGAAGACGGCCTCGACAAATGCGCGGCCGGCCTCACCTCCTTCGAGGAGGTCCTGCGTGCCACCGGTTGAGGCGAACGCCATGAACCCGTTGCGTCGCCACGCATCGTCCAGGAATCCATCGCCGCGAACGGTTCCCATCGAGGCGTTGCTTGCCAGCGGTCCCGCGAGCGTGGAAGACGCGCGCCCGCATCGGTTTTGGCTGTTCTGGAGCCAGCTCGCGGACGAGGCGGCCCGCATCCTCGCCGCGCCCCTGGACCGTCTCGCGCCGGGACGTCGCTGGGTCCTCGGCGACACCGGAAACGGGTTCGAGGTCCACAAGGTGCGAGGCCGCCATGTCGCGCGGATGGGACGGATCGCGGACGGCGCGGCAGGTCAGGACGCGCCGTGGCTGCGGGATCTGCGCACCGCCGACCAGGTCGAGTTGCGGATCGAACCGGCCCTGGTCGTGCGTCAGACGCTGCCCCTCCCCACTGAGAGCGCCCCGTTCGCCGACGCGGTGGTCCAGCATCGGTTGGAGCGATTGACACCCTGGCGTGTCGGTGACGTCGTGTACGGCTTGGCGCTTGTGCCAGGCGAGCGCGACGGGACGCTGGGGATCGACGTCCTCGCCACCTCGCGCGAGATCGCGCTGGGCGCGTTGCGGCGGCTGGATGGGCTGGGCGTCCGCCCGAGCGCGCTCGGCTCGGCCGCCGAGCCGCTGGCCGAGCCGCTCGGCGTGAACCTTCTGGCGGGCGGATCGATGGGACGCATGCGCACGCGGCGGCACCGACGCCTGCGGCGCTTCTGCCTCCTCGCGCTGCCGCTGACGCTGGTCGTCTTTCTCGCCAGCCTGATCGCTCAAGTTTGGGCGCAGGGTGACCTGGACGCTGCGAGCACGGCGCTGGAGCGGCAACGGAGCGCCATCCAGGCCCGGGCCGCGACGGGGAACGACGCGACGGTCGCCGCGCTTCTGGCCGACAAGACCGTCGACGGGGCCACATTCGTGTTCCTGGATCGGTTGGCCGCTGCGCTGCCCGACGACACCTTCCTGACGGACCTCGAGATCACCCCGGAACGGGTCGCGATCAAGGGGCGGTCCGCCGACGCGCCGGCGCTGGTGCCGGTGCTGGAAGGGGCTGCGGGCCTGCGCGACGTGCAGTTCCAGTCCGCGGTGACCCGGGAAGCGCGCGGGGGCGACCGCTTCGACATCGCCGCCACGCGAGCACCTTCCGCGGAGAACCCGCCGTGAACCGCGCCGCCCCCACGCCTCTTCGCCGATGGACGGCTCTGACGCTTCTGGTCATCGTACCGCCCGTGCTCGTCCTGCTGGCGCTTGGCAACGCGGCCTCGACCGCCGATATCCGCTCGCAAACCGAGTTGGCCGACGCGCAGCTGGAGCGGTTTCGCCAGCGGCTGGCCGGAGAGACCCGCACCACTCCCCCGCAGTCCGGGGCCGGCTTGGTGATCGAGGGCTCCTCGCGCAGCCTGGCGGAGGCCGAGCTGCAGCGCCGCTTGGTCGCCCTGGGCGAGGCGTCGTCGTTTCGGATCGTCGAAAGCGCCTCGAGCGCGTTGACCGCCGAGACGGCGGCTGCCTTCCTGGAGGCTCGCGCCACGCTGGACGGCGACAACGGGGGCCTTCTGAAGCTTCTTCACGCCATCGAGACCGGACTGCCGCTGATGACCCTCGCCCGGCTCGACGTGCGGCGGCTGGACGGCGAGAACGAGGAAGCGGGCGCGGATCCGCGCTTGCGCATCGAGCTCGTGGTGCGGGCGCCCTGGAAGGCGACGGTCTCGTGAGGCCGGTTCCCGCGATCCTTCTTGCGACGTTGCTGGCGGGCGGTCCGGCCCATGCGCAGCTCGTGGACGCCGGCGTCGGCAACCCGTTGGCGGCGATCCCGGTTGAGTCGATGCGCGACGCTCTGGGTCGTCCGCTCTTCAGTCCCAGCCGCCGCCCGCCGAGTCCGCCCGCGCGCCCACTCGTCGCGCCGGAGCCGATTGTTCCGCAGCCCAGCGCCGACCAGCTTCGTCTCCTGGGAACGCTGGTCGGGCCTTCGGCGGCGTCGGCGGTGATCCTGGATACGGCAAGCGGCACCGCACGCACGTTGACACAAGGCGAGAGCGTGAACGGCTGGCACATCGCCTCGATCGAGACGGCGCTCGTGCGGCTCGAGCAAGGTCAACGCAACGTGACCCTGGCGTTGTTTCGGCCGAGCGTCCCGGCCCCGGCCGCCGCCATCGCTCCAGGGCGTCCGGCCCCCTTGGCGACGCCCGTCCAAATCGCACCGCGCACCCCTGTCACGTCGTCGCCGGGCGGGGCGCCACCAGGCACGGTGGCGGGAACGGCCGCCGCGCAGGTCGCCGCGGAGTCGCCCTTCCGGCTGACCTTCGGCGCGCCGCCTCCTGCGCCTGCCGCGCCCTGAACGATAAAAGGGGGGCGGGCTCCTCATGGAAAGCCCGCCGCCCTACTTCACGGGCCGCGTTCGCTAGGGAACGCAGCCGAAAATCGTCTAGCGCCCTGCGATCGGGGTGCTTTCGACGGTCAGCGAATGTCGCCGTTGGTGCCGATTGGGAAGAAGCTGACCGGGCTCGGAGCGCCGCCGAGATACACGACGTTCAGCACCTGCTGAGGCGAGCGGCTGAAGGCGACGCTGTTGCGATCGGCGGGAACCAGGTTGGCCTGCCCCGCCATCGGGCTTGCCGGATCGGATACAGTAATACCCTGATCGACCGCCGTGCCGGCGACGTTGTCACGGGCCTGCGAGATGCGGTTGGCCGCATCCACGAAGCCGCGCTGGAAGAGGATCGTGCGGATGATGCCCGCATGATAGGCCTCGACCGCCAGGATGCCCGCGGCAGCTTCCAGAACGTCCTTGTTGGAGATGAAGCGCGCCGCGCCCTTATAGGCGGTCACGCCCACGTCCTCGAAGATGAAGGCGCCGAGCAGGAAGTTGCTCTCGCTCTCGAAGGGGTTGAAGGTTCCGCCCGGCTGGATCAGCCCGGCCGCGAGCGCCGCGGCGCTGAACGAGGAGTCGAGATCGATGGGAGGACGGGCCGCCGCCGCGCCGCCCAGCGCGGAGCGCAGGAAGTTGACGTGGTTCTCCTCGTCGAAGGCGATTTCCATCGCGTACTCGCGAATCGCCGGCGTCGTGAAGGGTACGGACTGCCCCGCGACCGCTTGGCGTACCGGGCCTTGCGTTCCGGTGCCGGTGATCTGCGCGTCCGTCAGACCAGTTCCCCGGATCGCCCGAAGATAGAACTCGGCTTCAAGATACTCTAGGTTGAGGGCGAAGTTGAGAACTGCCGTATCCGAGACGGTCTGGGCTTCTGCCTCGCTCGGCAAGCCAGTCAGACTGAGCACGGCAGCGCCAGCCGTCGCAAGGCCGGCGGTCCGCAGGAAGGCCCGGCGCCCGGCCTCCATATCGATTGTCTTGGACTTACCAGAAACGAAGGAATCGCTGCTCATGGCCGTCATTCTCCCCTGCGCGAAGATTCGCGCCATAAAGCTACGTACCGATCTTAAAAAAGTTTCAACTCCGCCACATTGTAATTTTCGTTCTCGCGACCGGTCATAATTCGTCTGCTTTGGATGACGCTTAAAGCTGTCCCCTTCCGCTCCGTCATAGCGGGCTGGCCGTTCGGTTCGCTCCAGATTGGCCATGCAGCCAAGCACGAATGGCCTGACGGACGGCAAGCACCCCAATGATCGGCTCCACTAACGATGATGACGACAGCTGACCCGATCCGACAAGAATGAGCGCGTCGGGCCGCCTTCGACCGTCAGGCTTATGCTGAGCCTCAAGCTGCGCACGAGCAGGCTGTTCGATTTCGCGCGATCGCGAACCTGCCGTCCTATCAATCAAGCAACGCGCAGTCCGACAGCGGCGGCTGTCATCTGTGCTACCCAGCTGTAACGAGCTAGATCGGACGATTTATCTCTGACGAGAGTCAACCCGCAATCAATCCGTTTCGCCACTCTCCCATTCGGTTCGCAACTTCATCAAGCCGCGTCGGATGACCGTCTTCACGGTTCCCAGCGGTACCGTCTCCTCCTGCGCCAGCTCCTCGTAGCGTAGTCCTTCGAAGAAGGTTCGCGTGATGAAGCGCTGTGCGCGGAAGTCGAGGGCACCGAGACAACGGCGCAGGCGCTCCGCATCGCTCTCGCGTGTGGCGTGGGTAAGGGGATCCGGCCGTTCGTCGGCAATTTCAAAACCTTCCTCGAGCGGTACAGAGATTCCTGCCAACCGACGTGTCCGAAGGCGATCGATTGCCCGGTTCCGAACGATGGCCAGGAGCCAAGTGATGGGGCTGCCACGAGCCGGATCGAAGCGATGCGCTTGCGTCCAAACCGCGAGAAAAGCGTCGTGGACGAGTTCGTCCGCCTCGTCGCGGTTGCCCAGAAGGTCATGAGCTGCCCGGCGCAGCTTCGGAGCGGTCTGAACGTAGAGCTGTTGCAGAGCCTCCGCGTCGCCGGCTGCAACCCGTTGCAGACACAGGACCAGATGCGCGTGGGCTGCGCTTGCTGTCGGGCGGGTCAGGACGAAGCACGTAGCAGAAGGTCTGCCGCTTGTTCGAGATGACGTGCCGCGCGCGGATTGGTAACCCGAACGCGGTCAGCCAGCGTGTACACAAGATGAGCATCGCGAAGGGCAGCGTCCTGATCACACCGTGATGGCAACTGATCCGTTCGGACACTATGGTCACGTCGCATGCCGCAAATGCCCTCGCTGTCGTTTCCTGATCAGCTACGAGTCAAGGCACCGGACGGATGCAAACGTGCTGGCAGAGCGGCCGCTGCACATGGCGTCGAGGTGGGACTGTCGAATGTCCCATCGCTGTTCTCCCGTAGCCAGAAGGGCCGATGGAGAGTGCGCAACTAGGGACGGCTCCCGAATGCTTCCTTTCGAGGATTCGGGCCGAGAACCGACTGGCAGCTCTGAGGTTTATTTCGCAGAAAGGTGCCGTTCAGCAAACGACCCAACGCAGACGCTCGATCCAGCACACGCCCAACCGCAAAAGCCGACATCGTGCTAACGAGTCTTCTGCGTTTCCTCCGGTCTCGCTTACCCGAAGAGTGAGGCGATGACCGCCTGACTGTCGAACGGTTTCTGATGATGGGGAATGTGCTGGTAGAGGATCGGGATCGCGGAGCGGCCGTAACCGGTAGCGAGCACGCAAGGTACGCCTCGCTCGCGCAGCATATCGACGAGGGGGTAAGTCCTTTCGCCGAAGAGGTTGATGTCGAGGACTGCCCCGTCGAGTGGGTTGCCGCTAGAGGCAGCCGCGACACCCTCGGCCAAAGTGGAAAGCGGACCCACCACAACGGCGCCCTCCCGCTCAAAGGCATAGGCTAGATCGGCGGCAATGTAGAAGTCGTCCTCAGCAATCAGGACACGCTTGCCGGCGATGGGGGAGTCCGCCGCGTTCTTGAGCACATCGTTCGTTGTCATGCTGGCGCCTGCCGGTACGGTTCGGTCTCTCCTACCAAAGTTCTACGGTTAGGCACCCAATCATACGGTCAAAACCGTACCGTTCGACCCGATATACAACCCATGAGATTGCGCCCAGCCATGAGTTGAGACCCACGGACCCATATGCCGCTTCGCGTCATGATTGTCGAAGACGAGGCTCTGATCGCAATAGAGCTCGAGGATATCGTCGAACGGGTTGGCCACGTCGTCGTCGGCATTGCTGGAACAGTTGACCACGCGCTGCAGATTGCGGCAGCGTCGGGCCCGGTTGACTTGGCTATCATGGACGTTGCGCTGGCTGGCCAGGAGAGCGGCCTTGACGCTGCACGAAGGTTGCGCGCTGCGTACGACGTTCCTTGCCTGTTCGTATCGGCGCGTACGGACGCCTTCACACGGGCTGCCGCCAACGAGTGGCAACCGCTCGGCTTTGTCGACAAGCCGTTCACGCGAGGAGATATCGAGATCGTCTTGCAGTCGTATCCCGTGAGGTAGCGGAGAGGCCGAAGTTGTACGGTCTGCGGTTGACGACCGCTTTAAAGCCTTCGCGCTCCATACCTGACTGGCGCTTTGCCACCCGACTGAGCCCCTGAGGGTTGCTGAACAAGACGTCGGGCAGCGGTCCATCCGCGATCCACCTTTCCCGCCAGCTGCCCCGACAGGTCGAACGCCTACGCGTTTGCCTACGTAGTCAATTCACGACTGCGCAACGCTCGTCTCATATCGTGCCATACGTTCTCTCTAGATCGGATTGAGCGATATGTTTGATGGCAAGGTCGACTGGCTCGCCCACCTGCGCACGATCATCTTGGGCGCCATCGGCGCCTGGCTGGCCTGGGTCAGCGGCTTTGCCGGATGGTATGGCGCAACCGCAATCCAGCTTCTGAACTGAGCCGATGCCCGCCATGGTCGCGGCTGACGGTTGCTCCCTTGGGGCTATGATCGTCTCAGCGGATCGCCGTCAGTCCGGTACGTGGTTCACTCACCGGTCTGCATCGGGGCGCCAACCAAATTCGATCGCAAGCCACGCTTTACCCCCGAGCTCGGTCACAGATGCGATTGGGGCCGCGAGCATCACCCCCCTTACAACAACCCGATGGTGCAACTGCGTCATCGGCCGTTCGGCAGGTGGACGTAAGTGCTAAGGTCCCGAAAGAACGCATCCGGCGCGATGCCAAGCACCCAAGCCATCCTGTACAGCGTGGACACGCTGACGCGGTTGGTGCCCTTCTCGTACTTCTGAACCTGCTGGTACGAGACGCCAAGGCAGCGGCCAAGCTCCTCGAGCGTGAGGCCTATCGCCAAGCGCTTTGCACGGATGATGTGCCCGACATGCACGTCGATGGGATCGGGGGAGAGCATGGCTCGTCTCCTCGGCTTGGGTGGAACGGAAGGGTGATGATGCTGGATGGGTGCCTTCCGCGCTCGGGGCGCGGTCGTCGCCTTGCGGTGCTGCCCGGCCCTACTTCGTGCTGTTCCCGGCGCCGCCTACTCGCAGCGGATCGTCGGTTGGGCCTGGTAGGTCCCGGCCGTGAAGACGCCCACCGTCTTCGTGGCGCTCAAGCTGAGATCGACGTTCTGCGTTCCGAGCAGGACCACCGCCGACAGAAGGTCGAGCAGCGATGCGCCGCCCTGGGGCTGCATTCGCCCGGCGAACTGGACGCTCGCGTCGGCGCCCGGCGGAGCGAACGCAAAGCCCGTTGGCGGGACATACGTCACGCGGAAGCAGTTGACCTGAACCGCGAGACTGCACGTCGACTGCGGGACGCCGCCGTTCAGGAGCGTCGTGACGCTGACCCGGGCCGCCTGGCCGCCGGCGTTGGTCGAGGACAGCGACTTCAGGTCCGTCGAGGCCGTCAGCGTTCCC